>NZ_CAMHZQ010000007.1 GCF_946190275.1 Streptococcus mitis | reverse complement strand
GATAAAAACTTAACAGATCAACAAAAAGCAGATAAGAAAGCAGAAGTAGATAAGGTTAAGAAAGCTCAAGAAGAAAACATCGATAAAACTGGAACAACTGACGAAGTAGCGAAAGCAACAGAAGACGGTAAGAAAGCAATCGATGAAGTGCACCAAACAGATGCGGATAAATCAACTCCAACAGTTACAGCAGGAGAAGTACCAGTAAGTGTCGATCCAGCTACAGATAAAAAAGTAGCGGAAGCAGATAAAAAAGCAATTACAGACGCTGTAGTAGTACCAGAAGGACAACCACAACCGACAGACAAACAAGTCAAAAATGACGGAGCAATTGTGGAAGGAACAGGAGCAAATGTAGGTAAGAAAGTAGTTGTAGTAGCAGTTACTTATGGTGACGGATCAAAAGATGAAATCGAAGTACCTGTAAGAAAAGCAACTGATAAGGAAAAAGCAAAAGCTGATCTAACAAAAGCTGCAGATGCTGAAAAAGCTGAAATTGATGAAGACAATGCATTATCTAAAAAAGAAAAAGAAGCATTGAAGAAACAAGTTGATGACCTTAAAGCAAAACACGAAGAAAACATCAATAATGCAACTTCGCCAGAAGATATAGCATCGGCAACAGAAAAAGGTAGACAAGAAATTGCTGCTGTTCATACTCCACAAGATATTACAGAAACAGCTAAGAGAAAGTTAACTCCACCAAAAGAAAAGGTTAAGGTTACAGATATCAATCATTTAACAGATGAAGAGAAAGAAGCTGTTAAAAAAGCGATTGTGGCGACTAACCCTCAACTAGAAGAATCTGAAGTTTATGTGGATGATCAAGGAAATGTAGCTTCTCCTAAAGGATACTTGGAAGCAGAAAAAGTTGTTACTCAAGCTCTGAATAAACCAGCGACACCAGTCGTAGTAGCTGATCCAAATCATTTAACAGATGAAGAAAAAGAAGCAGTTAAGAAAGCTGTGGCTGACGCAAATCCTGGTCTAAACAAAGATGATATTACAGTCGATGACAAAGGTAATGTAACAACTAAGAATGGTGATAAATTACTAGCAAAAGATGTAGTAACTCCAGCCCTGAAGAGACCAACAACACCAGTTGTAGTTGGAAATCCTAATGCTTTAACAGATAAAGAAAAAGAAGACATTAAGGATGCTGTCGCAGCTGCAAATCCAGGCTTAAACAAAGGTGATGTTACAGTAAATCCTGATGGCAGTGTAACAACTCCAAAAGGAAATCTACCAAAAGAAGATGTTGTAACGACAGTCTTAAATAAACCAAATAAACTTGTTGAAGTAGAAAATCCAAATAGCCTAACAGTTAAAGAAAAAGAAGCGGTTAAGAAAGCTGTTGTAGAGGCAAATCCAGGTTTAACTGAGGATAAAGTCAAAGTCGATGATCAAGGAAATGTCACAACACCACAAGGTAACTTGCCAGCAAAAGATGTTGTAACTTCTACCTTGAAGAAGCCAACAACACCAGTTGAAGTTGTTAATCCATCTAAACTGACAGACACAGAAAAAGCTAAAGTTGTAGAAGAGATTATTAAAAATAATCCAGGTTTAACAGATAAAGATATCAAAGTCGATGACCAAGGAAATGTTGAAACACCAAAAGGTAATTTACCAGCAGAGGATGTAGTGACACCAGCCTTGAAAAAACCGACAAATCTTGTCCCTGTTAAAGATGTCAATAACTTATCAGATGCAGAAAAAGACGCTGTTAAGGATGCTGTTGTAGCTGCAAATCCAGGCTTAAACAAGGACGATGTCAAGGTTGATGGTCAAGGAAATGTTGAAACGCCAAGAGGTAATTTACTAGCAGGAGAAGTTGTAACTCCAGCCTTGAAGAAACCTGTTACACCTGTAGAAGTTAAAGATCCTAAAAACTTAACAGATGCAGAAAAAGATGCTGTTAAGGATGCTGTTGTAGCTGCAAATCCAGGCTTAAACAAGGATGATGTTAAGGTTGATGGTCAAGGCAATGTTGAAACATCAAAAGGTGATTTACCAGCAAAAGATGTAGTCACTCCAGCTTTGAAGAAACCTGTCACACCTGTAGAAGTTAAAGATTCGAATAACTTAACAGACAAAGAAAAAGAAGATGTTAAGAAAGCTATTGTTGAAGCAAATCCAGGCTTAAACAAGGACGATGTCAAGGTTGATGGTCAAGGAAATGTTGAAACACCAAAAGGAAATCTACCAAAAGAAGATGTAGTAGTACAAACTGCTAAAGGTCAATCAACAAATGTCTTCAAACCAGGGTTAGACTTACAAACTGCTTTAGTATCAGGCAAAGCAACTGTAGAAAAAGGTAAAGACTTAACTGACGAAGAAATCCTAAAACAATTAGCACTAGCTGATGGAGTGACAGCGAAAGTTATTTCTAAACCAACTACAACAGAAACGGGAACTAAAGAAGCAGAAGTGGAAGTAACCCTAGCTGATGGTACTAAAGTAACTGTAAAAGTACCGGTTGAAGTAGTTGATTCCTTAGGCACAGCTGATAAAGATAACGATCTTGCTAAGGCGAAAGAAGATGCTAAAAAACAAGTAGAAGACGCTGCTAAGAAAAAACTTGATGAAATCAAGAAAGATAAAGATTTAACGGCTGAACAAAAACAAAAAGCTGAAGAAGCAATCAATAAAGCTAAAGATGAAGCTAACAAAGCTATTGACGAAGCATCATCAGCAGGAACAGCTAAGCAAATTGCAGATCAAGCAAAAGAAAATATTGAAAAATATAATCCAAAAGCTGATGCAGAAGTTAAGAAACCAGATGTAACAAACCTTGATGAAGAAAAAGCGAAAGCAAAAGCTGAGATACTAGAAGAAGCTCAAAAACGCATTAACGAAATCAAGAACAATAAAGATTTATCAGACGAAGCGAAACAAAAAGCTATCGAAGAAATCAATAAGGCCAAAGATAAAGCGATTGAAGACATCAACAAAGGTCAATCTAAAGATGAAATCAACGCGGCGAAAGAAGCTGGTATTCATAAGATAAATGAAGTTCAACCAGATGGCTCTATTGCATCTAAATTCGAACCGAAAGTTCCTGAAAACAAAGTGGAAGTGGGAAATCCAGCAAAACTTTCAGATGAAGAAAGAGAACAAGTTCGTCAAAACATTGAAGGTGCGAACACATTCCCAGATGGAACAACAGTAGAAGTAAAACCAGATGGAACAGCTGTTATCACATATAAAGATGGTTCAAGTGATACGATTTCCAAAGATAAATTAGTAGCACCAGCTAACAAAGAGACAGGAACAATCGCGTCAAGAACCGAGCCGGTTATCCCAGGAAAAACACAAGTAGGAAATACTACGAAGTTAACACCTGCAGAACAAGCTACGGTTAAAAAAGCGGTTGAGGAAGCGAACAACTTCCCAGCAGGAACTACGGTAGAAGTAAGACCTGATGGAACAGTAGTCATTACCTATCCAGATAAATCTGTAGATACAATAACAGGGGATAAACTTGTTGAAAAAGGAAGTAAACAAGAAACTCCAAAAGTTCAGACAGATGCAGAGAAGAACCCAGCGCAAGTTCCAGGAAACTTTGTACCTGTTGAAAATACTCACAACTTGACACAGACGGAGCAAGATACTGTAGCAGCTAAGGTTAAAGAAGCAAATCCAGCGGCGAAAGATGTTAAGGTATCTAAAGATGGAACAGCAACGCTAACATATGGAGATGGTTCAGTAAACACAATTCCAGGAACCAGTCTAGTAGTAGCCAAAGATACTGACAATGAAGCTTCAACACAAGCCGCGCAAAATCCAGCAGTGGTGCCAGCAACTACAGAAGTTGGAAATGCTCATAGCTTAACACCTGAGGAACAAGCTGCAGTAGCTACGAAAGTGAAACAAGCAAATCCGACTGCTACAGATGTTAAGGTATCTAAAGACGGAACAGCGACATTGACATACTCAGATGGTTCAGTCAATACAATTCCAGGAACCAGTCTAGTAGTTCAAAAAGAGGAAACTTCAACACAAGAGCAACCAACAATCGCAGAGAAGACAAAAGTAATCATCCCAGCTAACCCTACAAAAGTAGCAGAAGCTACAAGATTAACAGATGAAGAAAAAGAAGCTGTTAAAAAAGCTATAGTAGATGCAAATGGATTCGGAAGCGATGTTAAAGTTGAAGTAGCTGGAGATGGCACAGCGACAATCGTCTTTAAAGATGGTTCAGCTATTACAATTCCAGGAAATCAATTGGTAGCACAAGATCCAAAAGCACAAGATAGCACTAAACCGACTGCTGAAAAATCAACGGTTAAAGCGCCTGCTCAAAGAGTAGATGTAAAAGATATAACTCATTTAACAGATGAAGAAAAAGAAAAAGTTAAGGTTGCTATTTTACAAGCAAATGGTTCAGCATTAGACGGAGCGACAATCACTGTAGCTGGAGATGGTACAGCAACAATCACATTCCCAGATGGTTCAGTAGTGACGATTCTAGGGAAAGATACAGTTCAACAATCTGCGAAAGGTGAATCTGTAACTCAAGAAGTTACACCAGAGTATAAGCCAGAAACTACACCAGGTGGAGATAATGGGGGCAATACTGGAAGCTCAGATGCTAATGCGAATGCAGGCGGTGATAGCCAGGCAGACGGACAAGCTCACACAGGTTCACAAAACCCAGCTCAATCACAAGCTTCTAAGCAATTAGCTACTGAAAAAGAATCAGCTAAAAAGGCCATTGAAAAAGCTGCCAAGGACAAGCAGGATGAAATCAAAGGCTCACCGCTTTCTGATAAAGAAAAAGCAGAACTTTTAGCAAGAGTGGAAGCAGAAAAACAAGCAGCTCTCAAAGAGATTGAAAATGCGAAAACTGTGGAAGATGTGAAGGAAGCAGAAACGATTGGAGTGCAAGCCATTGCCATGGTTACAGTTCCTAAGAGACCAGTGGCTCCTAATGCTGCTCCTCAGGCAACAAGTGCACCGCAAGCAACTGCAGGAACAATGCAAGATGTTACCTACCAGTCACCTGCTAGAAAACAATTACCTAACACAGGTTCAGCATCAAGTGCAGCACTTGCTAGTCTTGGTCTAGTGGCGGCAACCAGTGGTTTTGCTTTGCTAGGAAGAAAGGCTAGACGTAGAAAATAGGACAGCTAGAAAATTCTATTCTCTACTTAAAGTGAGATTATAAGGGGGATTTTGAGAAATCATCAATCCTAGTGATGGGTGAGCAAAGCGAGAACCCAAGATAATCACACACTTTAGCTGAAAAGGGATATTCTATCAATATAACCAGTCTCTTCTGTCTCTAACTGTGGAATAGAAGATGGGCAATATCGGATAGAAAAGATAGCAGAATAGCTCTCTATTAAAGAGAGGAGGGAAACCGAAAAATTGGGTGCCCCTCCTCTTTTTTGGTATAATAGAAGATAGAAAACGAGGTTAGAAGAGATGATTTTTGATACACATACACACTTGAATGTAGAAGAATTTGCAGGTCGTGAGGCAGAAGAAATTGCTTTGGCTGCTGAGATGGGTGTGACACAGATGAATATTGTTGGTTTTGATAAACCGACGATTGAGCGTGCTTTAGAGTTGGTGGATGAATATGACCAACTCTATGCAACTATTGGTTGGCATCCTACAGAAGCTGGTACTTATACAGAGGAGATTGAAGCCTACTTGCTTGACAAGCTCAAGCATCCCAAAGTAGTTGCCTTGGGTGAGATTGGTTTGGACTACCATTGGATGACAGCGCCTAAGGAAGTGCAGGAGCAGGTTTTTCGCCGTCAGATTCAGTTATCTAAGGACTTGGATTTGCCTTTTGTTGTCCATACCCGTGATGCGCTGGAAGATACCTATGAGATTATCAAAAGCGAGGGCGTTGGTCCTCGAGGTGGTATCATGCATTCTTTCTCAGGAACTCTTGAATGGGCAGAGAAGTTTGTCGCGCTTGGTATGACTATTTCCTTCTCAGGAGTGGTGACTTTTAAGAAGGCAACCGATATCCAAGAGGCGGCTAGAGAACTTCCTTTGGACAAGATTTTGGTAGAAACGGATGCGCCTTATTTGGCTCCTGTTCCTAAACGTGGTCGCGAAAACAAAACAGCCTATACTCGCTATGTAGTAGATTTTATCGCGGATTTGCGTGGCATGACGACAGAAGAGCTAGCGGTGGCAACGACTGCAAATGCAGAGCGCATTTTTGGATTGGACAACAAGTAATGAAAGAAAAAATTTCCCAAGTCATCGTGGTTGAAGGTCGCGATGATACGGCCAATCTCAAGCGTTATTTCGATGTGGAGACCTATGAGACTCGAGGTTCTGCCATCAATGACAAGGATATAGAGCGGATTCAGCGCCTGCACCAACGTCATGGAGTCATTGTCTTTACAGACCCGGATTTTAATGGGGAGCGGATTCGGCGCATGATCATGACGGCTATTCCAACAGTTCAACATGCCTTCCTCAAACGAGATGAAGCTGTTCCCAAGTCCAAAACCAAGGGACGGTCTCTGGGAATTGAGCATGCCAGCTATGAAGACCTGAAAACGGCTCTAGCTCAGGTGACGGAACAATTTGAATATGAGAGTCAGTTTGACATCAGCCGTAGCGACTTGATTCGCCTTGGTTTTCTAGCAGGAGCAGATAGCCGTAAGCGAAGAGAATATTTAGGAGAGGCTCTCCGAATTGGCTATTCCAACGGCAAGCAACTCCTCAAACGCCTAGAGTTGTTTGGGGTCACCTTGGCAGAAGTGGAAGAAGCTATGAAATCTTATGAGTAGGGAAGATGTAGCCGTTACAATTTTTTAAGTTTCACAGTATTTTTCGAAGCAGGTAGAAGAGGAGACGTCTGATGTTAATTGGTCAAAAAATTAAAGAGATTCGGATAGAAAAAGGAATTAGTCGTCCAGATTTTTGTGGAGATGAGCAAGAACTGACAGTTCGTCAACTGTCGCGAATTGAAAGTGGAGCTTCGCAACCGAGTTTGCCCAAGTTAGACTATATTGCTCGCCGGTTAGGAGTTCCAGCTTATAGCCTTATGCCGGATTTTTCAGCTCTTCCTTCTGCTTATTTAGAATTGAAATACCAGATTTTACGTGAACCAATCTATGGTAAAGAAGAGGAATACGATAAGAAAGAAGCGTGTTTGGAAGAGATTTATAAAACATACTTTGATAATCTTCCTAAAGAGGAACAATTAGCATGTGAAGTATTGCAGGCGAGTTTAGATACTTCTAGAACTAGAAGGCCTGAATACGCAGAGTTAATACTTGAGGAACATATGCCTCAGATTATAGAAAAAGAAGCTTATTCAATAAATGATATGTTGTTGATTCGTTTGTTTTTTTATCAAATGCTTATTAGAAAAGATCTTGCCAAATTTGTGAATCAAATCGAAAAGCTAATGTTCTTTCTTTTAGAACAGAAGAAGGTAACTCAATTAGAAAACTTCTTTATAATTAGAGATACTCTTATTTCAGGAATGTGTTGTCTTGAAAAGGTAGGAGTAACTGATTGCTTTAATGATTATCTATCGTGTTTACAAGAAATTATGGATAAAACTCAAGATTATCAAAAGAAACCTCTTGTATTTATGTTTTTGTGGAAGCAAGCATTAAGAGAAAAAAGAGATTTTAGTTTAGCTGAATCATTTTATCAGTCTTCTAAAACATTTGCGCAGCTAATTGGAGATGAATTTCTAGTAAAGAAATTGACAGAGGAATGGCAAGAGGATGTAAAAAAATATTTATGAATATCGTGAAACAATGACAAAAATGTCCTTGTTCTTGTATCAAAACAGTTCTAAAGTTCGTCTTTGGGATTGTTTTTTTATATATAAGCTAAAAATGACACGAAATGGTTCTATTTTAAGGACGTTGATGTCCTTGGTAGTGTGATAAAGATGGAGTATAATGACTATAAAAGTTCATTTCAGGGTGTTATTTTGACAATTTAGAGAAAAACAAATAATTTTAGAATATCATTTGGTAATATAATAGTATCAACGTTGATAATGGAAAGAGGAGCAAATAACTCAACAATCTTGTAATCAAAAATAGAGGAGTATCAATATGAAACAAACAGTTAAAAAATTAGCCCTTGTAGCGAGCATTGCAGCAACATTAGGTGGAAGTGTAGCAGTAGTATCGGCCGCGGTTAAGTATCCAGATGGTGGTGTCTGGACGTATGGTTCAGGTGACGGAGGTGCTTACTCAAACTACTATCACTCTTCAGAATATCATAGCTCAACAGTTGTTAGTAGAAAAACTGGTTCATCTGATAAGGGATATGCTAGTGCTGGAGGGACTTCTCGTGCATGGATTCGTACTTCTTGGGGAGAGAAAGTTGCATTCTACTATAATGTTTAGAATGGTATAGCCCTATTGTTTAGCTTTACTTGGTCATCTTCTCACTAAGTGACCAAGTAACTTTTTGGAGGAAATGATGAAACGTTTATTTATTTTGATTTCAATGGTATTGGTATCGCTTTATATGGTGATAACTTCCGTTGACCATCAAGAAGAGATTTTATTTGGTAACTATCCTTCTGTTGATGTGACAGGAGTGGTGATAAATCAATCAGTAGCTAGTCGCGAAAAGGTGACAGAGGCTTTGAGTCACTTGGCGGTAGAGCATAATAGTCTCATCGCCCGTCGGATTGTTGAGCCAAATGAAGCTGGAGAAACACACTTTACCTATGCCACTTATGGCCAGGGAGAGCTTCCAGAAGGTCTGACCATTTCCTCCAAGGAGAGTGCAGAAACGAGTGATTTATTAGGGTCTTACTTGATTGTGTCAGGAAGTTTGGATGGAGTGAGCTTACAGAACACCCTGCAAGAACTTGGCTATCAAGGCTTTGTTTCGAATGGAGAAGATCCATTTTCGATAGTCTTATTATTGGCGGCCACCCCTATGGTGCTACTGAGTTTAGCTATTTTTCTGCTGACCTTTATGAGTTTGACTCTGATTTATCGGATCAAGTCCCTTCGTCAAGCAGGGATTCGCTTAATAGCTGGTGAGAGCTTGTTTGGGGTTGCTCTCAGACCGGTGTTAGAAGATGTGAGACAACTTATTTTCTCGGTACTGGTATCCAGTCTTTTGGGATTGGGGATTCTCTGGTATCAAGGTGCCTTGTTTATGGCAACGGTGCAACTTGTCATCATTGCTCTTCTACTTTATGGATTGACCTTGGCAGGGATTTCTACCTTACTAAGTGTCGTGTATCTACTTGGTTTACAGGAAAATAGTCTGGTGGATCTCTTGAAAGGGAAACTCCCTCTCAAACGTATGATGACATTGATGATGGTGGGGCAACTCTTGGCCGTGCTGGTGGTCGGCTCGAGTGCGACTGCTCTCCTACCCCACTACCGTGAAATGCATGAGATGGAGAAGGCTAGCGATAAATGGATCCAGTCCTCAGACCGTTACCGTCTATCCTTTGGTTGGTCTAGTGCATTTGCCGATGAAGAAGGAATGCGTAAGGATAATCGTGAGTGGCAGACATTTACTGAAGAACGGTTAGCCAATACAGACTCTTTTTATATCATGAGCAATGTTGACAATTTCTCAGATGGAGCAGAGGTGGACCTAGATGGCAATCGTCTCAGTGACTACACACCGTCAGGGAATGTTATCTATGTCTCACCGCGCTATCTGATAGAAGAAAAGATTACCGTTTCTTCAGAGTTTATGGACAAGATGCAAAACTTGTCTGAGGGAGAGTTTGGGCTGATCTTGCCTGAGAGCTTGCGAGAGCAGTCTGCCTACTATCAAGAATTATTTACAGATTACCTGCAAAACTTTTCATCTGAAAGTGTAGAAGTGACGAGTCAGAAACACTACCTCCCACATGTAAGGCTAGCTTTTACAGAAACAGGACAGGAACGCTTCCTCTATAACGATGGGTACAAGACGACACGCCAGTACCTAAAAGATCCGATTATTGTAGTTTTAACGCCGCAAGCGACTGGAACAAGACCTGTTGCAGGGATGTTATGGGGAACTACGGCTAATAGTGCCTTGAAATTAGATCAATATCAAGACAGCATCACAGCTCTAAAAGAGCAAGGTCTGTATCACAAGGTCTCTTATTTGGTAAAGAGCCAGCTGTTTTTTGCCAAGGTACTAAATGACAAACGGATGGAGTTCTACTCTCTCCTTATTGGGACTATTTTGACCCTGTCTACGGCTATCTTGTTATTTGATTCCATGAATCTTCTCTATTTTGAGCAGTTTAGACGGGAGATCATGATTAAACGTCTTTCTGGTATGACAATCTATGAGCTTCATGGCAAGTACTTACTGGCGCAAGGAGGAGTTCTCTTACTTGGGCTAATCCTATCTAGTGTTTTGACAGGAGATAGCTTGATTAGCGCTCTAGTTGTAGCTTTGTTTACGCTTAACGCTCTGTTGATTTTAGTAAGGCAGGATAAAAAGGAAGAAGCTGGTAGCATGGCAGTATTGAAAGGAAAATAAGATGATTGATATTCAAGGATTGGAAAAGAAGTTTAATGACCGCGCGATTTTCTCTGGTTTAAATCTCAAGTTGGAGAAGGGCAAGGTCTATGCCTTAATCGGGAAGAGTGGGAGCGGAAAGACGACTTTGCTTAATATCTTAGGAAAGCTAGAAAAGATAGATGGAGGAAGGGTTCTTTATCAGGGGAAAGATTTAAAAACCATACCCACTCGTGAGTATTTTCGAGACCAGATGGGCTATCTCTTTCAAAATTTTGGCCTCTTAGAAAACCAATCAATCAAAGAGAACTTGGATTTGGGCTTTGTCGGTCAAAAAATTTCAAAAGTAGAACGTTTGGAAAGGCAAGTGGAGGCTTTAGAAAAAGTTAATCTAGGATATTTGGATTTGGAACAAAAAATTTATACTTTATCTGGGGGAGAAGCTCAACGAGTTGCCCTTGCGAAGACTATTTTGAAAAATCCACCCTTGATTTTGGCAGATGAACCAACAGCAGCTCTTGATCCTGAAAATTCAGAGGAGGTTATGAATCTCTTGGTGGGCTTGAAAGATGAAAATCGAATGATCATCATTGCGACCCATAATCCCCTAGTCTGGAATAAGGCCGATGAAATCATTGATATGAGGGAGCTTGCTCATGTGTGAAAAAATCCGTATTCGCAGGGTATCTGATTATCCTAGTGCCAGAGGTGGTTTAGAAGATATTCTCATCATGGAAAATATGACCAATCATCTCCTTTTGGTTCAAATCCGAGTGAATGGCTATTTGCTTGATTTTGCTAGCATTGAAGGTCAAAGGCAAAAGCATTATCGTTTGAAAAATTTACCTCAAACGGTTGAACTGACAGTGGACGACGTGGAGGAGGATGTAGATTTGACCCTACCTGAAAATCGAAGTTATAAAGAAGCTGATTTTTTCGAACGGATGTTTCGAGAGAAGCGCTAAGTCCCCCTTTAAAGATTTTCAAGACTATCTTTCTTCATGAGGAAAGATAGTTTTTTGGTATGATTTTCACCCCCAAAATACAAGGGGAATGTGTTACAATAGTAGTAACAGATAATAGAAAAGAGAATAGATGAGAATTGCAGATTACAGCGTGACCAAGGCAGTGCTGGAGCGTCACGGTTTTACCTTTAAAAAGTCCTTCGGGCAAAATTTCTTGACGGATACCAATATTCTTCAAAAAATCGTGGATACGGCTGAGATTGATGACAAGGTTAATGTCATCGAAATCGGGCCAGGGATTGGTGCCTTGACGGAGTTTTTGGCTGAGTGTGCAGCAGAAGTTATGGCCTTTGAGATCGACCACCGTTTGGTACCGATTTTGGCAGATACCCTACGTGATTTTGACAATGTGACAGTGGTTAACGAGGACATTCTCAAGGTCGATTTGGCGCAGCATATCCAGAATTTTAAAAATCCTGACCTGCCAATCAAGGTAGTGGCTAATTTGCCTTACTACATCACAACGCCTATTCTCATGCACTTGATTGAAAGTGGCATTCCTTTTAGTGAGTTTGTCGTTATGATGCAGAAAGAAGTGGCGGACCGCATTTCAGCCCAGCCTAACACCAAGGCTTATGGCAGTTTGTCAATCGCTGTGCAGTATTACATGACTGCCAAGGTTGCCTTCATCGTGCCTCGTACGGTATTTGTGCCAGCGCCAAATGTGGATTCGGCCATTTTGAAAATGGTGCGTCGTCCAGAGCCAGCTGTAGCAGTGGAAGATGAGAACTTCTTCTTTAAGGTTTCCAAGGCTAGTTTTACCCATCGCCGCAAGACCTTGTGGAATAACCTGACAGGTTACTTTGGCAAGACTGAGGAAGTCAAGGACAAGCTGACCAAGGCTTTGGACCAAGCAGGCTTGTCACCAAGTGTGCGTGGGGAAGCTCTCAGCTTGGAAGAGTTTGCCAGCCTAGCAGATGCACTTAAAGGGCAAGGACTCTAAGATGCAGGGACAAATCATTAAAGCCTTGGCAGGCTTCTACTATGTAGAGAGTGATGGCCAGGTCTATCAAACACGCGCGCGTGGGAATTTCCGTAAAAAAGGCCATACTCCCTACGTTGGGGACTGGGTAGATTTCTCTGCGGAGGAAAATTCAGAAGGCTATATTCTCAAGATTCACGAACGGAAAAACAGTCTGGTCCGTCCGCCCATTGTCAATATTGACCAAGCTGTAGTAATCATGTCCGTCAAGGAACCTGATTTTAACAGCAATTTGTTGGATCGTTTCTTAGTTCTTTTGGAACACAAGGGCATCCATCCCATCGTCTATATTTCCAAGATGGACCTACTGGAAGATAGATCAGAATTGGATTTTTATGAACAGGCTTATGGTGACATCGGCTATGACTTTGTGACCAGTAAAGAAGGACTCCTGCCTTTGTTAACAGGCAAGGTTACAGTCTTTATGGGCCAGACAGGTGTTGGGAAATCAACCCTTCTCAATAAAATCGCACCAGACCTCAATCTTGAAACAGGAGAAATCTCAGATAGTCTAGGTCGCGGTCGTCATACCACTCGAGCTGTTAGTTTTTACAACCTCAATGGGGGTAAGATTGCGGACACACCAGGTTTTTCATCACTGGATTATGAAGTGTCAACGGCTGAAGACCTTAATCAGGCCTTTCCAGAGCTTGCTAGTGTCAGTCGAGACTGTAAGTTCCGTAGCTGTACCCATACTCATGAGCCTTCTTGTGCGGTTAAGCCAGCTGTTGAAGAGGGTGTCATTGCGTCCTTCCGTTTTGACAACTACCTACAATTCCTCAGTGAAATTGAAAATCGCAGAGAAACCTATAAAAAAGTCAGCAAAAAAATTCCAAAATAAGGAGAAACCTATGTCTCAATACAAGATTGCTCCGTCAATTCTGGCAGCAGATTATGCCAACTTTGAACGTGAAATCAAACGCCTAGAAGCAACTGGTGCAGAATATGCCCATATCGATATCATGGATGGTCACTTTGTACCACAAATTAGTTTTGGTGCAGGTGTGGTCGAAGCTCTTCGCCCTCATAGCAAGATGGTCTTTGATTGCCACTTGATGGTGTCAAACCCTGAGCATCATTTAGAAGATTTTGCGCGTGCAGGGGCAGATATCATTAGCATCCATGTGGAAGCAACGCCCCATATCCACGGAGCTCTCCAAAAGATTCGTTCGCTCGGTGTCAAACCTTCGGTTGTTATCAATCCTGGTACGCCTGTTGAAGCCATTAAGCACGTTCTTCACCTAGTTGACCAAGTCTTAGTCATGACGGTTAACCCAGGCTTTGGTGGACAAGCCTTTCTACCAGAGACCATGGATAAGGTCCGTGAGTTGGTTGCTCTTCGTGATGAAAAAGGCTTGAATTTTGAAATCGAAGTGGATGGCGGGATTGATGACCAAACTATTGCTCAAGCCAAAGAAGCTGGTGCGACTGTTTTTGTAGCAGGTTCCTATGTCTTTAAGGGAGATGTCAATGAGCGAGTACAAACTCTCAGAAAACAACTGGACTAGGATTGCCGTTTTTGCAGGCGGAGACCGAGGTCACTACCGGACGGATTTTGATTGCTTTGTCGGTGTGGATCGAGGCTCGCTCTGGGTCTTGGAAGAAGGGCTTCCTCTCGCCCTAGCAGTTGGAGATTTTGATTCTGTAACCGCAGAAGAGCGACAGGTGATTCAAAAACGAGCTCAGCATTTTGTCCAAGCCCAACCGGAAAAAGATGATACAGATTTGGAATTGGCTCTCTTAACCATCTTTGAGCAAAATCCTCAGGCTCAGGTCACTGTTTTCGGTGCTCTTGGTGGCCGTATTGACCATATGTTGGCCAATGTCTTTCTGCCTAGCAATCCCAAGTTGGCACCCTTTATGCGCCAGATAGCAATTGAGGATGGGCAAAATTTGATTGCCTATTGTCCAGAAGGGACCAGTCAGCTTGAACCACGTTCGGATTACGATTATCTAGCTTTTATGCCAGTTCGGGATAGCCAGCTGACCATTCTTGGTGCCAAGTATGAGTTGACAGAGGAAAATTTTTTCTTTAAAAAAGTGTACGCTTCTAACGAATATATAGATAGGGAAGTGTCGGTGACTTGCCCAGATGGCTATGTGGTTGTCTTGCATAGCAAGGATAGGAGGTAGGATGGAAAGTTTACTTGTTCTATTATTAATTGCCAACCTAGCTGGACTTTTTCTCATTTGGCAAAGGCAGGATAAGCAGGAAAAACGTTTAAGCAAGAGCTTGGAGGATCAGGCAGATCATCTGTCAGACCAGTTAGATTATCGCTTTGAACAAGCCAGACAAGCCAGCCAGCTGGATCAAAAAGATTTAGAAGTGGCTGTCAGCGATCGCCTGCAAGAAGTGAGAATCGAATTGCACCAAGGTCTGACTCAGGTCCGTCAAGAAATGACAGATAATCTCCTCCAAACTAGAGATAAGACTGACCAACGCCTCCAAGCCCTGCAGGAATCAAATGAGCAACGCTTGGAACAAATGCGTCAGACGGTCGAGGAAAAACTAGAAAAGACCTTGCAGACACGTTTACAGGCTTCCTTTGAGACAGTTTCCAAACAACTGGAGTCGGTCAATCGTGGTCTGGGAGAAATGCAGACAGTTGCGCGTGATGTCGGTGCTCTCAACAAGGTTCTCTCTGGAACCAAGACGCGAGGAATTCTGGGCGAATTGCAACTGGGGCAAATCATTGAAGACATCATGACACCAGCCCAGTACGAACGAGAATTTGCAACGGTTGAAAACTCTAGCGAAAGAGTGGAGTATGCCATCAAGTTGCCTGGACAGGGTGACCAGGAATATGTCTATTTGCCGATTGACTCCAAGTTTCCACTGGCGGATTATTACCGCTTAGAAGAAGCCTATGAAGTGGGTGATAAGGACGAAATCGAACGTTGTCGTAAGTCACTCCTAGCAAGCGTCAAGCGCTTTGCCAAGGATATCAAGAACAAGTACATAGCACCACCTCGGACGACCAATTTTGGAGTTTTATTTGTTCCGACAGAAGGTCTCTACTCGGAAATTGTCCGCAATCCGGTCTTCTTTGATGATTTGAGACGGGAGGAGCAGATTATTGTCGCAGGTCCAAGTACCCTATCAGCCCTCCTCAATTCCCTATCAGTTGGCTTCAAGACTCTCAATATCCAGAAGAGTGCCGACCATATCAGCAAGACCCTTGCTAATGTCAAGACCGAGTTTGGCAAGTTTGGTGGCATTCTGGTTAAGGCACAAAAACACCTCCAACATGCCTCTGGCAATATTGATGAATTATTAAACCGTCGTACCACAGCTATCGAGCGGACGCTCCGTCACATTGAGTTATCAGAAGGTGAGCCTGCGCTTGATCTACTCCATTTCCAAGAAAATGAGGAAGAATATGAAGATTAGTCACATGAAAAAAGATGAGCTATTTGAAGGCTTTTACCTAATCAAGTCAGCTGACCTGAGGCAAACTCGAGCTGGGAAAAACTACCTAGCCTTTACCTTCCAAGATGATAGTGGCGAGATTGAAGGAAAACTCTGGGATGCCCAACCTCATAACGTTGAGGCCTTTACCGCAGGTAAGGTTGTCCACATGAAAGGGCGCCGAGAAGTTTATAACAACACTCCACAGGTCAATCAAATCACCCTACGCTTGCCTCAACCTGGCGAACCAAATGACCCAGCTGATTTCAAGGTCAAGTCACCAGTTGATGTCAAGGAAATCCGCGACTATATGTCGCAAATGATTTTTAAAATTGAAAATCCTGTTTGGCAACGGATTGTCCGAAAGCTCTACACCAAGTATGATAAGGAATTTTACTCCTATCCCGCTGCCAAGACAAACCATCATGCCTTTGAAACGGGCTTGGCCTATCATACGGCGACCATGGTGCGTTTGGCAGATGCTATTAGCGAAGTCTATCCTCAGCTCAATAAGAGCCTGCTCTATGCGGGGATTATGCTGCATGACTTGGCCAAAGTTATCGAGTTGACGGGACCAGACCAGACCGAGTACACGGTCAGAGGCAATCTCCTTGGGCATATTGCTCTGATTGATAGTGAAATTACCAAGACAGTGATGGAACTTGGCATTGATGATACCAAGGAAGAAGTCGTTCTGCTTCGTCACGTCATCCTTAGTCACCACGGCTTGCTTGAGTATGGAAGCCCAGTCCGTCCACGCATTATGGAAGCAGAGATTATCCATATGATTGACAATCTGGATGCCAGCATGATGATGATGTCAACAGCTCTGGCTTTGGTGGATAAAGGAGAGATGACCAATAAAATCTTCGCTATGGACAATCGTTCCTTCTATAAACCAGATTTAGATTAATAATTTAAGAAAAATGAGCATTTTTTAGGACAAGAATGTTCGTTTTTTTATGTGAATATGGTATAATAAGTAAAAGACAAAAATGAATACTCTTCTAAAATCTCTTCAAACTAGGGTAACATCGCCTTGTCGTATATGTAGGTATATTACAGACTTTGTCAGTTCTATCGACAACCTCAAAACAGTGTTTTGAACCACCAGCGACCAGCTTTCTAGTTTGCTTTTTGATTTTTTGAATAAAAATAGAATAGGAAATAGAAATGAAATTAAGAAGAAGTGATCGGATGGTTGTCATTTCCAACTATTTGATTAATAATCCTTATAAACTAACTAGCCTCAATACTTTTGCTGA
This sequence comes from Streptococcus mitis, assembly GCF_946190275.1. GTDB lineage: Bacteria > Bacillota > Bacilli > Lactobacillales > Streptococcaceae > Streptococcus > Streptococcus mitis_DC. The sequence goes on along the minus strand of NZ_CAMHZQ010000007.1, from coordinate 72,604 downwards.
AAAGTATGAATCTGCTAAATCATCCATCTCAGAGGATATCGTGATTATCAAACGAGCCTTTGAGGAAATCGAAATTGGTCACATCCAGACTGTAACTGGGGCTGGCGGAGGTGTGATCTTTACACCGTCTATTTCGAATCAGGATGCTAAGGAAATGGTTGAAGACTTGCGTGCCAAGTTGTCAGAAAGTGACCGTATCTTGCCAGGTGGTTATATCTACCTGTCTGATTTGCTTAGCACACCAGCTATTTTGAAAAATATTGGTCGCATTATTGCCAAGAGCTTTATGGACCAAAAAATTGATGCGGTTATGACAGTAGCGACTAAGGGTGTTCCACTTGCAAATGCAGTTGCCAATGTCCTCAATGTTCCCTTTGTCATTGTGCGCCGTGACTTGAAAATTACCGAAGGTTCAACGGTTAGCGTCAACTATGTATCAGGTTCAAGTGGTGACCGTATTGAGAAAATGTTCCTTTCAAAACGCAGTCTCAAGGCAGGAAGCCGTGTCTTGATTGTGGATGACTTCTTGAAAGGTGGCGGAACGGTCAACGGGATGATCAGTCTCTTGCGTGAGTTTGATTCAGAATTAGCAGGTGTAGCCGTCTTTGCGGATAATGCTCAAGAAGAACGCGAAAAGCAGTTTGACTACAAGTCACTCTTGAAGGTAACCAATATTGATGTCAAGAACCAAGCCATCGATGTTGAGGTTGGCAATATCTTTGACGAAGATAAATAAGAGATAGAACTAAAGGTTGGAACGATTGTCCCAGCCTTTCTTTGCAAATAGAATAGAAGGAAGTTTATGAAAACACCATTTATCAATAAAGAAGACTTAGAAGCGATTGTTGCCGAGTTCCCAACTCCCTTTCACTTGTATGATGAGAAGGGGATTCGTGAGAAGGCAAGAGCTGTCAACCGAGCCTTTTCGTGGAATAAGGGCTTTAAGGAATATTTTGCAGTTAAGGCTACTCCAACACCAGCTATCTTGAAAATCCTCCAAGAGGAAGGCTGCGGTGTGGACTGCTCTAGTTATGTAGAGCTTTTAATGAGTCATAAACTGAATTTCCCTGGTTCTGAGATTATGTTCTCTTCAAACAACACGCCAGACAAGGAATACGCCTATGCACGTGAATTGGGTGCGACCATTAACTTGGATGCCTTTGAAGATATTGAACATCTAGAGCGTGCAGCAGGCATTCCAGAAATTATCTCTTGTCGTTACAATCCTGGAGGCGTTTTTGAACTTGGGACAGACATTATGGACAATCCTGGAGAAGCCAAGTTTGGTATGACCAAGGACCAGCTCTTTGAAGCTTTTGCCATCTTGAAGGAAAAAGGAGCCAAGACTTTTGGGATTCACTCCTTCCTAGCGTCCAATACCGTGACCCATCTCTATTATCCAGAGTTGGCGCGTCAGCTTTTTGAATTGGCTGTTGAAATCAAGGAAAAGTTGGGCATTTCGCTAGACTTTATCAATCTTTCTGGCGGTATTGGTGTCAACTATCGTCCAGACCAAGAGCCGAACGATATTGCCTTGATTGGTGAGGGGGTTCGTAAGGTTTATGAAGAGGTCCTTACGCCAGCAGGTCTTGGTCAGGTCAAGATTTTTACCGAATTAGGTCGTTTTATGTTAGCCCCTCACGGTGCTTTGGTTACAAGAGTCACTCATAAGAAGAAAACCTACCGTACCTATCTAGGTGTGGATGCATCAGCAGTCAACCTCATGCGTCCAGCTATGTACGGAGCTTACCATCATATTACTAACGTGACCCATCCAGATGGACCAGCTGAAGTGGTAGATGTGGTTGGTTCACTCTGTGAAAACAATGATAAATTTGCAGTGAATCGCGAACTGCCTCATACAGAAATCGGTGATTTGCTGGTCATTCATGATACAGGTGCCCACGGTTTTTCAATGGGCTACCAGTACAACGCCAAACTTCGTTCTGCGGAAATCCTTTATACCGAAGAAGGTAAAGCCCGCCAAATCCGCCGTGCAGAGCGCCCTGAGGACTACTTTGCAACCTTGTATGGCTTTGATTTTGAAGAATAAAATGATAATTCATTGAAAATGAAATTGAAAAACAGATTGCTTTCTAAAAAATAGGCAAAAATCTTGTTTTTCCTTCAAGTCGTGATATAATAAAACTATAAAACGTTTTCAAGGAAGGTAACGATATGTCTGAAGAAACAATTGATTATGGACAAGTGACAGGAATGGTGCATTCGACAGAAAGTTTTGGGGCGGTAGATGGCCCTGGTATTCGCTTTATTGTCTTTTTGCAGGGCTGTCACATGCGTTGCCAGTATTGCCACAATCCAGACACTTGGGCTATGGAGTCCAATAAGTCACGTGAACGGACGGTAGATGATGTCTTGACAGAGGCCTTGCGCTACCGCGGTTTCTGGGGAAATAAGGGCGGTATTACAGTCAGTGGAGGAGAAGCCCTCTTGCAGATTGATTTCCTGATTGCCCTCTTCACCAAGGCTAAGGAACAAGGAATCCACTGTACCTTGGATACCTGTGCGCTGCCTTTCCGTAATAAACCACGTTACCTTGAAAAGTTTGACAAACTCATGGCTGTCACTGACTTGGTTCTCTTGGATATCAAGGAAATCAACGAAGAACAGCACAAGATTGTCACTAGCCAAACCAATAAAAATATCTTGGCTTGTGCCCAGTATCTATCAGATATTGGAAAACCTGTCTGGATTCGCCACGTGCTAGTTCCGGGATTGACAGACAGAGATGATGACTTGATTGAACTTGGTAAGTTCGTCAAGACCCTTAAAAATGTTGATAAGTTTGAAATTCTACCTTATCACACCATGGGTGAGTTCAAGTGGCGTGAACTTGGAATTCCTTATTCCCTCGAAGGAGTCAAACCACCAACAGCAGATCGCGTCAAGAACGCTAAAAAACTCATGGATACCGAAAGTTACCAAGACTATATGAAACGTGTACATGGATAAAAAAGAAGCCTGATGGAAACATCGGGCTTTTGATACTCAATGAAAATCAAAGAGCAAACTATGAAGCTAGCCGCAGGTTGCTCAAAGCACTGCTTTGAGGTTGTAGATAGAGCTGACGAAGTCAGTAACATATATACGGCAAGGCGAAGCTGACGTGGTTTGAAGAGATTTTCGAAGAGTATGACTTGCAAAAAGACTTAGCAAACTAGCTAAGCCTTTTTCTTCTTATCTCGAACGTTGTTTTCCAGCGTTGCGATTTTTGTGTTTTTTCTTGCTTGTGATAGCAGTTGGTTGTTCAGGAGTAACGTCTTTTCGTCCACTTGGTGTAGAGAAAGCACGTGCTTTTGGTGGGTTCTTGGCTAGTTCTTCACGGACTTTTTTGCGAAGTTTTGGACGAACGATATAGTTGACGATAAACTGTTGGAGAATCATCATGAAACCACCGACAACCCAGTAAAGTGTGACACTGGCTGGTGAAATGAGGGAGAAGCCGGCAATCATGACTGGGCTCACGTAAGCCATTTTCTTGATTTGATCTCTTTGCGTTTCATCTTCTACTCCGTGAAGTGAAAGGAGTGATTGAAGATAGTAAAGGACACCAGCGCAGGCAGCTAAAATCATACTTGGAGAGCCTAGAGGAATTCCTAGGTAACTTGCTTGAGCAACACCTTCAGTATGTTGGGCAGCAAAGTAAATTGCAGAGAAGAAAGGCATTTGAAGGAGGATAGGGAAACATCCTACACCACCAAACATGCTGATGCCGTGTTCTTTTTGAGCGGCAAAGAGAGCTTGTTGGGCTTCGAGTTTTTCTTCTTGAGTAGTCGCTTCCTTGAGACGTGTTTGGTGTGGCTCAAGGACGTGCTTGAGGGCGTTCATCTTTTCAGAGTGAAGCGTTGCCTTCCATGATTGGTAGATACCAAGTGGCAAGATAATCAAGCGCACGATAATGGTTACGATGATGATAGCGACACCAAAGCCTAGACCTTGATCAGTAGCGAAGTACTTGATAGCTTCAGCCATAGGCGCTCCGATAGTATTCCAAATAAATCCTATTGGCTTTCCTGTGGCTTTATCGACGCTAACACAGCCAGTCAAGACAAGCAACATAGCCACTCCCATAGCCGAGAGTGCAAAACGTTTAATAGATTTCACTGTTTTTATTCCTTCTTTAAAAATTATACCTTTCTATTCTACTGTTTTTTTACAAAATATACAATAGTTCTAGAGACCTAATTTGCGATTTTGAAGTCAGGATAGGGAGGAAAGTTGCTCAGTTTGACATCTAAGTAGCTGACTTTTGAAAAAGGTGTGGGTCCTTTGCGGATTTCTTGGATAAATTTCGCCATGGTAGAGGATGAGTCTGCTTGGGCTAAGATTTCCACTGTGCCATCGTCGTTATTCCATACTCGGCCTGTGATGCCACCGATTTCAAGTGCTAGGCTGTAAACACCCCAACGAAAGCCGACTCCCTGTACCCTACCTTGGGCAATCATTCTAACCTTTTGCATACCAAACCCCTTTGATTGTGTTATAATATTTCTATGACTATTATAACCTCAAAAGCCAATTCCGTGGTAAAAAATGCCAAGAAATTACACCAAAAAAAATACCGCAAGTCTGCTTATTTGATTGAAGGCTGGCACTTGTTTGAAGAAGCTGTTCAAGCTGGAGTGACGATTGAGAAAATCTTTGCCCTAGAAAATTACCGAGATCAGTTAGCCTCGTTTCCGCAAACTGTCTGGGTGTCAGAGGATATTTTGCTAGATTTAGCGGATTCTCAGACTCCGCAGGGAATTGTTGCGGTGGTTCAAAAAGAAGAAGTAGGAGAAGCTGACTTTAGTCAGGGTAAATTCTTGTTTTTGGAAGATGTGCAAGATCCTGGTAATGTGGGAACCATCATTCGGACTGCAGATGCAGCAGGTTTTACTGGAGTGATTGTTTCAGATAAGTCGGCAGACATCTACAGTCTCAAGACCTTACGTTCCATGCAAGGCAGTCATTTTCATCTGCCCATTTATCGAATGTCTAGTCAAAGGCTTCTCGAGGAAGCTAAAAAGGCAGGTATCCCAGTGCTGGCAACAACCTTATCTAAAGATTCTGTTGATTACAGAGAACTGCCTCCTATAGAAAATTTTGTACTAGTCATGGGAAATGAGGGGCAAGGAATTAGTCCCCTCATGGCTGAAAGTGCAGATCAATTGGTCCATATTAGCATGAAGGGGCAGGCTGAGAGTCTGAATGTTGCCGTTGCAGCAGGTATTTTAATTTTCCATTTAAGCTAATTTTAACTTTCTTTGTTATAATCAAGGAAAGATGTTCATAGAAAAGGAGAAAAGATGAATCACACTATTATTCATGACCGCGCAGGTCTCAATCAATTTTACGCTAAAGTCTATGCCTTTGTTGGTCTGGGGATCGGACTATCTGCTTTGGTATCAGGCCTTATGTTGACGGTCTTTCAATCTCAGTTGGTTTACTTTTTGATGCAGGGGCGTCTCTGGTTGACCATTGCAACCTTTGCGGAGTTGGCCTTGGTTTTTGTTGCTAGTAACATGGCCTTAAAGAATAGTCCAGCGGCTCTTCCAGTATTTTTACTTTACTCTGTTTTAAACGGCTTTACCCTTAGTTTTGTGGTGGCCTTCTATACTCCGGGTACAGTTGTATCCGCCTTTGTGTCTAGCGCCCTTCTCTTCTTTGTCATGGCGGCAGTTGGCATGTTCACTAAGAAAGATTTGAGTGGCCTTGGTCGGGCTATGATGGCGGCTCTTATCGGTTTACTGATTGCCATGGTAGTCAATATTTTTTTGGCTAGTGGTTTCTTTGATTATATGATTAGCGTAGCCATGGTTTTGGTCTTCTCTGGGCTGATTGCTTGGGACAACCAAAGGATTCGCCTTGCTTATGAGCAATCACAAGGTCGTGTAGCGACAGGTTGGGTTGTGTCAATGGCTCTCAGTATTTATCTTGATTTTATTAATCTTTTCCTAAGTATTTTACGTATCTTTGGTCGTAATGACTAAAGGTCTATGAAATCAGTGTTTTGAATGACACTGATTTTTTTTTAAAATTTCTCTTTTCTTTTCTTGGAAATAGGTGTATAATGCTTTTAATTAATTTTTTGAGGAGTAGTTTATGAAGAAAAGTTTTATCCACCAACAAGAAGAAATTTCCTTTGTCAAAAACACTTTTACTCAGTATTTGAAAGACAAGCTAGAAGTTGTCGAAGTTCAAGGTCCTATCTTGAGTAGGGTCGGTGACGGGATGCAGGACAACTTATCAGGTGTTGAGAATGCCGTATCGGTCAAGGTTCTCCAAATCCCTGATGCTACTTATGAAGTGGTGCATTCACTTGCTAAATGGAAACGCCATACTCTAGCTCGCTTTGGTTTCGGTGAGGGTGAAGGTCTTTTCGTCCACATGAAAGCCCTTCGTCCAGACGAAGACTCGCTGGATGCAACCCACTCTGTTTATGTTGACCAGTGGGACTGGGAGAAAGTTATCCCAAATGGTAAACGGAACATCGCTTATCTAAAAGAAACAGTTGAGAAGATTTACAAGGCCATTCGTTTGACAGAACTAGCTGTTGAAGCTCGCTATGACATCGAGTCTATCTTGCCAAAACAAATCACTTTTATCCACACAGAAGAGTTGGTAGAACGCTACCCAGACTTGACACCGAAAGAACGTGAAAATGCTATTTGTAAAGAATTTGGAGCAGTCTTCTTGATTGGTATCGGTGGTGAATTACCAGACGGTAAACCGCACGATGGGCGTGCACCAGACTATGATGATTGGACAAGCGAGTCTGAAAATGGCTACAAGGGTCTAAATGGCGATATTCTTGTTTGGAATGAGTCTTTAGGTGGAGCCTTTGAGTTGTCTTCTATGGGGATTCGTGTAGATGAAGAAACCCTTCGCCGTCAGGTAGAAATCACCGGTGATGAAGACCGCTTGGAATTGGAATGGCACAAGGCTTTGTTGAATGGCCTATTCCCATTGACAATCGGTGGAGGAATTGGACAATCTCGGATGGCCATGTTCCTACTTCGCAAGAAACACATCGGAGAAGTGCAAACAAGTGTTTGGCCTCAAGAAGTCCGCGATACTTACGAAAATATTTTGTAGAGAATCGAACCGCAAGGTTCGGTTTTCTTTCTCTTTTCGCCCATAATTTGGTATAATAAACGGTATGAAAATCGTATCAGGAATCTATGGGGGACGTCCCCTCAAGACACTAGAAGGAAAGACGACAAGACCTACTTCGGATAAGGTTAGGGGAGCCATTTTTAACATGATTGGTCCCTACTTTGAAGGGGGACGAGTCTTGGACCTGTATGCAGGTAGTGGTGGTTTATCTATCGAGGCAGTATCGCGTGGCATGTCCAGCGCTGTTTTGGTGGAGCGAGACCGTAAGGCTCAGGCTATCGTGGCTGAAAATATTCAGATGACCAAGGAAGTTGGAAAATTTCAACTCCTCAAGATGGATGCAGAGAGGGCGTTGGAACAGATCTCTGGGGAATTTGCCCTCGTTTTCTTAGACCCTCCGTATGCCAAGGAACAAATCGTAGCAGATATTGAAAAAATGGCTGAGAGGGAGCTTTTTTCTGAAGATGTCATGGTCGTGTGTGAGACGGATAAGGCCGTTGAACTTCCAGAAGAAATTGCCTGTCTTGGCATCTGGAAGGAAAAAATGTATGGAATTAGTAAGGTGACAGTCTATGTCAGATAAGATTGGCTTATTCACAGGCTCATTTGATCCGATGACAAATGGGCATCTGGATATCATTGAACGGGCGAGCAGACTCTTTGATAAGCTCTATGTCGGTATTTTTTTTAATCCCCACAAACAAGGATTTCTTCCTATCGAAAATCGTAAACGGGGGTTAGAAAAGGCTTTGAAACATTTGGGAAATGTTAAAGTCGTGTCTTCTCATGATGAATTGGTGGTCGATGTCGCGAAAAGACTGGGGGCTACTTGTCTAGTGCGTGGTTTGAGGAATGCGTCTGATTTGCAATATGAAGCCAGTTTTGATTACTACAATCATCAGCTGTCTCCTAATATAGAGACCATTTATTTACATAGTCGACCTGAACATCTCTATCTCAGTTCATCCGGTGTTAGAGAGCTTTTGAAGTTTGGTCAGGATATTGCCGGCTATGTTCCTGATAGTATTTTGGAGGAAATAAGAAATGAAAAAAAAGATTAGATGGCCCTTATATGTCATTGCGGCCTTGATTGTGACTTTCTTGGCATTTGTAGTGCCCTTGCCCTACTATATAGAAGTTCCAGGTGGTTCGGAAGATATTCGCCAAGTCCTTAAAGTAAATGACACAGAAGATAAGGAAGCTGGTGCCTATCAATTCGTTACGGTTGGTGTCCAACATGCCACTTTAGCCCATATGATTTATGCGTGGTTGACGCCTTTTACAGATATTCGTAGTGCTCAGGAGACTACAGGTGGATCTTCCGATGTTGAATTTATGCGGATCAATCAATTCTACATGCAAACATCGCAAAATATGGCCAAGTATCAAGGGCTAAAAACAGCTGGTAAGGATATTGAACTTAAGTACCTTGGGGTTTATGTCTTGACTGTGACGGATAATTCGACCTTTAAAGGGATTCTCAACATCTCTGATACGGTCACAGCAGTCAATGATCAAACCTTTGACAGTTCCAAAGACTTGATTGATTACGTCAATTCTCAAAAACTAGGGGACTCCGTCAAGGTCACCTATGAAGAGGATGGGCAAACCAAGTCTGCAGAAGGTAAGATTATCACCTTGGAAAATGGCAAAAATGGAATTGGAATCGGCTTGATTGACCGTACAGAAGTAACCAGTGATGTCCCAATTCGCTTTTCAACAGCTGGTATCGGTGGTCCAAGTGCAGGTCTCATGTTTAGTCTGGCCATCTATACCCAAATAGCTGACCCTGGCCTTCGTAATGGCCGTATCGTTGCCGGTACAGGAACCATTGACCGCGATGGTAATGTGGGAGACATTGGAGGTATTGATAAGAAAGTTGTAGCTTCGGCTAGAGAAGGTGCCGCGATTTTCTTTGCCCCTGATAACCCTGTTAGCGAAGAAGAACAAAAAGCGCATCCTGATGCGAAAAACAACTACCAAACGGCCCTAGATACAGCCAAAACAATCAAGACAGATATGAAAATCGTGCCAGTTAAAACCCTACAAGATGCAATTGATTACTTGAAAAACAATCCCTAGTTTTTGAGTGAAGTTTCCAAACTAGCGCACAAACAGAGAAGATGGTATAATAGTCAAATGGTTCAATTATTATTCACTCTAAGCAGTCACATGCTCTTTATTTATGTGAGTTTTTACCTTTTAAAGAATCTTGTTAGATGGGAAAAGGTTTTAAAAGTGACAACTGAGAATACAGGAAAAGTTCGTTTACTAGTAGCCTTTTTCAGTATTGTAATGGGCTATATCATGAGTTCTTTCTTTATCAGCCTATATCAGTTGTGGCAAGAAGCGCTTAGAGGATTATTATAAAATCAAATGTAAAGGAAATAAGTATGGAAAAAATTGTGGTTCAAGGTGGCGATAATCGTCTGGTAGGAAGTGTTACGATTGAAGGAGCAAAGAATGCAGTCTTGCCCTTGTTGGCAGCGACTATTCTAGCAAGTGAAGGGAAGACCGTCTTGCAGAATGTTCCGATTTTGTCAGATGTTTTCACTATGAATCAGGTGGTTCGTGGTTTGAATGCCAAGGTGGATTTTGATGAAGAAGCTCATCTTGTCGAGGTGGATGCGACTGGAGACATCACTGAGGAAGCTCCCTACAAGTATGTCAGCAAGATGCGTGCATCTATCGTTGTCTTGGGACCAATTCTTGCCCGTGTAGGTCATGCCAAGGTATCCATGCCAGGCGGTTGTACGATTGGTAGCCGTCCTATTGATCTTCATTTGAAAGGTCTAGAAGCTATGGGGGCTAAGATTAGTCAGACAGCTGGTTACATCGAAGCCAAGGCTGATCGCTTACATGGAGCTCATATCTACATGGACTTCCCAAGTGTTGGTGCTACACAGAACTTGATGATGGCAGCGACTTTAGCTGATGGGGTGACAGTGATTGAAAATGCTGCGCGTGAGCCTGAGATTGTTGACCTAGCCATTCTCCTCAATGAAATGGGAGCTAAGGTTAAGGGTGCTGGTACAGAGACCATTACCATTACCGGTGTTGAGAAACTTCATGGTACGATTCACAATGTAGTCCAAGACCGTATCGAAGCAGGAACCTTTATGGTAGCTGCTGCTATGACTGGTGGTGATGTCTTGATTAAAGATGCTGTTTGGGAGCACAATCGTCCCTTGATTGCCAAATTGCTTGAAATGGGAGTGGAAGTGACGGAGGAGACTGAAGGAATTCGAGTTCGCTCTCAACTAGAAAATCTAAAAGCTGTTCATGTGAAAACCTTGCCCCACCCAGGATTTCCAACAGATATGCAGGCTCAATTTACAGCTTTGATGACTGTCGCAAAAGGGGAATCAACTATGGTGGAGACGGTATTCGAAAATCGTTTCCAACATCTAGAAGAAATGCGTCGCATGGGCTTGCACTCTGAGATTATCCGTGATACAGCTCGTATTGTTGGTGGTCAACCTTTGCAGGGGGCAGAAGTTCTTTCAACTGACCTTCGTGCCAGTGCGGCCTTGATTTTGACAGGTTTGGTAGCACAAGGAGAAACTGTAGTTGGTAAATTGGTTCACTTGGATAGAGGTTACTACCGTTTCCATGAGAAGTTGGCGCAGCTAGGTGCTAAGATTCAGCGGATTGAGGCAAGTGATGAAGATGAATAAGAAATCAAGCTACGTAATCAAGCGTTTACTTTTAGTCATCCTGGTACTGATTTTAGGTGCTCTAGCCCTAGGAATCGGCTTAATGGTAGGTTATGGAATCTTGGGCAAGGGTCAAGATTCGTGGGCTATCCTGTCTCCAGCAAAATGGCAGGAATTGATTCATAAATTTACAGGAAATTAGGCTGGGAGACCAGCCTTTTTATAAAGATAAGGAGAAATATGAACAAAAAAACAAGACAGACACTAATCGGACTGCTAGTGTTATTGCTTTTATCTGCAGGGAGCTACTATATCAAGCAGACTGAACTAGGCAATCAGGCTGCTAAGACAAAAATGAGTCAGAAAAGTCAATCACCAGACGCGCCTGGTCAAGAATTGGCAGAAAGTGTCTTAACAGACGCAGTCAAGAGTCAAATAAAAGGGAGCCTGGAGTGGAATGGCTCAGGTGCTTTTATCGTCAATGGTAATAAAACAAATCTAGATGCCAAGGTTTCAAGTAAGCCCTACGCTGATAATAAAACAAAGACAGTGGGTAAGGAAACGGTACCAACCGTAGCTAATGCCCTCTTGTCTAAGGCTACTCGTCAGTACAAGAATCGTGAAGAAACTGGGAATGGTTCGACTTCATGGACTCCTCCAGGCTGGCATCAGGTTAAGAATCTAAAGGGTACTTATACCCATGCGGTCGATAGAGGTCACTTGTTAGGCTATGCCTTAATCGGTGGCTTGGATGGTTTTGATGCCTCGACAAGCAATCCTAAAAACATTGCTGTTCAAACAGCCTGGGCAAATCAGGCTCAAGCTGAGGATTCGACTGGTCAAAACTACTATGAAAGCATGGTACGTAAGGCCTTGGATAAAAACAAGCGTGTCCGTTACCGTGTAACTCTTTATTATGCTTCAAACGAGGATTTAGTTCCTTCAGCTTCACAGATTGAAGCCAAGTCTTCAGACGGAGAATTGGAATTCAATGTTCTAGTTCCAAATGTTCAAAAGGGACTTCAACTGGATTACCGAACTGGAGAAGTAACTGTAACTCAGTAAAAGATAAGATAAACTCCTATGTCACTTGTGGATATAGGGGCTCTTTTTTGGACAATTTAAGTAGAACTAGAATAGATACTGAGAAAAAATAATATGTACTGGACTATATTTTGTGATATAATAGAGGATAAGATACTATTTTAGGAGAAGAACTATGGAAGACCCAAGTAGTCAGAATTTGTTGCTACAATTTGTTTTATTGTTTATCTTGACGGTGTTAAATGCCTTTTTCTCAGCCACAGAAATGGCCATGGTTTCACTTAATCGTGCGCGGGTTGAACAAAAGGCAGAAGAAGGAGATAGACGCTACATCCGCCTGCTGAAGGTACTAGAAAATCCTAACCACTTTTTATCAACCATTCAGGTAGGAATCACCCTGATTACAATCTTATCAGGGGCGAGTTTAGCCGATACTCTAGGACGTGTGATTTCCTCTTGGCTTGGGAATGGCGAAACAGCACAAGCCGTGGCAACTTTTCTATCCTTGGCATTTTTGACCTATATTTCCATCGTTTTTGGGGAATTATATCCTAAGAGAATCGCCCTTAATCTAAAGGATGCCTTGGCAATTCGTACAGCGCCGGTTATTATTGGATTGGGGAAACTAGTTAGTCCCTTTGTTTGGCTCTTGTCTGCATCTACCAATCTCTTGAGTCGCTTGACTCCTATGACCTTTGACGATGCTGACGAAAAAATGACCCGTGATGAAATTGAGTACATGCTGACAAATAGTGAAGAAACACTAGATGCTGACGAAATTGAAATGTTACAAGGAATCTTTTCACTGGACGAATTAATGGCCAGAGAAGTCATGGTTCCTCGGACGGATGCCTTTATGGTGGATATTCAGGATGATAGTCAAGCCATTATCCAAAGTATTTTAAAACAAAATTATTCTCGTATCCCTGTCTATGATGGGGATAAGGACAATGTGATTGGGATCATTCACACCAAGAGTCTCCTTAAGGCGGGCTTTGTGGATGGTTTTGACAATATTGTTTGGAAGAAAATCTTACAAGATCCACTTTTTGTTCCTGAAACCATTTTTGTGGATGACTTGTTAAAAGAACTGCGCAATACCCAAAGACAAATGGCGATCTTGCTGGATGAATACGGTGGGATGGCTGGTTTAGTGACACTTGAAGACCTCCTAGAGGAAATCGTTGGGGAAATCGATGACGAAACAGATAAGGCTGAAATCGAAGTTCATCAAATTGGAGAAGATACTTATATTGTTCAAGGTACTATGAATCTCAATGATTTTAATGACTACTTTGATGTTGAACTGGCAAGTGATGACGTTGATACCATCGCTGGTTACTATTTGACAGGAGTTGGGACCATTCCAACGACTGAGAAACTCAGTTATGAATTAGTCAGCCAAAACAAACAGCTTATCCTAACCAATGATAAAGTGAAAAATGGACGTGTTACCAAGGTAAAAGTCCAAATCACAGAAGTAGAAATTGAAGAAGAAACAGAGTAAATTAGAGGCTTTTGTCATCATGAGTGACAAAGCTTTTTTCAGTTGATTTTAAAAGGGAATAGTATCCTCGAAAAACTCAGCCCCCAAATCTGCCCAAAAGTTTTTAAAATCTATCCGTATTTATCCGAAGAAAAAATAAAAAAAGCCCTATTTTACGGGCTTTTTGTCTTGATAAATTCCGATTAATTCGGTATTGAAAGGCGGTAGACGGATTTGAACCGACGATCAAGCTTTTGCAGAGCCGTGCCTTACCACTTGGCTATACCGCCTTAACGTTTATTATTATACCTTGAAAATGATTTTCAGTCAATAGCTTTTTCAGATTTTTTGTGTCAATAAGCCTAAATATTCTGAAAATTCGTTTACTTTTCTTGAAATCTATGGTATAATTGATGATAACCTATACTTTATAAGAGGAGTAAAGAAATGAAAAAAAGTCAAGTGCTTGCTGTAGCAGGAGCTACCTTATTAGCGTCAGGAGTTCTAGCTGCGTGTTCAAACACTAGTTCAAATAATGCTAAACTAGCAAAAGATTACCAATATGTTTATCAAACAGATCCAGAAACCTTGGATTATATCGTTAGCAATATTGATTCAACATCATTCGTCACAACAAATGCAGTAGATGGTTTGTTGGCTAACGATAAATATGGTAATCTGGTTCCTTCTATTGCTGAATCATGGACAGTTTCAAAAGATGGTTTGACTTATACCTATAAAATCCGTAAGGATGCTAAATGGGTGACAGCAGAGGGAGAAGAATATGCTCCTGTAACTGCTAAAGACTTCGTTACTGGTTTGAAACATGCCGTAGATGGAAAATCAAAAGGACTTTCAATCGTTAGCTCTTCTATTAAGGGATTAGAAGCCTATATCAAGGGTGAAACAAGCGATTTTTCAACCGTTGGAATAAAAGCACTTGATGATCAAACACTAGAATATACTTTGAACCAGCCAGAAACTTTCTGGAATGACAAGACAACTAGTGGTGTTTTGATGCCGGTTAATGAAGAATTCTTAACTTCAAAAGGGGAAGGTTTTGGTGCCCCGACAGATGCTAACTCTATTCTTTATAACGGTCCATTTGTCTTGAAGGCTGTAACTCCTAAATCATCTATCGAGATGGCTAAAAATGACGCTTATTGGGATAAAGAAAATGTAAAAATTGAGAACGTTAAGTTCACTTTCTGGGATGGTAAGGATCAAGATGTAATTGCCAAAGGTTTTTCTGATGGTCAATATAGCAAGGCGCGTATCTTCCCTACAAGTTCTACATATGAAAAATATGCGGCTGACTTCAAAGATAACATTTACTTTAACGAACCAGGTGCGGGTGTTGCGACTGTCAGCTTGAACTATGGCCGTACAACTTATAACCACACTGCTAAGACAAGTGATGCCCAAAAGACATCTACTAAGAAAGCTTTGTTAAACAAGGAATTCCGTCAAGCCTTGAACTTTGCGGTAGATCGCAGTTCTTATTCAGCTCAAACAAATGGTACTGATGGAGCTGCAGTAGCCATCCGTAATACATTCGCACCTTATAATCTTCAAGTTGGTAAGAAAACATTTGGTGAATTGGTACAAGATAGCTTGGCTAAGACAAATTCTTCTACTTGGTCAAACGTATCTCTAGCAGATTCTCAAAATGGTCTTTACAATGAAGAAAAAGCGAAAGAAGCATTTGCTAAAGCTAAATCAAGCCTACAAGCTGAAGGTGTTGAATTCCCAATCCACTTGGATGCCTTGGTTATCCAAGAATCAACAGCGGTTGTAAACCGTGTGCAATCATTGAAGCAATCAATTGAAAAAGTATTGGGTTCAGATAATGTTGTTGTAGATTTGCAACAAATGACTCAAGCAGAAGCTTTACCAATTTCATTTAGTGCTCCAACAGCTAAAGAGCAAGACTGGGATATCCATACTTTGCTAGGATGGAACCCTGACTATCAAGATCCTTCTACTTTCTTGGATCAGTTCGTCCTTAAGGGAGGAAGTACTCGTCTTTACCTTGGTATTGACCAAAACACTGATGCATCAGTATTAAGTAAACTTGGTTTAGCTGACTATGGAAAATTACTTGATGACGCAAACAGCGAAAACCAAGACGTTCAAAAACGTTATGAAAAATATGCAGTAGCACAAGCTTGGTTGACTGACAATGCTTTGACAATTCCAGTAATGGCTTCTCCTAAAGAAACAGCCGTTTCATATGTTTCAAAAGTTCTACCATTTAGCTCTTCATATTCTGTAGCTGGTCTTAAAGGTGAAAATGCAGGATACTTGAAGTATACTGAAGTTGGTGAAAAAGCAATCACCAAAGAAGAGTATGAAAAAGCTCGTGAAAAATGGTTGAAAGAAAAGACTGAGTCAAACGAGAAAGCTCAAAAAGAATTGGCAAGTCATGTGAAGTAAATAATTTTCAATAGAACTTTCTCTCCATGAGGAGAAGGTTCTTTTGGGATTTTTAAAGGAAATGATATGAAAAAATATATTTTTATGCGTGTTTTGCGGTCATTGGTTTCTATCTTCTTAGTAACAACCTTGACTTACACGATTATCTATACAATGGTTCCTCGAAAATTGATTTTCAAACAGGATACCAACTATAACAAGATTGCGACAACTGCTGATAAACGTGATAACTATGAAAATACAGTTTATGAGCGTATGGGCTATATCGAGTACTACGATACCAAAGAGTTGCAAGAAAAAGCTAGCCAGATGGATGCTTCTGTAACAGTTGAAGCTAATGACACCAACAAGGCTATCTATGAAAAATACATCAAACAAATCGGTCATGGTTGGACCTTGGGAGAATTTACTGAAAGTGGTCAATTCTACGCTACTCGTGAAATCCCAATTTTTGAACGTGTTTTTCACTTCTATGCTAACTTGATTGACATTGACCATACTAATAAAATTCAAGACCCTGAAAACCCAGATTTGAAACGTTACCTTCGTTTTGAAAATGATCCAGCGATCGGATGGTCATTGGTCGGTTCAGGAACTAAACACAAATATCTCTTGTACTTCAACAGTCAGTTTCCATTTGTGCATCAAAACTTTGTGAACATCAATTTAGGTGACTCTTATCCAACCTATGCTAATAGCCCTGTTTTACAGGTTATTACTCAGGGACAAGGACAAACAAAAACTGCTCAAGTTCAGTTCCCAACAGGTAAGAAAACTTCTTCTGTAAATATTTACTCAAGAACCTACAAATCACCTAGTCAGGCTGATTCTCGTGAAGTAGCCAACTACGGAAAAGATGATCCTTATACAGCTACTGAAAGCAACTACCAATATCCTTCTATGATTGCCAGCTCTGCTGTCGTTGGATTGATTGGTTTGGTGATTTCTTATGCGATTGCCGTGCCACTTGGTTCAGCTATGGCTCGCTTCAAGAACACTTGGATTGATAGCTTCTCAACAGGGGCTTTGACCTTCTTGATGGCTCTTCCAACAATTGCCTTGGTTTATATCGTTCGTTTGGCTGGTTCTTCAATCGGCTTGCCAGATTCATTCCCTATCTTGGGTGCTGGAGATTGGCGTTCTTACGTTTTACCAGCAGTTATCCTTGGTTTGTTGGGGGCTCCTGGTACAGCTATTTGGATTCGTCGTTATATGATTGACTTGCAATCACAAGATTTTGTACGTTTTGCTCGTGCCAAAGGTTTGTCTGAAAAAGAAATTTCAAACAAACACATCTTTAAAAATGCCATGGTTCCGCTTGTTTCAGGAATTCCTGGTGCTGTTATCGGGGTTATCGGTGGTGCAACCCTTACTGAAACAGTCTTCGCCTTCCCAGGTATGGGTAAAATGTTGATTGACTCTGTAAAAGCATCTAATAACTCTATGGTCGTTGGTCTTGTCTTCATCTTTACATGTATTTCTATCTTCTCACTTCTTTTAGGAGATATTTGGATGACCATTATTGACCCACGTATTAAATTGACTGAGAAAGGAGGCAAATAATGTCTACAATCGATAAAGAAAAATTTCAGTTCGTAAAACGTGACGATTTTGCCTCTGAAGCCATTGATGCGCCAGCCTATTCTTACTGGGGATCAGTGTTTAGACAATTTATGAAGAAAAAATCAACTGTAGTCATGTTGGGAATCTTGGTAGCTATCATTTTGATGAGTTTCATCTACCCGATGTTTTCTAAGTTTGATTTTAATGATGTCAGCAAGGTAAACGACTTTAGTGCTCGTTATATCAAGCCAAATGCAGAGCATTGGTTCGGTACAGACAGTAACGGTAAATCGCTCTTTGACGGTGTCTGGTTCGGAGCTCGTAACTCTATCCTCATTTCTGTGATTGCGACAGTGATTAACTTGGTTATCGGTGTTTTTGTCGGCGGTATTTGGGGAATTTCAAAATCAGTTGACCGTGTCATGATGGAAGTTTACAACGTCATCTCAAACATCCCATCTCTCTTGATTGTCATTGTCTTGACTTACTCAATCGGAGCTGGATTCTGGAATCTGATTTTTGCCATGAGTGTGACAACATGGATCGGGATTGCCTTCATGATTCGTGTGCAAATCTTGCGTTATCGTGACTTGGAATACAACTTGGCGTCACGTACTTTGGGAACACCAACCTTGAAGATTGTTGCTAAAAACATCATGCCACAATTGGTATCTGTTATTGTGACAACGATGACTCAGATGCTTCCAAGCTTTATCTCATACGAAGCCTTCTTGTCATTCTTCGGTCTTGGATTACCGATTACAGTGCCAAGTTTGGGTCGTTTGATTTCGGATTATTCACAAAACGTAACAACCAATGCTTACTTGTTCTGGATTCCATTGACAACTCTTGTCTTGGTATCCTTGTCCCTTTTCGTAGTTGGTCAAAACTTAGCGGATGCTAGTGATCCACGTACACATAGATAGGAGTAGAAATGACAACAGAAAAAAATGTAATTTTGACTGCTCGCGATATTGTCGTGGAATTTGACGTTCGTGACAAAGTATTGACAGCCATTCGCGGCGTTTCCCTTGAATTAGTTGAAGGTGAAGTATTGGCCTTGGTAGGTGAGTCAGGATCAGGGAAATCTGTTTTGACAAAAACCTTCACAGGTATGCTCGAAGAAAATGGTCGCATTGCTCAAGGTAGCATTGACTACCGTGGGCAGGATTTGACAGCCTTGTCTTCTCACAAGGATTGGGAACAAATTCGGGGTGCTAAGATTGCAACCATCTTCCAGGATCCAATGACTAGTTTGGACCCAATTAAAACAATTGGTAGTCAGATTACAGAAGTTATTGTAAAACACCAAGGAAAAACAGCCAAGGAAGCAAAAGAATTGGCTATTGACTACATGAATAAGGTTGGGATTCCAGACGCAGATAGACGTTTTGATGAATACCCATTCCAATATTCTGGAGGAATGCGTCAACGTATCGTTATTGCTATTGCCCTTGCCTGCCGACCTGATGTCTTGATCTGTGATGAGCCAACAACTGCCTTGGATGTGACCATTCAAGCACAGATTATTGATTTGCTCAAATCATTACAAAACGAGTACCATTTCACAACAATCTTTATTACCCACGACCTTGGTGTGGTAGCAAGTATTGCGGATAAGGTAGCGGTTATGTATGCAGGAGAAATCGTTGAATATGGAACTGTTGAGGAAGTCTTCTATGACCCTCGCCATCCATATACATGGAGTCTCTTGTCTAGCTTGCCTCAGCTTGCTGATGATAAAGGGGATCTTTACTCAATCCCAGGAACACCTCCGTCACTTTATACTGATCTGAAAGGGGATGCCTTTGCCTTGCGTTCAGACTATGCAATGCAAATTGACTTCGAACAAAAAGCTCCTCAATTCTCAGTATCAGAGACACATTGGGCTAAAACTTGGCTTCTTCATGAGGATGCTCCAAAAGTAGAAAAACCAGCTGTGATTGCAAATCTTCACGATAAGATCCGTGAAAAAATGGGATTTGCCCATCTGGCAGACTAGGAGGAAGGAAATGTCTGAAAAATTAGTAGAAATCAAAGATTTAGAAATTTCCTTCGGTGAAGGAAGTAAGAAGTTTGTCGCGGTTAAAAATGCCAACTTCTTTATCAATAAGGGAGAAACTTTCTCGCTTGTAGGTGAGTCAGGTAGTGGGAAAACAACTATTGGTCGTGCGATAATCGGTCTCAATGACACAAGTAATGGAGATATCATTTTTGATGGTCAAAAGATCAATGGTAAAAAATCGCGTGAACAAGCTGCGGAATTGATTCGTCGTATCCAGATGATTTTCCAAGACCCTGCCGCAAGTTTGAATGAACGTGCGACTGTTGATTATATTATTTCTGAAGGTCTTTACAATCACCGTCTATTTAAGGATGAAGAGGAACGTAAAGAGAAAGTTAAAAATATTATCCGTGAAGTGGGGCTTCTTGCTGAGCACTTGACTCGTTATCCTCATGAGTTTTCAGGTGGTCAACGCCAACGTATCGGTATTGCCCGTGCTTTAGTCATGCAACCAGATTTTGTTATTGCAGATGAGCCAATTTCAGCCTTGGATGTTTCTGTACGTGCCCAAGTCTTGAACTTGCTCAAAAAATTCCAAAAAGAACTTGGTTTGACCTATCTCTTCATCGCCCATGACTTGTCGGTCGTTCGCTTTATTTCAGATCGTATCGCAGTTATTTACAAGGGTGTTATTGTAGAGGTTGCAGAAACAGAAGAATTGTTTAACAATCCAATTCACCCATATACTCAAGCCTTGCTTTCAGCTGTACCAATTCCAGATCCAATCTTGGAACGTAAGAAGGTCTTGAAGGTTTACGACCCAAGTCAACATGATTATGAGACTGATAAGCCATCCATGGTAGAAATCCGTCCAGGTCACTATGTTTGGGCAAACGAAGCCGAATTGGCACGTTATCAACAAGGATTAAACTAATAGTGGTTTTATAATTTCCATGTCAATTTTTATGGAAATTATAAACCTTTTTTTGTTGGACTGATTTGAAAAAATCTTTGAAAGCATCCTGAAAGAATTTTCGAAAAATTTTAAAAAATTCTGAAATATTCTTGACAGCTGATGAAAAAGGTGGTAAGATAGGAAACATCAAAAAAGAAAGCAGAAAAAGAAATGAATAAAAGACAAGCTGTAACAATGAATCAAAACTTTTACTTTAGCTACTTTAGATAGTGTTTGTAGACATGTCACCATGGATGCAAACAGTTCAAGCAATTTGTTTGTATCTATGTGGCTAAGATTTTTGATTGCGGTCCATATAGATGAATATCTAAATGGACTAGCTAAGTTATAACTTGTTAGATTATTTCAAGCATCCGTTTAGATAGTATCTAGGCGGTTTTTTGTTTTATCTTTTCTGAGAAGGAGTTTCATTATGAAAGTTGTTCGAAAATTACTAGCCCCCCTCTTGGTAGTGGGGATCCTCTTGACCTCTCTGATCAGTTTGCATCAGTTGAAGGCAGACAAGAAAAAAGATGTTTTTCGTATCGGTATTTCGCAATTTATTACCCACCAGTCCTTAGACGCTACTAGAGAAGGTTTTGTGGATGAGCTGGCCAAACAAGGCTATGTGGAAGGGAAAAATATCGAGATTGATTTGCAAAATGCACAGGGAGAACAAAGAAATCTAAAAACGATTTCCCAGCAGCTAGCAGAATCTAGTGATGTCGTTCTAGCCATCGCAACGCCTTCTGCTCAGAGCTTGGCTAATACAACACAAACGACACCGGTTATCTTTTCAGCTGTAACAGACCCTGTCAGTGCCAAGCTGGTTGAGTCAAGAGAACACCCTGGGGGCAATGTAACTGGAACAAGCGACCAGTCATCAGATGCCATTTCAACCCAAATCAATTTGATAAAGAAAGTGTTGCCAAAGGCTAAAACAATTGGAATTCTCTATACTCAGAGCGAGCCAAACTCAGTTGTCCAAAAGGATGAAGCTAAGCGACTTCTGGAAGAAAAAGGATTTACCGTTGTTGAAAAAACAATCTTGGACAGTAACAACGTCAAGGCGGCAGCAGAGAGCTTGATGGCTGAAGTGGATATGGTTTTTGTACCAACGGATAATATCATTTCGTCAACCATGGAAACAGTCAAGCAGGTTTCTATTAAACACAAAGTTCCAGTATTTGGTGGTTCAACAGAAATGATTGCTGTTGGTGGCTTGTATAACTACGGTACCAATTATGAAGAATTGGGACGGCAGACAGCCCGCATGTTGATTCGTGTTTTAAAAGGTGAGAAGCCAGAAAATATAGCAGTTGAGTTGCCTGAAAAACTGGAATTGCATACCAATAAAGAAATGGCAGATGCACTAGGAATTGATATTAGTAAATTAGAGGGCAAGGAATAGGAGGTTTAAGATGAGTTTTGTATTATCTAGTTTATCAGAAGGTTTGTTGTGGTCGATTATGGCCATTGGGGTCTACTTGACTTTCCGTATTTTGGATATTGCGGATATGACTGCTGAAGGAGCCTTTCCTCTAGGTGCAGCTGTCGTCGTATCACAGATACAGGCAGGGACAAATCCTTGGATTGCGACCTTACTTGCTTTGCTGGCAGGTATGGTAGCTGGTCTTGTATCAGGAATGCTCCACACCAAGATGAAAATCCCAGCTCTCTTGACAGGGATTGTGACCTTGACAGGTCTTTATTCAATCAATATTAAAATCATGGGAAGTGTGCCCAATCTTTCCTTGGGAGATTCTTCAACTGTCTTTAAGCAATTAGCGAGCTTGGGGCTAACAACTGAAGAAGCTGTTTTCTCATTCAGTTTGGCCTGTCTCTTACTTGTTTGTTTGGTCTTGACTCTTTTGATGAAAACGGAGATTGGCTTGGTCTTGCGTTCGACTGGGGACAATATTCCGATGAGTGAGGCTAATGGGGTCAATGTAGACACCATGAAGATTGTTGGTTATATGATTTCAAATGGTCTGATTGCTCTGTGTGGTTCCTTATTTGCTCAGAATGATGGATTTTCAGATGTAACTTCTGGGACAGGAACCATCGTTGTTGGTTTGAGTGCAGTCATTATTGCAGAAGTCTTGATACACGACTTGACCATAGGAGGTCGCTTGTTATCCATCGGAATCGGTGCTATTGTTTACCGTTTGATTATTTTAAATATCTATGAAATTCCAAATCTAGATCAAAATCTGGTCCGTCTCTTTAATGCAATCTTGCTAGCCTTGGTTTTATTTGCACCAGAATTGCAAAAGAGATTAAAGATTCGTGGTTTGAAACTGAGAAATGAATAGGAGGAGAAAGTTATGGCAAGTTTGTTAACACTTGAAAATATTCACAAAACATTTGAAGCAGGGACGGTCAATGAAAACCATGTCCTCAAAGGATTAGATTTAGAGGTTGAAGAGGGAGATTTTATCTCTGTGATTGGTGGAAATGGCGCAGGGAAATCCACTTTGATGAATATCTTGGCTGGCAATTTATCTGTGGACGAAGGAGACCTTTTGTTGGAAGGGAAATCCATTAAAAATCTGAGTGTACGAAAGAGAGCCAAGGATATTGCCCGTGTTTTTCAAGATCCTAAGATGGGGACAGCTTCTCGTTTGACGATTGAGGAGAATATGGCCATTGCCTTGAGACGTGGACAAAAAAGAGGACTTGGCTGGGGCGTGAAGGAAAAGGACAGAATCCAGTTCCAAGAGGCCTTGAAGGAGTTGAATATCGGCCTTGAAAATCGTTTGAAAGTGGATACTCAATACCTTTCAGGAGGACAAAGACAGGCCTTGACCCTAGTCATGGCAGCCTTGGTGAAACCTAAGCTCTTGCTTTTGGATGAACACACTGCGGCACTTGACCCGAAAACCAGTCAAATGGTGATGGACTTGACGCAAAAGATTGTGGAGCATCATCAGTTGACTACTCTGATGATTACCCACGATATGAACCATGCGATTGAATACGGCAATCGTCTCATTATGCTTTATCAAGGCAAGATAGTGGTGGATGTCAAGGGAGAAGAGAAAAAGAATCTGACAGTTGAAGACCTCATGCATCTCTTCCAGAAAAATAGTGGCCAAAGTCTGGTCAGTGATGAATTGGTTTTAGGATAAAGAAAAAGGCTGAAATCTAGTGTTTCAGTCTTTTATTAGTACAAATGGATAGGCAGAAATATGAAATTAATACTCTTCGAAAATCTCTTCAAACCGTGTTAGTTCTATCTGCAATCTTAAAACAGTGCTTTGAGCAACCTGCGGCTAGCTTCCTAGTTTGCTCTTTGATTTTCATTGAGTATAAACTTAGTAAGGAGCCCTCTTTTGCAGAAAAGCAGGGTTCTTTTTGCTGTCTATTCCATCCCTGAAAGCGTAAAACAAACTAGTCAGGGTGGCTAGTTTGTGGTATAATGAAAGGGACTCAAAAAGAAACAGGAGAAAAATGATGGATTTACTATTAGCAATTGTATTGATTGTGCTAGCTTTTCTAGGAGGAGCTCTTGGAGGAATGTACTTGGTTCGTAAGCAAATCGAAAAAGAATTCGCTGACAACCCACGTTTGAATGCTGAAGCAGTTCGTACTCTTTTGAGTGCAAATGGTCAAAAACCAAGCGAAGCCAAGGTACAACAAGTTTACCACCAAATCATCCGCCAACAAAAGGCAGCCCTTGCTAACAATAAAAAGAAAAAATAAATAAGGAAAAGTCTGGGATGAAAATTCCAGACTTCTCACTATGTTGGCTATGGTTTAGGGATGAGACTTTTTCCTTGCATTCTATTGATATTTGATTATGATTAAGAGAGATAGTAGTTGTTGAAGCTGTCCTTCAGTTCATAAGGATAAATAATCATAATGAACTATCAATCAGAAAAAAGACTAGAAAGAAGACTGTATGGATAATCGACCAATTGGTTTTTTGGATTCGGGTGTCGGGGGCTTGACTGTTGTGCGCGAGCTCATGCGCCAGCTTCCCCATGAAGAAATCGTCTATATTGGAGATTCGGCACGGGCGCCTTATGGTCCCCGTCCTGCTGAGCAAATTCGTGAATATACTTGGCAGTTGGTCAACTTTCTCTTGACCAAGGATGTCAAGATGATCGTTATTGCTTGTAACACTGCGACTGCGGTCGTTTGGGAAGAAATCAAGGCTCAACTCAACATTCCTGTCTTGGGTGTGATTTTACCAGGAGCTTCGGCAGCCATCAAGTCTAGCCAAGGTGGGAAAATCGGGGTGATTGGAACACCCATGACTGTACAATCAGACATCTACCGTCAGAAAATTCATGATCTGGATCCGGACTTACAGGTGGAGAGTTTGGCCTGTCCCAAGTTTGCTCCCTTGGTGGAGTCTGGGGCCCTGTCAACCAGTGTCACCAAGAAAGTAGTTTATGAAACCCTGCGTCCCTTGGTAGGAAAGGTGGATAGCCTGATTTTGGGCTGTACCCATTATCCACTGCTCAGACCCATTATTCAAAATGTCATGGGGCCAAAGGTTCAGCTCATCGATAGTGGGGCAGAGTGCGTACGGGATATCTCAGTCTTACTCAATTATTTTGAAATCAATCGTGGTCGCGATGCTGGACCACTCCATCACCGTTTTTACACAACAGCTAGCAGCCAAAGTTTTGCCCAAATAGGTGAAGAATGGCTGGAAAAAGAAATTCATGTGGAGCATGTAGAATTATGACAAATAAAATTTATGAATACAAGGATGACCAGGACTGGTATGTTGGAAACTATAGTATTTTTGGTGGTGTCCGGACTTTGAATGGTGATGACTTGGATTTTCCTCTATTGGAGTTTGCCCAAAGATTTCGAGATGAGGAACAAGGTTTTCCTGTTTCTGTGATTGTTTTACGCTATGGTTCTCTCTACCGTTTATTGTCTTTTGTGGTGGATATCCTCAACCAAGAAGCAGGACGTAGCTTGGAAGTTATCCAACGTCAGGGGACTTTGCTCTTGGTTGAAAATGGGCAACTCTTGTATGTGGAATTGCCCAAAGAAGGGGTCAATGTTCATGATTTCTTTGAGACAAACAAGGTTAGAGAAACCTTGTTGATTGCGACTCGTAACGAGGGCAAGACCAAGGAATTTCGAGCTATCTTTGACAAGTTAGGATACGATGTGGAAAATCTTAATGACTATCCTGACTTACCTGAAGTAGCAGAAACAGGCATGACCTTTGAAGAAAATGCCCGCCTCAAGGCAGAAACCATTTCTCAATTAACGGGCAAGATGGTTCTGGCAGATGATTCTGGACTTAAAGTTGATGTCCTTGGTGGCTTGCCAGGTGTCTGGTCAGCTCGTTTCGCAGGTGTGGGAGCTACTGACCGTGAAAACAATGCCAAGCTCTTGCACGAATTGGCCATGGTCTTTGAACTCAAGGACCGCTCGGCTCAATTCCATACAACCCTAGTCGTAGCCAGTCCAAACAAGGAAAGCTTGGTTGTTGAAGCAGATTGGCCTGGCTACATTAACTTTGAACCTAAGGGTGAAAATGGCTTTGGCTATGACCCTCTCTTCCTTGTAGGAGAGACAGGCAAGTCCTCAGCTGAATTAACCCTTGAAGAAAAAAATAGTCAATCTCACCGTGCCTTAGCCGTTAAGAAACTTTTGGAGGTATTTCCATCATGGCAAAGCAAACCATCATTGTAATGAGCGATTCTCATGGCGATAGCTTGATTGTGGAAGAAATCCGTGATCGCTATGTGGGCAAAGTTGACGCCGTTTTTCATAACGGAGATTCTGAATTGCGTCCCGATTCTCCACTTTGGGAGGGAATCCGTGTTGTTAAAGGGAACATGGACTTTTATGCAGGTTACCCAGAACGTTTGGTGACTGAGCTTGGTTCGACCAAGATTATCCAAACTCACGGACACCTGTTCGACATTAATTTCAATTTTCAAAAGTTGGACTACTGGGCTCAGGAAGAAGAAGCCGATATCTGCCTCTATGGTCACTTACATGTGCCAAGTGCTTGGATGGAAGGAAAGACTCTTTTTCTAAATCCAGGCTCTATCAGTCAACCACGTGGTACCATCAGAGAATGTCTCTATGCTCGTGTGGAGATTGATGATAGTTACTTCAAAGTCGACTTTTTGACACGAGACCATGAGGTGTATCCGGGCTTGTCCAAGGAGTTTAGCCGATGATTGCCAAGGAGTTTGAGACTTTCTTGTTGGGGCAGGAGGAAACTTTTTTGACCCCTGCTGAAAATCTAGCTGTTTTGATTGATACCCACAATGCGGATCATGCAACCCTCTTGCTTAGTCAGATGACCTATACTCGTGTTCCCGTTGTGACAGATGAAAAGCAGTTTGTTGGGACGATTGGGCTCAGAGATATTATGGCTTATCAGATGGAGCATGACCTGAGTCAAGAAATCATGGCAGATACGGACATTGTCCACATGACGAAAAGGGACGTAGCGGTTGTTTCGCCTGATTTTACTATTACGGAGGTCTTGCACAAGCTGGTAGATGAGTCTTTCTTACCGGTTGTGGACGCAGAAGGTATTTTCCAAGGGATTATCACGCGCAAGTCTATCCTCAAGGCAGTCAATGCCCTCTTGCATGACTTTAGTAAGGAATTTGAGATTCGATGCAAATGAGAGACAGGATTTCAGCCTTTTTAGAGGAAAAGCAGGGTCTGTCTGCCAATTCCAAGCAGTCCTATAAGTATGATTTGGAGCAATTTTTAGACATTGTGGGCGAGCGGATTTCTGAGACCAGTCTCAAGATTTACCAAGCCCAACTAGCCAGTCTAAAAATCAGCGCTCAGAAGCGAAAGATTTCGGCCTGTAACCAATTTCTCTACTTTCTCTATCAAAAAGGAGAAGTGGATAGCTTTTATCGTTTGGAATTAGCCAAACAAGCTGAAAAGAAGACCGCAAAACCAGAACTGTTAAACCTAGACTCTTTTTGGCAGGAAAGTAATTATCCAGAGGGGCGTTTACTGGCTCTACTTATCTTGGAAATGGGGCTCTTGCCCAGTGAGATTTTAGCTCTCAAGGTTGCGGACATCAATCTGGACTTTCAGGTGTTGCGAATCAAGAAGGCTTCCCAACAGAGAATTGTCACCATTCCTACGACCTTACTTTCAGAATTGGAACCCTTGATGGGCCAGAACTATCTCTTTGAAAGGGGAGGGAAAGCCTATTCTCGTCAATGGGCCTTCCGTCAGTTAGAAGCTTTTGTCAAGGAGAAAGGTTTTCCAGCACTATCAGCTCAAGCCCTGCGGGAACAGTTCATTCTACGACAAATTGAAAACAAGGTCGATTTGTACGAAATTGCAAAAAAATTAGGATTAAAAACAGTCCTGACCTTAGAAAAATATAGATAATGGATATTAAATTAAAAGATTTTGAAGGGCCCCTGGACTTGCTTTTGCACCTGGTTTCTAAGTACCAGATGGATATCTACGATGTGCCCATTACGGAAGTCATTGAACAGTATCTAGCTTATGTCTCAACCCTGCAGGCCATGCGTCTGGAAGTGACGGGGGAGTACATGGTTATGGCCAGTCAGCTCATGCTGATTAAGAGTCGTAAACTCCTTCCAAAGGTAGCAGAAGTGACAGACTTAGAGGATGACCTGGAGCAGGATCTTCTCTCTCAAATTGAAGAATACCGCAAGTTCAAGCTCTTGGGGGAGCACTTGGAAGCCAAGCACCAAGAACGGGCCCAGCACTATTCCAAAGCGCCGACAGAGTTGATTTACGAAGATGCGGAGCTTGTGCATGACAAGACGACCATTGACCTCTTTTTGGCTTTTTCAAATATCCTAGCCAAGAAAAAAGAGGAGTTTGCACAAAATCACACGACTATCTTGCGGGATGAGTATAAGATTGAGGACATGATGGTTATCGTGAAAGAGTCCTTGACTGGACGAGATCAATTGCGCTTGCAGGATTTGTTTAAGGAAGCCCAGAATCTCCAAGAGGTCATCACCCTCTTTTTGGCAACCCTAGAGTTAATCAAAACTCAGGAGCTGATACTTGTGCAAGAGGAGAGTTTCGGAGATATCTATCTCATGGAAAAGAAGGAAGAAAGTCAAGTGGCCCAAAGCTAGACTTGATAGAGAGGAAAGATGAGTACTTTAGCAAAAATAGAAGCGCTCTTGTTTGTAGCGGGTGAAGATGGGATTAGAGTCCGCCAGTTAGCTGAACTCCTCTCTCTGCCACCGACAGGCATCCAACAGAGTTTAGAAAAATTAGTCCAGAAGTATGAAAAGGACACTGATTCCAGTTTGGCTCTGATTGAGACAGGTGGGGCTTATAGATTGGTGACCAAGCCTCAGTTTTCAGAGATTTTGAAGGAATACTCCAAGGCGCCTATCAACCAGAGCTTGTCTCGGGCTGCCCTTGAGACCTTGTCCATCATTGCCTACAAGCAGCCCATCACACGGATAGAAATTGATGCCATTCGTGGGGTTAACTCGAGTGGAGCCTTGGCAAAGTTGCAGGCTTTTGACTTGATTAAAGAAGACGGGAAAAAAGAAGTGTTGGGTCGCCCCAACCTCTATGTGACTACGGATTATTTCCTAGATTACATGGGAATTAACCATTTGGAAGAATTACCAGTGATTGATGAGCTTGAGATTCAGGCCCAAGAAAGCCAATTATTTGGTGAAAGGATAGAAGAAGATGAGAATCAATAAGTATATTGCCCACGCAGGTGTGGCCAGTAGGAGAAAAGCAGAAGAGTTGATCAAGCAAGGTTTGGTGACGGTTAACGGCCAAGTGGTACGTGAACTAGCAACCACTATCAAGTCAGGCGACAAGGTCGAAGTGGAAGGTCAACCTATCTACAACGAAGAAAAGGTCTATTATCTGCTTAACAAACCACGCGGTGTCATTTCCAGTGTGACAGATGACAAGGGGCGCAAGACTGTTGTCGACCTCTTGCCCAATGTCAAAGAGCGTATTTACCCAGTTGGTCGTTTGGACTGGGATACATCAGGAGTCTTGATTTTGACCAATGATGGGGATTTTACGGATGAAATGATTCACCCTCGTAATGAGATTGACAAGGTTTATGTTGCGCGTGTTAAAGGTGTGGCTAATAAGGAAAATCTTCGCCCCTTGACTCGTGGAGTGGAGATTGAGGGCAAGAAAACCAAGCCAGCTGTTTATGAAATTCTCAAAGTGGACCCAGTTAAAAATCGCTCAGTAGTACAGTTGACCATCCATGAAGGGCGTAACCATCAGGTTAAAAAAATGTTTGAAGCTGTTGGTCTTCAAGTGGACAAGTTGTCTCGGACACGTTTTGGGCACCTAGACTTGACAGGCCTTCGTCCAGGTGAATCCCGTCGTCTGAATAAAAAAGAAATCAGCCAACTACACACCATGGCTGTAACCAAGAAATAATGAAACGAATCTTAATAGCGCCAGTACGCTTTTACCAACGTTTTATCTCGCCAGCCTTTCCACCCTCTTGTCGCTTTGAGCCGACTTGTTCCAACTATATGGTTCAGGCTATTGAAAAACATGGCTTTAAGGGTGTCTTGATGGGCTTGTCTCGGATTTTACGTTGCCATCCCTGGTCGAAAACAGGTAAGGACCCCGTCCCAGACCACTTTTCCCTTAAACGGAATCAAGAAGGAAAATGAGGCTGGGTAAACAGATTTCAAAATGATAAAAACGCATCCTATCAGGTTTGAGTGAGCTTGATAGGATGCGTTTTAGAATGTCAAAATTTTACTTAAATTGAGTTTGAAACAGCTTATTTCAAAGCTTTTTGAGCGTCTTCAATCATGAGTTTAGTTGATTCAAGCCCGCCACCACTTAGATACCAGAGGTCTGGTGTTAGTTGGATAATCTTACCATTTTTAGCGGCAGGAGTTTCAGCGATAAGGGCATTTTCTAGGACACCGTCGTTGCTGGAGTTGTCTCCACCGATGGCAAGGGTACGGTTGATAACAAAGAGGATGTCAGGATTGATTTCTTTGACACTTTCAAAGCTGACTTCCTGTCCGTGGCGAGAGTCTTCAAATTGAGTATCTGTTGGCTTGAATTTCAAGGTTTGGTACAAGAAAGAGAAACGAGATTGGGCACCAAAGGCTGCCATTTTTCCTTCATTGAGGAGGATAGCAAGGGCTTTTTTGTCAGAACTTTCGTTTTTAGTTGCGACTTCTTGGATGCTCTTGTCTAGCTTGGCCAATTCTTCTTTGGCTTTCTGTGTACCAGTTTCACCAAAGGCGCTTGCTAAGGATTCGATATTAGCCTTGGTAGAAGTCCAGTAGTCGTCCTTGCCTGCTTGGAAGAGAACAGTCGGAGCGATTTCGTTGAACTTATCTACGAATTTTTGGGTACGTGGTGAAGCGATAATTAGGTCTGGTTCAAGAGCAGCAAGGGCTTCTAAGTCTGGCTCAACCATAGAACCAACATTTTTAACTTTTCCAGCTAGGTCTTTAAGATAAGTCGGAACAGTTTTTGTAGGCATTCCGACGATATTCTTTTCAAAACCTAAAGCGCGAATAGTATCCGCAGCACCGAGGTCAAAGGTCACAATCTTTTCAGGAACCTTTGGAAGTTTGACCTCATCTAGTGAATTTTTAATGGTCACCTCTGTTGGAGCAGAGCTACTTGACTCCGTCTGACTAGTGCTTGAGTTTGTACTACATGCACCAAGTAGGAGCAAGAAGCTGGCCGCTAGGGCAGTGAGATAAAATTTAAGGGATATTTTCATGATTTCTCCTTTTTAAAATGTGATAACGATGTAGGGGTCTCTTAGATGGGCTTATTAGTTAAGAGACAGAGGGTTCTCTAACTCGAGTTTCTATGTTACTAGCTATAGATACAGATCTTTTTTCCATTGATATCCGCCAGCGTGATGGGAATTTCATAGAGTTGACTGAGAAGCTCAGCCTGCATGATTTGATCGGTTCTTCCCTTGCTAAAGACTTGGCCGTCTTTGAAGGCGACAATTTCATCCGCATACTGGCTGGCCATGTTAATATCGTGGAGGACGATGATAATGGTTTTGCCAAGTTCCTCCACCAGTCTCTTGAGAATCTGCATCATGCTGACGCTTTGCTTGATATCGAGATTGTTAAGCGGTTCGTCTAGCAAGATAAAGTCTGTATCTTGGGCCAGTACCATAGCGATAAAGACACGTTGGAGCTGTCCGCCAGACAGACTATCGATGTAGCGGTCCTTTAAGTTGATCAGTTCCAGATAGTCCAGAGTTTCTCGGATTTTTTCCCAATCTTCTACTCTCAGACGTCCTCTACTGTAGGGAAAACGTCCAAAACTGACTAATTCTTCAACGGTTAATTTGGCTTGGTAATTGATCTTCTGCTTTAGGATGGTCAGTTCTTTGGCCAGTTCTTGGGAATTCCAGCTTTCGATTTCACGGCCTTTAACACTGAGTATTCCCTGATCCTTCTTGGACAGTCTGCTCATGATGGAGAGGAGAGTTGATTTTCCAGCACCATTTGGACCAATGAAGGCTGTCAGTTTCTGAGGACTGACTTCAAGGGTAATGTCTTGCAAAATATCCTGTTTTTGAATGGATTTGTCAATGTTTTCTAGTTTCACTGACGCGCCCTCCTGTATAGTAAGATAAAGAATAAGAGACCACCCACGCTCTCGATGATCATGCTGATGCGAATTTCTAGTGCAAAGACTCTTTCAATCAGGGCTTGCCCCAAGGTCAAACTGATAAATCCAATCAGAATAGCCACGATAAAGAGCAACTTGTGCCGATAATCTTTGACAATCAGGTAGGTGAGATTGGCCAGCATAAAGCCGAAGAAGGCCATAGGGCCTACCAAGGCAGTGGCCGTTGAGGTCAAAAGTACGATGCCCCAGAGGAGCTCTTTCTGTTCTTTTTCAACATCGAGTCCCAATATCTGAGCTGTTTCTCTTTGCAGATGCAAGACATCCAGAATGACTGCTTTTCGAAAGAAAAAGATGGTCAAAGCAAGGATAATCAGAGAACCAATGGCTAGGATGGAAGTGTTGAGATGCTGAAAGGAGGCAAAGAGACTGTTCTGCAGTTTATCGTATTCATTTGGATCCATCAGGACTTGGAGGAAGGTACTGATATTTCGAAAGAGACTTCCGAGGGCTAGACAGATTAGCAGGATGAAGACCAGGTCTTGTTTCATCAGTGTCTTCAAGTAGCCTTGTAAGGCAAGAAAGAAGAGGGATTGAAGCAGAAGCAAAACTAGGAATTCTAAGATAGGGGACTTGCCAAGTTGAAGAAACTTGCTTTCAAAAACTAGTAGTAGAGTTTGCAGTAGGACGTAGAAGGATTCGATTCCTAAAATACTTGGCGTCAGGAAACGATTTTCCGTCAAGGTTTGAAAACTAATGGTCGAAATCCCAGTCGCGATAGCTACCAAGAGATAAACGATGATCTTTTGGGAACGCAACTTCCAAGCAAAGGCTGACAAGTGAGCGATGGGCCAAAAATAGAGGAGACAAGCTCCGATGGCCAGAATAATGAGAAGGCAGAAGAGTTTGCTATGTTTACTTTTAAACTGCATCTTTTCGTCCCCCTCTCCAGAGAAGTAGGATAAAGACGAGGCTACCGATGATTCCTAGCAAGAGACTGACAGACAGCTCATAGGGCCGAATCAAGATTCGAGAGAGGATGTCGCAGGCTAGGACCAGATTGGTACCGACCAGTGCGACCATGAGTTTGGTTTGACTTAGATTATCTCCATAGTGCTTGCGAACAAGATTGGGAACAATAACTCCGAGGAAAGGTAAGCCACCCACGGTAATCATGGTGACACTAGTCGTTAGCGCAACCAGAAAGAGGGCCAGTTTTTCAAGCAGGGAGTAGGAAATCCCCAAACTCTCACTGGTTTCCTTTCCCAGATTCATGATGGTAAAAGTTTGAGATAATTTCCAAACGGATATCAGGATAATGAGGCCTAAGAAGAGCCATTCATACTGATGAGTCTGAATCATGGAGAAGGAGCCCTGGGTCCAAGCAGTCATACTCTGAACCAGATTGAAACGATAGGCGATAACTTCTGTCACAGAACCGATAATCCCGCTATAGATGATCCCAATCAAGGGTAGCATCCACCTTTCCTTTACAGTAAAAATAGTCATAAAGGCTAGGAAGAAGAGAGTAAATACGATGGATGAAACAAAAGCAAAGAGCATCTTTTGAGTCAGACTAGCCGACGGAAAGACAAAGAGGCTTAATACCATTCCCAGTTTGGCGGCTTCAGTGGTTCCAACTGTACTCGGAGCAGCAAACTGATTTTGAGTGATAGTCTGCATGAGAAGTCCTGCCATACTCATACTAGAGGCAGTCAGGAGAATGCTAATGGTCCTTGGAAGACGGGACTCTTGAAAGAGAAGCCAGGTCTGCTGGTCGAAAGCAAAGAGCTTTCCCCATGAAAAATCACTGGTCCCAATGCTAATAGAGAGAAAGACTAGGAGTAGAAGTAAGCCAATTAAATAATAAGAAAGTTTCATACCCCATCCTTTCAAATAGATTTGGTATCGAAAGATACCCGCGGATATTACTGTAACACGATTTCTTTAATCTGTCAATAAATTTTCTGACAATTTAATGAATAAAACAAGGAGAGAGCGCCAAGGCTTTCTCCTTTGTTATCCTATTCCAAAATGTTTTTGCCTTCTTTAACACGCCAACGATAATCTGATAAAATAATATCTTCGAGGGAGTAGCTAGCCTTCCAATCAAGATATTTTTTAGCTTTTGATGCGTCTGCTAGGACGCTAGCTGGGTCACCAGCACGACGAGCAACAATTTCGTGTGGTATTTTTTGATTCAGTAATTCTTCAGCAGTTTTAAAGATTTCTTTGACGGTATAGCCTTTTTCGGTTCCTAAGTTAAAGATTTGAGAAGAACTGTTTTCTTGGAAGAGGTAATTCATCCCTTTAACATGAGCCTGTGCAAGGTCCAAGACATGAATGTAATCTCGAATACATGAACCATCACGTGTATCGTAGTCATCTCCAAATATTTTCAGGCTATCATTTTGTCCCAATGCGGTCTTGTTGATATTTGGAATAATATGAGTTGGATTTTTCACACGCAGGCCGTTTGAAGCATCCATTTCAGCCCCAGCAACATTAAAGTAACGGAAAATGACATATTTCCAGTCGTAGCGATTGGCCATCCAGTAAATCATTCGTTCACCCATCAGTTTTGTCTCTGCATAAGGGTTGACAGGGTCGAGCAAGGTATCTTCAGTTGCTGGCTTGTCAATACAGTTATTACCATAGAGAGAAGCGGTTGAAGAGAACATGATTTTTTGAATGCCAACTTCAGATAAGACTTTGAGAACTTGGTTCATACCAGCAACATTGGCAGTGAAGTATTTGCTTGGATTTTCAATGCTTTCGCTCACAACAATTTCACCTGCACAATGCAAAACAGCATCAATTTGATTTTCTTCCAAGTAAGCTCTTAGGGCACTAGCATCATAAACATCTAGTTGCTTAAAGCTAGCACGACTATCCACAGCCGAACGATTTCCTGTAGAGAGATTATCGAGGACATGCACCTGATAGCCAGCATTTAAAAGAGCTTTAACGGTATGGGAGCCAATATAGCCAGCTCCACCTGTAACAAGAATTGTTTTGGTCATGATTTTTTCCTTTTCCTAGTTTTGTACTATTTTAAAGAAAGAGTAAAGGAAAGTCAACTATTTTCTGTAAATTCCATGAAAAAACTGAACAAATATAGTATTGAATTGTTTTTTTGTTTGGAAATTAAAGATCAGGTTAATCTTGGAATAGTTCTTAGATTTCACCTCACATGCAAGAAAATACAATCTTTTTCTAAGATATAGTAAGACTACGATACTAATTTAGAAATCCACCTTTCCGCTATCCTTCTCCTATAAAAAGTGGTAAAATGGATGAAAGAAAGAAGGAACTGAAATGACAACATTATTTTCAAAAATCAAAGAAGTAACAGAACTTGCTGCGATCTCAGGTCATGAAGCGCCTGTCCGTGCTTATCTTCGTGAAAAATTGACACCGCATGTGGATGAAGTGGTGACAGATGGCTTGGGTGGTATTTTCGGGATTAAACATTCAGAAGCTGTGGATGCACCGCGTGTCTTGGTCGCTTCTCACATGGATGAAGTTGGTTTTATGGTCAGCGAAATCAAGCCAGATGGTACATTCCGTGTGGTTGAAATTGGTGGTTGGAATCCTATGGTAGTGAGCAGCCAACGTTTTAAACTCTTGACTCGTGACGGTCGTGAAATCCCAGTGATTTCAGGTTCTGTTCCTCCACATTTGACTCGTGGTAAGGGCGGACCAACCATGCCTGCTATTGCAGATATCGTCTTTGATGGTGGGTTTGCGGACAAGGCTGAGGCAGAAAGCTTTGGCATCCGTCCTGGAGACACCATTGTCCCAGATAGTTCCGCTATCTTGACAGCCAACGAAAAAAATATCATCTCAAAAGCTTGGGATAACCGCTACGGTGTCCTTATGGTGAGCGAGCTGGCAGAGGCCTTGTCAGGGCAAAAACTGGGAAATGAACTCTATCTTGGCTCTAATGTCCAAGAAGAGGTTGGACTTCGTGGGGCTCATACTTCCACAACTAAATTTGACCCAGAAGTCTTCCTAGCAGTTGACTGTTCACCAGCAGGTGATGTCTATGGTGGTCAAGGCAAGATTGGAGATGGAACCTTGATTCGTTTCTACGACCCAGGTCACTTGCTTCTCCCAGGAATGAAGGACTTCCTTTTGACAACTGCTGAAGAAGCTGGTATCAAGTACCAATACTACTGTGGGAAAGGTGGAACAGACGCTGGTGCAGCTCATCTGAAAAATGGTGGTGTGCCATCCACAACAATCGGTGTCTGCGCTCGTTATATCCACTCTCACCAAACCCTATACGCTATGGATGACTTTCTAGAAGCTCAAGCTTTCTTACAAGCTTTGGTGAAGAAATTGGATCGTTCAACAGTTGATTTGATTAAAAATTATTAAACATAAGGAGGTGGTAGGGATGGTGGAACCAAACCTAGAAAGCCTTATAAAAGATCTTTACAATCATGCTCGACATGATTTGAGTGAAGATTTAGTTGCTGCTCTCCTAGAGACTGCTAAAAAACTGCCTGCTACAAATGAGCAATTGCTGGCAGTCCGTCTCTCAGGACTGGTCAATCGAGAATTGCTCTTAAATCCCAAACATCCAGCACCTGAGTTGCTCGACTTAGCTCGTTTTATCAAAAGAGAAGAAGCCAAGTACAGAGGAACTGCAGCTTCTGCGCTTATGTATGGGGAGCTCTTTAAAATGCTTTGATTCCATTGTGAATCAAAGCATTTTTTTATATGGCGGAAAGGCTATTCTTGATTAGGAGAAGAAAAAAGCCATCCCATTTATACTCTTCGAAAATCTCTTCAAACCACGTCAACGTCGCCTTGCCGTACTCAAGTACAGCCTATGGCTAGTTTCTTAGTTTGCTCTTTAATTTTCATTGAGTATTTGGATAGCTTCTTGGTTCTTAGATTTGTTCAGCGATGACCTTTTCAGCTAAATTCATAGCGTGGTCAGACACACGAGTGTAGTGGGAAACAATGTCGATAAAGTTGACCCCAGCTTGTGTTGAACACTCGCCCTTGTTGAGGCGTTTGATGTGAGTCTTTCTGAGAACACGTTCCATATTGTTGATTTCTTTATGGCGTTCAATCAGACTTTGAGCTTTTTCGATATCATTGTTTTCCACGCTATCAAGGGCATCCTTGATAAAGCCAGTGGTCTTTTGATAGATATCAGCCAATTCCTGCAAAGCAGCTTCAGAGAACTCAACATTTTTACGTTGAAGATAGTCAGTTAGATTGATTAGCGCTTCTGCGTGGTCCCCAATCCGTTCCAAATCACGGGATGAATCAAGGATGTTGGTGAGCACTTCACTTTCTTTCTGGCTAAGGGCTTCACTTGAAAGAGTAATGAGGTAACGAGTCAATTTTTCATCAATGGTATTGATGGCTTCTTCTGTCTTGTGTCCTTTTTCAGCAACCTTTTCATTGAGGTCAATGATGTAGTTGTATGAAAGGTCAAAGGCTTTGGAAGCATAATTTCCCAAGTGAAGGAGTTCTTTTTTCGCATTTCCGAGAGCGATTGATGGAGCTTGTTTGATCAAATGCTCATCAAGGTAAAGCGGCTCGTACTTGACAACTTCGTCTTCACCAGGGATGAGCTTGGTTACAAAGAAAGCCAAGGCTCCGATGAATGGAAATTGTACAATGGTATTACTTACGTTAAAGGCACCGTGCGAGAAGGCGATGGTCATCTCAGGTGAGAGGTGAAGGAGTGCCTGGAAGTACTCAATCATAGACGTAAATGGACCTAATAAGATTAAGCAAAGAATAGTTCCTAAAACGTTAAAGGTAACGTGGGTTGCAGCAACGCGTTTCGCAGAGACATTGGCTCCAGCTGCCGCGATGATAACGGTTAGGGTTGTCCCGATATTATCCCCGAAGAGAACTGGTAGAGAACCTTTAAGGTCAAGGAATCCACCTGCATAGAGACCTTGCAAAATCCCGATTGTCGCAGAAGAGGCCTGGATGAGAACGGTAATCACCGCACCAGCAAAAACTCCCAACACAGGATTTTGTCCCAAGGTTACCATATATTCCTTGAATTGTGGTAAATCTTTAAGAGGGCTCATACCGGCACTGATGAGGTTGAGGGCGTAGAAGATTCCTCCTACACCAAACAGGATGCGCCCGATATTGTTTGCTGTTCTGTTTTTTGTAAAGAATAGGAACATGGTTCCAAGGAAAATCAGGGGTAAAGCATACTCACCAAGCTTGAAACCGATGATAAAGGAAGTAACTGTGGTTCCGATGTTGGCTCCCATGATAATTCCGATAGCCTGTCTAAGAGTGAGAAGACTAGCACTGACCAGTCCAACCGTGATAACTGTAACCCCTGTACTTGACTGAATCAGGGCAGTAACGACAATTCCGACTAGAACACCTAAAAAGGGATTGCTAGTGTACTTGTCGATGTAAAAACGAAGGCGATCTCCAGCAGCTTGTTGCAAACCGTCTCCCATGGTCTTGATACTATATAAAAATAGTCCCAGACCACCTAAAAAGTGAAATAAAATTTCCTGCCAATTAATGGACATTTCTTTTTCCTCCGAAAAATAATAACGGAATTTCTCCTATTCTATTTTAAAGGATAAAAGTAAATCTAACAAGTGTTAAGCTAAGATTTTAGAAAGAAAATTCGTTAGAATGGGCCTTAATTATATTAATTTTACCAATTTCTAACCTAGATATAGGTATTTCCTTTTATATATTGACATTTAAAAGAAATATTTTAAAATGAGGGAGGAATTATCTTGGTCCCTGTGATTGGGATAAAAATTTTATAAAGAAAGTTAAGCGCTTTCTTTTGTACAACAAAATCAATCTTTTAGGAGGAGAAAATGAAGAATCCATTTTTTGAAAGACGTTGTCGTTACAGTATTCGTAAGTTATCAGTAGGAGCTTGCTCGCTGATGATTGGGGCTGTTTTATTTGCTGGTCCAGCCTTGGCTGAAGAAACGGTAGTTCCTGAAAATAATGGAGCCAATACAGCGCTTGTTTCAGGAGAGAGTGAGCATCCAACTAATGAAGCTGACAAGCAGCATGAAGGAGAACATGCTAGAGAAAATAAGCCAGAAAAGGCAGAAGGAGTAGCGACAGCATCTGAAACTGCTTCGCCAGCAAGCAATGAAGCTGCAACTACTGAAACCGCAGAAGCAGCTAGCGCAGCTAAACCAGAGGAAAAAGCAAGTGAGGTGGCTGCAGAAACACCATCTGCAGAAGCAAAACCTAAGTCTGACAAGGAAATAGAAGCAAAACCTGAAGCAACTAGCCAAGGAGATGAGTCTAAGCAAGCAGCAGAAGCTAATAAGACTGAGAAAGAAGTCCAGCCAGATGTCCCTAAAAATACAGAAAAAACATTAAAACCAAAGGAAATCAAATTTAATTCTTGGGAAGAATTGTTAAAATGGGAACCAGGTGCTCGTGAAGATGATGCTATTAACCGCGGATCTGTTGCCCTCGCTTCACGTCGGACAGGTCATTTGGTCAATGAAAAAGCTAGCAAGGAAGCAAAAGTTCAAGCCCTATCAAACACCAATTCTAAAGCAAAAGATCATGCTTCTGTTGGTGGAGAAGAGTTCAAGGCCTATGCTTTTGACTATTGGCAATATCTAGATTCAATGGTCTTCTGGGAAGGTCTCGTACCAACTCCTGACATTATTGATGCAGGTCACCGTAACGGGGTGCCTGTATATGGTACACTCTTCTTTAACTGGTCTAATAGTATTGCAGATCAAGAAAAATTCGCTGAAGCTTTGAAGCAAGACCCAGATGGTAGCTTCCCAATTGCCCGTAAATTGGTGGATATGGCTAAGTATTATGGCTATGATGGCTATTTCATTAACCAAGAAACAACTGGGGATTTGGTTGAACCTCTTGGAGAAAAGATGCGCCAGTTTATGCTCTATACCAAGGAATATGCTGCTAAGGTAAACCATCCAATCAAGTATTCTTGGTACGATGCCATGACTTATAACTATGGACGTTACCACCAAGATGGTTTGGGAGAATACAACTACCAATTCATGCAACCAGAAGGAGATAAGGTTCCAGCAGATAACTTCTTTGCTAACTTTAACTGGGATAAGGATAAGAATGATTACACTATTACAACTGCCAACTGGATTGGCCGTAATCCTTATGACGTATTTGCAGGTTTGGAATTGCAACAGGGTGGTTCCTACAAGACCAAGGTCAAATGGAATGACATTTTAGATGAAAATGGGAAATTACGCCTTTCTCTTGGTTTGTTCGCCCCAGATACCATTACAAGTTTAGGAAAAACTGGTGAAGATTATCATAAGAATGAAGATATTTTCTTTACAGGTTACCAAGGTGATCCTACTGGCCAAAAACCAGGTGATAAAGATTGGTATGGGATTGCTAACCTAGTTGCGGACCGCACGCCAGCAGTAGGTAATACTTTTACTACCTCTTTTAATACAGGTCATGGTAGAAAATGGTTTGTAGATGGTAAGGTTTCTAAGGATTCTGAGTGGAATTACCGTTCAGTTTCAGGTGTTCTTCCAACATGGCGCTGGTGGCAAAAATCAACTGGTGATAAGTTGAAAGCAAGCTATGATTTTGAAGATGCTTATAATGGTGGAACTTCTCTCAAATTTGCAGGGGATCTTTCAGGTGCGACCAAGCAAGATGTGAATTTGTACTCTACTCGCTTGAAGGTGACAGATACCACCAAATTGCATGTTGCCCATAAAGGAGGCAAAGGAACCAAGGTTTATGTAGAATTTGCAACCAAGAAAGATTATACCTACGGTGATGAAGCTGCCCGTAAAGAATTGACAGTTTCAGATAACTGGACTACCGATGATTTTGATTTGAGTGCCTTAGCAGGTAAAACAATTTACGGTATTAAACTGTATTTTGAAAATGATAAAGACCTAAAATATTATCAATTTAACCTGGGGCAATTGACCATCAGCAATAATCAAGATGCTCCTCAGGCACCAACCACAGTAGCTGTAGCCAAACAAGTCCTTAAAAATGCCCAAGAAGCGGAAGCAGTTGTGCAATTTAAAGGCAACAAGGATGCAGATTTCTATGAAGTTTACGAAAAAGATGGAGACAGCTGGAAATTACTAACTGGCTCATCTTCTACAACTATTTATCTACCAAAAGTTAGCCGCTCAGCAAGTGCTCAAGGTACAACTCAAGAACTGAAGGTTGTAGCAGTCGGTAAAAATGGAGTTCGTTCAGAAGCTGCGACTACAACCTTTGATTGGGGCATGACTGTAAAAGATACCAGCCTACCAAAACCACTAGCTGAAAATATCGTTCCAGGTGCAACAGTTATTGATAGTACTTTCCCTAAGACTGAAGGTGGAGAAGGTATTGAAGGTATGTTGAATGGTACCATTACCAGTCTTTCAGACAAGTGGTCTTCTGGACAGTTAAGTGGTAGTGTGGATATTCGTTTGACCCAGCCACGTACAGTTGTTAGATGGGTGATGGACCATGCTGGAGCTGGTGGAGAATCTGTAAACGACGGTTTGATGAACACCAAAGACTTTGATCTTTATTATAAAGATGCGGATGGTCAATGGAAGTTGGCTAAGGAAGTTCGTGGCAATAAAGCCCATGTTACAGATATTACCCTTGATAAACCTATCACAGCTCAAGATTGGCGCTTGAATGTCGTTACATCTGACAATGGAACTCCATGGAAGGCTATTCGTATCTATAACTGGAAAATGTATGAAAAGCTTGATACAGAAAGTGTCAATATTCCGATGGCCAAGGCTGCAGCTCGTACTTTAGGCAATAACAAGGTACAAGTTGGCTTTGCAGACGTACCAGCTGGAGCTACCATTACTGTTTATGACAATCCAAATTCTCAAACTCCGCTTGCAACCTTGAAGAGTGAAGTTGGAGGAGAGCTAGCAAGTTCACCATTGGATTTGACAAATCAATCTGGTCTTCTTTACTATCGTACCCAGTTGCCAGGCAAGGAAATTAGTAATGTCCTAGCAGTTTCCGTTCCAAAAGATGACAGAAGAATCAAGTCAGTCAGCCTAGAAACAGGACCTAAGAAAACAAGCTACGCCGAAGGGGAGGATTTGGACTTTAGAGGTGGTGTTCTTCGAGTTCAGTACGAAGGTGGAGCTGAGGACGAACTTATTCGCCTAACTCACGCGGGTGTATCAGTATCAGGTTTTGATACGCATCATAAGGGAGAACAAAATCTTACTTTACAATATTTGGGGCAACCGGTACATGCTAATTTATCAGTGACTGTTACTAGTCAAGATGAAGCAAGTCCGAAAACTATTTTGGGAATTGAAGTAAGTCAGGAACCGAAAAAAGATTACCTAGTTGGTGATAGCTTAGACTTGTCTGAAGGACGCTTTGCAGTGGCTTATAGCAATGACACTATGGAAGAACATTCCTTTACTGATGAGGGAGTTGAAATTACTGGTTATGATGCTCAAAAGACTGGTCGTCAAACCTTGACGCTTCATTACCAAGGTCATGAAGTCAACTTTGATGTTTTGGTATCTCCAAAAGCAGCATTGAACGATGAGTACCTCAAACAAAAATTAGCAGAAGTTGAAGCAGCTAAGAACAAGGTGGTCTATAACTTTGCTTCACCAGAAGTAAAAGAAGCCTTCTTGAAAGCAATTGAAGCGGCTGAACAAGTGTTGAAAGACCATGAAACTAGCACCCAAGATCAAGTTAATGACCGACTTAATAAATTGACAGAAGCTCATAAAGCCTTGAATGGTCAAGAGAAATTTACGGAAGAAAAGACAGAACTTGATCGCTTAACAGGTGAGGCTCAAGAACTCTTGGCTGCCAAACCAAACCATCCTTCAGGTTCTGCCCTAGCTCCGCTTCTTGAGAAAAACAAGGCCTTGGTTGAAAAAGTAGATTTGAGTCCAGAAGAGCTTGCAACAGCAAAACAGAGTCTGAAAGATCTGGTTGCTTTATTGAAAGAAGACAAGCCAGCAGTATTTTCTGATAGTAAAACAGGTGTTGAAGTACACTTCTCAAATAAAGAGAAGACTGTTATCAAGGGCTTAAAAGTAGAGCGTGTTCAAGCAAGTGCTGAAGAGAAGAAATACTTTGCTGGAGAAGATGCTCATGTCTTTGAAATAGAAGGTCTAGATGAAAAAGGCCAAGACGTTGATCTCTCTTACGCTTCTATTGTGAAAATTCCAATTGAAAAAGATAAAAAAGTGAAGAAAGTCTTCTTCTTACCTGAAGGTAAAGAAGCTGTAGAATTGGCTTTTGAACAAACGGATAATCATGTCATCTTTACAGCACCACACTTTACTCATTATGCCTTTGTTTATGAATCTGCTGAAAAACCACAACCTGCTAAACCGGTAGAAAAAGTTATTTCAAGCAAGGAACCGGCTGAAGGTGTCAAGAATTTGGTTGTGGATACTCCGAAATTAGAAGTCGAAGAGACAAGTATTGCCTTCGAACACCAAGAACGTCCAAATCCAAATCTCCCAGTCGGTCAACGTCAACTTGTCCAAGCAGGAGTTGAGGGGCAAATTCGCCGTTTGATTGAAGTAGATAGTCAAGGCAATCGTACGCTTCGCGCTACAGAAGTTTTGAAAGAAGCAAGCCCTGAAATCGTAGAAGTAGGTACTGGTCTCATTCCTGCCAATCCAGCACCACAAAACACAGACCTTCCAAAACCTACTAATCAACCGGCTTCTGATCAACAAAAGGCTCCTAAATTGGAAGTTCAAGAGGAAAAGGTTGCCTTTGACCGTCAAGAGCATGAAAATGCTGAGATGCTAGTTGGGGAACAACGAGTCATCATACAGGGACGAGATGGTCTGTTGAGACATGTCTTTGAAGTTGATGAAAACGGTCAGCGTCGTCTTCGTTCAACAGAAGTCATCCAAGAGGCGATTCCAGAAATTGTTGAAATTGGAACAAAAGTAAAAACTGAACCAGCAGTAGCGCCTACACAAGAAAAACTAGCCCAAAATACAGCAGTTAAATCAGAAGAAGCAGGCAAACAATTGCCAAATACAGGAACTGCTGATGCCAATGAAGCCCTAATAGCAGGATTGGCAAGTCTTGGTCTTGCTAGTTTAGCCTTGACATTGAAACAGAAAAAAGAAGATGAAGATTAAATATCGAAAAATCTTGTGAAATCTTTCCTTATATTTCCAAAGTGTGATATAATAGTTTCG
The DNA here is from genome assembly GCF_946190275.1 of Streptococcus mitis. Classification (GTDB taxonomy): domain Bacteria; phylum Bacillota; class Bacilli; order Lactobacillales; family Streptococcaceae; genus Streptococcus; species Streptococcus mitis_DC. The sequence continues at coordinate 28,599 of NZ_CAMHZQ010000007.1, read as the reverse complement.
AATAAAATAAATAAAGGGGTTTTTGTAACATGGCAAAACTTACTGTTAAAGACGTTGACTTGAAAGGTAAAAAAGTCCTCGTTCGTGTTGACTTCAACGTACCATTGAAAGATGGCGTAATCACTAACGACAACCGTATCACAGCAGCTCTTCCAACTATTAAGTACATTATCGAACAAGGTGGACGTGCAATTCTTTTCTCTCACCTTGGACGTGTGAAAGAAGAAGCTGATAAAGCTGGTAAATCACTTGCTCCTGTAGCAGCAGATTTGGCAGCAAAACTTGGTCAAGATGTTGTGTTCCCGGGTGTAACTCGTGGTGCTGAATTGGAAGCAGCTATCAACGCTCTTAAAGATGGACAAGTTCTTTTGGTTGAAAACACTCGTTACGAAGATGTTGACGGCAAAAAAGAATCTAAAAATGATCCTGAACTTGGTAAATACTGGGCATCACTTGGAGATGGTATCTTCGTAAACGATGCATTCGGTACAGCTCACCGTGCACACGCATCTAACGTTGGTATCTCAGCAAACGTTGAAAAAGCAGTTGCTGGTTTCCTTCTTGAAAACGAAATTGCCTACATCCAAGAAGCAGTTGAAACTCCAGAACGTCCATTCGTAGCGATTCTTGGTGGTTCAAAAGTTTCAGACAAGATCGGTGTTATCGAAAACTTGCTTGAAAAAGCTGATAAAGTCCTTATCGGTGGTGGTATGACTTACACATTCTACAAAGCACAAGGTATCGAAATCGGTAACTCACTTGTAGAAGAAGACAAATTGGATGTTGCGAAAGCTCTTCTTGAAAAAGCAAACGGCAAATTGATCTTGCCAGTTGACTCAAAAGAAGCTAACGCATTTGCTGGCTACACTGAAGTGCGTGACACTGAAGGTGAAGCAGTTTCTGAAGGCTTCCTTGGTCTTGACATCGGTCCAAAATCTATCGCTAAATTTGACGAAGCTTTGACTGGTGCCAAAACAGTTGTATGGAACGGACCTATGGGTGTATTTGAAAACCCAGACTTCCAAGCTGGTACAATCGGTGTGATGGACGCTATCGTGAAACAACCAGGCGTTAAATCAATCATCGGTGGTGGTGACTCAGCTGCCGCAGCAATCAACCTTGGACGTGCAGATAAGTTCTCATGGATCTCTACTGGTGGTGGAGCCTCAATGGAACTTCTTGAAGGTAAAGTTCTTCCAGGACTTGCAGCCTTGACAGAAAAATAAGATTTTATAAACAAATAAAAGAAGAGAGGGATGAAAATTCCTCTTTTCTTTTGCTTAAAATAAAAACGCTTCCTCTCAACTATTACTCATAAAAATCACCGATTTATGATAAAATGGAAATAGAAAGTTGAGATTATGAGTTATTTTAAAAAATATAAATTCGATAAATCCCAGTTTAAACTTGGTATGCGAACCTTTAAAACAGGTATTGCTGTTTTTCTAGTTCTCTTGATTTTTGGCTTTTTTGGCTGGAAAGGTCTTCAAATCGGTGCTTTGACAGCCGTTTTTAGTCTGAGGGAGAGTTTTGATAAGAGTGTCCACTTTGGGACTTCGCGTATTCTAGGAAATAGTATCGGTGGTCTCTATGCCCTCCTCTTCTTCCTATTAAATACCTTTTTCCACGAAGCTTTTTGGGTGACCTTGGTAGTTGTCCCCATCTGCACCATGTTAACCATTATGACAAACGTAGCCATGAATAATAAAGCAGGTGTTATAGGTGGTGTAGCGGCTATGTTAATCATTACTCTATCGATTCCGAGTGGAGAGACAATTTTGTACGTGTTTGCGCGTGTATCCGAAACGTTCATGGGAGTTTTTGTCGCAATTCTCGTAAATTACGATATTGACCGTATTCGTCTCTTTTTAGAGAAAAAAGAAAAATAATGTTACATTTTATAACATTATCAATTGACGTTTGTCTTTTTTTAGACTATAATAGACAGAAAGAAGGAAATTGTAAATGAAGGAAAAAGAATTTCGCCGAAATATGGCTGTTTTTCCTATCGGCAGTGTTATGAAGTTGACCGATCTATCGGCGCGTCAGATTCGTTATTATGAAGATCAAGAGTTGATTAAACCTGATCGAAACGAAGGAAACCGTCGCATGTATTCCTTGAATGACATGGATCGTCTGCTTGAAATCAAAGATTATATCTCTGAAGGTTATAATATCGCTGCCATTAAGAAAAAATATGCTGAACGTGAAGCGAAATCCAAGAAAGCGGTGAGTCAGACTGAGGTGCGTCGTGCACTTCACAATGAACTCCTCCAACAGGGTCGCTTTGCTTCAGTACGGTCACCTTTTGGTCGCGGTTAGGCAACCGCAAGTAGTCATACATTAAGGAGAAAACTCATGCCAATCACAGCTGCAGATATTCGTCGTGAAGTCAAGGAAAAAAATGTTACCTTTATCCGTCTCATGTTCTCAGATATTTTGGGAACCATGAAAAACGTCGAAATTCCTGCTACAGATGAACAGTTAGATAAAGTCTTGTCAAATAAGGCGATGTTTGATGGATCTTCTATTGAAGGTTTTGTACGTATCAATGAGTCAGATATGTACTTGTACCCAGACTTGGATACATGGACAGTCTTCCCTTGGGGAGATGAAAATGGAAGTGTTGCAGGTTTGATCTGTGATGTCTATACAACAGAAGGTGAACCATTTGCGGGTGACCCTCGTGGCAATTTGAAACGTGCTCTTCGTCACATGGAAGAAGTAGGATTCAAATCTTTCAACCTTGGTCCAGAGCCAGAATTCTTCCTATTTAAGTTGGATGAAAATGGTGACCCAACGCTTGAAGTGAATGACAAGGGTGGCTACTTTGATTTGGCGCCTACTGACCTTGCGGACAATACACGTCGTGAGATTGTCAATGTCTTGACCAAAATGGGATTTGAAGTAGAAGCAAGCCACCACGAAGTTGCGGTTGGTCAACACGAGATTGACTTTAAGTATGATGAAGTTCTCCGTGCTTGTGATAAGATTCAAATCTTTAAACTTGTTGTTAAAACCATTGCTCGCAAACATGGGCTTTACGCAACCTTTATGGCTAAACCAAAATTTGGTATTGCTGGATCAGGTATGCACTGTAATATGTCCTTGTTTGATGCAGAAGGAAACAATGCCTTCTTTGATCCAAATGATCCAAAAGGAATGCAGTTGTCTGAAACGGCCTACCATTTCCTTGGTGGTTTGATCAAACATGCCTACAACTATACTGCTATCATGAACCCAACGGTTAACTCATACAAACGTTTGGTTCCAGGCTATGAAGCGCCTGTTTATATTGCTTGGGCTGGCCGTAACCGTTCGCCACTTGTGCGCGTGCCTGCTTCACGTGGCATGGGAACTCGTCTAGAGTTGCGTTCAGTGGACCCAATGGCAAACCCATACATCGCTATGGCGGTTCTTTTGGAAGTCGGTTTGCATGGTATTGAAAATAAAATCGAAGCACCAGCTCCTATCGAAGAAAATATCTACATCATGACAGCAGAAGAGCGTAAGGAAGCTGGTATTACAGACCTTCCATCAACTCTTCACAACGCTTTGAAGGCTTTAACAGAGGATGAGGTTGTCAGAGCAGCTCTCGGAGAACACATCTATACTAGCTTCCTTGAAGCCAAACGAATCGAATGGGCAAGTTATGCAACCTTCGTTTCACAATGGGAAATTGATAACTATTTAGATCTTTACTAATATAGAGGAAAGATTGCCTGAGGGTAGTCTTTTTTCTTGTGTTTTATATCGAGGTGTGATATGTTTTATATAACGAGGTGCGATATATCGAACTAAATAGGAGGTGGATATAAATGGAATTACCGGATAAGATTCGTCGTGTTTATCTTCCGATGACGGAAACGGGTTTTTATATCTTGTTCTGTCTGCAAAAAGAACGTCATGGTTATAGTATTACGCAAAAGGTCAAGGAGATTACAGATTCGCAAATCTTGATTAGTCCTGGAACTATGTATGGAACCTTGTCAAAAATGGAAAAGGATGGTTTGATTTCCTTTATCCGCGAAGAGGAAAAACGGAAAATCTATCAGATTACAGACTTGGGACGAAAAGTTTTAGATATTGAATTGAAGCGTATTGAGCGGCTCTACAGAAATAGTCGGGAGGAAGGATGATGGAAAAGAAAATTGTTTACCGAATTTTTACAATTGCGGATTATGAGAGGGAGGCTCTATACTTTAGAGAAATGCATGCTAAGGGCTGGAAACTTAGGGAAGTAAGCTACTCTATCTTATTGTTTGCAGTTAAGTATACCTTTGAAAAGTGTCAGCCTGAGCAAGTGTCTTATCAGTTGGATTTTTACCCAATGGAAAAATCAGAGAGATCCTCCTATTTACAACTATTTAAAGACTGTGGCTGGGAGCATATTACAGACTTTAATAGTTTTTCCTATTTTAGAAAAGCGCATTCTGAAATTGAATCGGATGCAGAATTTGAAATCTATAATGATGCCACTGGGAAGTTAGCTATGGTTAATCGTATTTTAAGCCTACGATTAGTACCTGTTTTACTTTTGCTAGCCATACATATACCATTCTTACTTAAATTGCTCAATAGAAGTAATGCGTATGGTCTATGGAGTTTTCTTGTGGTCGGGCTAGATGTTTTCTTGTCTTTAATCCTTTTGTTAATGGTTGTCTATATTAGTTGGAAGTTATGGCATAAAAAGAAGGAATTATCAGATTTATGATAGGGTAGGTATGCTCAAAATTGGAGGGGAAGTCATGATCAATAAAAAGCAATTTCGGATTTTCACCATTGTTGATTTGGACAAGGAAGAAGAATATTTACATGAGATGCACTTAAAAGGCTGGAAGTATAGAACTAGTCGTTTTGGTTTTTTCTATTTTGACCAATGTCAACCAGACGATGTCATCTACCGTATCTATGATTCTAGATTTCTTAAAAAATATAAGCATGAACTGCAAGATTTTAGAGATAGAGGTTGGGAATTGATAGGAGCAGGTTCTTGTTCGATTCTTCGTAAATCGGCTTCTGATATACTTTCAGAGGATCAAGTTTATATGAGCAAGAGTCTCGGATGGGAAGTTATGCAATCTAGACTCCGTTCCTGTACAGCTACTTTCTTAGGTGGCCTTGTTGTTTGTATGAGTTTATTTAAAGAAGAACTTTCTATGTCTTTCTTTATTATTTTTCTTTTATATGCTTTTCTGATTTCTTATCTAATCCATGGTTTTTTCAGACTTAAAAGGAAATACCGAGTAGATAAACAGTAAGGTTCTAGGTCTTCAGACTGATTTTTAGCACTCTTGACAAAAGAGTGCTAATTTTTTGAGTTTTTGTCTTGACATTCTCTTCTAAGGGTGTATAATAGAATCATGAGTTAGCACTTGAGTGTATTGAGTGCTAATTGATCAGACAGAGAGGAGTGATGAGATGGTTACAGAGCGTCAGCAGGATATTTTAAATCTGATTATTGACATCTTTACCAAAACGCACGAACCTGTCGGATCCAAAGCCTTGCAAGAGTCTATTAACTCTAGTAGTGCAACCATTCGTAATGATATGGCGGCTTTAGAAAAGCAAGGGTTGCTTGAGAAGGCTCATACTTCAAGCGGTCGCATGCCAAGTGTTGCTGGTTTTCAGTACTATGTGAAACACTCACTGGATTTTGACCGACTGGCTGAAAATGAGGTATATGAGATTGTCAAAGCCTTTGATCAGGAATTCTTCAAACTAGAGGACATTCTGCAAGAGGCTGCCAATCTACTGACAGACTTGAGTGGCTGTACGGTAGTGGCACTGGACGTTGAGCCGAGCAGACAACGGTTGACAGCCTTTGATATCGTGGTTTTAGGGCAACATACAGCCTTGGCGGTATTCACCCTAGACAAGTCTCGAACGGTTACCAGTCAGTTTCTGATTCCAAGGAACTTCTTGCAGGAGGATTTGTTGAAACTGAAGGCAATCATTCAGGAACGTTTCCTCGGTCACACTGTTCTAGATATTCACTACAAGATTCGAACGGAGATTCCGCAGATTATCCAGCGTTATTTCACAACAACGGATAATGTCATTGATCTCTTTGAACACATCTTTAAGGAGATGTTCAACGAAAACATTGTGGTGGCGGGGAAGGTCAATCTCTTGAATTTTGCCAATCTGGCAGCCTATCAGTTCTTTGATCAACCGCAAAAGGTGGCCTTGGAGATTCGTGAGGGTCTGCATGAAGATCAGATGCAAAATGTCCGTGTTGCAGACAGTCAGGAATCCTGTCTAGCTGATTTAGCGGTGATTAGTAGTAAGTTCCTCATTCCTTATCGGGGAGTTGGAATTCTAGCCATTATCGGTCCAGTCAATCTGGATTATCAGCAGCTAATCAACCAAGTCAATGTGGTCAACCGTGTTTTGACCATGAAGTTGACAGATTTTTACCGCTACCTCAGCAGTAATCATTACGAAGTACATTAAGATTGAAATCATTAAAGGAGGCGAAAATGGCCCAAGATATAAAAAATGAAGAAGTAGAAGAAGTTCAAGAAGAGGAAGTTGTGGAAACAGCTGAAGAAACAACTCCTGAGAAGTCTGAATTGGACTTGGCAAATGAACGTGCAGATGAGTTCGAAAACAAATACCTTCGCGCTCATGCAGAAATGCAAAATATCCAACGCCGTGCCAATGAAGAGCGTCAAAACTTGCAACGTTATCGTAGCCAGGACTTGGCAAAAGCGATTCTCCCATCTTTAGATAACCTTGAGCGTGCATTAGCAGTTGAAGGTTTGACAGACGATGTCAAAAAAGGATTAGAGATGGTGCAAGAAAGCTTGATTCACGCTTTGAAAGAAGAAGGAATTGAAGAAATCGCAGCTGACGGAGAATTTGACCATAACTACCACATGGCCATCCAAACTCTCCCAGCAGACGATGAACACCCAGCAGATACCATCGCCCAAGTCTTCCAAAAAGGCTACAAACTCCATGACCGTATCCTACGCCCAGCAATGGTGGTTGTTTATAATTAGGATACAAAGCCCGTAAAAAGCTCACAGTAAAAATAGGAGATTGACGAAGTGTTCGATGAACACAAGGAAATCTATCTTTTTTACCCAGAGCTTAGGGCGTGTTCGATTAGGCAATTCTGACGGTAGCTAAAGCAACTCGTCAGAAAACGGCAATCGCTATGGCGTTTGCCTAGCCTCCTTACTAAACTCGTCGTCGAAATAAAATCGATTTCGACTCCTCGTGTCGCAATTTACATAATAGCAAACTTGTCCGAAACGACAATAAACTATGAAGAAAGATAAGAGGCAAGCCGGAGGCTTGCAAGGAAGGTATTTCCCGCTGTGGTGAAAGTTTCAGTAGCTTCTGCTACTGAAACAGGGGATTTTTGAGACAATAGACTCAAAAATAAGTGATGAAATCCCGAAGGGAGTTGCTCACGTCCCCACCACTTAAGGGAAATATCAAAAAGAAAAAAAGAAGATAAATTTAAGGAGAAAAACACATGTCTAAAATTATCGGTATTGACTTAGGTACAACAAACTCAGCAGTTGCAGTTCTTGAAGGAACTGAAAGCAAAATCATCGCAAACCCAGAAGGAAACCGCACAACTCCATCTGTAGTCTCATTCAAAAACGGAGAAATCATCGTTGGTGATGCTGCAAAACGTCAAGCAGTTACAAACCCAGATACAGTTATCTCTATCAAATCTAAAATGGGAACTTCTGAAAAAGTTTCTGCTAATGGAAAAGAATACACTCCACAAGAAATTTCAGCTATGATTCTTCAATACTTGAAAGGTTATGCAGAAGAATATCTTGGTGAAAAAGTAACCAAAGCAGTTATCACAGTTCCAGCTTACTTTAACGATGCTCAACGTCAAGCAACAAAAGACGCAGGAAAAATCGCTGGCCTTGAAGTAGAACGTATCGTCAACGAACCAACTGCAGCCGCTCTTGCTTACGGTTTGGACAAGACTGACAAAGAAGAAAAAATCTTGGTATTTGACCTTGGTGGTGGTACATTCGACGTCTCTATCCTTGAATTGGGTGACGGTGTCTTTGACGTATTGTCAACTGCAGGGGACAACAAACTTGGTGGTGATGACTTTGACCAAAAAATCATTGACCACTTGGTAGCAGAATTCAAGAAAGAAAACGGTATTGACTTGTCTACTGACAAGATGGCAATGCAACGTTTGAAAGATGCGGCTGAAAAAGCTAAGAAAGACCTTTCTGGTGTAACTTCAACTCAAATCAGCTTGCCATTCATCACTGCTGGTGAAGCTGGACCTCTTCACTTGGAAATGACTTTGACTCGTGCGAAATTTGACGATTTGACTCGTGACCTTGTTGAACGTACAAAAGTTCCAGTTCGTCAAGCCCTTTCAGATGCAGGTTTGAGCTTGTCAGAAATCGACGAAGTTATCCTTGTTGGTGGTTCAACTCGTATCCCAGCCGTTGTAGAAGCTGTTAAGGCTGAAACTGGTAAAGAACCAAACAAATCAGTAAACCCTGACGAAGTTGTTGCCATGGGTGCTGCTATCCAAGGTGGTGTGATTACTGGTGATGTCAAAGACGTTGTCCTTCTTGACGTAACACCATTGTCACTTGGTATCGAAACAATGGGTGGAGTATTTACAAAACTTATCGATCGCAACACAACTATTCCAACATCTAAATCACAAGTCTTCTCAACTGCAGCAGACAACCAACCAGCCGTTGATATCCACGTTCTTCAAGGTGAACGCCCAATGGCAGCAGATAACAAGACTCTTGGACGTTTCCAATTGACTGACATCCCAGCTGCACCTCGTGGTATCCCACAAATCGAAGTAACATTTGATATTGACAAGAACGGTATCGTATCTGTTAAAGCTAAAGACCTTGGAACTCAAAAAGAACAAACTATTGTCATCCAATCGAACTCTGGTTTGACTGATGAAGAAATCGACCGCATGATGAAAGATGCAGAAGCTAACGCTGAAGCAGATAAGAAACGTAAAGAAGAAGTTGACCTTCGTAACGAAGTAGACCAAGCAATCTTTGCGACTGAAAAGACAATCAAGGAAACTGAAGGCAAAGGCTTTGATGCAGAACGTGATGCTGCCCAAGCTGCCCTTGATGACCTTAAGAAAGCTCAAGAAGACAATAACTTGGACGACATGAAAGCAAAACTTGAAGCATTGAACGAAAAAGCTCAAGGACTTGCTGTAAAACTCTATGAACAAGCAGCAGCAGCCCAACAAGCTCAAGCAGGAGCAGAAGGCGCGCAAGCAACAGGAAACGCAGGTGATGACGTCGTAGACGGAGAGTTTACTGAGAAGTAAGATGCAAAGCCCGTTAAAACCTCACAGTGAAAATAGGAAATCTGACGCAGAAACTTTAGTTTCTAGGAAGATTTATCTTTTTCACCAAGAGGTTAGGGCGTGCTCAATTCAGCTTAATAACTAAATGATAAGAAGAAATCCAGAGGTTGCAACCCAGCCTCTGTTTTTCGATAAAATAGAGGATGTTGCGTATGAAAAAAGTACTTTGTATCATTTATCCTAATTTTTCTCTTTATGAGATAACCACTTTAACGAGTACTTTAGCTCTGTCTTTTGATATCACGATTGATTATGTAGCTTCTGAGAATTCGATGGTGGTCTCTGAGGATGGTTTGCCCTGTCAACCGACGAAAACATTGGATCAAATCCGTATAGAAGATTATTCTTGTGTGATTTTGCCAGGAATGGTAAATATAGGTCCTGCTCTACAAGATGAGAAATTGATCTCGTTTTTGAGAAGTCTTAATGAGCAAGATATCCTAATTGCAGCCATTTCTTCAGCGCCCCTTTTATTGGCGAAGGCAGGCCTGTTGAACGACACGAAATTTACAGGTGGAATTTGGCAAAACTTCTTTGACTATTTTGAATTTCTTCCACGTGAGAATTTCCAACCGAAAGTTTTTGTCCAAGATAAACAAATCATTACGGCTATCGGTTTTGCACATCTAGAGTTTGCAAGAAAAGTGATTCTTGGTCTAGGTTTGGCAGAAAATACGGACAACTATTTTAAAGAACAGAATGAATATTCAGAAGAGGATTTGATTTTTACTCTATCGGACAAAGAGTTTGATGAAGTGAAACAGAGTATAGAAAATACCCTCTAAATATTTACATGAAAATTATAGAAAGGAACAAAGAGTGTTCGTAACTGAACACGGGTTCCAAAGTTTCTTACTTAATTTGAAAGAAAGGAATTGAACCCGACCTAGATTGAGGTTTCGTTCCGCAACAATAACAGAAAGGAACAAGGGTGTTCAGGGAACTGAACACGGGTTCCAGAATTTCTTATTCAATATAAAAGAAAGGAATTGAACCCGACCTAAATCGAGGTTTCGTTCCGCAACAATAACAGAAAGGAACAAGGGTGTTCAGGGAATTGAACACGGGCTTACGGACTGTGCCAAAAAGATAGTTTTTTCTAGGACGCAAGCGTCCGTCGTCAAAACTCCTATTTTGCCTGTGTCCGTTTGACGCCCTTTGTATCTTGAATTATGAACAATACTGAATTTTATGATCGTCTGGGGGTGTCAAAAAACGCTTCGGCAGACGAGATCAAAAAGGCTTATCGCAAGCTTTCGAAAAAATATCACCCAGATATCAACAAGGAGCCTGGTGCTGAGGACAAGTACAAGGAAGTTCAAGAAGCCTATGAGACTTTGAGTGACGACCAAAAACGTGCAGCCTATGACCAATATGGTGCTGCAGGAGCCAACGGTGGCTTTGGTGGTGCTGGTGGTTTCGGCGGTTTCAATGGGGCAGGTGGCTTCGGTGGTTTTGAGGACATCTTCTCAAGTTTCTTCGGCGGAGGCGGTGCTTCACGCAATCCAAATGCTCCTCGTCAGGGGGATGATCTCCAGTATCGTGTGAACTTGACCTTTGAAGAAGCTATTTTTGGAGCTGAAAAAGAAGTCAAATATAACCGTGAAGCAAGCTGTCGTACATGTAATGGCTCAGGTGCTAAACCAGGAACAAGTCCAGTCACTTGTGGACGCTGTCATGGCGCTGGTGTAATTAATGTCGATACGCAGACTCCGCTTGGTATGATGCGACGCCAAGTAACCTGTGATGTCTGTCATGGTCGCGGAAAAGAAATCAAAGATCCATGTACAACCTGTCACGGAACAGGGCATGAAAAACAAGCGCATAGTGTACATGTCAAAATTCCTGCTGGTGTAGAAACTGGTCAACAAATTCGCCTAGCTGGTCAAGGTGAAGCTGGATTTAACGGTGGACCTTATGGTGACTTGTATGTAGTGGTTTCTGTGGAAGCCAGCGACAAGTTTGAACGTGAAGGAACCACTATCTTCTATAATCTGAACCTTAACTTTGTCCAAGCAGCTCTTGGTGATACAGTTGATATCCCAACTGTTCACGGTGATGTTGAATTGGTTATCCCAGAGGGAACTCAGACTGGTAAGAAATTTCGTCTACGTGGCAAGGGAGCTCCGAGCCTTCGTGGCGGTGCAGTTGGGGACCAATACGTTACTGTCAATGTCGTAACACCGACAGGCTTGAACGACCGCCAAAAAGCAGCGCTTAAAGAATTCGCAGCTGCTGGTGACTTGAAAGTAAATCCAAAGAAAAAAGGCTTCTTTGACCATATAAAAGATGCCTTTGAAGGTGAATAAAGCAAAAAGAGCCGTCGGGCTCTTTTTACTTGTAGATTTTTAAGACTTTCCTTAAGTGATGACGGACGGTAGCGACCTTCTTCGAAGTTCCATACCTAAACTTTGAGCCTAGGTCTCAAAGTTTCCGAACACCTGAAACCAAGCTGTTTCAGGTGTTTTCATTACGGTGGAAAGCCTAGGAAAGTCTTCGATTTAGTTGTGAAATGGTGAATGAGTTGCCTAAATTATGATGTATAGTTGATGGGATATAACTTGTTTACGTTTTAAAAAAGAGCCGTCGGGCTCTTTTACTTATCTTCAGTTTCCTGTGTTTCTTTGATAACAGCTAGTCTAGTCTGGATATCCTTTTCCAAGACCTTAAACTTGTAAGTCAGGTCTTCTTGGTATTCCTTGATGAGTTCTTTTTGCTGGTCAATGATTTGCAGGCTATTTTGGATAATATCCACATCGTCCTTGATAGTTTGAACGCGGTCAGTGGTATTCAAGACTTCATCTGTGATGGTTTGGCGATTTTTTGTGACCAGATAACTTCCGGCTGCAGCTCCTGCAAATAGCAGTAGGTTGGATAATTTCATGGCAACTCCTTAGGCGTTTTTGATAGTTTCAGCGACTTGAGCAAGTTTGTCAAAGTCTGGTTCGTGGGCGATAAAATCAATCTTGAGGTCATCGTCTGAACTGTAGCGAGGTACGAGGTGAACGTGGGTATGAAAGACTGTTTGCCCTGCGATTTCTTCACAGTTGGCAATGATATTCATACCAGCAGCTTTGGTAGCTTTCATGACTTTTTGAGCTACTGTTGGCACTTGGGCAAAGAGTTGGCTGGCGCTCGTAGCGTCCATTTCCAAAAGATTGCGATAGTGTTCTTTGGGCACGATCAAGGTATGTCCTGGTGTCACTTGAGAGATATCAAGAAAGGCAAGAACCTGCTCATCTTCATATACTTTTGAAGCAGGAATTTCCCCTGCGATGATTTTACAAAAAATGCAATCTGACATAAAATCTACCTCTACTGTATTGAATTTTGATATAATATAGCTACATTATACCAGATTTGGAGAAAATATGTTAGAAATTAAAAACTTGACAGGTGGCTATGTCCATGTCCCTGTCTTGAAAGATGTGTCTTTTACTGTTGAAAGTGGGCAGTTGGTTGGTTTGATTGGTCTCAATGGTGCTGGTAAATCGACGACTATCAATGAGATTATCGGTCTGTTGACACCTTATAGTGGCTCCATCAATATCAATGGCCTGACCCTGCAAGAAGATGCGACAAGTTATCGCAAGCAAATTGGCTACATTCCAGAAACGCCCAGCCTGTATGAGGAATTGACTCTCAGAGAGCATATCGAAACGGTTGCTATGGCTTATGGTATTGACCAGAAAGTGGCTTTTGATCGAGTGGAACCTTTGTTAAAAATGTTCCGTCTGGACCAGAAATTAGATTGGTTCCCTGTTCATTTTTCAAAAGGGATGAAGCAGAAAGTCATGATTATCTGTGCTTTTGTGGTGGATCCGAGTCTCTTTATCGTGGATGAGCCTTTCCTTGGTCTTGATCCGCTAGCTATTGCAGACTTGATTCAGCTTTTGGAAGTGGAAAAGCAAAAGGGCAAGTCTATTCTCATGAGTACTCACGTGCTGGATTCGGCTGAGAAGATGTGTGATGCCTTTGTCATTCTTCACAAGGGAGAAGTGCGTGCTAAGGGAAATCTCCTGCAACTGCGCGAAGCCTTTGACATGCCTGAGGCTAGTTTGAATGATATTTACTTGGCTCTGACCAAAGAGGAGGAGCTATGAAAGACTTGTTTTTAAAGAGAAAGCAGGTTTTTCGTAAGGAGTGTGTCGGTTATCTGCGTTATGTTCTCAATGACCACTTTGTCTTGTTCCTGCTTGTCTTGCTGGGGTTTTTAGCCTACCAGTACAGTCAACTCTTACAAGATTTTCCTGAAAATCATTGGCCTATCCTTTTATTTGTAGGAATTACGTCTGTTTTACTGTTGCTTTGGGGAGGAATTGCCACCTATATGGAGGCTCCAGACAAGCTCTTTCTCTTAGTTGGAGAAGAGGAAATTAAGCTTCACCTCAAGCGTCAGACTAGCATTTCCCTAGTCTTTTGGCTCTTTGTCCAGACCCTTTTCTTGCTGTTATTTGCGCCCTTATTTTTAGCAATGGGTTATGGCTTGCCTGTTTTTCTGATCTATGTGCTTTTATTGGGAGTAGGTAAATATTTCCTCTTTCGTCAAAAGGCCAGCAAATTTTTCACTGAAACTGGACTGAACTGGGACTATGTCATTGCCCAAGAAAGCAAGCGTAAGCAAGTCTTGCTTCGTTTCTTTGCCCTCTTTACGCAGGTAAAGGGAATTTCAAACAGCGTCAAGCGTCGTGCCTATCTGGACTTTATCCTAAAGGCTGTTCAGAAGGTGCCTGGGAAGATTTGGCAAAATCTCTATCTGCGTTCTTATTTGCGAAATGGAGACCTCTTTGCCCTTAGTCTTCGTCTTCTCTTGCTTTCCTTGCTGGCGCAGGTATTTATCGAGCAATCTTGGATTGCGACAGCAGTGGTAGTTCTCTTTAACTACCTCTTGCTCTTCCAGTTGTTGGCCCTCTATCATGCCTTTGACTACCAGTATTTGACCCAACTCTTTCCACTGGACAAGGGGCAAAAGGAAAAAGGCTTGCAGGCGGTAGTCCGAGGATTGACCAGTTTGGTCTTACTTGTGGAATTAGTCGTCGGCCTTGTGACCTTCCAAGAAAAACTGGCCCTTCTAGTCTTGCTGGGTGCTGGTTTGGTTTTACAAGTCTTGTATTTGCCTTATCAGGTAAAACGTCAGATGCAGGATTAATCTTGCCTATATGACACTAAAAAAGAAGTTGAGTTCAGTTTGTCTCAGCTTCTTTTATTTTTTACAAGATAATGGTTGGTCCGTAGAGACTCAACTTGGTCTTGACTTGGTCAAAGTGGAAGCGGTCATAGGCTCGCCAAGCGGCACGAGTAGGAGCATCTGGATCGAGAGCGCTGAGTCCCAGGAGAAGACTGGAAGTCTGGTAAAATTTTTCCAGTTCAATCAAGACTCGATTGTCCACTGTCTCAGCCTTGGCTAGAAAACCAAGAATAGAGTCTAATTGCTCCTGAAAGCGGACGTCGTCAGCGGTTGCCTGTTTGCATGCTTGATAGGCTTTGTTTAAGTCAGTAATCAAAGTCTGAGCTGTTTTGATGGGATTTGTCATTTACGTGACCTCCTATATAATTTATATTTTAAGGTAAGGGATTGTGTAAATCTCCTAGTGAGGCACCTATATTATTAGCAACATTGCCAACTATGTTGCCCCAATCAATGATACATTTACCATTATCAAGATTAGCTTTATTATATGAATATCCATTTCTACATAGTACATTATCGCTAATCATATGAAACGGAGAATACCATCCATATGGAATATTACCGCCATTTATATGAGAAAGTTCGATTGATGTTAATTGTTTTGTTTTATTTGACTTGGCCATAATTTTCTCCTTGTTATATTTACGTCAATTGCAATAGAGTATATGTATAGGGTGTTAATCATGGTGGATGTGAATAAATCATATGCACCCCTCCTTTTTTGATGATTTTTAAAGTTATTGCAAACATAGTCTTTCTATAATCATAGTCTATCACTTTTAACTCTTTTTTTTTATTCAAATCTTTAATTGTACTTGAAATTTCCTGAATGGTACTGTTAAGATTTTATGATAAAATAGTTGTAAGATTATCATGCTTATTTGAGGAATAAGATACCATTCAGGAGCCTTGAAGGCCTGTTTAGGATTTGGTGGGCTTGTGTAAGAACTTTTCTGTTATTCTTTTCTTATACTCAATGAAAATCAAAGAGCAAACTAGGAAGCTAGCCGCAGGCTGTACTTGAGTACGGCAAGGTAAAGCTGACGTGGTTTGAATTTGATTTTCGAAGAGTATTAGGAGGAGAATCCAATGAAACATATGATTATTCAGACACAGAAAACAGTCTATAAAGTAAATGTCGACGATATCTACTATATCCAAACACATCCAACTAAAGCCCATACCGTACAGATTGTTACAGAAGAAGCTAGTTTTAATATGGTTCAAAATTTAAGTAATCTTGAGAACCAATATGGAGAAACCTTGATGAGATGTCATCGAAATTGTTTGGTTAATCTTGATAAATTAAAATCGATTGATTTTCAAGAAAGAATCCTTTTTCTTGGAGAAGAAGGTCAATACGCTGTCAAGTATGCTAGACGTCGCTATAGAGAAATTCGTCAAAAATGGTTGAAAGAAGGAGAGTAAGAAGATGAGAATATTTGTTTTAGAAGATGATTTTTCCCAACAAGCAAGAATTGAAACGACGATTGAAAAACTTTTGAAAAAACAGAGTATCATTCCCAGCTCTTTTGAAGTCTTTGGTAAGCCAGACCAACTGCTGGCGGAGGTGAATGAGAAGGGGGCGCATCAGCTTTTCTTTTTGGATATTGAGATTCGAAACGAAGAGATGAAGGGGCTAGAGGTGGCTAGAAAGATTCGGGAACGGGACCCCTATGCTCTGATTGTTTTTGTGACGACTCACTCGGAGTTTATGCCCTTGTCCTTTCGCTACCAAGTGTCTGCTTTGGACTACATTGATAAGGCCCTTTCGGCAGAGGAATTTGAATCTCGTATCGAGACAGCCCTTCTCTATGCCAATAGTCAAGACAGTAAAAGTCTAGCTGAAGATTGCTTTTATTTTAAATCAAGATTTGCTCAATTCCAGTATCCTTTTAAAGAGGTTTACTATCTCGAAACGTCGCCCAAATCTCATCATGTCATTCTCTATACCGAGACGGACAGACTGGAATTTACAGCGAGTTTAGAGGAGATTCTTAAGCAGGAGCCTCGTTTCCTGCAGTGCCACCGCTCTTTTCTCATCAATCCTGCAAATGTGGTGCATTTGGATAAGAAAGAAAAACTTCTTTTCTTTCCCAATGGGAGAAGCTGTCTAATCGCGCGTTATAAGGTCAGGGAAGTGTCTGAAGCTATCAATAACTTACACTGATTAAGGAGAACTTATGGCTGTTGCTTGGATATTTTTATATACACTTCTTATTAATGGACTAAAAATTGTTATATTCTTTAAAGTAGATGGAATTAGTCTCACTTTCGATAGAATTTTTAAGGCCTTTCTTCTAAAATTTCTTCTAGGGGCGTTCTTTGCGACTTTTCAATTTTTAGCTGTGAGTGACTATATGTCATATTTTATAGAACCCTTATTCGGTATAGGTCTATCTTTCTTATTGTTAAGAGGACTTCCTAAAAAACTCCTTTTCTTTTATGGTCTCTTTCCAATGATATTGGTGAATCTCTTTTATAGAGGAGTCTCCTATTTTGTGCTTCCATTTTTGGGGCAAGAGCAAGTATATAATGACTACTCATTTACTGGATTATGTATCATAATTTTCAATTTCTTCATTTCTCTAGCCTTTTTGAAATGGTTGGATTATGATTTTACTAGTTTGAGAAAGGAGATTCTTGATACAGGTTTTCAAAAGTCCCTGACTAAGATTAACTGGATAATGGGTGCCTACTTTCTAGTCATGCAAAGTCTGTCTTACTTTGAATATGAACAGGGGATTCAATCAACGACTGTTCGCCATCTCATCCTAGTATTTTACCTACTCTTTTTTATGGGGATTATCAAGAAATTGGATACCTATTTGAAGGGCAAACTCCATGAGAGATTGGACCAAGAGCAGACCTTGCGCTACAGGGATATGGAACGCTATAGTCGGCATATAGAGGAACTTTACAAGGAGGTACGGAGTTTTCGCCATGACTACACCAACCTCTTGACCAGCTTACGTCTGGGCATTGAAGAGGAGGATATGGAGCAGATAAAAGAGGTCTACGACTCGGTCTTAAAGGATTCTAGTGAAAAATTGCAGGACAATAAATATGACCTGGGAAGATTGGTAAATGTTCGTGACCGTGCCCTCAAAAGCCTTCTAGCAGGAAAATTTATAAAAGCTAGAAATCAGAACATTGTCTTTAATGTCGAAGTTCCAGAGGAGATTCAAGTCGAGGGGATGAGTCTACTTGATTTTCTAACCATTGTGTCTATCCTTTGTGACAATGCTATCGAAGCCAGTGCAGAGGCCAGTCAACCTCATGTTTCAATCGCCTTTTTAAAAAATGGAGCACAGGAGACCTTTATCATCGAAAACTCCATCAAAGAAGAGAGCATAGATATTTCTGAAATCTTCTCCTTTGGAGCAAGTTCTAAAGGGGAGGAGAGAGGGGTTGGTCTCTATACTGTAATGAAAATTGTGGAAAGTCATCCCAATACCAGTCTAAATACCACTTGTCAAAATCAAGTCTTTCGTCAGGTGTTTACTGTATATATACAGAATGATAAAAAATAATACCGAGAGTTCTTGTTTCTCGGTATTATTTTTTATAGTTGCACTGGTTGATTAGATCCTTTTGTATTGCTTTGTTCAACTACATAAAATCTATATAAGAAATCTTCCCACCATCCTCCACCTGTAATTTGATTGAGTTCAGTAGTTGTTAGTTCTTGAAATGAAGTTAGGTTTTGATTCTTATCCATGTTATGATTCTCCTTTTTGATAAGATAATAAATGGTTATAGAGTGTTATCTGAAAATTAATCAGAATGTGTTAAAATTTTATCTTTGAAATAATCAAAATATGTTTTCTTTGCAGTTACACTAGTGACGCGACCTTGTAAGCCATATTGGATGAGTTTACTATCCCTATTAGATAGTTTTGCAAGAGCGCTTAGTTTAAAGAGATTTCCTTGCTCTGTTCTGGTAGGAGTTTGATCAATTGTCTGAAGTTGACCGATGATGGTAATGCCGTGATTTCCAATCTTCTCCAGTTTTAATCTTACAGTTTGTCCTTTATCTAGTAGAGGTAGATAGTCAGAAGATACGTAGTAAGTGATTAGTACTTCTCTTGTATCTGTGATGACAGGGAATATTTGAGCAATTTCTGTACCCGTTGGAATTCTATTTTTACCTTCAAATTCGCTGTTCAGATGAACGATACCTTTACTTGGTGCGGTTAAGGTATTGTTTTCCAAGCGCTGTGTCGCTTGATCTAGCTGTACTTTTAATTCTGTTAATTGATTCTCTACGGTTAGTTGCTGTTGTGAGGCTGTCTGTAAAAACTGAGTGCGGAGTACTTCAATTTTGGTTGCTAAACTATTATCATAAGTTGCTACACTTCCAATCCCAGCTTGCTGAATTTTGAGGCTTGCGATAGATGATTCAAGACCTGCAATACTTTGATTAATTTGAGATAAAAATGGCTCTTCTGCAGTTCCTTGTGTTTGTCCTTGTGAGGCAACAAGGTAACGATTCAAAATTGACTGGTGTGGATTGCCAGTTGGTAAGCGTGCTCTTTTATTTATGATAGCATCTCTCAGCTCTTGATATTCTCCAATCTGTTGTTGAACTTTTGTAATTTCTTGTTCGATGGCTGATGAACTGCTATTGGCAAGATTAGCTTGATTTGAAACCTCAGTGTTAGTCTTTGTTATACCCAGTTCAATATCATGGGATTGTTTAGTAAAATTCATAAAGGTATTATGGTAGCCAAACTCATCCTCGCCAGAAAAAAGATCAGTCGCTTTCTCTAAGCTTTGTTTCAAAATTCCAAGTCCTTCTTTTTGCTTCTCAAGTCTTTGTAATTGAGTTTCTAAGGCAGTTTTCTGACTTTCTTCCATTGTTTCAGAGTATTTGATGAGTAAGTCCCCTTTTTCAACTACTTGATTTGCCACTAAATGATTAGCAAGGATAGGATTATCACTGGTTGACTGAATGGACGCAATGACACTTGTAGGGGCGATTTCTCCTTGGGAAGTAACAGTAATTTCTTTTGTGGCAACAAGGGAGAAAATCAAGATGAAAGTAAACAGTAATGAAAGAGGTATAATTAACACTGTCGCATAGTTATGGTAACGTCTCTGATAAAACTCGACGCTTCTAAAAAGATTAGGATTCATGACATTCTCCTTATTTATTGAATAGATGCTGGTAGAAGCCTTGCGCCTGCATTAACTCTTGGTGACTACCAACTTCAATGATTTTCCCCTGGTCAAGAACAATGACACGGTTGGTTCGTTCGGCTATACTGAGACGATGGGCTACAAAGAGAATGGTTTTATTAGTTAGGGACATAAGATTATCTATAACTTTTTTCTCAGTCAAGACATCAAGACCGCTAGTAGCTTCATCTAGTATTAAAACAGGAGCTTTAGTTAAAAGAGCACGAGCGAGGGCGATTCGTTGCTTTTGTCCTCCTGATAGACCAGCTCCATCAGAGAGCTGAGTTTGATAGCCCATAGGCATTCTTTCAATATCTTGACGGATTTCAGCTAATTCACAAGCTCTTAGAATATCTTCTTGGCTAATCATATGATTTCCTCCCAAGGTTAAGTTTTCCAAAATAGATCCATTAAAGATATAGGCTTGTTGGGGTAGGTAATTAATATGACGGCGCAAGACTTTTTTATCAATGTTTTTAATATCCTGATGATTGATGGAAATATGTCCTTTGTAGGGTTCAAAGAAATTGATAATCATTTTGGCTAAAGTTGTTTTGCCAGAACCACTAACTCCAACTAGGCTAACCTTATCTCCTTGTTTAATCGTGAGATTAATATCTGTTAAGGTATCTCGTCCAAAACCATACTTATAAGAAAGGTCATCAAATTCAATATCGCCCATCAAAAAATGTGAATGAACAGGGTTTTCTTGAACTTGAAATTCAGATTCGACTAGATAGACTTCGTTCAAACGGTTATTAGCGACCTTCGCAGATTGGAGTTTGGTTTGGAGGTTGATAATATTTTCCATAGGAGTTGTAAAGTAAGAAAGAAGTGTGTTAAAGGTAATCAGCTGACCGATAGAAATTTTACTTGACATGACTAATTGAGCGCCAAACCATAGGATAAGGATATTCAGAACTAATTTTGTTCCCTGCTTTAAACTCGTTTGTAAAATAGAATATTTACTGAGCTTAAAGGATTTTTCCAAATAATCTACAAATTCACTGTCTATATTTTGATAGCGATTTTCTTCACTCGTGAGCGACTTTATAGTTTCAATCCCGTTGATATCTTCAATGATGGCAGAGCTAACCATAGAATTACTTTGCATGACATCATGGTTCATTTTTTCGAAAGGCTTCATAAAAGAAAAGATGATGAACATGTATATAGGAATAGAAATAAGAGAAAGAAGGAAGAGATTAGGGTTTTGTGCCAGTAAGACGCCTCCTACAAGAATCAGAATAGAAACATCCAGAAAAAGAGAAAGAATGGTAGAAGCCAAGGCATCTATAATAGAGTTAGCATCTGTGAACCGTGAAATGATTTCTCCTGTACGACGTGTCGCAAAGAAAGACATAGGAAGTTCAAAAATATGGCGGATATAGGATAAAATCACATCAATGCTTAATCTCTGACTCAGAATAGTTAGGAGATAATCTCGGGAGAAACTCATGACTTGCTGGAGGATATAGGTTATAACCAGACCAACTGAGATGATTCCTAAAGTTGATTTCATCTGATTTGGAATGTATTCATCCAAGATTCCTTGGAGATAATAAGAACCACCGATATTGATAATAGTGACCAATAAGCTTGAGAGAACAATGTAAGCAATGAGAGATTTTTGTTTGAAAATCAGAGGAAGGAAGCTTAGTAGACCATTCTTTTTATCTTTATGGGGTTGATAGCTAGGTTTGGGAGCTATAAAAATAGCTACTCCAGTCCATTCAGAGAAAAAGCGTTCTTTTGACATTTTGGTGATTTTTACAGAAGGGTCAGGATCACCAATAACCAGATAGTCTTTCTTTGTTTGATAGACAACATAGTAATGTTGGAGTTTTCCTTCTTTGTTAACGTGAACGATAAATGGATAGGGGACATCACTCATGTCAAAGAGAGTTTTATCTGCTTGAACAGGTCTTGTTTCAAAGCCCATTTCATCAGCGGCTTTTACAATGCCAAGAGCAGTCGTCCCTTCTTTATTGGTCTTTGCAAGTTCTCTCAAGTGAGCTAGAGAAAAATCTGAACCATAGAATTTAGCAATCGAGGCTAAGGCAGCAACACCGCAGTCTCTAGCATCTATTTGAGGAACAAATGTACGTTTATAAGAAGTCATAGGCAATTCCTTTCATATAGTGGATAGGTCTATTATGACATAAAAACAATTTCATGCTTTATAAAATCTTGAATCGTCATTGAAACTTCCTGAATGGTCAAAAAATGTTTAGAGCACATCTTTCT
This sequence comes from Streptococcus mitis, assembly GCF_946190275.1. Lineage (GTDB taxonomy): Bacteria > Bacillota > Bacilli > Lactobacillales > Streptococcaceae > Streptococcus > Streptococcus mitis_DC. The sequence goes on along the minus strand of NZ_CAMHZQ010000007.1, from coordinate 6,628 downwards.
TTAAAAAAATAGAGATGATTTTGAAATAAAAAAGCTAATTTAAGACGTTTCGATGACAATTCAAGATTTGGATGAAAAACTTTAAAAAACGATGATATACTAAACTTGTCAAAGTTGCAACAGGACAAAAATTAAAAATAAAAAAGGAGTATTTGTCATGGATACAAAAATGATGTCACAATTTTCTGTTATGGATAATGAAGAACTCGAAATAGTTAGTGGAGGAGGCAATTTAGGGTCTGCAATCGGTGGTTGTATTGGAGCAGTACTATTAGCTGCTGCGACTGGTCCGATAACTGGGGGAGCAGCAACACTTATTTGTGTAGGTTCAGGAATTATGTCCTCTTTGTAAGATTATGATTCTTAAATATAGTATTATTATCGCTATTAATTTACTGTCTTATTTACTTACTTACAAAATATCAAAGTTATCTAAGAATGATGAGAATAAGATAGTTAGCAAAATTTTAATTATATTATCAATAGTTTATGTAATCGTTGATGCTTTACTTAGTTGATGGATTGGTAGGAATAAAAAACTTAACTATAAACTATTATTTACTAATATTTTTTGCTTTCTGCAAGTTAATAAATAGTATAGTAAAACTTTTTATTGCAAGGAGAATAACGAAATTAAGATATTTTAGATACTCAAGATTATTGAAATCTTAGACTAAAAAATAGGTACTGCTACCTTTAAGAAGATAGTAGACGTATATACTTTTTTAAGAAAATCAAAAAGATACTATAAAAAATCTATTTGTTTATTGAATTTAAGACTTTGTAACAAATTGAAAATAAAAAGGAGGTATTCATCATGAATACAAAAATGTTGTCACAGTTAGAGGTTATGGATACTGAAATGCTTGCGAAAGTTGAAGGGGGGTATAGCTCCACTGATTGTCAAAATGCACTGATTGGAGGAGTCATTACGGGAGCTATAACTGGTGGAACTGGAGCAGGTTTGGCCACTTTAGGAGTAGCTGGACTTGCTGGTGCATTTGTTGGAGCACACATTGGTGCAATTGGGGGTGGATTAACATGCTTAGGAGGTATGGTTGGTGATAAATTGGGACTAAGTTGGTAAGACTTATAGTAAAATTATGAGGATTCTATTCTGATTTATTTTAGTTTTTTTAAAAAGGAGTATTTGTCATGGATACAAAAATGATATCACAATTTTCTGTTATGGATACTGAAATGCTTACTTGCGTTGAAGGTGGAGATAATTCATACGGATTCTGGTATAGAGTAGGTAGTTTAGTAAGAGATGGATTTGATTTGTATGTTGAAAATCAAAGAAGATTGCATGCGATGTGCCCACTGTGTATCTAAGGAGATAATATCATGAAAAATAAATATTTTGAAACTTTAAGTGCAGAAAAACTAATACAAGTTCAAGGAGGTGGAATGCCTTGGTGGACTTCCTTAATTCCTAATTACGACCAACTTCTTGGATCAATTTGTGGTTTCATAGATGGAATTAGCAAATCTACAAACAGGGGACAATGCTAAAAAATCATCTAGACATTAAAGAAAGGATAAACTATGAAGAACATAAGTTTTATCTTTATAAAAGTGCTTACTTGCTTTTTACTTACTTTTGCTATTCAAGTTGTACCATTAACTGTTGTGAGACGATTTTATGACGGAGTGATAGGAGAAGTATTCGGTGTAGGTGTCTACTTTTTATCTTTCTTTATATGTTTAACAATTATTGTATATCTTGTTAAGAGATGGGGGGATGAGACTACTTTAGATCGCTTACCAATCAAGTGGGTAGAATTGAGATGGATTATTTTTGCTTATCTGGCTAATCTAATTTTAGTAGTTAGTTTTATATTTTTTACTACCGTCCTTGGAAAAGCCCATGATAATACAAGTTCTTTGAGCTTTTTTCAACATTTGGAAACTAGTGGTTTCTTTTATACAGTTCTATTTTGGTTGTCAACTGCTTTTACTCAACCTCTTTTGGAGGAGATGCTCTTTAGAGGAATCATTTTAGGAACTTTAGAAAAATATTCTCCTATTTTTGCTGTCTTTCTTTCAGCTGTTCTTTTTGGATTTGCTCATGATGGAGAGATTATTTCTCAGCATCTTGTGACAGGACTTGTATTGGGTTGTCTTTATATAAAGCAAAGAAATCTATATTCCTGTGTAGTTGTACATGGCTTAATGAATGCTACTATTACGTGTCTCTTTTTCTTATCTATTTAATCTTTAAATAACGTCACATAGCTACGTAACAGAGGTTATATACAGTGCTTTGAACTGTTAGATAGAAAAGGAACAAAGAAATGAAAACTTTTCTTGATAAATACGGAACATCTTCCTTGCGAGAGTGCTACTAGGGTAGTTGCCCTTGCTTGTCTCTACTTATTTGTTTCTATTTCGTCAGTTTTTAAATTTTTCCTTAGTTTTCCAATTTCTTTGAGTGATTATCAACTTGGTTTTTATCTTAGTTACTGTTAGGATAAGAGAGTTTGAAGATGATGATTTGGTTAGTCCTAGAACCAATCAACTTATATTCATCGGCTTGACAGGATTGATGTCTATTATTTGTTTGTATAGAAGTATCACAGCAGGAAAATTATACCAACAATTAATCGCTTATATTGGTGATATTCTCTGCTTGCTTATCATGCTTCTGCTTATGTGGGGCTTGAAGTATTATAAAAAGTAGAGCTTAATGAAGTATAAAGGGATAAGTGTTTTCGAAATACTTACCCTTTTATAATGATTTTTTTTGCAATTCAAGATGTTTCGATGACCATTTAAGATTTATATGAATTTGTAATCTTAAATAAGGTAAGATAAAGATAACAAATGTAAAGGAGTATTCTTATGAAGAATCAAAAGATAAAATCGCTATTACTTGTACCACTTGTATTTGCATCTATTACTACGGGTGTTGTATATGCAGAAGAGCAGCCTACTACTTCATCTATTCGGGCGAATGATAGTTCTCTTGTGGCACCAGATTTGCCATCGGCTAAGGAAAAGGTGGAGCATAAGCCTTCTGTTGTAACCCCAGAAGAGTATGAGAAGAATGTTACGGACTTTAAAAAGATAGATATTGAAGCCGTTCGTCAATCTTTTACAGAGGATCAATTGGAACATACTATTTATTTTGGTAGAAAAACTTGCTCTCATTGTCGTCAATTTTCTCCTGAATTGAAAGAATTTAATAACTTGATTGAAAAGAAGTTAGAATATTATGATTTGGATGGTAAGGATTTTGATGGGGAAGCGAGAGAGTTTCTATTTAAAAAAGTCGGTATTCCAGGAACACCAACAATTTTGTATTTAAAAAATGGACATCCGATATCTGGATGGGTTGGTGGCGGAGCAACTGCACAACAGGTGTATGATTATATGTACTCGAGAAACTCACCTAAGCAAACGGAGACAGTGAAATCTTCTGAGGAAACAGTAACTGAAAGTGTCCGTGATGAGAAAACCAGAAATGACAGCATGAGTATTAGTGATAAAGTTGTAAGCGACAGCAAAGGTATGAGTGATGAAAAAAGAACCGAAATGAAAATATCCAATGCTAATTCCAATTCTAATAGTGAAAATAGTGGGAAAGAGGAGAGTACAAACTCAACTACTAAAGCTAAAACTACTCAATCTGACAATTTAGCAATGTTAGACAATAAGAATCAATTGGAAACTCCCAAACCTATTTTTGATGCTGCTCAAGAAAATAAAACTCCTTCAACTGATGTTAAGGGGACTGATTATGTAAGCGAATCTATTACTTCGAATGAAAAATTATTACCGAAAACAGGAGAGGAAGAAAGTTACCAACTGATTCGGCTAGCTGTCGCGTTTTTTATGGCTTCTATAATGATTAAAGTGAAACAAAAAATTCATAAATAAAAATAGATGGTAAACAGGTGCAATGATATTATTTGTTTGTAATAACATATAGCTAACATTTGCCTATAGACAAGAGTGAGAAGATAGGTGTATTTATTTTATATATAAAAGATTATAACTGTATATGAACTGAATGATAAAAGGTCAAGTATTTCCGAAATGCTTTCTTTTTCGATTATTTTAACGCCTCAAGATGTTTTGATGACTATTTATGATTTGGATGGAAAATTTCAAAGAATAGTAGTATACTAACATTGTTAAGGTTGTAGTCGAAAGTGGAATATCAACTCTTATAGAGGAGAAAACTAACCACTTTTAGAGAATTAAATAGTAGTTGATGTATAGGTAAAAAAGTATGGTAAGTAGTTAGTATTAGCGGAAGTAGAAAACAGTAAAAGGAGAAAGAAAATGAGTCGTACAGTACGTGCAATATTTAAGAAAGAATTACGTGGAATGACAGCAGTTTTAGTTACCTATTTGATAATTGTATCTTTCTTTTCTTATTTTAGTCAATGCTTCGGGAATTGGAAGTATGTTATAGAATATGTAGGCGCTCCATTTACTATATCCTTCACATTCTTTATTTTAGAAACTATGAAAGAACGACATAACAAAATAAAAGAAGACGAAGAGAAAGAAAAACAACAATCAGAACTAAAAAAATGTAAAATAAAGGGGTAAGAAATGGCAAGGAAAAAGAAGTCACTTGGAGAAGAATATGGAAGATGGTGCTGTCAAGGACGATAGCAACCTATGAAAAAGTAATCAACGCTGAAAAATAACATTTTCAGATGAAAAGATGGAGGAGTTAGACAACATACTATCTAATGGAATGGGGTTGCTTGATGGAGTACAAGCATACGATATTCTAACAGGACGAAAATAAAAAAAGTATTCCTCGTGAATACAAAAACAATGTTTCAATTTGCAGAAGCTAACAGATAAATTTTCTCTTTATCCAGCCTGACTTTTAATAAGTTGGATGTTATATTATTTGAGGTATCCTATATGAATAAGAAATCCTTTTTTATCATCTGTTCTACGTTGATCATAGCATCGAATCTTCTCATGATTTCCGTGGTGAACAAGGGAGAAGAAACAAGGAGCAATCTGTTTGTGATTGCTATAGCCTGTGTTATGCTACCAGTCTTTTTATATGCAGTTGAAAACAGACTTACTTCAATGGTAAGAGTAGAATCAATACTCCTGATTCAGTTGACAGTTATATCCCTACTTCGTTTTATCAACAGAATAGGGAGTACGCCTGAAATCCTCAACATTATCATTACCCTTATCGCTTTGGCAAGTGGGACAGCTGCTATCCTTGTTGCGATCATGAGAATATATGAGAACATACGGAAGTGAGGGTGAGTAGTTTTCTATTTTGTATTTTCACATTGTCAAGTTCCCCCAGGGCAAGTATGTTTTCCATGCTTGCTTTTTAAATTTTTTAACAATTCAAGAGGTTTTGATGACCATTTATGATTTCAGTGATCCAAGGTCAAAATGAGTGCTATACTAGCAGTGTAAAGGTTCTAGCTCAACAAAGATTCAGGAGGAAATCTTATGAAGAAACAAATACTTGTCATTTTCATCTTGTATCTAATCATGTCCATCTTTCTATATCCGCTTAGGGAGAGTGCTTGGTATCAACTATTTTATACCATAGCCTATGTGATTGCAGTGATGATTTATTTGGCTATCATGAAAAAGAAAGGAGCAAAGAAATGAAAACTTTTCTTGCTAAAAAACGGAACATCTTCCTTGCGAGATTGTTCCTAGGTCAGTTGCCCTTACTTGTCTCCACTTATCTATTTCTATCTCGTCAGTTTTTAAATTTTTCCTTGGTTTTCCAATTTCTTTTAGTGGTTATTAACTTGGCTTCTATTTTGGTCACTGTTTACCTCACTAGAGAAATGAGGATAAGAGAGTTTGAAGACGATGATTTGGTTAGTCCTAGAACCAATCAACTCATGTATATTGGCTTGACAGGTTTTATGTCTATTATCTGTTTGTATAGAGGTATCACAGCAGGAGAATTCTACCAACAACTAATCGCTTATATTGGTGCTATTCTCTGCTTGCTTATCATGCTTTTGCTCATTTGGGGCTTGAAGTATTATAAAAAGTAGTTTATCTTCCTCTTCTGATAGAATTTTTGATTAGAAGCTTCTATTTAAACCGTTCGTGAAATAAATGAATGGAGATATATAATATGAAATACAGATTATTTCTTGTTATTTTCGTGAGTAGTATGTTGAATATTCTTTTAGGGACATTTTTACAAATCTCTAATGTATCGATTGGGTGGCTTGTTCTCTACAGTGGCTTGTTTGAAGCAGGAGTTTTCCTTCTTGCTAATAAAGGGGTGGCGGTAAAAATCAAGGAAGTAGACATTCGAAATCGCTTTAAATTTATTTTTGGAAAAACCTTATGGTTTCAAATTCTTTTGCTCATCTTTTTGATGGTCAAACTTTATCTTGGTTTGGATGCGAGATTGATTTTATTCTATGGACATATTTTCATTGTCTTTAATGCTTTAATATATCTATTATCTAGTAGTCGGGTTAGCCTTAAAAAGAGCAAACTGTTCTCTTAATTTTGCAGCAGTAGAGTCTGGAAAGGGGAGGTCATATTGGAAAAGATTTCTATGAAAAAGTATCAACTTCTATTCAAAATAAGTGCAGTCTTCTCTTACTTATTTTTCGTATTTGGTCTTTCTCAGCTGACGCTTATTGTTCAAAAT
>NZ_CAMHZQ010000006.1 GCF_946190275.1 Streptococcus mitis | reverse complement strand
CTCAAGGATAAAGAGAAAATTGCCAACGCCCTTCAACTACTCTATTCCAACGCCAAACTGGAAGCCACCAATAATCTTATCAAACTTATCAAGCGCAATGCCTTTGGATTTCGGAACTTTGAAAACTTCAAAAAACGGATTTTTATCGCCCTCAATATCAGAAAAGAAAGGACGAAATTTGTCCTTTCTCGAGCTTAGCTTTTCATCAACCCACTACAGTTGACAAAGAGCCTTTAGATTTTATTTGACTGCTTCTTTCAAAGCATCTACCTTGTCCAAACGTTCCCATGGAAGGTCAATATCTGTACGTCCCATGTGTCCATAAGCCGCTGTTTGACGGTAAATTGGACGCTTGAGGTCCAGCATTTGGATAATTCCTGCAGGGCGAAGGTCAAAGATTTGACGGGCTGCTTTTTCAAGCTTGCTTTCAGCTACTATTCCTGTACCAAAGGTATCGATACGAACAGAAACAGGCTGGGCAACACCGATAGCATAAGCCAATTGCACTTCTGCTTTCTTAGCAAGACCTGCTGCAACGATATTTTTGGCAATATAGCGAGCTGCATATGACGCAGAACGGTCCACCTTAGTCGCATCCTTACCAGAGAAGGCACCACCACCATGACGAGAGTAGCCACCATAAGTATCTACGATAATCTTACGACCAGTCAAACCTGAGTCTCCTTGAGGTCCACCGATTACAAAGCGACCAGTCGGATTAATGAAGAATTTTGTTTGCTCATCCAAGTAAGAGGCTGGAATAACCTCTTTGATAACCTTGTTAATGACATCATTGTGAATTTGTTCGTTGCTGACTTCTGGATCGTGCTGAGTTGAAATAACAACTGTGTCCACACGTACTGGACGGTCATTTTCATCGTACTCAACCGTAACTTGTGATTTAGCATCTGGGCGAAGATATCTTATTTCACCAGTCTTACGAAGTTCTGCCAGACGACGAACCAATTTATGACTGAGTGAGATTGGCAATGGCATGAGCTCTTCTGTTTCATCCACTGCAAATCCAAACATGAGACCTTGGTCACCAGCACCAATCAAGTCAAGTGGGTCTTGATCAGCATTTCCACGGACCTCCAAGGCTTCATTAACACCTTGGGCGATATCCGGTGACTGCTCAACAAGTGACGGATGGACTCCCACCGTCTCAGCAGAAAATCCATACTCGGTATTGGTATAGCCAATCTCTGCAATGGTATCACGAACCACACGGTTAATATCTACATAGGCATTTGTAGAAATTTCACCAAAAACGTGGACGGAACCAGTATATACAGCTGTCTCTGCAGCAACGTGCGCCTCTGGATCCTTGGCTAAAATAGCATCCAAAATCGCATCTGAAATTTGGTCTGCAATCTTATCTGGATGCCCCTCAGATACAGATTCAGACGTGAATAATTTACGTTCTGACATAAAAATGTCCCCCCTTAAAAATAGTGTTATAGAGTTACAAAGTACTGATAGGTATTTTCATTTTCTAAGAGTTACGACGCGAAAGAAATAAAAACGATACTTTTTTATTTCTGAAGCTAGTAAGGCGCATAGGGTGACCGCGTTATAGCGGCAACCGTAGAATGACGAGCGACTACTTTGGAGCCGTCATTCTTTGCGAGTTACAAAGTACTGATAGGAAAACTCTTAGTGATAAATACCTACCATCTTATCGGGACTATATAACTCTTTCATTATACCATTTTTAGGCACAATTTGCAGTCTATAATGTAGTGTTTCAATGTAGATATTTCGTTCTTATAAATTAATTAAAAAAAGTTGGAGCTCAGTACTCCAACAATTACTATTAAAATGTTTGGCGTTTTGCTTTACGCTCTGCACGACCGCGAGCACGATTTTCGGCGCGCTTGGTTTTGCGGCGCTTTTCATCAACCGCCCATTGAATTTTCTTCTTATAACCTGGTTTGACTTTTTTCTTTTTCTTTTTAACCAAACCAATCATTTCGATATCGAGCTTATCTTGTTTTTTCTCACGGTTTGCACGACGATCACGGTCATAGGTATCTTGAAATTCCCCGTCTTTGACCATCTTAGGAGTAAACTTGATTCCCAATTTCTCCAACTCACGGATATCCGAATCATCGCTTGGCTGATAAAGAGTAATAGCTGTACCTGGTAGGCCATTGCGTCCGGTACGACCAACACGGTGCACGAAGAAGGATAAGTCTTGCGGAATGGCATCATTGATGACATGGCTGACACCTTCAATGTCAATCCCACGCGCTGCCAAGTCTGTTGCGACAATGTACTCAAAATCCAGATTTTTCACCTGATTCATGATACGTTTACGCTCACGAGGGGCAATATCTCCATGGATTTTTGCCACCTTCAAGCCTTGAGCAGTCAAGTAGGCATGTAACTCATCAGCACGCGTTTTGGTGTTAACAAAAATCATTGCCAAATACGGTTGCATCAACTGAGTTAACTGGTAAATTTGAGCATTCTTGTCACGTCCCTTAGTAGAAATCAACCAATTATCAATGGTATCAGAAATGACCGTTTTGGTCTTGATTTTCTCCATAACTGGATTTGATAAGTATTTTTTCAAGAATGGTTGCAGTTTTTGTGGAATAGTCGCTGAGAAGACCATGAATTGCAGGTCTTTTGGAAGACTTCCAGCAATCTTATCAACAGTTTCCAAGAATCCCATATCCAAGGTCATATCTGCCTCATCGACCACAAAGGTCTTAGCCTTGTGAATAGCTAGGTCACCAGACTTAACTAAGTCATAAATACGGCCAGGCGTTCCGATAACAATATGAGGCTGGTTGCTTGACAATTTCTCAATCTGGCGAGCCTTATCTGTCCCTCCCACATAATTAACCACACGAACTTCTACTTCTGAGTGAGTAGCAATCTGACGTGCTGCTTGGTAAATTTGAGTAGCTAATTCACGGCTCGGTGCAGTAATCACTGCTTGTACACTATCGCTAGCTTCATCTAATTGCTGGAAAATCGGTAACAAGAAAGTGTGAGTCTTACCTGAACCTGTTTTTGATTCTCCAACCAAATCTCGGCCTGCCAAGACAATGGGAATCAACTTATCTTGTACCTCTGTTGGAGTTGTAAATTTCAACTCCTCCAAGGCTTCTCTAATATAGTTTTTAAATTGAAATTTCGTAAATGACATAATATCCTCGATTCTATCTATCTTATCAATTATACCATATTTTATTCCATTTCAGTAGCCTCACTTATTTATACTCAATGAAAATCAAAGAGCAAACTAGGAAGCTAACCGCAGGCTGTACTTGAGTACGGCAAGGTGAAGCTGACACGGTTTGAATTTGATTTTCGAAGAGTATTAGGCTATTTCCAGTAGCTTCTCTAATAAGAAAAAGGCTGGAATTTTATAGTTCCAACCTCTTTTCATACTCAATGAAAATTAAAGAGCAAACTAGAAAGCTAGCCGCAGGTTGCTCAAAACACTGTTTTGAGGTTGCAGATAGAACTGACGAAGTCAGTAACATCTATACGGCAAGGTGAAGCTGACACGGTTTGAATTTGATTTTCGAAGAGTATTAGGCTATTTCCAGTAGCTTTTCTAATCAGAAAAAGGCTGGAACTTCATGATTCCAACCTCTTTTCAATCTTTATTTCCAGTTTAAAAGAGCATTCAAGCCATAGTGATCACTAACTTGCGGGCTATTGTTGCCATCAAATACGACATGTAAATTTTCCACCGCTAACTCTTTGGTAGTAAAGACATAATCGATTCGAAGGGGTTCAGTATTTCCTTTCCAGCCATCAATTTCTGGTGGAACGGTATAGCTACCGCTTTTCTCTTGAGCAACTTCAAATGCGTCTTGTAAGCCCAATAGACTAGCTAAAATAGCTTGGTAGCCTTCCTGACCTGCTGGATTGTTGAAATCTCCAGCTAGCAAAAGCGGCTTGTTCAATTCTTTCAAGACAGCCTCAAATCGTGCCCATTCTTCTTGGAAACCTTTATCCCACCAAGAAAGGTGGACACTTGCAACTGCAAGTTCCTTACCATCAACTACAGTTTCAGCCAAGGCAACACGACGAGTATGATAGTCTGTTGGATCATCCACATCTGAAACTAAAATTTCTCTGGCTTCAATAGGTGTTTTAGACAAGATAGCCACACCTTCGTGATAGCGATCATAACCGATATGGTTATAGGCCCAAGTCCAGTAGTAATTTTTCCCTTGCTCAGACAACTTTTCAACCAAGAGTCTAACATAGTGATCTTGGTGAATAGGCTCAGCTGCTGGCAAAGGTTGATAGAGATCATTAACCTCCACCACTGGCGAAGTGAGCTCCTGATTGATTTCTTGGAAACAAATCAAATCATAGTCTTTTTCAAGAATATCCTCAAGCAAAATCTGGAATTTTTCCTCAGCTTCTTTTTCCATCCAACTATGAGTATTGAGTGTTAAAAATTTCATTCTTTTCTCCCAAAAGTAAGAGGTTGGAATACAGCTTCCAACCTCAAGTATATCACAATTCTACTTTTGCAACTGCTGTTTTAGCTGCAAGAGAACCTGTTTTTTCTAATTTAACTGATTTAATTGCATCACCATTTGTGAAGACAACTACTGTTGAAGTTTCACGTCCTGCTGCACGGATAGCATCCAAGTCAGCTGTGACAAGGAGATCACCTGCTGCAACTTTTTGTCCTTCAGCAACATGAACTGTAAATGGTTTACCTTCAAGACTTACTGTGTCCAAACCAATGTGAACCAATACTTCAAGACCTGCTTCAGTCACAATACCAAGAGCATGTTTTGTTGGGAAGATGCTTGATACAGTACCTGAAACTGGAGATACAATGTTTCCATTTGCAGGTTCTACTGCAAATCCATCACCCATCATTTTTTGAGCAAATACTGGATCTTTTACTTGTTCCAAAGCAACAACTTGACCGTCTGCTACTGAGTAAACCTCCTCAGTAAGACCTTTGAAGTGAACAGTGTTTTGTTGTGCTTCAGTCATTTGGCTTGGAAGAGTTTCAGGAATGATTTCGCCTGAATCAAGGATATCTTGGATATCAGATTTCAACACGTCAGCTTTTGGTCCGTAGATAGCTTGAACCCCTTGTCCTTTCATGACAAGACCCATAGCTCCTTCTGCTTTCCATTGCTCTGCATTTCCTACTTTATCTGCATCTTTAACAGTTACACGAAGACGAGTCATACATGCGTCAACATCAACGATGTTTGCACGTCCACCAAGAAGGTTAATAATGTTTACAGCTTGAGAACCTGCTGCAACTTTCACTTCGCTGCTAGATTCTTCTGAACCTTCAGCAGTTTCGTAGTTTCCGTTACGCCCTGGAGTTGCGTAGTTGAATTTTTGAATCATGAAGTTTGCAATAAAGTACATGATTACAGCAAAGAGAACAGTTACCCAAACGAAGTTAACGATATCCATACCGATACCAGCACTGATTGCAATAGGTGTACGAGTCAAGAACTCGATTGAACCGAATGAGTGCATACGTAGGTTTACAACGTCAGCCATAGCGAAGGCAGCACCTTGAACAAGTGAGTAAACAAGATACATAGGTGTTGCGATGAACATGAACATGTATTCGATTGGTTCAGTAACCCCTGTCAAGAATGTTGCAAGAGCTGTTGCAATCATCATACCTTTGTATTTATGTTTCTTGTCAGCATCAACATTACGGTAGATAGCAACGATGACACCCATCAAGATACCGAATGAACCGATCATTTGTCCAACTTTGAAACGAGCTGGATGTACTGTATCTAACAAGTGTTGGTATTGACTAGCATCAGTACCTTTAAGGTTTACAAGGTCTGTTACCCACGCAAGCCATAGTGGGTCTTGACCGAATACTTGACTACCTTTAGCTGCACCAGTTAAGACATCATAAGTACCACCAAGAGCAGTGTAGTTCATTGGGATAGTCAACATGTGGTGAAGACCAAATGGCAAGAGCAAACGTTCCAATGTACCATACAAGAATGGTGCAAGGATTGGAGCAGTTTCTTGTGAGTTGGCAATCCAAATACCAAAGCTATTGATACCTGTTTGAACTACTGGCCAGAAAGCAGCAAGTACAATTGCAGCAATTACTGAACGAAGAATAACTACAAATGGTACAAAACGTTTTCCGTTAAAGAATGAAAGTGCATCAGGAAGCTTACGGAAGTTATAGTATTTATTGTAAGCAGTTGCTCCAATAAAACCAGAAATAATCCCTACGAATACACCCATGTTAAGTGCTGGAGCTTCAAGAACACTGATAAAGTAATCAGCAACTTTGATTGAACCACCGAAGAGAGTAGTTACCATAGCATCTGGATTTTTCAACATATCGCCTGATACACCAAAGATTGTACCAGTGATACGGTTAATCAAGATGAAGGCAAGACCAGCGGCGAAAGCACCACCAGCACGTTCTTTAGCCCAGCTTCCTCCAATAGCGAGGGCGAACAAGATATGAAGGTTAACGATAACTCCCCAACCGATTTGCTCTAGTACACCACCAGTAATAACGAGTGGTGCAAAGGTTGGGTTAATCATCACGATAGACTTACCGATTGAAATCATCAAACCGGCAGCCGGCATAACCGCGATAACTACCATCAAAGCCTTACCGAATTTTTGCCAAAATTCGAAAGACAAGATATTTTTGAATGTATCTTTCATCATTCAAATCTCCTTTATTTTTATTTAGGCAAACGTTTTACGAAAACGTTTGCACCTTTTATGATTTAATTATACCACTTTAATTTTTTTTGTAAAGGCTTTTACAAAAAAAAATTACACTTTTTTCTAAAATTTTTGTAGCAAAAAAGGAGATCATTTAATCTCCTCATAAAAGTAGCTAGTTTACCTAAATCTTCAAGAATCGGCGCATGGAAATTCCTGATCCCAGTGAACCGATGAAAATTCCAATCACAAATAATAGGGCAATCATCAGAGGAGTAAATACCTCTGGAGCGATCATAGACAGATTTTGTCCGACCAACGACTTATTGACAGATTGGTAAACCATTCGATAAACAATAAAGACCAACACTGATGGCGCAGTTGCTCCAAGCAAACCAATGAAGGCACCTTCAAGTAAGAAAGGTCCACGGATATAACTGTTCTTAGCACCAACCAAGCGCATGATTTGAATTTCGCGACTGCGAGAAATAATGGTAATACGAATGGTATTTGAAATCAAGAAAACTGCAATGAAAATCAAAAGTCCTGCAATAACTAATCCCCAAACACGGATAAATGATGCTAGTTGGAATAGGCGTTCTGTATTGGCACCACCATCTTGAACTTCTGATACACCTTCAATTTTTTTAGCATCCTCGGCTACAGTTTTTACATCACTTGGCGTATTTGTATCAACGATATAGGCATCATAGAGAGGATTGGCATCCCCTTCAAAGATTTTCCAGTTATCACCCATTGTCTCGGTTAATTTTTCATATTGTTCTTCTTTACTTGAAAAAGTAACACTCTTAACAGTAGACATCCCCTTCAAAGCATTGTATACCTTGTGGTAGTCATTATTTGTAACAGTTTGACCTTCTTTTTCAATGGTCTCGCTATTATCAGCTACATCCTTGCGAATATAAACCATTACTCGAACATTATTTTCAATATCTGTAGCTAGTTTCGCTGTATTGAAAATAACAGAAGCAAATATGGCAACCAAGGTCAAAGTAATCATGACTGAGCTGACAGCAGCCACTGTCATCCAACCATTTCGTTTCAAACTTTTTAGTGATTCAAATAAATGGCGAAAAAATCTACTAATCATCGTATCCATACTCTCCTTTTGATTCGTCACGAACGACACGCCCATTTTCAATGGCAATGACACGGTGGCGCAAGGTATTTACAATCTGGCTATTATGAGTCGCCATCAAAATAGTTGTCCCTTGTAGGTTAATCCGTTCCAAGAGATTCATAATTTCCCATGAATTATCCGGGTCCAGGTTTCCTGTTGGTTCATCGGCTATCAATACTTTGGGATTATTTACAATGGCACGTGCAATCGCAATCCGCTGTTGCTCTCCACCTGAGAGCTCATTTGGGAAAGAACGAACCTTGTGCTTCAACCCAACCAAGTCTAAAACTTCCATCACACGTTTTTTGATATTACGGCGATTTTCCCCGATTACTTCCATAGCGTAAGCAATATTTTCATAGACAGTTTTCTTTGGCAAGAGTTTATAATCTTGGAAGACAACCCCAACACTACGACGTAGAAGCGGGACGTCTTTCTTTTTGATCTTAACCAGATTAAAGCCAGCAACTGATAGGCTTCCTTTATCGATTTTTACTTCACGATATAGAGAACGTATGAAGGTTGACTTCCCTGCTCCCGAAGGTCCTACAATGTAAGCAAATTCTCCCGGTTGAACGCTGACCGAAACACCGCGTAGGGCAGTCGTTCCGTTGTCGTATTTTTTGACGACATCTCTCATTTCAATGATTGACATGTGAGTTCCTTTCTTTCTTAGCTGATTCGCCACTTGAGGTAGGCATCGATAAAACCATCTAGGTCTCCATCCATAACCTTATCTACCTGCGCAACTTCAAAGCTAGTTCGATGATCTTTTACCATAGTATAAGGCGTGAAGACATAAGAACGGATTTGGCTTCCCCATGTGATTTCTTTTTTCTCACCCTTGAGGGAATCTACCTCCGCAGCTTTCTTTTCTTGCTCCATTTGATAGAGCTTAGCCTGCAACATCTTCATAGCTCGATCTCTATTTCCATACTGGGTACGATCGACCGTTGATTGGACAACAATTCCAGTTGGAATGTGGGTTAAACGTACACCTGTTGAAACCTTGTTGACGTTTTGTCCACCGGCACCACCTGAACGGAAGGTATCCATCTTGATGTCATCTTCCCGGATTTCCACTTCAATGGTATCGTCCAACTCAGGCATCACTTCTACAGATGTGAAAGAGGTATGGCGACGTTTGGCAGAGTCGAATGGTGAAATTCGCACCAAACGGTGCACACCCATTTCTGACTTGAGAAGACCATAGGCATTAGGTCCTTCAAATGATAAGGTTACTGACTTGATACCAGCTTCATCTCCTGCTTGGTAATCCAATACTTCTACTTTAAAGCCTTTAGCATTTCCATAGCGAGTGTACATACGAAGCAACATATCACCCCAGTCCTGAGCCTCAGTACCACCAGATCCTGGATGGATTTCCAATATGGCATTGTTGTGGTCATAAGGTTCTGACAAGAGCAAGGTCATCTCGTAACTGGTCATCATCTTATCAAGTTCGGATAACTGCGTTACCAATTCTTCATGCACCGACTCATCTTCTGCTAAAAAGTCCAATAAAATTTCAACTTCATCCTGCAACTCTTCCATCTTATGGAAGGTATTGTAAGTGTTTTTTAATTCATTTAATTCTTGCGACGTTTTTTGGGCCGCGATATTATCGTTCCAAAAATCAGGTTCAGTCATCTTGTTTTCCAAGATGGCAATCTCTTCCTCTAAGCCTTCGAGGTCAAAGAGACCCCCTGAAAGAAGCTAATTTTTCACGATTTGCGTCAATTTTCTGACGAATTACTGAAATGTCCATAAATACTCCTTTTTTACATCATTTCATTATAGCATATTTTATCATTTCTTTCCATCTTTTGCTCTAATCCCTTATTACACGTAAAAAGAAGCCTTTCGGCTTCCCTTCTTACAAGACTTTTGCTGAAGTACGAGTAATCTCTTCTACTTGAATATTCTCTGATTCAAATTTTTCTTTCAAGGCTGGTAAATCAATTGAACCATCGATTTGAACTTCGATAATCACCTTACCATCTTTACGTGGAATATTTACTGTATGAGAGATATTCAAATTTTCTTCTGCAATCAAAGAAACAATCTTTCCGAGGACACCAACTTCGTTTTCCGTAACAAAGCGCACACGAATTCCTTCTTCTCCATAACCAGCAATTTCAAGAAAGGCTTGGAAAACGTCACGGTCCGTAATAACTCCGTATACTTGATGATTATCTACGACAGGAAGAATACCAATCTTGTTTTTCAACATCAGATAAGTTGCATCCTCTAGACTCGCATAGCCTGAAACAGTGACAACATCGCGAATCATGACATCTTTTACTTTTGTCTTATTTAGAAGATAATTCATCTCATAGATAGAAAGACTGGTTGCTTTTGATGGACTAGCTTGGGCAATGGTGCCCTCAGTCACCAAACCAACCAATTGATCATTTTCGATAACAGGCAAGCGGTGCAATCCTTGCTCTCTCATTAAATCTGCTGCATGAGATACTGTTGTATCTGGACTAATATAAACTACCTTGCGGGTCATAAAATCTTTAACTGCCATGAGACTTCTCCTTTTCTATTCTTATCCCTATTATACAATCTTTTTGCAAATCTATCAAACGCTTACATTTCTTTTTCAAAATTCAGAAAAGTATTAATAAGCTAGCAAAAAGAGCTCTAAAATCGAGCTCTGTGAATGAAGGTAAGAAACGTTTCATTCGATTTTTTCAATTATTAGAAATTCATCTTTCAGTGTAGATGTAGATTTGTTTGCAATCTAAATCTGCCGACTAAAACAATCCACTCGATTCGGATGATTGCTTCGCAATCTTCATCCACCGATTAAAAAGGTCCACCAGACTATAATGATGATTACTTCGTAATCCTCATCTACCGACTAAAACAATCCACTGGATTCTGATGATTACTTCGTAATCCTCATCCACCGACTAAAACAATCCACTGGATTGTTTTAGCCACCTAGATATGCTTTTCTGACTTCTTCTGATGAGGCGAGTTCTTTTCCTGTTCCTGATAGGACAATTTTTCCTGTTTCCAGTACATAGCCTCGGTCAGAGATTGCGAGTGCTTTATTAGCGTTTTGTTCAATCAAGAGGACGGTTGTTCCTTGCTTCTGAATATCTTGAATGATATCAAAAATTTCTTGGATAAAGATTGGGGCAAGTCCCATTGATGGTTCATCTAAAAGTAGAAGTTTTGGTGTTGACATAAGAGCGCGCCCCATGGCAAGCATTTGTTGTTCCCCTCCTGAAAGAGTGGCTGCATCTTGGTTCTTGCGCTCTTCAAGACGTGGGAAACGTGAGAAAACTTTCTTTAAGTTAGCTTGATTTTCTTCACGATTTTTCTTCAAGAAAGCTCCCATTTCTAGATTTTCCATAACTGTCAATCCAGGGAAGACGTGGCGTCCTTCTGGTACTTGTGAAAGACCACCTGCCACGATTTTCTGAGCTGGCATTTTTTGGATTTCTTGACCTAAAAATTCAATTTTTCCTGAACTTGGTCGAACCAAACCAGATAAGGTACGGAGAATGGTTGTTTTACCAGCACCATTGGCACCGATAAGGGAAACAACTTCTCCTTCATTAACTTCAAAGCTTACATCACGGACTGCTTGGATCATGCCGTAATGCACAGAAAGATTATCAACTTTTAACATAGACATTAGGCTTCACCTCCTAGATAAGCTTCGATAACACGTTTATTGGTCTTAATTTCGTCTGGAGTTCCCTGAGCAATCAAACGACCGTATTCAAGTACGTAGATACGTTCTGTTACTTCCATTACCAGATTCATATCGTGTTCAATCAGCATAATCGTAATCTTAAATTCATCTTTGATACGACGAATTAACTCAGTCAATTCAGCAGTTTCCTGCGGGTTCATACCTGCGGCTGGTTCATCTAAAAAGAGAATTTTAGGTTCCGTAGCGAGGGCACGAACAATTTCCAAACGACGTTGTTGTCCGTAGGCAAGGTTTTTAGCCAGAGTTTCTGCATCACCATCTAAATCAAAGATTTTCAGCAATTCCAAAGCTTTAGCCTTTAATTCTTTTTCACTCTTGTAAAAAGCTGGCAAGCGTAAGAAACTAGCAAAAACATGTTGTTTGTGATGGTTGCCAAAAGCAATCAAAACATTGTCCAAAACTGTTAAATCTTTAAAGAGGCGGATATTTTGGAAAGTACGTCCAAGTCCCAAAGAGGCAATCTTATAAGGTGCCTTTCCATTCAAAAGGTGACCATCTAAGGTAACTGTTCCCTCACTTGGTTCATAAACACCGGTCAAAAGGTTGAAAAGAGTGGTTTTCCCAGCTCCGTTTGGACCGATTAGTCCAACCAATTCCCCTTCGTTTAATTCAAGAGTCACATCTCCAACAGCTGTTAGACCGCCAAAATGTTTGGTTAACTGTTTTACTTCAAGTAATGCCATTAGTTTTGTTCCTCCTTCTTAGATTTCTTAAAGAAACGTGATAGGCTCAATTCCCATGTTCCAAGAAGTCCACCTGGTCTGAAAATCATTACCAATACCAAGGCCAAAGCGTAAATAATCATACGCACACTGGCAACATCTTGGAGAAGCATATTCAAAATTCCAAGAACAACAGCTGAAACAATGGCACCTGTAATGGAACCAAGTCCACCAAAGACAACAATAATCAAAACGTTGATTGAGTTGATGAAAGTGTAATCTTTGGGTACAACTGAACCGATAAATCCTGCCTGAAGTGATCCTGCAATACTTGCAGTAATAGCACCAAAGACAAAGGCGATGATTTTAATTTTAGTCGTATTAACCCCAACTGACTCAGCAGCGATTTCATCCTCACGAACAGAGAGGGTTGAACGACCAATTGGACTACGCAAGAAGTTCAAGGTTGCAATGGTTGTAATCACGACAAAGAAGTATACCATTTGCCAAGTTGTAAAGTTAGGAATTCCCAAGATACCTGCCGCACCATTTGTAAGGCTTCCGCCATTGATGATAAAGATACGGATAATTTCAGAAACACCTAGAGTCGCTACCGCGAGATAGTCCCCCTTCAAGCGCAAGGTTGGAATTCCGACAAGCAAGGCAACGGCTCCTGAAAGCAAAGCACCTATAAGCATGGCTCCAAAGAAGGCACCGTAGGTTGGTGATTTAGAACCAATAATAGCTGCTGCATAGGCACCAATCGCCATGAAACCAGCATGACCAAGTGAAAATTGGCCTGAAAAACCAACGATTAAGTTGAGACCAACAGCCAGAATAATATTAATTCCTATTTGTTGTAAAATCTGTACATAGAATAGATTGAGTACTCCGACTGAAACCAGTACACTAATCAAGCCATAGCCAGCTAACAAAAGGAGTAACCATAGAATATTAACTTTTAAATTTTCTTTCATCGTTTACACCTTCTCTTTCACATTTTTACCAAGGATACCAGCTGGGCGGACAATCAAGATCAACAACAAGATTCCATAAACAATGGCATCACGGAAGTCTGACATTCCAAAGGCTGTCGCAAAGGTTTCCAATAGACCAATCACAAAACCACCCAGAGCCGCACCAGGAATGATTCCGATACCACCAAGTACTGCGGCTACGAAGGATTTAAGACCTGGAGTAACCCCCATCAAAGGCTCTAGAGAGTTATAATAGAGGGCAATCAGAACACCAGCCGCACCCGCAAGAGCAGAACCCAAAGCGAAGGTAAAGCTGATAGTACGGTTCACATTTATCCCCATCAATTGCGCCGCATCGCTATCTACAGATACAGCACGCATGGCTTTCCCCATCTTAGTCTTTTGGACAATGACCTGTAACAAAATCATCAAAATCAAGGAAATGGCCAAAATCATTAACTGAACGTTTGTTAGACTAATTGGGCCCAAATCATAGCGAACTGTTTGAATCGCTTGAGGGAATGCACGAGTATTGGCACCAACCAGATAAACCATCCCATATTCCAATAGGAAAGAAACCCCAATAGCCGTAATCAAAACAGCAATACGAGTAGAGTGACGCAAAGGTCGGTAAGCAAGAAACTCAATCACGACACCAAGAATGGCTGTCGCTAACATAGCTACAATAAGAGCTACAAAGAAATTCATTTGGAAAGAATTAATCAAGAAATAACCGATAAAGGCTCCCATCATATAAATATCACCGTGGGCGAAGTTGATGAGCTTGATAATTCCGTAAACCATGGTATATCCTAGGGCTAACAGCGCATAAACACTACCTAGAATCAAACCATTTACTAGTTGTTGGAGCATAAGATTCACTCTTTCTATTTATAATTTCGAGGTTTTTCCCTCACTTTTTATAGGTTCTTATACTCAATAAAAATCAAAGAGCAAACTAGGAAACTAGCCACAGGCTGTACTTGAGTACGGCAAGGCGACGTTGACACAGTTTGAATTTGATTTTTGAAGAGTATTAAACATCGAAACAGGGAGTGAGTCAAAGGCTCATTCCCTATTTCAACATTTTCTATTATGGTTTTACAACCTCTGCTGCTTCAACCTTACCATTGTTCATGGTCATCATGTAAGCAGTTTTGACTGTGTTGTGGTCTGCATCAAAGCTTGTTTGACCAGTTACACCTTCAAAATCTTTTGTTTTAGCAAGGTTATCCTTGATTTCACCAGAGTTTTTAGCACCTTTTGCTGCGTTTGCTACAAGGTGAACTGAATCATAAGCCAAGGCTGCAAATGTTGAAGGCTCTTCATTGTACTTGGCACGGTAAGCATCAAGGAAAGCTTTTGCTTTAGCTGAAACTTCTACAGTAGTTGAGAAGCCTGAGATAAAGTAGATGTTTGATGCTTTTTCAGCAGTTGCTTGTTGTACAAACTCTTCACCGTTGAATCCATCACCACCAACGATTGGTTTGTCAATTCCCATACCACGCGCTTGGTTTACAATTTTACCAGCTTCAGTGTAGTAACCTGGGACGATGATAGCATCAAAGTCTTTCCCTTTCATTTTTGTAAGGGCTGCTTGGAAGTCTGTGTCACCTGCTACGAAAGTTTCATCTGCAACGATTTCACCTTTATAAGCTTCACGGAAGGCTTTGGCAATACCTTTAGCATAGTCACTGGCATTGTCAGTGTAAAGAACAACTTTCTTAGCTTGCAATTTATCAGAAACATAGTTTGAGATAATTTTTCCTTGGAAGCTATCTTGGAAAGTTCCGATAAAGAGGTAATCTTGACCTTTAGTCAATCCATCTTGAGTCGCACTTGGCGAAATCAATGGAACACCTGCTTTTGTAGCATTAGCTACCGCAGCTGCAGTTGCACCAGATGTCGCAGGTCCTACGATTGCTGATACTTTAGATTGAGTTACAAGGTTAGTTGTTACTGAAGCCGCCTCAGCTGTTTCAGACTTATTATCTTTATCGACTACTTCGATTTGTTTTCCATCGATACCACCTGCTGCATTGATTTCATCAACGGCCAATTGGGCACCTTTTTGTTCAGATGTTCCGTAAGCTGCTACGGCACCAGTTTCCTCGAAGTTAAATCCGATTTTGATTGTCTTTTCCTCTACTGAGTTACCAGCAGCGTTTGACGCTCCAGACTTCACTTCTCCACAGGCTGCAAGAAGTGCTACACTTGCAAGCGCCACAAACGATAGGGCAAATTTTTTCTTCATCTTTTTTGTCTCCTTATTTCTTAAATAAATAGCATGTTAAGAATATACCGAATTATCAGAAAATTGTCAACACTTTTCTTGAACTTTTTCGATGATAACGTTTTCCCCTCGATGAAGATTGCCCACAAAGGGTGTTTCCAGCTCTTGGATATGACAAACTCTGACTTTTTTTATAAACTTTTCCTTGCCCAAGCGCCCGACCAATTGCTCCACTTCTTGAGTTGGAACATAAAGCTGTAAGTAACGATGTTTCTTGGAATGATAGGTAATATCTCCATAATCCTGCAATTTTTTGGCATCACGATTATAGTAAAGATAGATAATCAAGCCAGATCGATTGACTTTTTCAAACATGATAAATCCTCTTTCTAAGAAATCTCTCCCTATTATACCAAAAAAAGCAAACCCAGTCGAGTTTGCCTTCTTTAATCATTAGTTCAATGAATTGTTGGCCATGATTTCATCAATAAAGCCATATTCAAGTGTTTCTTGGGCACTCATCCAGTTATCACGTTCTGCATCTGCATGGACTTTTTCGATTGACTGACCTGAATTTTCAGCCAAGATTTTTTCCAAGGTTTTACGAGTTTTAAGCAAATGTTCTGCAGCGATAGCCATATCGGTTTGTTGAGTACCACCACCTGTACCACCCATTGGTTGGTGAATCATATACTCTGCATTTGGAAGCATGAAACGTTTGCCTTTTGCTCCACTTGATGCGATGACAGTACCCATAGATGCTGCCATACCCATAACGATGGTTTGGACATCTGCCTTGATAAAGTTCATGGTATCAACGATTGCCAAACCAGCTGAAACAGAACCCCCAGGTGTATTGACATAAAGGTAAATATCTTTTGTACTATCTTGGGCATCCAAGAAAAGCAACTGGGCAATAACTGAGTTAGCCATATTGTCTTCAACTGGGCCTGTCAGCATGATGATACGGTCTTTGAGAAGACGTGAGTAAATATCGTAGGAACGTTCTCCACGGCTTGTTTGTTCAATAACTACAGGAATCATTCATTTCTCCTTTTGAGTCTTATTTTTGTTGGTCAA
This sequence comes from Streptococcus mitis, assembly GCF_946190275.1. Lineage (GTDB taxonomy): Bacteria > Bacillota > Bacilli > Lactobacillales > Streptococcaceae > Streptococcus > Streptococcus mitis_DC. The sequence goes on along the minus strand of NZ_CAMHZQ010000006.1, from coordinate 75,693 downwards.
ATGACTGAAGATAAGACTATTATAATATCTAGGTCAAAAAAGGTCAAATTTTTGCTCTGTTTTCATTAGACAGAAACAAAAATTCAACCTCCTTTCACGACTGGAAATCCTTTTCCAAGTCAATGTCTTTTTAATTTTATTTCGTACCGAACAAGCGGTCTCCAGCATCTCCAAGACCTGGAACGATATATCCGTGTTCATTCAAACGTTCATCCAAGGCTGCTGTAAAGATTTCTACATCTGGATGAGCTTCTTGAAGGGCTTTAACACCTTCTGGTGCTGATACAAGGCAGACAAATTTGATATTTGACGCGCCACGTTTTTTAAGGGAGTCAACAGCCAAGATTGCTGAGCCACCTGTTGCCAACATTGGGTCTACGACAAAAATTTGACGTTGGTCAATATCTTCAGGCAATTTCACCAAGTACTCAACTGGTTGAAGTGTTTCTTCATCACGGTACATACCGATGTGGCCAACTTTAGCAGCCGGAACCAAGCTCAAGAGCCCATCAACCATCCCGATACCTGCACGTAAGATTGGAACAATTGCCAATTTCTTACCTGCCAATTGTTTTTGAACTGTTTTTGTAATTGGTGTTTCGATTTCCACATCTTCTAGTGGAAGATCACGAAGTACTTCATATCCCATCAACATTGCAATCTCATCTACTAGCTCACGGAAAGCTTTTGTAGAAGTATCTGTACGACGCAAGATTGACAATTTGTGTTGAATCAGTGGATGATTAATAACTTCAATTTTTCCCATTTTTGGAATTCCTTCTTTCAATTTATTCTTCTTATTATACCAAAAAACGGTTTAAAAATCTTTCTAAACCATTTATTTTTGATAATTTTTACATTAAATCTGCCTCTTTAAGAGCTGTCTGTACTGTCTCAAGTGGTAAATGAGTCAATTCTGTTCCTTTTTCTTGATAGAGGTATTGGGCGTAGTCATCCATTCGATACTGGTTGATATAAACCACGCGCTTGCAACCGACCTGAAGCAATTGTTTGGTACAGTTGAGACAAGGAAAATGGGTTACATAGGCTGTAAAGCCTTTAGGAACACCACGTTCTGCACCTTGAAGGATAGCATTGACCTCAGCGTGAAGGGTGCGAACACAGTGTCCTTCAATGACCAGACATTCGTGGTCAATACAATGCTCAGTCCCTGACACCGAACCATTGTAACCAGTGGAAATAACCTTATTATCTTTTACCAGAATTGCGCCCACTTTAGCACGTTTACAAGTGGAACGATTAGCAATTAGTAGAGCTTGGGCTGCAAAATACTCATCCCAGGCCAGTCTTTTTTCAGTCATATCTCTTCTCCTTTTTCTCTATTTTTTAAAAAATGGTAACCGTAAATCCGCAATCTTTTCAGCAGGTACCTTCATGCCATCCTTGATCCATTTTAGAAGGACTGAGACGATGGCTGAACTCCAGAAGGAATGAAGATAAGAGCTGACACCTTTTGATTTTCCATGGTACTTTTCTAGAAATTCCTGCATGGCTTGGACAAAGATTTTTTCCAGATGGTAATCCAAGGCCAGTTGAATCACTCTGGCTTCCTTTCTGGCTTCCCGGAAAAGGTGAACCCAAACCAAATAAAGGTCTGTCTTTAAATCATAATGATGCAGCTGTTCCATAATATTGTGGACAGTTCGTTTAAAGACACTCTCTAAAATTTCCTCTTTGGAATCATAATTGCGGTAAAAGGCCGCACGCGAAACGCCTGCACGTTTGACCAATTCAGAAATACTAATCTTGGTCAGGTCCTTTTTTTCCAAGAGCTGCAAGAGGGCTGTTTCGATGGCTTCTCTAGTTAACAAATTCGATTCTTGGTTTGATTTTCTGAGATTTTCAAGAGACTTTTCAGAGATTCTACGTTCAGACATAACATTTTCTTTCTACTTGTCACAACAGACGGATGAGGCTTTTGTTTCAAGGGCTTTCATGATATAATTGTAAAAAAAGACAGAACCTTTGTCAATGTATAACTGACAAAGTTGGAGAATTTCTATGACTTGGAAGATTATTGCTGACTCTGGTTGTGATTATCGTCAGCTGGAGACACCAGCAATTGATACAACCTTTGTAAGTGTCCCCTTAACCATTCAAGTAGCTGATCAGGTCTTTGTTGATGATGCCAGTCTTGACATTGACCAAATGATGGAAACCATGTATGCAACTGCAGAAGCTTCAAAATCAGCTTGTCCAAGCCCAGATGATTATTTGCGAGCATTTGAAGGTGCCAAAAACATTTTCCTAGTAACCATCACTGGTACTCTTTCTGGCAGTCACAATAGTGCTCAACTAGCAAAAAATATTTATCTGGAAGAACATCCTGATACTAAAATTCATATAATTGATAGTTTGTCTGCTGGTGGGGAAGTTGACTTGCTCGTAGAAAAATTGAATGACTTGATCGACCAGGGCTTATCTTTTGAAGAAGTGGTTGAATCTATCACTGCCTATCAAGAAAAAACCAAGTTACTTTTTGTCCTAGCTAAAGTCGATAACTTGGTAAAGAACGGCCGTTTGAGCAAGCTTATCGGTACAGTCGTTGGGCTTCTCAACATCCGTATGGTCGGAGAAGCTAGTGAAACTGGAACTCTCGAATTGCTACAAAAAGCAAGAGGAGCAAAGAAATCGATTCAGGCAGCATATGAAGAGTTAGTGAAAGCAGGATATGCTGGTGGTCGTATTGTCATGGCTCAACGCAATAACGAGAAATGTTGTCAACAGCTTTCAGACCGAATCCGTGAAAATTTCCCACAAGCCAACATCAAAATTCTCCCAACCTCTGGTCTCTGCAGTTTCTATGCAGAAGATGGTGGTTTGCTGATGGGATATGAAATTGATTAATTGCATTCTTGACAAGAGGTGACCATCATCTCTTGTTTTTTTGTGGTACAATAGAGCTATGAAACATTTTGATACTATTGTCATCGGTGGAGGTCCTGCTGGCATGATGGCTACGATTTCCAGTAGCTTTTACGGGCAGAAAACACTTCTCATCGAAAAAAATCGGAAACTTGGAAAAAAATTAGCTGGGACTGGTGGGGGACGTTGCAATGTCACCAACAATGGAACTCTAGATGACCTACTAGCTGGCATACCTGGAAATGGGCGCTTTCTCTACAGTGTCTTCTCCCAATTTGATAACCATGATATCATTAACTTTTTTACAGAAAATGGGGTTAAACTTAAGGTCGAAGACCACGGCCGCGTCTTTCCTGCTAGTGACAAGTCTCGTACCATTATCGAGGCCTTGGAAAAGAAAATCACTGAGCTAGGTGGCCAAGTTGCTACTCAAACCGAAATTGTTTCGGTTAAAAAGGTAGAAAATCAGTTTGTCCTTAAGTCCGCAGACCAAAGCTTCACTTGTGAGAAACTTATTGTCACAACTGGTGGGAAATCCTATCCTTCCACTGGTTCGACAGGTTTTGGTCATGAGATTGCCCGTCATTTTAAGCATACCATTACCGAGCTTGAGGCAGCTGAGAGCCCATTGTTGACAGATTTTCCACACAAGGCCTTGCAGGGGATTTCGCTGGATGATGTGACTCTAAGTTATGGCAAGCATATCATCACTCACGATCTGCTCTTTACCCACTTTGGTTTGTCTGGTCCTGCCGCCCTACGTATGTCTAGCTTTGTTAAGGGTGGAGAAGTCCTTTCACTGGATGTTCTACCTCAATTTTCTGAAAAGGACTTGGCTGCATTTCTAGAAGAAAATCGGGAAAAATCCTTGAAAAATGCTTTAAAAACTTTGCTTCCAGAACGCTTGGCTGAATTTTTTGTGCAAGGCTATCCTGAAAAAGTCAAACAACTGACTGAAAAAGAACGCGAACAACTGCTCCAGTCTATCAAGGGACTTAAAATTCCTGTAACTGGTAAAATGTCTCTTGCTAAGTCATTTGTTACAAAGGGTGGTGTCAGTCTTAAGGAAATCAACCCTAAAACCCTTGAAAGTAAGCTGGTACCTGGTCTCCACTTTGCTGGTGAGGTACTAGATATCAATGCCCACACGGGTGGCTTTAACATCACTTCTGCCCTCTGCACCGGCTGGGTGGCGGGATCAAATTCATTCTAAATATACATTACTCAATGGAACAATACACCCCAAAAGAAAGGAACGACTTTGGAACATATTATCTTGTTAAGGGGAGTTACTCCTAATGGAAAAAATGCTATCCCTAAAATGTCTTATCTAGTAGATATCTTGACAGAAGCTGGTTTTCAACAAGTTCGAACCTATATTCAAAGTGGAAATATTATTCTTGAAAGTGACTTAGATTTAGAAAAAATACGAGAACGTGTCCATACTCTAATAAATGAAAATATTGGTGCTGACTTAAAAATGGTAATCAAGAACAAAAGTGATTTTAAAAAAATTGTCCAAGAAAACCCGTTTGGAGAACACTATCTTTATGACCGTATACACGTGATTTTTTATCAAGAATCTATTAAAAGTCTCCCTTTGGAAAAATTGAAAATTGATTACGGTGAAGAAGAAATTTGTGTCGGTAATCACTGTCTCTACCTCTATCTCCCTAGAACTGCAAAACAAAAGAAACTCCATACCAACTATCTTGAAAAGCTTTTTAATGTAGATTTGACCATGCGAAAACTAAATGTGGTAGAAAAATTATTAAGCAAATAGTGCTTGAATTTAGTAAAAATCGGAAGAATGCTCCTCCGATTTTATTTTGTCTGAGTTTGGACATAATAGGCAATGACATCTGATGTGTACTGGGCTGTTCCAGGTCCAAATTTGTCAATGTTTTCCTTAAATTCTGGGTTGTAGACGTAGCCTTTACCGATATAACCAAATACCTCAATAGAGCAGTCAAATCCATAAGTACGGATGGCTTGCAAGAGTTTAGCGGCTTCTTCTTGATTTTCGGTTGCTGTTACAGGTAGACCAGCTTGAAGATTTTGTGCCAATGCTTGAAAGACTTGGTTGAAGGCAGCCGTAGCCTCATCTTCGTGACCTTTCTGGCGCTCCAGCGCTTGGTCCATGACTTCTTGACCATATTTCTCTACCGCCTCTTGGTGGTATTTTTGATGGTCTTGGTAGTTAAATCCAGCAAATTTCTCTTGAATGCTCATTTCTCTTTCTCCTTTTTGTTCTTGAATGGTTTTTTGCAAGGTTGAAATCAAGGTATCCAGATGTTCCCTTTCTCGAGTCAAATAGTCCAACTGCCTGGTCAAATGAGGCAATAAATCTGTCCTTTCTTCCTTTAATAGCTCTGCTATCTTTTCTAAAGAAAAACCTAGATACTTGTAATAAAGAATGACCTGAAGGCGTTCCAAATCATCCTGACTGTAGGTTCGATAACCGTTTTCTGACTTTAAAGGAACCAAAAGTCCTATCTTATCGTAGTGGTGCAGGGTCTTGACAGAGACACCCGAAAGCTGCGCAGCTTCTTTTATATGGTACATGATTTCCTCCTTACAATGATAGTATAACCCCTCCCCTTAGGTCAGAGTCAAGCGTTTTTGCGAAATTTTTTACTTTATCATAACATGAAAATGGTTTTCTTGACAGACCTTAGAAAACATGATAGGATAGTCAAGTCTATCAATCAAAAGAAAGGCTCATTTTGAGTACTGATGAGGCTATTTGCCAAGGGCAGTAGCTTTTTCTTTTGTAATAAATACTAATTTTAGGAGTTTAACTATGTCTGAAAAATCGCAATGGGGTTCTAAACTGGGCTTTATCCTAGCATCTGCTGGTTCAGCCATCGGACTTGGTGCCGTTTGGAAATTCCCTTACATGACTGCTGCTAACGGTGGAGGTGGATTTTTACTGGTCTTTCTCATCTCCACTATTCTGATCGGTTTCCCCCTTTTGCTAGCTGAATTTGCTCTCGGCCGAAGCGCTGGTGTCTCAGCAATCAAAACCTTTGGAAAACTAGGCAAGAATAGTAAGTACAACTTTATCGGTTGGATTGGTGCCTTTGCCCTCTTTATCCTCTTATCTTTCTACAGTGTTATTGGGGGATGGATTCTGGTTTATCTAGGCATTGAGTTTGGAAAATTGTTCCAAATTGGTGGAACGGGGGATTATGCTCAGTTATTTACTTCAATCATTTCAAATCCAGCCATTGCCCTTGGAGCTCAAGCAGCCTTTATCTTATTGAATATCTTTATTGTATCACGTGGGGTTCAAAAAGGGATTGAAAGAGCTTCTAAGGTCATGATGCCCCTGCTCTTTATCATTTTTGTCGTCATCATCGGGCGCTCTCTTAGCTTGCCAAATGCCATGGAAGGGGTTCTTTATTTCCTCAAACCAGACTTTTCAAAACTGACCAGTGCTGGTCTCCTCTATGCTCTGGGACAATCTTTCTTTGCCCTCTCACTAGGGGTTACAGCCATGCTTACCTATGCTTCTTATTTGGATAAGAAAACCAATCTAGTTCAATCAGGGATTTCCATCGTTGCCATGAATATCTCAGTATCCATCATGGCAGGTCTAGCCATTTTTCCAGCCATGTCAGCCTTCAATATCCAATCTGAAGGGGGACCGAGCCTGCTCTTTATCGTCTTGCCTCAACTCTTTGACAAGATGCCTTTTGGAACCATTTTCTACATCCTCTTCCTCTTGCTCTTCCTCTTTGCGACAGTCACTTCTTCTGTCGTTATGCTGGAAATCAATGTGGGTAATATCACCAATCAGGACAACAGTAAGCGTGCTAAATGGAGTGCTATTTTAGGAATCTTGACCTTTGTCTTTGGAATTCCTTCAGCCCTATCTTACGGTGTTATGGCGGATGTTCACATCTTTGGGAAGACCTTCTTTGACGCTATGGACTTCTTGGTTTCCAATCTTCTCATGCCCTTTGGAGCCCTCTGCCTTTCTCTTTTTACAGGCTATATCTTTAAAAAGGCTCTTGCTATGGAGGAATTACACCTTGATGAAAGAGCTTGGAAACAGAGACTTTTCCAAGTCTGGCTCTTCCTTCTTCGTTTTATCATTCCAATCATTATCATCGTGGTCTTCATCGCCCAATTTATGTAATCAAAAAGGACTTGAGCAGTGAACTCAGGCCCTTTATTTTTATGGATGGCTAACAATCAATTCCAAACCTTGCCCTTCCAAGGTCCAAGCTTCAACATCACTTGGTAGGATAAAGTGGCTCCCTTTTTGGATTGGATAATTTTTTCCTTCAACAGTCAGTTGACCTTGGCCAGCTAAGACGCTGAACAGGCTATAGTCAGCTGTCTTTTCGAAATCAACTTTTCCAGTAATTTGCCACTTGTAAACTGCAAAGAAATCATTAGAGACAAGGAGAGTTGAGTACAAATCATCTGCTTTGACAGTCACAGGACGGCTATTGGCAGGCTCGCCAATGTTCAAAACATCAATTGATTTTTCAAGATGAAGTTCACGCAAGTTACCATTATCATCCTTGCGGTCAAAGTCATAGACACGGTAAGTGGTATCGCTAGATTGTTGGGTTTCAAGAATCAAGATACCTGCACCGATAGCGTGCATGGTGCCACTTGGTACGTAGAAGAAATCTCCAGCCTTTACAGGAACTTTTGTCAACAATGCATCCCAGTTTTTATCTTCGATTTGTTGGCGGAGTTCTTCTTTTGATTTGGCATTGTGACCGTAGATAATCTCTGAACCTTCGTCCGCAGCGATAATATACCAGCATTCTGTTTTTCCAAGTTCGCCTTCATGCTCTAGTCCATAGGCATCGTCTGGGTGAACTTGGACACTGAGCCAGTCGTTGGCATCGAGAATTTTAGTCAAGAGTGGAAATACAGGCTCAGGACGATTGCCAAACAACTCACGGTGCTCCGCATACAAAGTAGCAAGATCTGTTCCCTCGTAGCGACCACTGGCAACTTTAGAGACACCATTTGGATGGGCTGAGATGGCCCAATATTCTCCGATTTTCTCACTTGGGATGTCGTAGCCAAACTCATCACGTAGCTTGGTTCCACCCCAGATTTTTTCTTGCATGACTGATTGTAAAAATAATGGTTCTGACATTTTATTCTCCCGTCTGATTTTTCTCCTCTCATTATAGCAAAAAGCCAGGTCTAATTGAACTCTTTTTCCTATTATATAAAGTAGGGAGAAGATTTTATAAAAATAGTGAATAAATGTGCTCTACTCAATGCTTGCACCATTGCTGGCAATGACATCCTTGTACCAATAGAAGGACTTCTTCTTGCTACGTTTGAGAGTACCATTTCCTGCATTATCTCGATCCACATAGATAAAGCCATAGCGCTTATTCATTTCGCCTGTTCCAGCTGAAACCAAATCGATACAGCCCCAAGTCGTATAACCAAGCAAGTCAACTCCATCGTGGTAAATAGCATCTCGCATAGCCTTGATGTGGGCTTCTAGATAAGCAATCCGATAGTCATCTGCTACATAACCATTTTCATCCGGAGTATCCATAGCACCGAGACCGTTTTCTACGATAAACATAGGCTTTTGGTAACGATCCCAGATGGCATTGAGGGTGATGCGAAGACCAAGTGGATCAATCTGCCACCCCCATTCTGAGGATTCTAGATAGGGATTTTTGAGGGAGGCAAAGACATTTCCAGCAGTTAATTCTTTAACTGCTGGATCACCTGAGGCCACTCGACTTGCATAGTAAGAGAAGGAAACAAAGTCAACAGTATTGTTCTTCAACAAATCCAAATCTTCTGCTGTCATTTGAATCTCAATTCCCTCACGCTCCCACTGCTTCTTGGCATAATTTGGGTATTCCCCACGCGCTTGAACATCAATGAAGAAGTAACTCTTGCGATCTTCCTCCATAGCAGCCCAGTAATCTCTCGGATGGGCTGTGTTAGGATAGTATTGCCCTGCTGCCAACATACATCCCACCTTGTTTTCTGGGTCAATTTCGTGGGCAATCTTAGTCGCCATGGCTGAAGCCACCAACTCATGGTGAGCCGCTTGGTATTTGACCTGTTCTTGATTTTCTCCTTCTTCAAAACAGAGCCCAGCTCCCATAAAGGGGGCATGGAGAATCATGTTGATTTCGTTGAATGTAAGCCAATATTTGACCAAACCCTTATAACGGATAAAAAGTGTGCGACAAAGTTTTTCATAGAAGTCTAACATCCGACGATTGCGCCATCCACCGTACTCTGTAATCAAGTGCATAGGACAGTCGAAATGAGTAATGGTTACCAGAGGTTGGATTCCATATTTGTGACATTCCTTAAATAAATCCTCATAAAAGGCTAGACCAGCTTCATTTGGCACTGTTTCGTCTCCCTTAGGAAAAATCCTAGTCCAAACGATGGAAAGTCGATAAGTCTTAAAGCCCATCTCTGCAAAAAGAGCAATATCTTCCTTGTAATGATGGTACATATCAATGGCTTCTTTTGCTGGGTAAAAATAGCCCTCCTCAAACGAAAACATCTTTTTCTGACCTGTGATAATGGCTTCACGGTCAGGACCGATTGGGACGACATCAACGTTCGCTAATCCACGACCATCTAAATTATAAGCACCTTCACATTGATTAGCAGCCGTAGCACCGCCCCAGAGAAAACCATCTGGAAATTGTAGTATTTCTGTCATCACTTTACCTCACTTGATTTGATAGTTCTATTATACTAAAAAGGAGATAAAAAATTTGAAACTATCTGGGTAATGATGAGCCTAAGCTGGCTTTTATATTTGATGCAAAAACAAGCAAGAGTTTGAGAATTTTGTTATAGAAATGTAAACTATCACAGTCTTGTGATAAGAAAAAGACCGGATGACTCCGATCTGTTCAGTCTTTTTCTTCACGTACATAATTCCAAATCGCTATAGCTAAAGATAACAAACTTAGTAAGCAAATCATCTGTATAATTAACTTTGTAGGTTGACGCAGTAAGCCAAACTGAGTCAGTATTACAAAGAGAGAAGAACCAAAAATCATTACTTGGAAAAAAATTGTTGTCAAACTAAATTTTGTTTTCATATCTTTTCCTTTCTAATTTCTACAACCTGATCCATTCGTTCATATACACTACTATCATGAGTTGCAATAATAATCGTACGTTTTTCATTTCGTAATCCAAGAATAAGGTCAATAATTTCACGACTATTCCTACTATCTAAAGATGCTGTTGGTTCATCTGCTAAGATTATTGGGGAATCCTTTAACATTATTTTAGCAATTGCGACACGCTGCGCTTCACCACCTGAAAGAGTAAAAATCTTACGTTTTAAATCTAATTGTAAGTGAACATGCTTCAAGGCTTCTTTCATAAGAGCTTCTTGTTCTTTTTTACTTTCTTTTCTCCCAATAAATGCAAGTTCTAAATTATCTTTAATACTCTTATTTTCAATTAAACCATAATTTTGAAATAAGTAGCTTACATAATTCTTAAAATAGATTTTTTCCTTAATTTGTTTTAAATCCTTACCATCAACTTCTACTGAGCCACTTTGGACAGTTTCTAACTTACCTATAATATTTAAAAGAGTTGTTTTGCCTGCTCCAGACTCACCTATCAAAGCATAGGTCTGACCTTCATGAAATTGATAATTAAAGTCTTTAAAAATAACATAATCATCAAATTGTTTACAAATATCTTTCAATTCAATCATACTAACCTCCTTTTAGATATAAAATATTAGCCTTTTTATCTTGTCTCAGTTGAAGAAGAAAAATTCCTGTAAATAATAGCAATGAGAGCAAAGGAATAGAAATTACAAACAAATTGAAGCCTAATATTACTGACAATAAAGTACAAAAAATATAGCTACTAGATAAAATTGAAAAATAAACATGATGAATTTCAAAAAGTGACTTACCTGCTAATCTCTCAATGAAATAAGTTTTGCGCCCTTGATAGAGGTAAAGAGTGTTCAGTAATACCATCAATAAAATGGAACTCACAAAACTAATAATCATCGCAAAAAATAATATAAATCTATCTGTCTCTACTTTTTGAATTCTATTTTCAAATGAATACATGCCATTTGAAAAACTACCAATACTAGCTGTTAACTTGTATTTAGAAATCAATTCTTTCACTACCTCTGGTTTATCAAAAATATAATGTGCCAAAGAGAATTGGCGAATTGTTCTATTTTCATAAGCAGAACCAAACACAGTAATAATTGGTTCATGAACAAAAGCATTTTGATTCACTAAGTAATTAACCGAAGTGAAGATAGGGTAAACAAATAGATTTTCACCGCCTTGATAAGTGGCTATCTCAATTTTCTCATTAGGATCTTTCTTTTTTACAGGAGCATCGTCTGGAGCAAAGCCTTTTTGTTCATATCGCAACCAAGCCTTATGTAATTCTGAAAAGTTTGATTCTTGATTCTTTGGTATTAACACGAGACGATCAAAATCTCCCATCTGTTCAAAGAATGCTTTAGCTTGCATACTCAACTGAATGCCACTTTTTTCAACAAAACGTCGATTCACACGAATTTCATTTGATACCATATCTGGGGTAGGATAATAAGAATTAGCTGAAGAACTCTTTTGAAAAGCAATTTTATCTAGATTTGTATCTATATAAAGGAGATTTGTTTTTTGACTAAGTTCTGAATAAAAAGCTACTTCTGCTTCTCTGTCTTTATTTGACTCTCCAGTATATAATTCATTAGTAGCAAAATAATTAGAATGCTTACTCCATTCATCTCGTCCTACTTGTAATGTTGACAATTGTTTATTTAAGTTAACAACACCATAAACGCTATACATCACGATTAAAAGAGATAGTAACTGCGTCAAAATAACCAAAATGAACACAAGATGCAAAGGTGCCTTACCTTTTATGGATAGATTAAGAGCTTGCTTTTGTAAAATATGGTAAAAAATATTTGATAAAAAGAAATTTAAAAAAAGTAAAAGAAATAACCAAGAAAGTAAAGGATAAAATACTAGACTTAACGACAAAATGTTTACAGTTCTAGTAGAAAATAAGAATAAAACTGTCGCTAAATAAACTATACTTGCTATCAATATTAAGAAAATACTATCTTTGCTAATATTTCTCAAAGCAATTTGATATTTCCCTCTACCTGACAATCGTTCTATACTTACAGAACGCAGTTTCGCTATGTAATCAGCTAGTGTCAGAGTCCCAAAAGCAATTATCAAAACTAATGTAAAAGTAATCGATTGAGGATAAGTCAAAAATACCTTTAACAAGGTCAAACCAGAACTTGATTGTTCAACAATTGCTTGATGTCCTTTTTGGTTTAAAGTTTGTGCTAGTTCCTGTGCACTTAAGTTTCCTCTTACAATCAAATATAAGGTGTCATCAGATGCATTTTGGATTAGGTTTTGATCTTGTTGTAATGGTAAATCTACAGGTAGTTCACCTCCAATTGGTATATAGGTATTTTCTGTCTTTCCCCTAACATTATCCTTTACAGAAACAATCCTACGAGCTAAAACACTCTGTTTATCTTTTGCAATCTCTTCTAAATCCTTCTTAATGGTAGTAGTAGATTTCTCTACAGAAATCATCTTACTATATCCACCCAACATTTCACTTTTATATTGGCTAATAAAGAAAAGGCTAACAAAAGCAATTAAAACAAAGGAAAAAGTTGCAAGGCTTCGTTTTAGTATGTTATACATAGACTACTCCTTTCATTAGCAAAAAGGAGGAGAAGCCTCCTCCCCATCTATATTAAGAGTTAATAGCCTCCATTTGAGCTATAATAAAAAGTAGCAGGATCCCAAACATCCCAAATCCAAGCTTTTGACCAAACTCCAGATTCGGCATTAGCTGTATTAGTATCTCCATTATTTCTATTTTTTACTCTAGAACCGTGATAATTATATGAATGATAATAATCTGAATACGCGTTAATACCAGTAGTATAACCATATGACCATGTACCACCCTCTACATCAACAGTCTCTGCTATAGTAACAGTAGCCGTTACCGCTGAAAGTGCTAACGCACTAACTAATAAAACGTTTTTTAATTTTCTCATAGGATTTTCCTCCTTCCCCAGGATTAGCAAAGTAAAACTTTTTCTAAAAAACAACTCTTCCTCCCTTCTTTATTATTAAAAAGTTTTACTCCTCCTATTTCACTATCATTATATCATGTGAAGAAAGCGCTGTCAACTATTTATATGCAATTTCTTTATATTAAAAAGACCGGATTGCTCCGATCTTTCAATAGTTCATATTCTCAATTTCTGTTGTAAAAATAGCTATGGTTAACGTCAAATGACTAAGCGTCCTATTTCATACGATAAAAATCAATCACTAGACCAGCAGGGCCTTTAACTAATAAGGACTCTGTTCCCCAATCGGTTACAGTTGGACCGTTTAAAACCTGGATACTAAGATCGTTCAACCGTTTGTAGTTCTGGTCTACATCCTCAACCTCGATATGAAGAATGATTCCTGACTGAAAATCTTCCAAAGGAATCAAATGATTTTGTGACAACATCAGACAGTGACTGCCAATCGTAAACTGAGCAAAACTATCGTCAACATAATCGGACTTTTTATCCAAAATACGCTCCAAGTCAGCACAGACTTGGGGAACATCTGAAACGATAATATCTAATTGATTTAAATTCATTTACTATCCTCCAGAAAAAGACCGGATTGCTCCGATCTTTTCAAGTTTCTCTCTATGAAAATCAAAGAATAAACAAGGTGAAACCAAGTTTGATGGCAAATCTTTGCTCATCAAACTACGAAAAATCCTTTGGGACTTTTTCTAGGCTCCACACTAGATTCCATCATTGAAATTTATGGTTTCAATGATGGAATCGTCGGCAGTAATCTAATAAAGAAGTCTATAAATTTATCTTTGATTTTCGACGAGAGAAATTATTTAATTGCGCGTGATTGCAAACCTTCTTCTTCCAAGAAGAGGCGGAATGGTACGAGTTCTTCTGCTTCGTATTTTTCCTTGAAGGCTTTGATTGCTTCTTCTGAGTGAAGTTTTGGATCCAATTCAAGTACTTCTACTGGAAGTGGACGGTGTGGAGTGATGCGAGCATCAATCACAACAGTTTTACCTTCTTTGTTCAATTTAACAGCTTCTGCAACAACTGCATCGATGTCTTCGATACGGTCAACTGTAAATCCTACAGCACCTTGAGCTTCAGCGATTTTCGCATAGTCAGCATTAGGGAAATCACAACCAAACAAGTGTTTGTTTGTGTCTTCGTATTTGTCCTTGATGAAGGCATATTTACCATTTGAGAAGACAACGTTGATAACTGGAAGGTCGTATTGAACGTTTGTGATAACGTCTGGGTAGCACATGTTGAATGCACCGTCACCCATGATGTTCCATACTTGGCGATCTGGATTGTCTTTCTTAGCAGCGATACCACCAGGAAGGGCAATACCCATTGTCGCAAAGAGTGGAGATGTACGCCACATGTTCTTAGGTGTCATGTGAAGGTGACGAGTAGATGTTTGAGTAGTGTCACCTACGTCGATTGAGTAGATAGCGTCTTGATCAGCATGTTTGTTGATTGCATTGTAAACTTGGTACAATTGCAATTCACCCTCAGTTTTACCTTCGATTTTGTTCATGTAATCTCGCCAGTTTTGGTTGTTCTTAACGTTTGCACGCCACCATGGAGTAGATTCAACTGGATTCACTTTGTCAAGGATTGCTTTCGCTGCTTGACCTGCGTCACCAAGGATTGAAGCGTCAAGGGCGTGACGTTTACCAAGTTTGTAAGGGTCGATATCCACTTGGATGAATTTTTCAGTGTTCTTGAATGCTTCGTAAACTTCAGCAAATGGGAAGTTTGAACCAAGGAAAAGAACTGTGTCTGCTTCAAAGACCACTTCGTTGGCTGGTTTCCAACCAACACGGTAAGCAGAACCTGTCAAACCTTCATAGTTCCATTCGAAAGCTTCAAAGTTTTTACCAGTTGTGATGATTGGTGCTTTGATTTTACGTGACAATTCAGTGATCACTTCACCAGCTTTAACACCACCGTAACCAGCATAGATAACTGGACGTTCAGCATTGTTCAAGATTTCAACAGCTTTGTCAATTTCAACTTCGTTCAAAGCAGGAGCGATAAATGAACGCTCGTATGAACCTGATCCATAGTAAGAGTTTTCGTCGATTTCTTGGAAACCGAAGTTTACTGGGATTTCAACAACAGCTGGACCTTTTTTAGAAACTGCAGCACGGCAAGCTTCGTCAATAACTTTTGGCAATTGCTCAGCGTAAGCTACACGTTTGTTGTAAACAGCGATACCGTTGTACATTGGGTTTTGGTTCAATTCTTGGAAAGCATCCATGTTCAATTCGTTAACTGGACGTGATCCAAGGATCGCTAGGAATGGAGTGTTATCCATAGCTGCATCGTAAACACCGTTAATCAAGTGAGTCGCACCTGGACCACCTGAACCAACTGCAACCCCGATTGAGCCGCCGAATTTAGCTTGCATAACCGCTGCAAGAGCACCTGTTTCTTCGTGGCGAACTTGCAAGAAGCGGATATCTTTATCTTCAGCCAAAGCGTCCATCAATGAGCTGAGTGTTCCTGATGGGATACCGTAGATTGTGTCTACGCCCCATGTTTTCAATACATTAAGCATTGCTGCAGATGCAGTAATTTTCCCTTGAGTCATAATGATAACTCTCCTTCAAATATTTTTAAATCTACTAAAAAAGGTTTCATATAGTTTTTGAAAACGTTTCAGTAAATTTTTACACTACTAATTTATCACATTTATTTTGACTTTACTAAGAATCTGCTCAGAAGTTTTTATTCTCTATTACAGTACAGTTTGCAAACGTTTTTAGTTTCTGTTTTATAATACTCAATAAAAATCAAAGAGTAAACTAGGAAGCTAGCCGCAGGTTGCTCAAAGCACAGCTTTGAGGTTGCAGATAAAGCTGACGTGGTTTGAAGAGTATAAAAAGCGAGCAAGCTCGCTTTTAGTCTATTTTACTAAAGTTTAGTAAGAGTGAACTGGTCAGAACAGATACAGAACTAAAGGCCATGGCTAGACCTGCCAGTTCTGGATTGAGGGCCAGTCCAACACCAGAAAAGACTCCTGCTGCAATCGGAATTCCGGCGACATTGTAGATAAAGGCCCAGAAAAGATTGAGCAGAATTCGATTAAAGGTTTTCTTACTCATGTCAAAGGCACGAACCACTCCTAGGAGGTTATTAGTTGTCAACACCAAATCTGCTGACTCGATGGCGATATCTGTTCCAGCTCCCATAGCAATCCCCACATCTGCTACACTGAGGGCAGGAGCGTCATTGATACCATCACCAACAAAGGCTACTTTTCCAGTCGCTTGTAGTTTATGGATTTCATGGGCTTTTTCTTCTGGTAAGACACCTGCAATGACCTCTTCGATTCCAATCTGATCTGCAATAGCACGCGCCACACCTGCATTGCCTCCTGTCAGCATGACTGTTTTAAGACCTCGTTTTTTCAACTGACTGATGGCAAGCTTAGCATTTTCCTTAGGAATATCTTGCAGAGCAAGCAAGCCTTTGATTTCATTGTCCACAGCCAAGAAAACAACTGTCTTAGCTTCTTTTTCTAGTTCTTCTAGTTTTTCTTGATAAGTGCTAGAAATATCCATGCCATCCAGCATTTTAGCATTTCCAAGCAAAACTTGTTTTCCATTGATTTGCCCTGAGACACCTTTTCCGTGCAAGGCTTGGAAATTTTCAACAGTTTGAAACTCAAGTCCAGCTTCACTCGCTCGTTTCACAACGGCTTCAGCCAGTGGGTGTTGAGAAGCTTCTTCCAAGGAAGCTGCCAATCCAAGCACTTCTACTTCGTCGCCGATGATATCTGTGACCACAGGTTTCCCTTCAGTCAAAGTCCCTGTTTTATCAAAGACAATGGTTTGGACTTTCTGGATTTCCTGTAGAACCGTTCCATTTTTGAGGAGAACTCCCATCTTGGCACTGCGACCTGTCCCCACCATAAGGGCTGTCGGTGTTGCAAGTCCCAATGCACAAGGGCAGGCAATAATCAGAACTGCTACTCCATAGAGAAGCGAAGACACAAAGCTCGCTCCAAGCACGACTACACTATCCCTGAGCAAGACGAACCAAACCCAAAAGGTCACAATCCCTAAAATGACAACTGCTGGGACAAAAATGCCTGAAATTTTATCCGTCAAGTCCTGAATCGGCGCACGACTTGTCTGAGCTTTCTTCACAAAATCCACAATCTGAGCCAAAACAGTCTCTGAACCAACTTTTTCTGCTCTAAAAACAAGTGTTCCGCTATTATTGATAGTTGAGCCAATGACAGTATCTCCAACTGTCTTGTCCACAGGCAGACTCTCACCTGTCACCATGGATTCGTCAATACTAGAGATACCTTCTACTACGACACCATCAACCGCAATCTTTTCACCGGGACGCACTCGAATCAGGTCACCTACCTTGACTTGCTCCAAAGGGACTTGAACATAGTTATCCTCACGCAAGACTTCTGCAGTTTTAGCCTGCAAGTCAAGTAATTTCTCCACAGCTTGGGAAGTATTTTTCCGCATTTTCTCCTCAAAAACGGCTCCCATAAGAACGAAGAAGAAGATAAATGCAGCACTTTCAAAGTAAACGGGGAGGCCAGCGAAGAGGGCAACTAAGCTATAGAAATAGGCCACTAGGGTTCCCAGAGCAACCAAGGTATCCATGTTGGCATTGTGCTTTTTAAAACTAGCCCAAGCACTTTGGATATAAGGACCACCTGCTACTAGCATAATCGGTGTTGTGGCTAAAAAGGTGCCCCAACGCATGACTTGGTGACTAATTCCTCCTGTCGACATCCCAATCATGAGGATTACAAGAGGCACAGTAAAGATACTAGTAATCCAAAAACGCTGTAAAAGTGATAGAGATTTTCGAGTCTTCTCAACAACTGTATAACTTCCCTTTTGCATCTTCATACCACAAGAAAATTCATGTTGACCTAATTCTTGAGGTGTAAAACGAATGACTTGCTCCTCATCTACGCCGATTGGTTCCAAGATGCCTTCTTCTTCAAACAGAATTTCCTTGTAACAGTTTGAAGGAGTTGCTCGATGAAAGGTAATCTCAGCTGGAATCCCTTTTTGAAGCTGTATATGAGCTGGATGGTAGCCTTTGTCTGCCGTGATACGGATTTTTTGAACACCATTTTCAAGACTTGCTTTTACAATTTCAGTCATATCATTCTCCTATTCTACAATCATCTTGCCGTGCATCATATTCATGCCACAAGCAAAGCCAAATTCTCCAGCCTGCTCAGGTGTGATTTCCACTACATACTCTTCACCCATAGGCAAGTCTGCATGTACACCAAAATCTGGAAAAACAATCTGATCCAAACAAGGTGAAGGATCCTTGCGATCAAAGACAATGCGGGCTGGCACTGATTTCTTGAGGATAATCAACTCAGGCGTATAGCCCCCCATGACCTCCACTCGAATCTCTTGGTAGCCGTTTTTTTGCTGGGCCTTTTGTCCAGATTTTTCAGGCTTTTTGAAAAACCAAAACAAGATAAACGCGATAAGGGCAATACAAACAATGGTTACAATACTATTTAACATGACGTCTCCTTTACATACAATTACATTTTACTTCTGTCACAGCGCTTGATTTCTTCTCAGAAATCACAGCTTCCAAGTCTTCCAAGTCAGCCTGAGTAAAATCACATTCAGCAATCAAATCAGCTAACAAGTTCTTAATCCTACGAGAACAAACCTTGTCCTTGATATCTTGGACAAGTAAATCCCGACTTTGGTCCAAAGTTAAAAGGGCTGAATAGACAAAGAACTTGCCTTCTTTTTTCCTTGTCAGACACTCTTTCTCACCCAAACGAGCCAAAAGAGTCTGAATGGTTGACTTGGACCAGTCGAATCGCTCAGCCAGAACCCTGATCAAATCCGTACTGGTCTGTTCACCTTGCATCCAAATAATCTTCATGACCTGCCATTCTGCATCTGAAATCTGCATAATCACACCTCCAAAATCTACATTTGTCAATTACAATTGTTAGTATACTCCAAAAATCTACATTTGTCAATTATAAAATCAATCTTTTCTTTGAAAAATTGAATTTTAATCATTTGATAAAGGATTTGCAGTCAATTTTTACTATATAAACTATAAAAATATGCTATACTAAAGAAAAAAGAAAACAACCACTAGGGGTGCGTAAAGCTGAGATTAACAACTGTTAGACCCTTTGACTCAATCTAGGTAATGCTAGCTGATGGAAGTGGAAATGATAATGTGGACTAGCAGTCTTCTATTACCTTTCTAAAACAGACCAGCTTGTTCTTAAGAATACAAACTTCAGTTGGTTGGGAGGTTTTAGATGACTTATTTACCCGTTGCTTTGACCATTGCAGGGACTGACCCTAGCGGTGGTGCTGGCATTATGGCTGACTTGAAGTCATTCCAAGCTAGAGATGTCTATGGAATGGCTGTTGTGACAAGTCTTGTCGCTCAAAATACCCGAGGCGTTCAATTGATCGAGCACGTTTCTCCTCAAATGTTGAAAGCCCAATTGGAGAGCGTCTTTTCGGATATCAAGCCTCAGGCTGTAAAAACTGGGATGTTGGCAACTACCGAAATTATGGAAATCATCCAGCCCTATCTTAAAAAGCTGGATTGTCCCTACGTTCTTGACCCTGTTATGGTCGCTACGAGCGGAGACACCCTGATTGATACCAGTGCCAGAACCTACCTAAAAACAAATCTGCTTCCACTTGCAACCATTATCACACCCAATCTTCCTGAGGCAGAAGAGATTGTTAGTTTTTCAATCCATGATTCCGAAGACATGCAACGTGCCGGTCGCCTGATTTTAAAAGAATTTGGTCCTCAGTCTGTTGTCATCAAAGGTGGTCATCTCGAAGGCGGTGCCAAAGATTTCCTCTTTACCAAGGATGACCAATTTGTCTGGGAAAGTCCACGAATTCAAACCTGTCATACACATGGTACTGGATGTACCTTTGCTGCAGTGATTACTGCTGAACTAGCCAAGGGGAAAACCCTCTATCAAGCAGTCGATAAAGCCAAGGCCTTTATCACGAAAGCCATCCAAGACGCCCCTCAACTCGGTCATGGTTCTGGCCCAGTCAACCATACAAGCTTTAAAGATTAAAAAAACTCTCTAGTTCCCACTTTAAGGGAATTAGAGAGTTTTTATAGTCTTCGAAAATCTCTTCAATCTATGTCAGCTTTATCTGCAACCTCAAAGCTGTGCTTTGAGCAACCTGCAACTAGCTTCCTAGTTTGCTCTTTGATTTTCATTGAGTATTAATTAGAAAATAATGTCATCCAACTTTGTTAAAAAAGCTTGTGTTTTTGCCTCAATATCTTCTGCCTGCATCAAATCACGCACTACAGCTACTCCAGCTATGCCAGTTGCGGCAAGTTGGTCAATATTCTCTGATGTCAAGCCGCCAATAGCAACTACTGGAATGGCAACCCTTTGGCAAATTGTCTTCAAGGTTGAAATCAGAGTGATGGGTGCATTTTCCTTGGTCGTAGTCGGGAAAATGGCTCCTGTCCCCAAGTAATTCGCCCCTCCTTCTTCTGCCTCGAGGGCTCTTTTTACAGTTTTAGCTGTGACACCAAGTATTTTGTCAGGGCCCAAGACTTGTCTGGCAACCGAAACTGGTAGTTCATCGTCTCCAATATGCAGACCAGCAGCATCAACTGCAAGACAAACATCCAAACGATCATCGATTATCAAGGGTACCTGATAGGCATCTGTTATTTCCTTGACTTTTTTTGCCAGTTGATAATATTGATTGGTTGTGAGATTTTTTTCTCGTAATTGGACTATGGTAACCCCTGAACGGCAAGCCGTCTCAATCTTTTCAAGAAAGCTTTCCAAGGAATCTTGGTAGCGGTTGGTTACCAGATACAGTCTAAGCGCCTCTCTATTCATAAATATCTCCTTTGATAGCGGCTAGCCAGTTTTCATCTCTTTTGAGGAGCGAAAGCTGATTGAGAACTTGGTATCGAAAATCTTCCAATCCCATTCCTTGAACAACTATTCTCTCCGCAGAGATATTGAGATAAGAGACCGCTAGACACGAAGCTACAAAGCCAGTCTTTCCTTGGCTGAGAAAAACAGCTGTTAAAGCTCCAACCAAATCTCCTGTTCCTGTTATCCAGTCTAATTCTGCACAGCCATTTCCCAATACAGCGACCTGATTCTTCGAAACGATGAGGTCCTTGGGGCCTGTGACTAAGAATGACATACCTGGATAGGTCTGACACCAGTCTTTCAAGACTTGAAGTAAATCCTCAGTTTCTTGATCTTTAGCACTCGCATCGACCCCAACTCCGTGGTGTTTTAAGCCAACAAGACTTCGAATTTCTGACATATTTCCTTTAAGGACCGTAGGTCTATAGTCTAAAAGGTCTTCAACTAAGCTCTTACGAATGGATGAAGCCGTTACGCCAACCGCATCTACTACCATTGGGAGACAAACTTTGTCTGCATAAGAAGCTGCTATACGGATTGCTTTTTCCTTCTCAGCTGACAAATGCCCCAAATTGATGAAGAGTGCCTGGCTTTGCTTAGTAAAATCAAGAACCTCACGGGGATCATCTGCCATAACTGGTTTACATCCCAGAGCCAAAATCCCATTTGCTAGCATCTCACAAGAAATCTCATTGGTAATGCAGTGAATGAGGGAAGTCGTTTCCAGAGGAAAGGGATTTGTAAATGCCTGCATCAGTCTATCCTTTCATCAAAGAAATATCCCTGCACTTTTTTAAAGAATTCCTGCTTGATTAAAAATCGAAAGGCAATAAAGGAAATCGCTGTACCAATCAAGGTTGCTCCGAAAAATCGAGGAGTATAGATAAACCAGCTAAGCTTTGCAACCGATCCTGTAAAGAGTACCATAACAGGATAGGAAACAATAGAACCAATAATACCTGTTCCCAAAATTTCTCCCAAGGCAGAAAAGTAAAATTTTCGACCATACTTATAAAAGAGACCTGCTAGAAGGGCTCCAAAAGTCGCTCCTGTGAGAGCTAAAGGTGGAATCCCTTGAGTCGTCATACGGATAAAGGCTGTCACTGTAGCCATAGCCAAGGCATAAACAGGTCCCATCATGATTCCTGCTAGAATATTGACTACACTGGACATCGGTGCCATTCCCTCAATCCGAAAGATAGGCGTAAGAACTACATCAAGGGCAATCATCATGGATAAAATGGTTAATTTGTGAACTTGTAATTGGTGCTTTCTCATGTTTCTATTCTTCTCCTGTTTCTAAAGACTGTAAATCGCTCTTCCATGTCTGGTGTTGATAGGCCATTTCCCAAAACTTAGCTTCCATATGAACACTGATGTGGAAGGCATCTAGCATTTTTTTCCTGTCTGTCTCGTCACTTTCTCGATAGAGTTGATTGACCAGCGCTCCCTCCTCTCTGATCTGCTGCTCCAACTCATCCGTAATATAAGTTTCAATCCATTGTTGGTAGAGAGGATTTGGTGATGGTTTAAGATTAAGTGATTTACCTATATCATGGTATAACCAAGGACAAGGCAGCAAGCTTGCAAAAGCAATGGCTAGATTTGCTTCTTCAAATTGACGATAAATGTGAGAGATATAATGATAGCAAGTTGGCGCGATTGGATACTCATCCATTTCCTGATCGCTGATTTCCAACTCCTTGAAAAATTGTTGGCGGATAAACAACTCACCTTCCACTAGACTCTGAGCATGTTGTTTCAAGAGTCTTCTCATTTCCTCATTCAAAGTCTTATCAGCCAAGAGGTGATAGGCTTCTGAGAAGGCCTTCAGATAGTAGGCATCCTGAATCAAGTAATAGCGGAAAATTGCAGGGTCTAAATTTCCCTCTTGCAACTGTAAAATAAAGGGATGATGAAAGGAAGCCTGCCAAGCTTCCTTGGATAATTCCATCGCAATATCTGTAAATTCCATAATAACTCCTTTATAAAAATAGACTGGTTTGAAGCAATAAAAAGAAAAGCAGGTAGATGAATAGTGTCCTTTGAGGAATATAAAAAGTCCGATAGCGATTCTCCACCTGTGCATGTTCGTCATATCCATGCGCCGATAGAGCTCTCAGGTAAAGATGGCGCCATCTAAAGACTGTCATCAGAACCTTGCTGTAAATCAAGGGAGACCAAAAATGCAGTTCTTGACCGCGTAATAGGCAAGCTTCCTTGAGAGACTTGATTTCTTGCTGAATGAGGGGGAAGGAATTGAATACCACAATCAAGGCATAGGACCAAGAGCGTGATAACCCCTTTTGAGCCAAGTACAAGAGAAGCTCTTTTAGGGAAATAGAGGAAACAAAAACAAGACCAATACAAACGGTCACAAAGGCCCTCGTTCCAAGCATGACTGCCTGCGAAGCATCACCATGTAACTGAACTGCCCAGTAGTTGGCAAAGGATGGCAAAATGGCGAGCAGAATCATCCAAGCCAATACTTTAAATCGACGGTAATAGAGCATAAAGAGGATACAAAATGCGACTACCGAAAGATTCAGAGCAATCGAAGGAATGAAAGATGTTTCCAAGGATAAAATCAGCAAGAAGAGACTGATAATCGGTGTCTGGGTTGCTACTTTGACCATACTATCTCACCTCCCCTTGAGTATCATTGTTCAGAGATGGGAGAGGTTTGGTAATGGTTACTTCTTTCACATGACTGAGACCCTGACTAGTCATCTCAATCCAATAATCAACCACAGAGATCAAGGGATCCAAACGATGGCTAATGATCAGAAAATTTCTTCCTTGATTTCTCTCCTCCACAATCCACTGACAAAAATAATGGCAAGCTCTATCATCCAAACCAGCAAAAGGTTCATCTAGCAAGATCACAGAAGCCTTACTAGTCAAGGTGGTCAAGAGCTGAAGAATCTTTTGCTGGCCACCACTTAATTGATAAGGACTCTTATCAAGTGCCTGCTCCAGATCAAAATATTGTAAAGCTTGAAGTATCCGCTGATTTCTTTCAGAATCAGGTCCATCTAATTGCAGCTCTTCTCGCAGACTGGCTCTGATAAACTGCTTCTCAGCTTCCTGAACAACACCCGTCAGGTCACGGTACAAACTCTTTTTCTTTTTTAGAACCGAACCCTTCCAAGTAATGCGCCCCTTATACTTTTGAAATTGAAGAATGGAGTGAAAGAGGGTTGATTTCCCGACACCATTGTCACCCAAGATACAGGAAATTCCTTGATAGAATGTAAAATCCGCAATTGAAAAGAGGGGACGCTTATCCAGCTCACAAGTTGCTCTATCCATGTGGAATAGTTCTGGGCTAGAAGCAACTTCCTTTGAAGTAACCTGGGTCATATCAGAGGTAGGGATTTGAAACACTTCCCTTAGTTGCCCATCTCTTAGCTCCACCATATGGTCGATATAGGCTTCATAGTCCGTTAAATCATGGTCGCACAAAATAACTGTCTTCCCATTAGAAGCTAACTCTTTTAGAATCTCCAATATCTCTATCCTACTCTTGCGGTCAATGGAAGCAAAGGGCTCATCCAAGAGATAGACCCTAGGATTCATAGCAAAGAGAACTGCCAGTGCAGCCTTTTGCTTTTCCCCACCTGATAAGTGATGAATGGGACGGTGCAAGATTGCCTTGCAGCGACATTGCTGGACCACCTCTGCTATTTTAGAATCAATTTCCTGAACGGGATGCCCAATATTTTCCAAGGTAAAAACCAGCTCCTCAAACAAGTTCTCCATGGTAAATTGATGATTGGGATTTTGAAAGAGGATACCAACCGTCTGGACACGTTCGATGATAGAAAGCTGACTGACCTCGCTCCCATTTATCAGGACTTGACCGCTATAGGGAAGAAAACTGACTTGGGCAATCATTTGAAAGAGACTCGATTTTCCTGAACCACTGCTCCCAACTAACAAGGTAAAGGCTTGCGCATGAAAAGTAAAATCAATCGGTTCCGAAAAAATTGGGGACTGAATCTCCCTTAATTCCAGCCCCATCTATGCCTTGCCCCCAGCTGCAAACTGATGATAAAGTTTGACAATGGCACGAACCAAGATGGTACAGAAGAAAAAGACAGAAATAAAGCGCACCACAAACAAGGAAAGTACAAATGGAAGTGAAAAGGCGTAATATCCTAACTTAATGTATTCATAGACAAAGCTAACAAGCGTAATCCCAATACTATTGGCAGTTAGAGAGAGCCAACTTTCATAGCGATTCTTGGTTACGATAAAACCAAGTTCACTTCCCAAACCTTGAACCAAGCCAGACAAAAGGGCACCTAGACCGAATTGGCTACCATAAAGGACTTCAGCAAGCGCAGCTAGCACTTCACCAATCGTTGCGCTTCCCACTCTTGGAACAAAGATGGCCGCAATGGGCGCAGCCATACACCAGAGACCAAAGAGGATTTCATTGGCAAAGGCCTGCAAGCCAAGAGGGGCTAAAATCAGAGTGAGGATATCAAACAGATAGCCAGATCCTACAAAAACGCCACCAAAAAAGATAGACAAGAAAGCAAGTAAGATAACATCTTTTAACTGCCATTTTTTCAACATAAAAAACTCCTTTTTCAAAGACAAGTGGGGCATACAAGGTGAGCTACCGAAAGGCTTAACGTCCAGCCTATCCTCTTTTAATAAACAAAAAAACTCCAATTACAATCAAGAATTAGAGTTTAGCTTACAAGATTAGACAGTTCTTTTCGACATACGAAAAAAACTTTTCACATTTCCCTTCGCCAGTATTAACTGTATCAGGTTCAATGGGTATCATCTCAGCCTAAAGCACCCCAAATGTCTTTATTATTTAATTATATAATTATTTTAACAAACGATTTATTCTAGTTCAAGAAATTGAACTGGAAATACAGCCTTGTACTCAAAAAGACAGTAGATCTTTCTTTTGCAAAAAACAAATGTCTTGTTTGATAGATTAGCCATTTGAGCTAAATCTGAACATAGCTTTTTAGAAAAAAGAAAATCCTACTCCCTCAGAATCCAAGGAAAATTGATAGCTATTGTTCACTCATTTCTCGAACAGTTTTTTCTATATTTTTTGCATACGATATTGCTGAAATGATTGAAACGCCGTCAACATTGGTCTTCATAATGTCTTTAATATGTTGCGTCTGTATCCCACCAATTGCAACTAAGGGCATTTGTGGTAATAGTTTTCTCATCAATTTAAGACCTTCATAACCTATAGCACCACCAGCATCATCTTTTGACTGGGTATCAAATACAGGACCAACACCAACATAATCTACATATTCAACTTTTGATTGTTGAAATTCTTTCTCGTTTTTTATAGAAAGACCAATTATTTTATCTGGCATCAATTTTCTAATTTCATCAACTCCAAGGTCATCTTGTCCTACATGTACGCCATCAGCGTCAATTTCCATCGCCAAATCAATATCATCATTAACAACAAACGGAACATTGTATTTTTTACAAAGAGCCTGTAGTTTTATTGCTAGTTCGACTTTTTCTATACCTTTCAGGGCTCCCTCACCTTTTTCACGGAATTGAAATAAGGTTATACCACCTTTTAAGGCTTCCTCAACGACCGTATATAGATCTTTTCCTTGGCAAGTAGTCGTTCCACAAATAAAATATAGTTTTAGTAATTCTTTATGAAACATTTTACTTCACTCTTTTGAATTCCTTTACATCTTCATCTGTAATCTCGTATAAGGCATTTATAAATTCAACTTTAAATGTTCCAGGAAGATGCCCATTGGGGCGTTTTTCTGCCATTTCTCCAGCGATATTGTAAACCAACATTGCTGTTTCTAATGATTTTAATTCTTGACCTTTTTCAAGTCCGATAAAGCTTGCTACTACAGCACCTAATAAGCATCCTGTCCCAATAACTTTTGGCATCATGGCACTACCATTATGAATCGTTACCACTTCTCCATTAACCGCAATAGCATCCACTTCACCTGTTACTACTATTGGAATATGAAACTTAGCGTTTGCTGCTAGAGCGATTTCGTCAATATTATCTACGCCCGCACTATCTACTCCTTTAGATGCCACATTTATCCCTACTAAAGAGGCAATCTCGCCAGCATTTCCCCTAATCGCTGCTAGTTTATAATTGTTGATTAGATCATCTGCTACTTTTTTTCTATATTCTCCTGCTCCACAGGCTACAGGATCTAAAACTGCTGGGACATTATATTTCTCTGCAATTTTCAGAGCAGCTTGGTATAATTTCCAATTTTCATCTGTCAATGTTCCTATGTTTATTAATAAACCACCAGCATACTTTAACAAATCCTCTAAATCTGCTGGAAATTCACTCATGGCTGGTGATGCACCCAGTGCTACTAATCCATTTGCTGTGAAATTTTTTACAACATCATTGGTAATACAGATTACCAATGGTGCTTTTTCTTTTAATAATTTTAAACTTGTCATATTGAAATCCTTCCTTTTCACTTTATACGATCTACTGATTTCGATTTATCTCTATCTTTCGTTAAGAAATTTTTTTCATTTACATTGAATGATTTACCTCATCAAATTTGTCAACATCCTAAACTTTCTCTAGGCGTCATAACCAATATCAAAAAAGGCTAATTCTAAAGCGACCGCTTGATTCCAGCGTTCCTGAAGTTCTGTCAAATCTTCTCGACCTTTTCCGATACGATTGAGTTCGTCAACCAGAAATTGAACCCACTCTGCAAAGAAAGGACCTCTGTGTAGATTAATCCATTCCGAATGAATATAGGATTCAGGTAGAGGCAGATCTTTAGAACCCCAGTCTAAATAGAGACCTTCTGCAATGACCAGCATGACCAAAAGATGGGCATAGTCTGATGAAGACACAGCAGAATACATAAGCTGCTGAAAGGCTTTTGTTACAGGATGCAAGGTCACTTCCAGATAATCATTCTCAGATACTTTTAACTCTTTGAAAGCCTTTTGAAAATAACCGTCTTCATCTGCTTCAAGAAAGCCTAGTTGCTTGGCAAAACGAAGCTTAGATTCAAGCTGGTCTGCGTGGGCTACGCAAGCACCCAGCATGGATAAGAAGGCATCAAAGAAGTGATAATCTTGAATCAGGTATTCTTTTAAGACCTTATTCTCAATTGTCCCCGCAAAAAGTTCCTTAACAAAACGATGATTGATTGCAGCATGCCAATCCTTCTGACTGCTTTTTAATAATTCTCCAACAGTCAAACCTAGCTGAAATGCATAGTCTTGTGTTTCCATATTTACTTTTCCTCTCTTTACTCGTTCGTAATCAACAAAACATCAAGAAAATCCTAGTTTTACTTGACCTTTTTAAAGAAAATCGAGGGCATTTGCAGAGGGCTACCTAAACAAGCCTATCCTCTTTTAATAAACAAAAAAACTCCAATTACAATCAAGAATTAGAGTTTAGCTTACAAGATTAGATTGTTCATTTCGCCATACGAAAAAAACTGTTCACATTTCCCTTCGCCAGTCTTAACTGTATCAGGTTCAATGGGTATCATCTCAGCCTAAAGCACCCCAAATGTCTTTATTATTTAATTACTGCACCAGTATAGCAAAAAATGAAAGCCCTAGCAAGATATTTGATTAGAAAATATATGTATATTGTTTTTAATGGTGATTTATTCTTCCTATAGACGAAGAAAAACCTCCACATTCAGTGGAGGCAAGCTGTTTTATCAATACAATTTTAAGTCGCGTGGGTCAACTGGGAAGGTTGGGTTGTATGGGTTATGACGAAGTTTAAAGTGTTTAACATCTTCAATAGTCTGAGTTCCAGACAATTGCATAACTGTCTTCAATTCCGCATTCAAATGCTCAAAGACTTGACGCACACCAACACTACCGCCGAGAGCCAAGCCATAGATAACCGGGCGACCAATAGCTACCAAGTCTGCTCCTGAAGCCAAGGCTTTAAAGACGTGTTGACCACGACGAATACCTGAATCAAAGACAATTGGCACGCGTTTATCAACTGCTTCAGCTACTTCTTGAAGTGAGTCAAAGGCAGCTGGTCCACCGTCGATTTGACGGCCACCATGGTTGGTTACCCAGATACCAGATGCTCCCGCAGCAAGCGAACGTTCAACGTCCTCACGGCATTGTGGTCCCTTGACATAAACAGGAAGTCCTGAGTATTCAGCGATGAATTCTACATCACGTGGAGACAAGCGTTGTTTAGCTGATTTGTAAACAAAGTCCATTGATTTACCAGCACCTTCTGGCAGATATTCTTCAACAATCGGCATGCCAACTGGGAAGACAAAACCATTGCGCTTGTCCACCTCACGATTGCCCCCTACAGTCGCATCTGCCGTCAAGACAATCGCTTTATAACCTTCAGCCTTCACACGGTCCATGATGTGGCGGTTAATCCCGTCATCTTTACTAAAGTAAAATTGGAACCAGTGAGGTGTCCCTTGAAGGGCTTCTGTAATTTCTGGGAGATCGACAGTAGAGTAGGAACTGGTTGTATAGAGGGAACCAAACTCATGCACACCACGCGCAGTCGCCACTTCACCCTGTTCATTTGCCAATTTATGAGCCGCAACAGGCGCCATGATGATTGGTGAAGACAATTTTTCACCTGCAAATTCAATCTCTGTACTTGGATTTTCTACATTGCAGAGTGTATGAGGAACGATGAGTTTGTGGTTAAAGGCACGAATATTCTCACGCAAAGTGAAAGTATCTTCCGCCCCGCTAGCGATATAGCCAAAGGCTGCTTTAGGAATAACTTGTTGCGCCATTGGCTCCAAATCATAGGTATTGATGAAATCTACATGACCTTCTGCATTGCTTGTTTTGTATGACATAAAATGCCCTCCTTAATAAGTAAGCGTTTACTTTGTATATTACAAAAATATCTTAACTCTTTTTTCAAAATTTTTCAAATATTTTGTTTGGAAATTTCAGAAATTTTATGTCTATGATAAAAAATCCTTATAAGGGCAATAAAAAATAGATATTATCCAAAGGAGATTTTAAGTGCTACAATAACTGTATTATTTCTAGATGGGAGGTTCTATTTTTGGATTGGTCCATTGTTGAACAATATCTACCACTATATCAAAAGGCATTCTTTCTAACCTTGCATATTGCAGTTTGGGGAATTTTGGGATCCTTTCTGCTTGGTTTACTCGTTAGTATCATCCGACATTATCGAATCCCTGTTTTGGCGCAAGTAGCGACAGCCTACATTGAATTGTCACGTAATACGCCACTTTTGATTCAACTCTTCTTTCTCTACTTCGGACTTCCTAGAGTAGGGATTGTCCTATCTTCAGAAGTCTGTGCCACTTTAGGACTGGTCTTTTTAGGAGGCTCCTATATGGCAGAATCTTTCCGAAGTGGCCTGGAAGCCGTCAGTCAAACCCAGCACGAGATTGGATTAGCCATCGGTCTGACACCTGTACAGGTATTTCGCTATGTGGTTCTTCCGCAAGCAACAGCGGTGGCCCTACCGTCTTTTAGTGCCAATGTCATTTTCCTCATCAAGGAAACCTCTGTTTTCTCAGCAGTGGCTTTGGCAGACCTCATGTACGTCGCCAAGGACTTGATTGGGCTCTACTATGAGACAGACATTGCGCTAGCTATGTTGGTAATTGCTTACCTGATTATGCTGCTGCCCATCTCACTGGTCTTTAGCTGGATAGAAAGGAGGCTCCGCCATGCAGGATTCGGGAATCCAAGTACTCTTTCAGGGAAATAATCTCCTGCGTATCTTACAGGGTTTGGGCGTTACGATTGGGATTTCTATCCTGTCTGTCCTCTTATCCATGATGTTCGGAACAGTCATGGGAATCATCATGACCTCCCATTCTAGAATCGTGCGATTTTTGACACGATTGTATCTAGAATTTATCCGTATCATGCCCCAGCTGGTGTTGCTCTTCATCGTTTATTTCGGCTTGGCTCGAAACTTTAATATCAATATCTCAGGTGAGACTTCTGCTATTATCGTTTTTACCCTCTGGGGAACAGCTGAAATGGGGGACTTGGTCCGTGGAGCCATCACTTCTCTCCCTAAACATCAGTTTGAAAGTGGACAGGCGCTCGGCTTGACCAATGTTCAACTTTACTACCACATCATCATCCCACAGGTCTTGAGAAGACTGCTACCACAAGCCATCAATCTTGTCACTCGGATGATTAAAACCACTTCCTTGGTTGTTTTGATTGGGGTTGTGGAAGTGACCAAGGTTGGACAGCAAATCATCGATAGCAATCGCTTGACTATCCCAACTGCTTCCTTTTGGATTTATGGAACCATTCTGGTCTTGTATTTTGCAGTCTGCTTTCCTATTTCCAAACTATCCACACACTTAGAAAAACATTGGAGGAACTAAATGTCTGAAACAATTTTAGAAATCAAGGAACTAAAAAAATCCTTCGGAGACAATCCTATCCTCCAAGGTCTTTCTCTAGATATCAAAAAAGGGGAAGTTGTGGTCATCCTAGGGCCATCTGGTTGTGGAAAAAGTACCCTCCTTCGTTGCCTCAATGGCTTAGAAAGCATTCAAGGTGGAGATATTCTTCTAGATGGCCAGTCCATTATTGGCAATCAAAAAGACTTTCACCTAGTTCGCCAAAAGATTGGCATGGTCTTTCAAAGCTATGAACTCTTTCCACATCTAGATGTCCTACAAAACCTCATCCTAGGTCCTATCAAGGCTCAGGGAAGGGATAAGAAAGAAGTAACAGAGGAAGCTTTGCAATTACTAGAGCGTGTCGGATTGCTTGATAAACAACATAGCTTTGCCCGTCAATTGTCTGGTGGACAGAAGCAACGGGTTGCGATTGTCCGTGCCCTGCTCATGCATCCAGAAATTATCCTCTTTGACGAAGTGACGGCTTCGCTGGATCCAGAAATGGTGCGTGAGGTTCTGGAACTCATCAATGACTTGGCTCAAGAAGGTCGCACTATGATTTTAGTAACTCACGAAATGCAGTTTGCCCAAGCTATTGCAGATCGAATTATCTTCCTCGACCAAGGGAAAATCGCTGAAGAAGGAACGGCTCAAGCCTTCTTTACAAATCCACAGACCAAACGAGCTCAGGAATTTTTAAACGTCTTTGACTTTAGCCAATTTGGCTCATATCTATAAAGGAGATTTTTATGAAACTACTCAAACCACTCTTAACTGTTTTGGCACTTGCCTTTGCCCTTATCTTTGTCACAGCTTGTAGCTCTGGTGGAAATGCTGGCTCATCGTCTGGTAAAATCACTGCCAAGGCTCGCACAATTGATGAAATTAAAAAAAGCGGTGAGCTACGAATCGCCGTATTTGGAGACAAGAAACCGTTTGGTTACGTTGACAATAATGGTTCTTACCAAGGCTACGATATCGAACTTGGTAATCAACTAGCACAAGACCTTGGTGTGAAGGTTAAATACGTTTCCGTCGACGCTGCCAATCGTGCTGAATACTTGATTTCAAACAAGGTAGATATTACTCTTGCCAACTTTACAGTGACAGATGAACGTAAGAAACAAGTTGATTTTGCCCTTCCTTACATGAAAGTTTCTCTCGGTGTCGTATCACCTAAGACTGGTCTCATTACAGATGTCAAACAACTTGAAGGCAAAACCTTGATTGTTACAAAAGGAACGACTGCTGAGACTTATTTTGAAAAAAATCATCCAGAAATCAAACTCCAAAAATATGACCAATACAGTGACTCTTACCAAGCCCTTCTTGACGGACGTGGAGATGCCTTCTCTACTGACAATACGGAAGTCCTAGCTTGGGCGCTTGAAAATAAAGGATTTGAAGTCGGTATTACTTCCCTCGGTGATCCAGATACCATCGCAGCAGCAGTTCAAAAAGGCAACCAAGAATTGCTAGACTTCATCAATAAAGATATTGAAAAATTAGGTAAGGAAAACTTCTTCCACAAGGCCTATGAAAAAACACTTCACCCAACCTACGGTGACGCTGCTAAGGCAGATGACCTTGTTGTTGAAGGTGGAAAAGTTGATTAACACTCAATGAAATCACAAAAAGAAATCAGGTAATCCTAGTGACTACCTGATTTTCTATGTTTTAGGCATTTTGCCAATTCTCTTGGTCTTCTTTAAAGCGTTTTAGGAGATCCAATCCTTCTGGTGTGATATAACCTTCTTCTTGGGCTAGGTGGATGAGCTCACTATAGTTTGAAAGTGTCACCAATTTCACGCCAGCATCCGCAAAGTTCTTATCTGCTTTTGGCAATTGGTAACTGAAAATTGCTACAACTCCAAGCACATCTGCTCCTTCTCGCTTAGCTGCTGCTACGGCTTCAAGAACAGAACCACCAGTTGAAATAAGGTCTTCAACCACTACCATTTTTTGCCCTTGAGCCACGCGGCCTTCGATTTGGTTACCAGCTCCGTGGTCTTTTGGTTTACTACGGATGTAGGCAAATGGCAAGTCCATCTTATCAGCAATAATAGCTCCGTGTGGAATCCCAGCTGTCGCAGTTCCTGCAATCACTTCTACTTCTGGAAATTCTGTTTTAATAGCATCCACAAAACCATTTTCAATGAGAGTACGAGTTTCTGGATAGGCAAGCGTCACACGGTTGTCAGTATAAATCGGCGATTTAATACCAGATGCCCAAGTGAAAGGCTCCTCTGGTTTGAGGTAAACGGCTTGAATTTTCAAGAGGTGGCTAGCGATATCTTTAGCAAGTGTCATGGTCTTCTCCTTTTATTTTTATAATCTATTTCTTTAATTCTAGTCTTGGTTCCATTCATCCTTGATGGCATGATAAGCTGCAACAGGATCTTCAGCTTGGGTAATGGGACGTCCCACTACGATATAGTCACTACCGATTTGATAGGCATCTGCTGGCGTCATCACACGTTTTTGGTCTCCAACAGCAACTCCCTGAGGACGAATTCCTGGTGTTAGACAGATAAAATCTGGATTGGTGGCCTGCTTGATAAGTTGAACTTCCTGAGCCGAGCAAACGACACCATCTAATCCCGCTTCAGCTGTCTTCTTAGCATAATGAATCACAGACTCTTGCAGGCTGGTTTGGATATTTTGAAAATCCTGCATCTGGGATTCCGACGTTGATGTCAGCTGAGTGACTGCGATCAATTTGGCTTGGCTTCCAAGACCTTCACGCGCAGCCTTCATCATCTCTACACCACCAGCCGCATGAACATTGGTCATATCGACACCAAGCTGAGACAAGACCTTCATGGCTGACTTGACTGTATTGGGAATGTCATGAAGCTTGAGATCCAAAAAGACACTATGGCCCAAGCCTTTCAAGTAAGACACAATATCAGGCCCCGTTGCGTAATAAAGCTCCATCCCTACCTTAAGATAAAGGCTTTCTTCTGCTGGAAAAAGGGCTAAGAATTCCTTGACCGCCTCAAAACTAGGAAAATCAAGAGCAATGACTGGACGATGTTCTCGCATAGGTTTCTCCTTTTACCTTTGCTAGTGAGAGAGTCTGGGCAACAGAAACCACGAAAAAAGGAACCTGCCAACAGCAAGGTTCCACGAAAAATGGGTAGTCTCCACCCTTTCACCGTCTAACCTTAGCTGCCTCTCTGGACTGCTTTAAAGGTTTTTTACTATTCTATTATTTCTACTAGCACTTGTCAAGTAAAAACATGCTAACTAAAGAGCTATAGAAGAAAAGTTAAACCTAGCGACGCGATGAACGTTGATTTGTTTGGTTTCGATTGCTCTCTTCCTCTTGTTTTTTCTGTTCTTCTTCTAAACGTTTACGTTCTTCTTCCTGCTTTTTCTCAGCTTCTTCGGCCTCTTTTTTGGCTTTTTCCTCAGCTTCCATAATTAATTTATCCGCTACAGTGTAGCTGTAGATTCCAGCTTCCATATCGACCACACTTGGTTCTGACAATTGTGGCTTAATCTTACTGTAGTATGGAAGTTTCTTGCTCATTTCAGATAGAGGAACCAAGACTTCGTCCGAATCATTCATAGTCAATCGAATTAAATCTGATGTCACCTTGCTTGGGGCTAGTTCCACCTTTTGGATAGCCGCCTTGAGTTCTGGGCTAATTTGAGAAAGTTCTGACGTAAAGGTCTTGATTTGTTCGCTGTCATTAAAGAGAACTGATAAATAAGTTTCTGGTAGACTGACCAAACTCACAGAACTAGTCTCAAGCTGACCGCTGGAAAGAATAGGATAATGATTTTCACCAGAAACATAGTAGGCAACAATATCGTATTCCTTGACCTTGATAGTGAACTTGGTTGGAAATTGATAAACAAGCTGAGCTGATTCAACCCAATAGTTAGACTTGATCCGCTCTTCATATTTTGCCTTGTCTAGCAGAAGGTTAATCGTATAATCCGTATCCTGAATGCCTGAAGCCTGTCGGATATCATCAGCCGTAGTTTGTACCGTTCCCTCAATACTTATATCCTTCATGGTCGCATAAGGACTGAGTAAGTAAGCAGAGATAATCAATAAAAGCAGACTTGGAAATAAAATCGTTAGAGCTCGCAAGATATGGATGCCAGGAATCTTTGCTTTGGCTGTTTTTTCTTTTGTAGCCTTTTTATCCTGATACTCGTCCTCTTTAGAC
The DNA here is from genome assembly GCF_946190275.1 of Streptococcus mitis. Classification (GTDB taxonomy): domain Bacteria; phylum Bacillota; class Bacilli; order Lactobacillales; family Streptococcaceae; genus Streptococcus; species Streptococcus mitis_DC. The sequence continues at coordinate 40,203 of NZ_CAMHZQ010000006.1, read as the reverse complement.
CCCGATTCTTCTATCGCTTCTTCCCCTTTGTCACCCTCTGGGGCTTCTACTTTTTCCTCAGACTCTTCCTTAGCTGATTCTTCATCTTCTGGGTCTGTTTCACTCTCCTGATCCTGCTTGTCCTCTAATTTCTCAGATTCTTCTCCCATTCGAGCTTGTCTTTCCTTTTCCTTCTCCTCAGCTAGGGCCGCCTCTTCTTCAGCCTTCTTTTTTAGATATTCTTGGTTTCGTTTCTGCCATTCTGATAACTCTTTCAATTCTTCGAGGATTTCTTTGCCCTCATTTTTCTTATCTTTTGACATTTACTTTCCTTATGATAAATCTTTTTTCAACAATTGATAAAAATCTGCTAGAGATTTCAATTCCTTAGAAGCCTTCATCTTGGTTTGATAGTCTTCCTTGTGACTTAGTAAGTGAGAAAGCTTCTCTTCCAAACTGTCCAAGGTCAAATCGCTTTCTTGAAGCTCTTCTGCATAGCCTTTTTTTACAAAGTAGGCTGCATTTTCAATCTGGTCACCACGACTAGCTTCACGACCAAGTGGCACAATGACATGTAATTTTGCCATGGCCAAGAGCTCAAAAATCGTATTGGCACCACCACGCGTCACAACAATGTCAGCCAATTCCATCAAAGGTTGATAGAGATTGGTCACATAGTCAACACGAAAAAGATTTTGGCTCAACTCGTTCAGGCTAGAATCTCCAGTTAGATTGATAATATTATAGCGCTCTGTCAACTCTTTCTTATGGTCTGTCACCAATTGGTTAAAGACACGAGCGCCTGCAGAACCACCGACAAACAATACAGTTGGCAATTTAGGATTAAAGTGGGTTTGAATATCCACCAATTCATCTGGTTCTGGATTTTTTTGGTCTGAAACCTTTGTCACTGCTCCCACATGCTCGATCTTAGACAAACTCGAAGCTTGTTCAAAGGTTGAATACATCTTCGTCGCAAATTTATAGGCGATTTTATTGGCCAAGCCCATAGACAGGTCAGATTCGTGAATAAAGACAGGCACTCCTGACACACGTGCTGCGATAACAGGCGGCACTGAGACAAAGCCTCCCTTTGAAAAAAGGGCCTGTGGACGCAGTCGCAACATGATAAAGAGCGATTGGACGATTCCCCAGCCAACTTTGAAGACATCCAGCATATTTTGCCAAGAGAAATAACGACGCAATTTCCCAGTCGCAATGGAGTGGAAAGTGACATCCAAGCCTGACTTGAGGATTTCTTGGTGTTCAATACCACGCTTGTCCCCGATATAGTGGACTTCCCAACCATCTTCGATGAACTTGGGCATTAACAAAAGATTGAGGGTAACGTGTCCAACCGTCCCCCCACCTGTAAAGACAATTTTTTTCATATTATTCCTTTAACTCCGCTACTGTGTCGATAAAGAGGTCGCCACGTACTTCAAAGTTAGCATACATATCCCAGCTGGCATTGGCAGGACTGAGAAGGACTACATCTCCTTGAGTCGCAAGTTCATAGGCCTTGCGGGTCGCATCAGCAATATCAGTCGCATCCACATAAGACACACCAGCCTTATCTGCTGCCCGTTTGACACGCTCAGCAGATTGACCAAGGATGATCATCTTCTTAAGTCCAGTGATGTCTGGCACCAATTCGTCAAACTCATTCCCACGGTCCAAACCACCTGCAATCAAGATGACCTTGCTGTTGTCAAATCCTGACAAGGCTTTTTGAGTCGCCAAGATATTGGTTGACTTGCTATCATTATAGAACTTGACACCCTTGATTTCATCCACAAATTGGAGACGGTGTTTGACACCACCAAAGGCTGAAAGAGTTTCCTTGATGGTTTGGTTGTCCACACCACGAAGCTTGGCTACTGCAATAGTCGCAAGAGCATTTTCTACATTGTGGCTACCTGGAACTCCGATTTCACTAGCTGCCATGACCACTTCCCCACGGAAGTAGAGTTGACCATCTTCCAGATAAGCTCCATCAACCTTTTCCAATGTTGAAAATGGAACAACAGTGGCTTGTGTTTTGCTAGCCAATTTTTTTGCCAATTCTTGGTTAAAGTTCAAGACAAGGAAATCAGCTGCTGTCATCTTGTTCTGGATATTCCACTTGGCTGCCACATATTCCTCAAATGATCCATGGTAGTCGATATGAGTTGGCATGAGGTTAGTAATAACCGCAATCTCAGGATGGAATTCTTGAACGCCCATGAGTTGGAAAGAAGAAAGCTCCATGACAAGCGTGTCCTTATCTGTCGCAGTTTGGGCCACTTGACTAGCAGGATAGCCGATATTTCCTGATAAGAGACCATGTTGACCAGCAGCAGTCAAAACTTCCCCAATCATGGTCGTTGTGGTTGTTTTACCATTTGAACCTGTGATACCAACAATCGGTGCTTCTGAAATCAAGTAAGCCAATTCTACCTCAGTCAAGACTGGGATACCTTTAGCCAAAGCCTTTTCAATCATGGGATTGCTGTAGGGGATACCTGGATTTTTCACCATCAGGGCAAACTCTTCATCCAAGAGTTCCAAAGGATGACCACCTGTGATGACCTTGATCCCTTCTTCCAGCAAACTTTGCGCAGCTGGATTGTCCTCAAAAGGTTTGCCGTCATTTACCGTCACAATGGCACCTAGCTTGTCCAACAAACGAGCTGCAGATTCACCAGACTTGGCCAAACCTAAAACAAGGACTTTCTTATTTTTAAATTGATCTATTACTTTCATGTCTCAAACTCCATTTCTACTCCTACTATTTTACCATTTTTATGGAAATAAAAAAGCCACAAAGTGTGTTTGTGACTCTTTCTTCTAACTGATACTCTTCGAAAATCAAATTCAAACCACGTCAGCTTCGCCTTGCCGTACTCAAGTACAGCCTGCGGCTAGCTTCCTAGTTTGCTTTTTGATTTTCATTGAGTATGAATCTTACCATAGCATCTATGTGATAAATCGGTAACTCGAATGACTTGGTCCACTTGCTCCCAAATCAGAGGATTGTGGGTCGCAATAATGATGGTCCGATTCGGATTTTTTAAAGATTCTAGGATAGAAAGTAATTCCTCAGAGTTTTTGGGGTCTAGTGAAGCGGTTGGTTCATCTGCGAGAATCAAAGGTGGATCCTTTAAAATTATCTTCGCTAATGCAACACGTTGTGCTTCTCCTCCTGATAACTCAAATATAGGTTGCTTTAAATCTAAATAAGAGAGGTTAACACGGTTTAGAGCTTGTTTCATCAAAGAGATTTTCTCTTTTTCTTTCAACTTTTTACCAACTAAACCCAGATTGAGGTTCTCTTTGACGGTTTGGCTTTCGATTAAGCCAAAATCTTGAAATAGGTATCCTAAGTAATCTCTAAAGAAAACAGAAGGCTTGATGTCCTTAAGAGAAGTACCATCATAGATGATTTGTCCTTTGTCAGATGGCTCTAATCGTCCAATCATATTCAAGAGTGTTGTCTTACCACAGCCACTTGTACCGATTAAGGCATAAATTTTCCCACCTTCAAAATGAAGATTCGTATCTGAAAATAGCTGACGGCTTCCAAATTTTTTAGATATATTCTTTAGTTCAATCATCCTATTTTCCTTTCATAATTGTCATAGAAACACGAGATTCTTTATGAGCTTGACGGTAAAGCGTCAAAACTGCACTAGCTAGAAAGACGAATAAAGTGAGCAAGCCAATTACCCAGTCTCGACTGCGTAAAATAAAGAGACTAGCACCAAATACAAAACTGGCAAATTGGCTAACCATATACTGAGCATGTGTTTCAAAAAATCGTAAGCCTGAAATTCGTTTAATCAAGATATCTCGGCGGAATTGCTCGAAATAGAGAAGATTGACAGAATAAAAGAGTAACAAGGAACTAGCTATTCCAACAATAGCTCCTAGGATTAAAGTTGCCGTTTCAGTTTGAACTTCATTATAACGAGTTAGATAAACACTTCTTCCTTCTTTAAGATAAGATACTTGCTCATAAATTCCAGCTTTCTTTAAGAGTTCTAGCCCACTCTCATATCCTTTGATAAAGAGTTGTTTTCCAGCATTGATAGACCAAATAGATTTGGAAATGATACTATCACCTGTAGATGTTGGAGTGAACACAACTAAAATCGGATCGGTTAAGTACTGGATGGATACTGGACTTTCACCATTATTATAAATAAATCTCTTTTCGCCTGTTGGAAGATAGCTAACAATCGCTCTCGTTTCATACTCTAAAGGAGCGTTTTTATCCTCACTTGATTGTCCGTAATAGTTCAAACTCTCTTCAAAAGCTTTCTTAAGTTCTGCTTCCTGTGAACGAAGAGATTCTGGTAATAAGAGTCCAAATTCTCCTTTTTGAAGATGAGCTAGTTTCTGTCTAGTCTCATCATTTACAGTAACATTTTCCTTGTCCAAATAACTTGGGCTTATATAGAGAACATTAGCATCTGGACTATAGGTATCCAGTGTTTCCTCTTTTTCATTTTTTCCTTGAGGATTTGCAAAATGAATGAGATTATCTTTTACAAATAGAGCCTGTTCTTTTTCAACTGCTTCTTTGGAAAATTCATACCACTTATTCAGATTTTCTGTATCTTTTCCTCTATCACCTAAGCCAAAAGAAATTTGATAATAGTCTGCTCTATCCTGCCATGCTTGTTTTGAAATTTCAAGTTCTTTCAATCGTTGGTAAGACGTCAAGCCTGTCTTAACAGCGTAGCCCACTGTAAAAACAGCTACTAACTGACACAATAAGGTTAAAATCATCAAGCGTTTAAGGGGTAATCTCCCCTTAATAACAGGAACTAATGCTTTGTAACTCAAACTCATTAGATAAAGGAGCATTAGTAAAATTGAAATCGCCAATAAAAACAACAGATAGAGACTAATCCCAAAACCATAGGTAGCTAACAAGATAGGATAAAACAAACCTTGGCTAAAAAGAACGACTCCCCCACCTAGGAAGGAAAGGAGGGCTGATAAAAGTAGCCACTTGATATCAGTAGATAAAGAATGCCCCATGATGGATAAGAGAGTCTGACCAGAAAAGAGTTTTATACCTGCTGCTCTCATTTCCTTAATCCGAGTGATAATCACTAAAGCAAAGAAAGATAAGCCAAATATTGCTAAACTAATTAGAATAAGTGGATTTAGTAAAATTCGAAAAGCAAGAGAATAGGGCGGTGTCTTTCGGTCAGCAATTGCTTTATAACCCAAATCTCCTAATTTATCGGCTAGCTTTTCTTTCGTCAAGGAGCCTGATAAAAGGAGATAACTATTTAGCGGATCACTACGTTCACGACTTTCTTGACTAGCTTCTTGGAATTCTTTTGGTAAAGTTCCCTGACCATAAGTTGCATAAGCAAAGTGAGTCGTCCCATCCTTACTCGGCTCTACGATTCTTCTAGCTATTAAACTCTGTTCTGAGTTTGCAAAATTCTCCAATTCCTGTTCAAATACCTCACGTGTCGGTTCCTGAGTATCTTTTTTGACACGAAGTAAAGAGACGGAATCATAGCTTGCATATAAATATTGTGGAGCACGTAAGACAATAATCCAAGCAAGGAAGATGCTGAGAAAAAAAGTTGATAATAATATGAATAGTTTCTTCATAGTAGACTCCTTGTATAAGAGAATAACCCTATAGAAAGAAATTTTACAGTTTATAAATTCTTAGAATTATTTTCCTAGTTTAATCAATCACACCCTGAGCACCAAGACAACAATACTCTTCAAAAATCTCTTCAAACTGCGTCAACGTCGCCTTGCCGTAGATATATGTAACTGACTTCGTCAGTCTTATCTACAACCTCAAAGCAGTGCTTTGAGCAACCTGCGGCTAGTTTCCTAGTTTGCTCTTTGATTTTCATTGAGTATAAATTTAATCCTTTCTTATTTTGAAAGCGATTTCTTATAACTTAAGTATATCACTTTCTATATAATCTATCAACATATTTTACAAAAATATTATTAGTAATATAATTTGACAGTTCCCTTAAAAATAGATGACATTAGCGGATTTTATTCCAGTTTCCGCCTTTATACTTTACAAGCAAAAGAGATGATGTTATAGTAAAAGGCAATTCAAACTATTGTAAAATTTCTACAAAAAAAGAGAGCCAAAACTCTCTTTTTATCTTCTTTTGTTTTTACTGACCGACATGAGGGTAATATCTCGCAAGCTAAAGTATGCTAGGAGGAGCATAGCGACTGCGATGAAGAATTCTGTCGGTAGCTGAAAAATTTGCAGGACAGACAACATGAGCAAAATCAAAAGTGCTACAAAAGCAAAGACGACAAGGACGATATTGACTGTCCCTTTAATGCTTTCTGGTGTCGCAAATACATAGAGTAGTAATAAGAGGAGTCCTATGATTAAATAAACCATCTTTATCTCTTTCTAGCTCTTATTCAGCTGATTTTTTCTTCTTGTTAGCTTTCTCACGCTCTGCCTTGTTAAGGATTTGTTTACGCAAACGGATAGACTCAGGAGTTACTTCCATATACTCATCGTCGTTCAAGAACTCAAGAGACTCTTCAAGTGTCAAGATACGAGGTGTCTTGATAACAGCTGTTTGGTCCTTAGTAGCTGAACGAACGTTGGTCATTTGTTTAGCCTTAGTGATGTTAACTGTCAAGTCGTTTTCACGAGAGTTTTCACCGATGATCATTCCTTCATAAACCTCAGTACCTGGGTTGACAAAGATCGTACCACGCTCTTCGATAGACATGATTGAGTAAGTTGTAGCCTTACCAGCATCGATAGAAACAAGGGCACCACGGTGACGACCACCAATTTCGCCTGGAATCAATGGCAAGTATTGGTCGAAGGTATGGTTCATGATACCGTAACCACGAGTCATTGACAAGAACTCAGTTGAGTAACCGATCAACCCACGCGCTGGAACAAGGAAGACCAAACGAGTTTGACCATTACCAGTTGAAATCATATCCAACATTTCACCCTTACGTTCAGAAAGGCTTTGGATAACAGATCCTTGGTATTCTTCTGGAGTGTCGATTTGAACACGTTCAAATGGCTCACATTTAACACCGTCGATTTCTTTTACGATAACCTCTGGACGAGATACTTGAAGTTCATATCCCTCACGACGCATTGTTTCGATAAGGATTGACAAGTGCAATTCTCCACGTCCTGAAACAGTCCATTTATCTGGTGAATCAGTTGGGTCAACACGAAGGGAAACGTCTGTTTGCAATTCAGCCTGCAAGCGTTCTTCCACCTTACGAGAAGTTACCCATTTACCTTCTTTACCAGCAAATGGTGAGTTGTTGACCAAGAATGTCATTTGAAGAGTTGGCTCATCGATGTGTAGGATTGGAAGAGCTTCAACTGCATCTGTCGGAGTAATGGTTTCACCGACAAAGATATCTTCCATACCTGAAACGGCAATCAAGTCACCTGCTTTGGCTTCTTGGATTTCACGACGTTCCAAGCCAAAGAAACCAAAGAGTTTTGTAACACGGAAGTTTTTAGTTGTGCCGTCAAGTTTAGAAAGGGTAACTTGGTCCCCAACCTTAACTGTACCACGGAAGACACGACCGATACCGATACGTCCAACGAAGTCATTGTAGTCCAAAAGTGACACTTGGAACTGCAAAGGCTCATCTGAGTTATCTACTGGAGCAGGGATATGGTCGATAATCGTGTCAAAGATTGGTGCCATAGTAGCTTCTTGGTCAGCTGGATCATCTGACAATGAAGAAGTTCCGTTGATCGCTGAAGCATACACCACTGGGAAGTCAAGCTGGTCGTCATCTGCACCAAGCTCGATGAAAAGTTCCAAGACTTCGTCCACTACTTCTGCTGGACGAGCTGATGGTTTATCGATTTTGTTAACAACAACGATTGGGACAAGGTCTTGTTCCAAGGCTTTTTTCAATACGAAACGAGTTTGTGGCATGGTTCCTTCGTAGGCATCTACGACCAAGACAACACCGTCAACCATTTTCATGATACGCTCAACTTCTCCACCGAAGTCCGCGTGTCCTGGTGTGTCCATGATGTTGATACGAGTTCCGTTGTAGGCAACGGCTGTATTTTTAGCAAGAATGGTAATTCCACGCTCTTTTTCGATATCGTTTGAGTCCATAGCACGCTCAGCCAATTCAGTACGTGCATCAAGCGTTTCTGATTGTTTCAATAATTCGTCAACGAGGGTTGTCTTCCCGTGGTCAACGTGGGCGATAATCGCAATGTTACGGATATCTTCTCTTAATTTTGTCATGATTTCCTCTATAATATTCAAAATTTATTTTCTAACTGAACGATTATACCATAATTTCAAGTAAATAACATAATTCAAGCAAGTGTAAATGTTTTCACTCTGCTTTTCTTTTCATGTCAAGCCTTTTCAAAGCAAGCGACTTATGATAAGATAGGCACAGTATGCGTTTAGATAATTTATTAGCCCAAGAAAAAGTCAGCCGAAAGGCCATGAAACAAGCCTTACTCAAAGGGGACATTCTCGTCGATGGTTGCCCAGCCCGCTCCCTAGCCCAAAATATCGATACAGGACTACAGGAACTCCTTTTTCAGGAACAAATCATTCAAGGCTATGAGCACACCTATCTTATGCTTCATAAGCCTGCTGGTGTCGTTACAGCCAACAAAGACAAGGAACTTCCAACCGTCATGGACTTGCTTCCGCCTGACATCCAGTCTGACAAGCTCTATGCTGTCGGCCGACTGGACCGAGATACGACGGGTCTCCTCCTCTTGACCGACAACGGTCCCTTGGGCTTTCAGCTCCTCCATCCCCAATATCATGTCGATAAAACTTATCGAGTTGAGGTCAATGGACTTCTAACACCTGACCATATCCAAGCCTTTCAAAAAGGAATTGTCTTTTTAGATGGCACTATCTGTAAACCTGCAAGACTAGAGATTCTATCTGCAAGTCCTTCCCTCAGTCAAGCCTCCATCACCATTTCAGAAGGAAAATTTCATCAGGTCAAGAAAATGTTCCTATCAGTTGGTGTCAAGGTGACATCCCTCAAACGCACCCATTTTGGACCTTGGAGCTTGGATGAGAATCTTCAAGCAGGAGACTATCGTCCCCTAAACTCAGAAGAATTGGCAAGCATTCGTGACTTTCTCAGAAAAAGTGGTTAAAAAATGAGCTCGGAAACATCCAAGCTCGTTTTCTTATTTCTCAACTTTGACTTTCCCTTTCCAAGAATCCAATCCATAAGAAAGGATATAAATCTCAGAAAAACCTTGTTTTTTCAAGTAAAGGGCTGCATTTGTGACACGTTGCGCACGTTGGTTTTCGTAAAGAAGGACAGGTTTATCTTTACGAAAGGCTGCAAGACTAGTTTTCAACTGACTTGAAGGAATATTGCGGGCCCCAAGGATATGTTTTCTGTGGAATTCTGCTGGGTCGCGCAAATCAATCAATTGACCCGTACGAATCAAGGCTTCAAACTCCTCATTGTCTACAATTTTAGCCGCACGGCGAATACGAAGATAGTTAAAACCCATCCACGCCAACATTGCTAGTATAAGTGCCCACAAAATCCAAGTAACCATTAGTTCTTTTCTCCATTTTTCTCAATATAATCCAATTCTACCTTGTGCTCTCTGCGAAGAACCGCTTCTGCTTCTAGATAGTCTAATTTGTCCATCAACCCTGCATCGTAAATCCGTGAGAGTTCCAACTTCATCAGTTCAATATCATATAAGCGTTTTCCCATGTAAACAATAATACCAAATCGTTTGAGGAATTGCTGCACATCATAGAATGTTTTCATAAGACTCATTCTAGCAAAATTTTGTGTTTTTTTCAAGAAGAGACTCACACAAGAAGTAGCACAGAAATTAAAAAAGCTGCATCTTCTGCAACTTTTTAATCTGGTGGGAAATATCCCAACTGCTCAGCGATGTGAATCGCCTCCTGCCTGTTAGTCACTCCCAATTTTGAAAAGATATTGGCCAAGTGATTGGAAACTGTACGTTTACTCACATAGACATTGTCACAGACATCATCAATGGTCAAGCCATTTCTAACCAGTTCTAGTATCTCGATTTCTCGTGGTGTTAGCACCTCTACCATCACTTCATCTGAAAAGACCTTACCACCTAGATAAATCTTTTCCAGTTTTTTCACCAACTCATCTGGGTCCATACTTTTATCTAGAAAGCCATAAGCTCCCATAGCTTTAGCTCGGTGTTCATACATCTTTTTGCTGTATCCCGTTAAAATTACAATCTTACTAGAACAACCATTGTCGATAATTTCTTGTGCCAAGGTCAGCCCATCATCTTGATACAGACTCGTCAGGTTGATATCAATCAAAATAATGTCGTAGTCATTAAAAGCAATCTCCGAAATAGTCGAAAAATTATCCACTAACTGGACCTTTTTAATGTTTTCCGATAACTCTAAAATCATCTTGATACTTTGGCTAAATAATTTATGATCATCAATTAACAAAATTTTCATAACACAACTCCTTATCAATCGGGAGAGTAATTTCTACACGAAATCTCTTATTATTTTCAAAAATCTGCATCTGACCACCTAAAACACTAATTTTATTAGACATATTTTTCAAGCCATAACCTAAGGATTTTTCTGTTTGAAGGCAGTTATTTTCAGAAATGATAAAAATAGCGTCATCATGCACATCAATCTTCAAATAAATCCTTCCACCACTAGCGTACTTAACGGCATTGGTCGTCAGTTCCTCAACTAGACGATAGGCAATTTTATCGTAAGGAGATAAAAGCCTAAAGTGAACAGGAAACTGTGTGACAACTTCATTTTCTGCGTGATAGCGCTTGACAATCCGATTAATCAGCCCTTGATACTGGATGTCTAACTGCTCGTCTGTTTCTACCATTGGCTGATAATAATCCATCCGCTCGCGAATCCGCTGAACCAACTCCTCTGTCACCAGATTGATCTGTTCACCAAAAGCTTGATTGCTACTATATTTATTGAAATTTTTTATTGCCATCACATTTTGCAGGATTTCATTGTGAAGAAATTCGGAGAACTGTTGTTCTGTGTCTTCATTTGCCAGCAGACTTTTCACCATACGATTACGCTTTAAAAAGAGAACTTTTACATAATCCCTAGCATCTAACATTTCAGCAGAACGAAAGAGGCGAATCAATTCTTCCGAACAAATCCCGAACAATAGTAACATGATATTCAATACCAAAAAGCTCATATTTAAGTCTAAATGAAAGATGATGAAAATGCCTACTAACAAAAACAGAACCAGTAAAAACAAGCGTGAAAAAGCTTTTATATAGGACAATTTCAACTCTGATACCCTTTTTTGAAGAGAGCTGACAATCGTTTTGAAGTGTAAAAAAGCTAAGATACCAAGAATTTCTAGATACCAGACTAAGTTCATCACTCCTAAACCCCTCGTATTGATATACAAAAAGAAATAAGAAAGAGGCAATATTAAAGCTAATATCCACAAATTTCGTCTCTGATACTTGAGTTTACTTTTCAACTCTTTATGATATAAAATCAGTAAAATCAAGGGAACAAGGTTTAAAAAGAAAGACGCAAACAAGGACAGAAAGAGAAAAATTGAAGGACCTAACAGATACGAACTAATGGTGATTAGTGTCAACACAAAGGACACACTCAACAGTTCTTCTCCCATTTTCTCTCCCAGAAAGATAATAGACAGAGAACTATATACCAATAAAAAAGAGTTGAGCGGATGAAGAATATCAAAAAAGTGCAACAGGGTGTTCGTAACTCCTTGATTAAATATGGATTGCCAGCTAATGAGAAACATCATCAGGAGCAACCAAAGTTTCAACTCACTATACCGAAAGGTCACAATATTACAAATATAACTAAATGCAATTAAAGCAATAATCAGCAATAAAACCATCTGCAAGGAAAAATCTGTCGAAAAGTCCAGAGGAATCCTATAATAAATATAAATCATTAAAGCTAGATGATTAAAAATCGTCAACCACCACAATAAAAGTGAGTTTTTCGAGAGCGATTTGACAAACTGTTTCATATGTATCTACTTCCTGAACTACTTTAATATTATTATAACACAATACCAGAATTGCAGGATAGGCAACTCTGGTATTTGACTTAATTTTCAATAATTTGCCAACTTACTCTGTAAGTCACTAGCAAGTAAAGAACAAAGAGTAAAACCGCTACTCCCAGATAGGTGATATCAATAGAAATGCTGGTATTAGCGAAATTCTCAAAATAGCCCAAAAGAGCGGTACTCAAGGCAAGTGCTAGAGGACCTGCGATGACCAGCGGAACCAAGAAATAACTTAGAATCTGTTGCAAAAGAATAGAGCGATTTTGCTTTCTCTTGTTCCCAAGAAGGTATAAGATTTGATAATCATTAACACTATCCAAAGCACTTGTAGAAGTTTGAAGGGACAAGATACTGAGGGAAATAATGATAAAAATAACACTAACAAAAATCATGACAAAGACAATGACGCCCATAAATCCAAGATAAATCTCAGATAATCTCACCTTACTTTGATAAGTGAAGTCATTTACTTCTGCACCATCCACCGTAAAGTAATGCTTATCAACCCACTCTTTCAAAAATGTTTCAATTTTTCTTTTATCAATATTTTCTTTATATTTAACCACATAAGTTGTAAAATCTTCGTTCAATTCTTTAATAACTTTATCTGGTACAATAAGAGTCCCCGAATCATTTAATCCTACTGAAGAAAGAAAATAAACAGTATCTAATGGTTGGGACGATGCCAATTTTAAAGAATAACCGCCAATCGATAAATCTTTCGTTTGTAGTAAAAATTCTTGGATTTGTTTAATGGTTCCTTTGTAATTGGCATTTACTAGATAGCCATCATCAGCTAAGTCAATATCTTTTTTGCCTTGTAGTTTTCTTAGATGATTATAAGCTGAAATCCCTAAAATATGGACTTTTGAATCAGGCAACCCTTTATCGTGCTCCCATAACTGACTAGTATCTATTATATCTTTATAAGTCAAATCACTCGTAAAAGTTGAATAAACATATTCTTCTTTTACGACATCAAAATCAAAGCCGCCTGCTTGTAATCTATCTTTTACACTCTCGTTTCCATAATGAAACTCATTACCTCTATATAAATTGACTTGTAAATCATAAGGGGCATAACGATTCAACTCATGGTTCATAGTCGTATAGGCACTACCACTAAAAACTAGTAAGCTGAGAGCCAGTGTCAAGGTCAAGGATAAGACAGCCAACGTGACCGAATTACTATCAGCTTGTTTTGAAAATTGACGAACTTTAAAACTGTTTAGTTTGTTATAGTAGGTTTGAGGCAGTTTTCTAAGGGAAACCAAGATAAAATGGCTCAAGGTATTGTAAAACAAAATCACAAAAATCGCGAAGACAGATACCAGCAAGATACCCCAGCTTTTCAAGAATGATAGATGGTGATAGTCTGAAAAATAGAGAGCACCAAAACCGATAACAGCTGTCGAAAGAATAAAAAGAAGTGCTTGAAGAACTGGCTTGCCTTTTGCCAAGACAGATTTCTTGACCCCATTTTCTTGAATGAGTGCAATGATATTTTGCTTTCTAAAGGTAAGAATGTCCATGACACCAACAATAAGACTGGTTACCAAATAGGAATAAACTAGTAAGATGACAGACTTGCTATCAAAGAAAAGCAGACTACCAAAGTAATTGGCCATAAAAAACTCAGATGCAATCTTAGCTAGAATGACCAGTAAAATCAATCCAAGCAAGAAACCTAGAATCAAGGAAAAGATATTGACCAGCATGGTTTCAAAGAACAGGGTACCGATAATCTGCTTCTTCTTCATTCCCAGCGTTGCATAAAGTCCCAGCTCTTTCTTACGCCGTCCCAGGACAAAGTTTGTGGAATAAACGACGAGAAAGGCAATCGCCGATAGAATCAGATAGGAAAGCAAGCCCATGTACTGACTCATCACCGTCGTCAACATTTCCTTTGCTCCTGATAAACTCTGCATCACTGGATGGCTTGGTAAAGCATTAAAAGCGTAGAGCAAGCTATAAATCAAGGTCAGACTAAAAAAATAGATGGTATAGGTCTGTAAATTTCGAAATACATTTCGTAAAATCAATTTTGGATACATACTCTCCCCCTCCTATCTGGTACGACTGTAAATCTCTTGCAAATACTGTTCATTAGATAAGCTGTTACGTTCCAAATCATCCATAATCTTTCCATCACTGAGTAGCACCATCCGTGAGGAATACTTGGCTGCGGCAGGGTCATGCGTAACCAGTAAAATGGTAATGCCAAAACTTTTATTGATTTCCTGCAAAAGCGCCATCAGTTTTTCAGAATTGGCAGAGTCCAAGGCTCCTGTCGGCTCATCTGCAATAATCAGTTTAGAATCATCAATCAAGGCTCTGGCAGTTGCCACACGTTGTCGCTGACCACCTGATAACTGATTAGGAAACTTATCTTTTAAGTTTTGGATGGCCAACTTATCCAAAATTTCCTCAATCTTATCCTGATGTTTTTTGATATTTTTCCCCTGAATTTGAAGAGGTAGAACAATATTTTCATAAACTGTCAAGGTTTCCACCAAGTTGTAGGCTTGGAAAATATAGGAAATGTTTTTAGCACGATAGTCAGCTAGTTTATTTTCCTTGGCATGGATGATGTCAAAATCTTCAAATCGAATCTCACCTGATGTTGGTTTATCAATCGTTGAAATACAGTTGAGAAGTGTTGTTTTTCCACTACCACTGGCTCCCATAATTGCCAGAAATTCACCTTTTTCAACGGACAGGTTCACATCTGATAAAGCATGAACGATACTATCCCCTTGACCAAATGTTTTCGTTAATCCTGTCACAATAAGCTGTTTCATCATTTCATTCCTCCGTTTCTTTATTACGCTCTCATTATACGGTTTCTTTCAAGGTTTGCCATGAGTATTTTGTGCAATATATTCAAGTTATAAAAAACCGATGCCTTTTTCAGGTATCGGTTGATGTTGATTATTTGCGATCGTTTCTTTTTTTCATAAAGTAAACAATCCCTATGACAACAACTCCTAAGACCAGTACAGGTGCATAGAAATCTAGTGTCCCAATAATTCCTTCCATTTTATCCTCCTGTCAAAAAATAGAGAGTTTTATCCACAGCGCACGTTTGGCGAAATACATTCATAAGAATATGTAAACCACCAACCACAGCGCCCCTGTGCTGTTAATCTAACAGCCGTACGCCACCCAGCAGCAGATTTACCATCCAATTCTTGGCTATTAATTTCCATAATCCAAAGAATCAATCTCAAAGTTGTCTTGTTTTATTTGTATTTATCCCCGTAAATATAACACCAAATCAAAATGTTGTCAATGTTTTGTAATAAAACACTAGAATTTTCCTGTTGTTTTATCTAACAGCGAACATTATTTCTCGTACACTCATAGGAATAGGTGAAACACAATCCACAGAGACCTGCTAGTGTCATTTTAAAATCTGTGTATCACCAGCTCCTGATTGCTACTTTTCAACCTCAAAACTTAGAGAATCAATCTCTGAACGATTTGTATTTTTAGCCATAAAGTTGCCTCCTTCCTTCTTTTAAATGATCATCTTTACAGTAACTAGTATAAACTCTAGTATTGGCTAAGTAATGAGTAAATCGTGCAAGTTTCTTATTTTCGAGGAAAATTTTTATAGTGCCCAATACATACCTTGCTCAGCTACTTTTTTACCTTATTTACTAAATGATTTAGAAGTTTCTTCTTAACTGCTTTACAGAGACTCACACAATACTCCTGATTTTCCTATCTTCTTTGGCGATTCTGAGGCAAGTGTGGTACAATAAAAACATGAGAATTCAACAATTACACTATATTATCAAAATCGTCGAAACTGGCTCCATGAATGAGGCAGCCAAGCAGCTCTTTATCACTCAACCTAGTCTTTCCAACGCTGTGAGAGATTTGGAAAATGAAATGGGCATTGAAATCTTTATCCGCAATCCCAAGGGTATCACTTTGACCCGTGATGGGATGGAATTTCTCTCTTATGCCCGTCAGGTTGTCGAGCAAACTCAGCTTCTGGAGGAACGTTATAAAAATCCTGTCGCCCACCGCGAACTTTTTAGCGTTTCGTCCCAGCACTATGCCTTTGTAGTCAATGCCTTTGTATCGCTACTCAAAAAAAGTGATATGGAGAAATATGAGCTCTTCCTCCGTGAAACTCGTACTTGGGAGATTATCGACGACGTCAAGAACTTCCGTAGTGAGGTCGGTGTCCTCTTTTTGAACAGCTACAACCGTGATGTACTGACCAAAATGCTGGATGACAATCACCTACTGGCTCACCATCTCTTTACCGCCCAGCCCCATATCTTTGTCAGCAAGACCAACCCTCTGGCAAAGAAAGACAAGGTGAGACTGTCTGATTTGGAGAATTTCCCTTACCTCAGCTATGACCAAGGGACACACAACTCCTTCTACTTCTCTGAAGAGATTCTATCTCAAGAGCACCATAAGAAATCCATCGTAGTCAGCGACCGTGCTACCCTCTTTAATCTCTTGATTGGTTTGGATGGATATACCATTGCAACAGGGATTTTGAACAGCAACCTCAACGGAGACAATATCGTTTCTATCCCACTGGATATTGATGACCCAATTGAACTGGTCTATATCCAGCATGAAAAAACCAGCCTATCTAAGATGGGCGAACGCTTTATCGACTATCTCCTAGAAGAAGTCCAGTTTGATAGTTGAGAAATAATAAGAACCAATATGTAGGCTAGCAACAACCTGCACATTGGTTCTTTTTACTTATAATTAAAAGTTTTCCCTGCCAACTTATCAGCTAGCTTGGGAAAGAGGCTATAAAACTTATGGGCGAGGTTGAGTAAGATTGGGAGATTGAGTTCGCGTTTGTTTTTTCCTATAGTCTTGACAATCTTTTTAGCCACTGCATCTGGTTCTAAAAGGAAGCGGTCAACCGATTTGAGATAGGTGCCATCTGGGTCGGCCTGGTCAAAAAATCCTGTACAGATTGGTCCTGGATTGACTGTTGTCACATAGACTCCATAGGGCATAAGTTCGAGGCGTAACGCATTTGAAAAACCAATGGCCGCAAACTTAGTGGCTGAGTAGAGACTAGACTTGCCAGTAGCAATCAAACCTGCCATGCTAACAATATTGATGATATGGCCTTTTCGACTTTCCTTCATTCGAGCCGCAAGGCGACGAGATAGATTCATCAGGGCAAAGGTATTAACCTCGAACATCTGGTGAATATCTTGGTCAGAAATCTGATCAAATTCCTCAAAAATCCCGTAACCAGCGTTGTTAATCAAGACATCAATCTTGCCATAACGGAGATAGAGGTCTGCTACCAGAGATTCTAAGGCCGAATCATCGGTAATATCGATTTCAATCAATTCTGCATGGGGATGGTCTCCGTAGAGTTGGGCTAATTTTTCCTTGTTTCTACCTAACAAAATCAGTTGGTCATTCGGCAAAAGTTTGACCATTTCTTGGGCTAGACCACCGCTAGCTCCAGTAATGAGAATAATAGACATACTGTTCCTTTCTCAATCTTTTAGATTTCCACTTCTTCCAAATCTTTGACCACATGGACATTTTCAAAGACACTAGCAGCATCTTTCTTGAGCTTGCTGATATCTTTTGAGAGGAAACGAGCACTGATATGGTTGAGCAGGAGTCGTTTGGCACCTGCTTCTACTGCGACCTCCGCTGCCTGCATATTGGTTGAGTGACCATGGTTACGAGCAATTTTTTCATCACCCTTGCCATAAGTGGACTCATGAACAAGGACATCGGCATTGACAGCCAGACGCACACTGGCATCCGTTTTTCGAGTGTCTCCTAAAATAGTGATAATTTTACCTGGACGTGGAGCTGAGATATAGTCTGCTGCCTTGATTTCAGTTCCGTCTTCCAAAACAACGTCCTGACCGTTTTTAATTTTTCCAAAAAGTGGGCCAAATGGTACACCTGCCGCCTTGAGTTTTTCAGCATCCAGCGTTCCTTCAAGGTCCTTTTGAATGACACGATAGCCAACACAGAAAATAGTGTGGTCCAGCTCTTCTGCATACACCGTAAATTTATCGGTCTCAAGGATTTTTCCTAAAGAATCTTGGTCAAACTCATGAAAATGAATACGATAAGGCAGACGCGAACCTGACACACGAAGGCTGGTTAAGACAAATGACTTGATGCCTTGAGGTCCATAGATTTCCAAATCTGTCTGCTCTTCATTGGCCTGAAAGGCACGACTAGAAAGGAATCCTGGCAAGCCAAAAATATGGTCTCCGTGCAAGTGAGTGATAAAGATTTTGCTGACCTTACGTGGTCGAATTGTGGTTTCCAGAATGCGATTTTGCGTACCTTCTCCACAGTCAAAGAGCCAGACTTCGTTAATCTCATCCAAGAGTTTCAGGGCGAGACTTGAAACGTTGCGGGCTTTAGAGGGCTGACCTGCCCCCGTTCCTAAAAATTGAATATCCATTCGATACTTTCTAATTAATCAATATATAACATGGCTGTGCGGTTTTCCGATCGGAAATAGCGCTTGCCAGAAAAAGCAGTGGCTTCTTGCAGTAAATCCTCTTGGCTGTAGCCTTTGAGACGCTTACGACCATCAGCCAAGCTTTCCAAATCAGTCAAAGCTGTTAGATTCTCCATGCTAACAATTTCCTCGTCCTCGACAGACTTCATGTAAATCTTACCAGACTCTTCAAAGACCAGTTGATGGGGGAAAATTTGCGCAATCTCAAAGAGTAAGTCATCCGAGATCTTCTCCTTATTTTCAGAGAAAATTCGACCCAGTCCCTCACTTTCATAACAAAAACCAAAGGATTTACCAGATAGATTAAGGCGAATAAAAGGTTTGTTTTCGAGAGTGAAACTAGGTTCAGTATTGTAAAGATTCAGTTCCTGACTGAGTTCCGCAAAATAATCCGTCGCAGCCTCAGGACCCTTTTTCTGGTAGAGTTCTGCAAAGTAAGCATTGACCACGCTAGGCGGAGGAGTGATCAGTGCCAACTGCTCTTGCTCTGTTTTACCAGCTAGAAGTTGATCCAGATAGACCTTGTCCAGACTTGTATAGCCCCCATATTTTAGAGCCAACGTTTTAATATCAGTCATAAAATTCTTCTAACCTCCATTTATTTTTCTCAGAAATGTAGCCTCTAATCACTTCGCCGTCCTCCTGATAATCGCGTTCTTCCAGAATCGCAACACTTTCTAAATCATGAATCTTGTAGGACTTTGAAAAAGGCACGCGCAGGGTAAAAGATTCAAAAATATCCTTGATTTTCTCTAAAAATAGTGCCTGCAAATTCTCACGACTATCCTCAGACTTGGCAGAAATGAGGGCATAAGGCGTTTGGGTCGGCGTAAAATCCTTCACCAAATCCGCTTTATTATACAGGGTCAGGCGAGGAATATCTTCCATGTCCAAGTCTTTCATGATGGACAGAACTGTTTTTTCATGCTCCTCATGGTAAGGATTGCTGGCATCGATAACATGAACCAGAAGGTCTACATGCTTGCTTTCTTCCAAGGTTGACTTGAAACTGGACACCAACTCCGTCGGCAAATCTTGGATAAAGCCCACGGTATCTGTCAAAGTTACTTGGAGATTGCCTCCCAGATGGATACTCTTAGTCGTCGCATCCAGAGTAGCAAAGAGCTCGTCCGCTTCATACTGGGTCTTACTGGTCAAGGTGTTCATGATAGTTGACTTTCCAGCATTGGTGTAACCAATCAAACCAATCTTAAAGGTGCTGGACTCCAAACGTTTTTCTCTGACAGTCGCCCGATTTTTCTCAACCACCTTGAGCTGGCGCTCTATATCCGTGATTTGGTTGCGAACACTACGACGGTTCAACTCCAACTGGCTTTCACCAGGTCCACGGGAACCAATTCCCCCTGCCTGACGGCTGAGCATAATCCCCTGACCAACCAAGCGAGGCAGGAGATATTTGAGCTGGGCTAGGTGGACTTGGAGCTTCCCTTCATGGCTCCGAGCTCGCATGGCAAAGATATCCAAAATCAACTGCATACGGTCAATGACCTTAACACCCAGAACTTCCTCTAGATTGACATTTTGCCTTGGCGTCAGACGGTTGTTGACGATGACAGTGGTGATTTCTTCTGCATCCACCATAAGCGCAATCTCTTCCAACTTACCAGAGCCGACGAAGGTCTTGGAGTCATACTTTTCCCGTTTTTGTCTGTAGCTATCAACGACGACTGCCCCAGCTGTCTTAGCCAGACTGGCCAACTCTTCCATGGAGAGGTCAAAATTGTCCATGCCCTGTAATTCCACACCAATCAGCAGAACTCGCTCCTCTTTTTTCTCCGTATCAATCATCTAAAAACTCCTCTATCTGGCTAAAAATACGGTCTTGCACACCAGATTCTCCGATTTGATAAAAGGTGACCTGCATGCGATTACGGAACCAGGTCAACTGACGCTTGGCAAAACGACGGGTCGCCTGTTTAAGACTATCGCTAGCCTCCTCCAAAGTCTGCTCTCCACGGAAATAAGGAAAGAGTTCCTTATAGCCAATGCCTTTGGCAGCCTGCACATCCGGGTGATGGTCAAAAAGCCACTTGGACTCATCCAAAAGTCCAGCCTCAAACATCAGATCCACTCGGTGGTTGATACGTTCATAAAGCTGACTACGCTCATCATCCAAGCAGATAATCAGCGGTTCATACAAGGTCTCTTGATTTTCCAAATCCTGACCAAAATGGGCTATTTCCAAGGCACGCATAGCACGACGACGATTAAACTGAGAAATCTCAAGGCCTGCTTGCTCCACCAAATGGGCTAATTCCTCATCTGAATATGGCTCCAAACTAGCTCGATAAGCTAAAATCTCCTCATGAGGAGTCTCCCCACCCAGGTGGTAGCCTTCAAGCAAGCTCTGGATATAAAGCCCAGTTCCACCAGCGATAATGGCTAGCTTACCACGGCTGTGAATATCCTCAATAGCCATCTTAGCTTCTGAAACAAAATCAAAAGCCGAGTAAGACTCGGTTACCTCTCTAACATCGATTAAATGATGGGGAACAGCTGCCTGCTCTTCTGGACTAGCCTTAGCCGTCCCAATATCAAGTCCTCGATAGACTTGCTGGCTATCTCCACTAACCACTTCGCCATTAAAACGCTTGGCCACTTCAATGGCAAGGGCTGTTTTTCCAACAGCAGTCGGTCCAACAATCACAATTATTTTTGTTTTCATCTTTTTTCCTTGAAAAATTCCCATTTTTTCGTTACTATTATTATAACACAAAAAGGTCAGTCAGAAAAATGTGACCTCTTGAGGAGGCTGGCTGATTGAGAATATAAAGGAGGAAGACTCATGGCTAAAGGATTCGCTAAAGGTCTTGTAACAGGTGTCGCAGGAACTGTCGCTGCACTTGCAGGTGCAGTATACGCATTTAAAAAGAAAGTGATTGAACCAGAAGAGCAAAAAGCAGCTTTCATCGAAGAAAACCGTAAAAAAGCAGCTCGCCGCCGCGTATCACGTTAAAAAACAAAAGAAGTTGGGATTCATTGTCTTAACTTCTTTTTTCTATTCTTTTATATAGCTAGGTCAAACTTCAACTGTGGCTTAACAGGGTCATAATCCACCAACTCAAAATCTTCTGCTTTGATATCAAAGAAATTAGTCCCATCAGGAACATTTAAAACCAAGCGAGGTTGGCAGTCAGACGGCTCACGACGAAGCAATTCCTGAGCTTTTTCAAATTGATTATCATAGATATGGAGGTTGTTGATAAAGTAGAAGAACTTCCCAACCTTCCAGCCAAAATGTTTGGCAATCATCATCTGCAAAGCCACATACTGCATAGCGTTGATATGGTGGGCCACCAACATATCATTCGAACGCTGAGTCAAGGTTGCATCCAGATAGATTTCTCCATCTACACGGCGGACATCAAACATGGTCTGAAAGGCGCATGGGAGTAGCCCATCTGTCTCCTCAAAAGCTTGATAATCCCAGAGAGAGATAATATTGCGGCGGTTCCAAGGGTTAGCTTCCAACTGTTTGAGAAGCTTATTGATGATGTCGTGTTTCTTAACGACCGCCCCGTAACGCTCACCAATAGTTCCCGTATCTCCCACTTCCCAGTCATTCCAGTAGTGAACATTGTACTTGTCATTAAGCACTTCTAAGCTATTTGACTGGTCTTGGTAGATCCAGAGCACTTCCTTGATGGCGGATTTGATGGCAATGGGACGCAAGGTTGTGATGGGGAATTCCCCCTTGGCCAAGTCATACTCAGCAAAGGCACCCGTTACATACTTGGAGTTGGCAACTGTCCCATCCTTATACTTAGGACGTGCTTGCTCTGAAAAGACACCGTCTTTGAGGATTCGTTCAATATTCTCTTTAAAAATCGTATCTGCTTTTGTCATTTACTCTCACCTCATTTATTTCCTAACTAGTATAGCATAAAAAAGAAAAGAGGAACATTACTAACTCTAGGTTCGCATTTTTCCTCTTTTATTATTTTATTGCAATACAAGTGATGCTGCTCCGATAACCCCAGCGTCATTTCCTAGAGTTGCAAGAGCCAATTTTGTTGATGTGCGTACTTGTGGGAAAGTATTTTCATCGTAGACTTTTTGAACACCTTGTAGAAGGAATTCTCCCGCAGCTGATACACCACCACCGATAACGATTGTTGATGGGTTTAGGATTGAACCAATGTTAGCACAAGCGATTCCCAAGTAACGTGAGAAATTACGGTAAACGATCAAAGCAAGGTCGTCTCCTTCTTTTGCCAAATCAAAGACAGTCTTAGCAGTTACTTCTTCTCCGTTATCGATCAAGCGTTTCAAGGCTGCATCGCCTTCGTATTCATCGGCATAGCGACGAGTCAAGTTGACAATCCCTGTTGCTGAAGCAACTGTCTCAAGGCAACCTTTCTTACCGCAAGTACATGCGATTGGTTGGTCAAAGTCAACAGTGATGTGGCCAAGCTCACCTGCTGCACCAGCAACACCGTGAAGCAATTTTCCTTCTGCGACGATACCGCCACCAACACCAGTACCGAGTGTCATAAAGACAACATCTGGTTGGTTATCACCAGCCCCCATCCAGCGCTCACCAAGAGCTGCCACGTTGGCATCATTATCGATGAAAAATGGAATGCCCAAGGCTTTTTCAATCTTTTCTTTGATTGGTTGAAGGGTTTTCCAGTTGAGGTTGTAGGCACCAATAACAGTTCCTTTTTCACGGTCAACCACACCTGGTGACCCCATTCCAATACCTTGGAAGTCCGCTGCTACCAATCCAAGCAAGTCCAAACGGTGTTGAATAGACTCAATCATATCATCTACGATATGACTTCCCTCATCCAAAATATTAGTCTTGATAGACCATTTTTCTTGGATTTCTCCTGCTGTTGTTAAGATTGCAAATTTGATAGAAGTTCCACCAAGGTCAATCCCAATAATCTTTTGACTCATCATATTCTCCTTTTTCATTATGAATTAATTGAAAATGCTTACAGTACTAGTATAACAAAATTCAGTCATTTATGCAAAGGTTTGCATTCAGCTAATATAGATTTTTAATCTAGATAATCTCCACCATCAAAGCCATAATATTCCTCTAGTGTCAAACCACTTGCTGCAATGTCTTTGGCTTCTTTCCCAATATAGCGCAAATGCCATTCCTCATGCATATAACCAGTTATACTTTCCTTACCACGAGGATATCGAACAACAAAACCATAGTCTGGCGCATGTTCTAATAACCATTGAGCAGCACTTGAATCTTCAACCAATTGACCATCTGTGCCAATCACATCAAAAGCAAGTCCTGTCTGATGTTCACTATATCCAGGACGGGCGGAATAACGATCCGCAGCAGCCTGTCCCTCTTGGTTCACATAACTTTGATACAATTGTGCTTGGGTTGCATAACTTCTAAATCCACTATAATTATCGCTAATAGCGTAGCCTTCTTCCTTCATCTGTGCAATCAGTTTTAAAAAGGCTGCTTTTGCAGTAGCATTTTCACCTGGATAGTAATCTTTAGACATAGGATAGTGTTTATTAGCAACTACAATTTCATCATACTTCCCTTGAAGGCTATAATAGGACCCTTTATTGCTTACTTTTGAATTAGCTTTCCACAAACCAGTGGTATCTACATAATAACGTCCACCATCAACCCATTCATTGACAGCCATTTTACCATCTGATTTCAAATAGTAATTCCCTTGCCACGTGCTGTAAGCATAAGATCCATCTGATTTTAGATAATACCAAGCTTGGTAAGTAGCATCATAAACCCATTCACCTTTGGCCATCTTACCATCTGATTTCAAATAGTAATTTCCTTGCCATGTACTATAAGCATACGAACCATCTGATTTCAAGTAATACCAAGCTTGATAGGATGAATCATAAATCCATTCGCTCTGGGCCATTTTCCCGTCTGCTTTCAGATAATAGCTTCCCTGCCAAGCATTTTTCACTGGATTTCCATTTCCATCAAAGTAGTACCATGCACCATCCTGCTTAACCCAGCCACTTGTTGTTGCTGAACTTGTATCAGTTTGAGCCTCAGTTGCTTGTTTTGCTTTAAAGGCGCCCTTAGGGGCATTTTTCAATTCACAAGCCACACCATCATGATCGCGGTCTAACTTGGCAGAATAACCAGGGCCTCCCTCATGAAGATCTGAATAGCCATTAGCCCAAGCTTCCTTACAGCTAGAAAAATGAATGTTTTCTTCTGCTAAAACTGGTTGTGAAAACAAGGCTAAAACTGACAACGTCGCCAAACTCATTTTAAAAAATAGACGTTTGTTCATCACTTTCTCCTATAGGAATGTTATCGATTTCAATATTATTTTATCAAACTTATTTCAGCAATTCAAGGAAACTTCTGGTCTTTTCTACAAACTCCTTTGGTTTTTCCTTATTCAAGACATGAGGGCCGTCTGGGATAATCTGAAATTGGGATTTTGATATTAGTTTATGAAGACTTCTCATAGAACTAAGATTCGGTTTATCTTTGCTGCCACAAATTAGTAAGGTTGGACAGGGGCAAATCCCTGCTATATCCGTTAAATCAAGTGTCTTCAATTCCTCAGAAACTCCGACCATAAGAGTCTTATCTGCTCCCTGTTTTTCAAATACCCTTTTAGGAAGTAGTTTAAAAATCAGCAACTGAACATAAAATAGGATATTCCCTGCTAATTTAAGCGGGCATCCTGATAGAACCAAAGCTCGAAGATTTGGTAAATCGTAACTGGAAAGTTCTAGTGCCAGGGCAGCACCTAAGGACAATCCAACCAAAACAAAAGGTTCTGTCTCTTGAGCTAGGTGTTGATAAACTCGCTCCTTGGCTTTTTGATAGCTGCTAACTCCAGAAGGAAATAACTCGATAGCCTCAGAAGGATAATCTGTCAGTAGATTCCGAACTTCTTTCCAACTCTCTGCTGACTGCCCTAACCCGTGTAAAAATACCAGTTTCATCTAGTTCTCCTCTAGGCTTAACTCATACAAGCCCCTCACTGCATTACAGCCGTAAATAGCTTCTGCTTGGACTAAGTCTTTTAAGGTCAAAACTTTCTCTTCTACCTCTCCTGTTTCTAGTAAATACTGGCGATAAATTCCTGGTAAGATTCCCAGTCGGATAGGCGGTGTGTAGAGTTTCCCATTAATTTTTAAGACCAGATTTCCAATAGAGGTTTCAAGAAGTTCTCCAGACTTATTGTGGTAAATGATCTCTTGTTCCCCTAAGCTCAAATGCGGTCTGTGAGTTGTCTTAAAGTAGGTAAATGCTTGCTGCAAATTAGCTTCTTGTAGACAAAGTTTGGCCTGGCAGAAATGTGGACTAAGAGGTGTTAAGATTTGTCGACTAAGTTCTATCTCTCCAGATTTGCTAATGCTGATTCGCAAGCGGTAATCTTGATTAACATCACAAGTCTGACACTCTGCTTCAATCTTTTGTCTCAAAATTTCTGGGTCAAAAGGATAAGCAAAATATCGACTAGCTTTTCTCAGTCTTTCCAAATGTTGATCTTCAAACAGCAAGCTCTTCTGACTGATTTTTCCAGTTGTAATTATTTGGAAACGAGCTTGTTTACGATAAAGAACTGCCGCCTTTTGATGAACCTCGCGGTATTCAGATTCCCAAGTGCTATCCCATGTAATTCCTCCGCCAACTCCATAGATGGCTTTCCCTTGATGCAGTTGAATGGTCCGAATGGCGACATTGAAAATCCGTCGCCCATTTGGAAGCAAGAGACCAATCGTTCCACAGTAGACTCCGCGCGGTTGTGGCTCCAAGTCCTTAATGATTTCCATAGTCGCAATTTTTGGAGCGCCCGTTATGGAACCACAAGGAAAGAGTGAGCGGAAGATTTCAACAAGGTCAACATCCTCTCGCAACTGACTCTTGATAGTCGAAGTCATCTGCCAAACAGTTGAATACTGCTCCACTTGACACAGACGCTCCACATGCTCACTGCCCACTTCAGAAATACGGTTCATATCGTTGCGCAAGAGGTCCACAATCATCATGTTTTCAGAGCGATTTTTGGGGTCCTGTTCCAACCAACTGGCCTGCTCCAAGTCTTCTTGGTCAGTCATGCCACGCTGAGTCGTTCCCTTCATTGGTCGCGTTGTCAACTCACGGCCATTTTGTTCAAAAAAGAGCTCTGGACTCATGGAAATCACTGCCATCTCGTCATGTTCCACATAGGCATTATAGCCAGCTTCCTGCTCTACCACCATACGATTGTAGATGACAAAAGGATTGGCACTTAAGTCCTGCTTGAGTTGGACGGTGTAGTTAACCTGATAGGTGTCTCCCTGCCGTAAATGATGATGTATCTGTGCAATCGCCTTTTCATATTCTGCTTCAGACGTCACTTCCTGCCAATTTGAAGGCAAATCAACCTCATCATAAGTCAGGGGAATAGGGGAGGTCTCCACCTTATCGTGAACAGTAAAGTAAAGCAAATACTCGTCCAGTAAAGGTGCCTTGTGAACTGCTAATTTCTCCTCAAAAGCAGGTGCAGCCTCGTAGCTGACATAGCCCACCACATAATAGCCTTGCTCTTGGAAACTTTCCACTTGTGCCAGCAAGGCTGTTACTTCTGCTACATTTCTCGCTTTTAACTCTTTGATCGGCTGGGTAAAGGTGTATCTCTTCCCCAAAGCCCTAAAATCAATCACTGTTTTTCTATGCATACCTTAAGTATAGCATAAAATAAGAAAACCCTCATCCGCAAAGCAGATGAGAGATTTCGATTATTTAAAGATTGAAGTTTTAAAGCTATTTGTTTGTTGAAGAAGTTTCTTGAAGATTTTCTCTTTAAGTGATACGGTATTATCAAATTTAACTGAGCCATTTTTAAGAGTAGCTTTATCTTTATCAACAGCTGCAGCAAATGCATTCTTCAAGTCATCGTAACTACTGTATGTCGTACCGTCGATTGTAACAGGGTTAAATCCTGCTTTCGCTTTATCAACAACTTCTTTGAAGTATGCTTTCTTCCAATCTTCTAGAGTATTAAATTTACCATCAGAAACTTTCTTAATGATAAAGTCATCACCTAGAGTAGCATGACCAGCTTGTTTAGACTCATTTTTCAGCATGTTAGAAGCGTAGTTTAAAAAGCCTTTTTCATATCCAAAGTAACCCCACATACGGAAGGTGTTATGTTTGAATGACATAGAGCCTGGAGCTCCTTCACTTGTATTACCACCATAGATACCAGCAGTGATAGGCACCGTTACATAGGCAGAGCCAAATCCAGTTGGGTCATAAGTACCATTACCAGGACCGTGTTTGGTCATGAAGTTCTTATCTACTAGGTCGTTAACAGAAGTTAAGTTATATTCTTTTTCTTCTGCATTCAAATCACGAACCTCATCGTATTGGTTCTTCGTATTAGCGTTACGTAATTTCTTAGCAACTTTCTTGAACCAAGCGTTGTTTAGTTCTTTGCTGCCTTTATCAAGAACGGCTTCTCCTTCAAGATAATCAAGAAGCATTAGAGTATCGTTGAAACCTTTCATGTAATGATCGATTTCAGCGCGAGATGTAAGGTCATTTGGATTTGTGTTATACCATTGATTTCCGTCATTTGGACGTTCGTAGGCCATGTTCAATCCTAGTGCTTTAAAGTCACCATTTGGACTTGTTTCAGCAGGTGATTGCAACATACCTTGTGCGAATGCTTCTAGGTCAGTACCTTCACGGTGTCTTGAACCACCTAAGTAAACCATACGGTCGTTTACGTGAGTCGTTTCGTGAGTAAATGCAGAGATACCGAAGTCACTAATCATATTGGTAACCATGAAGAAGACTGAATCATCTTTATAAGGATTACCATAGATACGAGCTACAGCTCCCATACGCCAGTCAGTAGCATGGTAACGACCTGTTGGTCCGTACAATTCACGGATAGGCGCTACATCCTTACCACTAGCAGTATGTCCGTATTTATCTGTGCTGATTCCTTTATAATTTTGGTTATCTAACACAGGAGTTGGAACCATGTTATTGCTCTTAAGCAGTTGATTACGAACTTTATCTAATGATAGACGAGACCAGAAGTCTAGGTAATTTTGTTGACCTTTAGCGACTTTATTGATTTCAGCTTTGAATGCTTCGCGTTCTTCCGCAGTATTCTTACCGTATTTTTCAAATGAACTGTAAGCCATAGTGTTATATGTTGAGATTAAGAACATATGTGCATCTTTTAAATTCAGAAGTGGCAGAATCATTTTACCGTGAACATCATTATTCAATCCTTCGTATGCTCTGTGTTTCTTATCAGCAAATTCAGGAGTTGTTGTCTTCGGTTCAACGACATATACATTATCTTTAGTTGCTTTTATGAACCAATCGTTTAAGTCTGTATCACTTGTGAATAGACGCATATTATAGTCTAAGAAACTGTTTAACTCGCCTATACCGATAACTCCACCGATCGTTTCGCGATAAGCTTCTAAAGTTCTATCACCTTTAATGTTACTTTCTTTAGAACCAACTTTAATCAAGAAGTCTAACACACTAACATTCTTACCGTAGAAGTCAGGTTTGAATAGCATTAATTCTTTAATATTAAAGTCATCGAATTTAACACCGTAGTAACGATTGAGGTAAGATAATCCAAGAAGAACTGCAGCCTTATTGTCATCAATTTTCTTAATCAAGGCACGTTTGGCTGCTTCATCAGTGTTAAGCTGGTGATCTTCATTTTGAACTAACTTAGTAACGAATTTGTTAAGGTTATCTTTAACATACTTGAAGCTTTCTTCTAGGTACAAGTCCTTAATTGCATTGACTTTGTTGCCACCAGTTCTACCCAAGTGTTGGTAAATCGGATCAGATTGTAATTCTACTGAACTCAATTTACTTTCGATAGCACTGATTAAGTCAGCACGATCTTTAACAACCATGTTTGGTGTGTACACAACTTCACCAAGCTCAGCAACACTATACTCTTTTACTTGCTTAACTTGAGAGTCCTTAGGAGAAATCGTAAAGATATCTTTTGTCTTATCCGCGTAGTGAACCATAATATGGTCGGCATCTGTAAGGTCTGTGACAAAGTCATTGCCTTTCATTGCAGTTACAGACAATACTTCTTTAGTCATTAGTGGACTATCAGCAGCTAATTTATTTCCTTGATTTACAATCCATTCTTTGTTGTAGAACGGTTGAAGTTTTTCAACATTACGATAAGCAAGTTCACGAGAAGCATCATAGTCATCAATATTTTTGTATTGATCAGCTTTACTTACAATATTGTTCAGTTTGTCTTCAATAGGAAGTGTGCTTTCGAATTTATCAGCAGTGATTCCCATTTTAGCAATTAATTCATCAGCTTTTTCTTTAGTTATGCTAGGAATTTTTTTAGAATTTTTATAAGTTGTTTTACCTTCACTTACACCCTCAACACTGTGGTTGCGCTTCGTTCTAGAGTATGTAAAGTAATCATCAGCATCAATATCAGAGTGACCAAAGACCATTTCACCAGTCTTAACTTTCATCATAGTGATGTTGTCTTCTATAGCCCCTAGTGCCCAGTTAGTCCCTAATAGTCCACCAGACATAACGGCTTCTTTCAGTTCGATAGATCCTTTTGCTACAGAGTTTCGAAGAGTACCTTCTTTACCTAAAGTATTGTTGTTACCACCGTTTTGAGATGAATATACAATTCCGGCAGCCTTAGCTTTGTTACCTGTGATTTCAGCATCAACATAAGCTTTTTCTACAATACCTTTCCAGTTTTCACCGACGATACCTGTTAAGTAACCACCTCGATTTCCAGCAGCGTGTACTTTACCGATAAATGCAACGTTACTTAATTTTCCACTACCATCAATTTTATTGATAACACCAGATACATCATTATTACCAACAACGTTACCTGTTACTTTAATATTCTCTACAGTCGCATTATTTTTGATTACATTCGCTAGTGGTGCAATCCTATCAGTCCCTGACATGTCGATATTTACATTTTCAAGTAGTAAATCTTTAACAGTACCACCGACAATATCACCGAATAAAGGTCTGTTCATATTGCTAATGGTAAATTTATTACCGTCAGTGCTTGTTAATGTTCCTTTGAAAGCATTAGTAACATAAGATTTTCCTGCTGGTTTAACGTTAGCAGCATTGATATTGCTACCAAGCTTAAATGTGCCAGTCGGGTCTTTTTGCATAGCTTTTACAAGGTCGTCAAAGCTATAATATACATCACCTTCGTGTGTTTTTTGTTTTTCAAAGTAATGAACATACTCTTCGCTAAGTGTGTTATCAGCATTACGTTGAACTAAGTCTGGTGCTTTGGCAGTAACTTTATATAAAGTTTTTCCGTCTTTTTCTACTTCTTCAATCTTGTCAACAGCAAGTCGTGTAACCTTGTTGTCGTGAGTGGTCACTCGTAAATAAAGCGGAGCAACATCAGCTGGTTTTGCTGTCAGCAAACTAGTGTCTGTTTCGTTACCATCAGCGTCCACACTCATCAAGCTTGTTTCTTTGATGTTTTTGATTTCAACTTTTTTGAGGTCTAACTGAATTTCTTTATCTTCTAATGTTTCAGTTTCTTCGCCTTCTCCACGATCATAAACCATTGTAGTAGATAGGGTGTAACCTTGATAATATTTCAATTTGTCTAAAGTAGCGTTTAAATTATTTTCAGCTACCGTTACTTCTTTAACAAGTTGTCCATCTTTATCTTTTAATGCTAATTTGATGGATTTGATTTCTACTCCAGCTGGTTTATTCAATGTATAAGTAGCTGTAGCACTCTTCTTCAAGACATCTTTTTCTGTTTTAGCCCATTCTAAGATTGGTTTTTCTAAACCTTTTGTACCTTTTTTGATAATCTCATCTTGAGGTGCTTGGAGAACTGTTTCTTCTACTATTGGAGCTTCGTTTGTTTTTTCTCCACGAATTGTTTTATAAGTTTCAGTAATTTGTTTCTTACCCTCTACACCTTTTTGAGCTATTTGTCTTGTTCCGCGTTTTAAAGTGTCATCTTCTTGTTCTTTTGTTTCAAAAGGAATGACTTCTTCTCTTGTTTCAACTGTTGTTCCTTCAAGTGGTTTCGTTCCTTTTTTAACGACTTTAGAAACGGCAGGCGTTTTCACTTCTGTAGTTGTAGAAAGAACTTTATCTGTCTCTACACCTTCCACTGTTTCGTAAGTTGTTTTCGTAACTTGAACTCCTTTAGACCCTTGACGTTCAACAACTTCTTCATCTACATATTTTGTGTCATCCGGAACTACTTCTGTTGTGAAATCTAATTCACTCTCGGTAGACTTCTCAACTGTACCTGTTGTTACTTTATATTCTGGGTTTACTTCTTGTACTGGTGCTTGACCTTCTTGACCAGGTTCTTGAGTTCCCTTTGTTGAAACTGGTTCTTTATATTCAGGAAGTTCTGGCTGGGTTAAGGCTTGACCTTGCTGCTCCCCTTCTTTCACTTCTTGAACACCTTTTGCTTCATGATATTCTGGATTTTCTGGTTGGGTTAAGGCTTGACCTTCCTTACCTTCCTCTTGTGTACCTTTTTCTGTAATTACTAATTCAGGCAACTCATTAACAGGAGATAACATCATATGTTCAGGATCTTGTGACCCTTTTGTCGAAATAACTCCTGTATATTCTTCCTCCGGTTGCGTTAAAGCTTGGCCAGTTTTACCTTCCTCTTGCGTCCCTTTAGCTACTTGGTGACTTTGTTCAGCTTGTGGTACTGGAGTTGGGGCAGGTTGCACCTCTTTCTTAGTTCCGACTGCAATGACTTGCGACACAGGATTATGAACCACTTGGTCTTCAATGACTTCTCTAACTTCTTGACCATTGACCATCGATACTTTAGTTACAAGACGACGCTGACCATTTACTCCGGCTGTGACAATACGAGTCTGTCCTTCTGCTAAATTAGCATCTGGGCTTGTGACCGTTTCAAAAGGAATCTCAACCAAGCTCTCTTCCTGTCTAACCTGAGGCTTCTCAGAAACTGGTTTTGCTTCAACCGCAGGAGCAACTGGATTCTCTACTACAGGTTTTTCGATGACAGTTTCTGGAGTGACAGCAGGTCTTTCTTGAACTACTTCTATTTTCTCATTTTCTTTTGAACTTTGCTTTTCTACTGGCAACTGAGGTTGTTCAGCTAAAGCTGGTCTTGATGGATGGAGTTCTGCTTCCTTGAAGTAGCCAATGTATTCATAGCCATCAATGTGGATAATCCCTTCAGCTAAGCCTTCATGTGTAGAAGCTGAAATAGTTTGGTTATAAGAAAGCAATTCTTTATTTTCAAACGCAAATGTCCCATAAGGTACAAAAGTGCTTGCTCCTAAAGAACCAATCAAGAGAACACCTAGGACTTCTCTACGACCTTTTTTGGACACCAAAAAGACTGCTAGAGAAGCAGTTGCCAAGCCAAGACCTGCTAGAGCTAGCTCCTTACTTCCTGTGTATGGAAGTTGTTGACTGTTAGTTGCCTTCTTACGATAAACTACATAGAGAATATCATCATCTTGAAATTCTGTAGGAACCTCATGGTGAATCAGGGCTTTTTCAGACTCGGTCAATTCCTGCTCCGCCAAATAACGGTAATGAACACTATGAGCACTGCCAACTTCATTGGCTTGAACCTTATCTACTGAAAGGGTACTAGCACCAAAAAGGAAGGCCCCGATGGCTACAGGACCTACCCCAACAGTTAGCTTACGAATCGAATATTTTGTGATTTTTTCTAGTTGTTGTTTTGTTTTTCTCATTCTCACGACTTTCTGATAGAATCTTGTGGATAATGCGCACGCGCACCTCCGATTAATTTTGGACGACTAGCCAGCGCCGTTACGTGGGCATGACCAATCTCTCTCAAAAGAGGGCGAATCGGAACCTGAACATGCTTGACATGCATACCAATTGCAGTGTCTCCGATATCCAATCCAGCATGAGCCCTGATAAATTCAACCTCAACTGGATCTTTCATAAACTTAAAGGCTGCCAACTGACCTGAACCTCCTGCATGAAGGGTAGGAAGGACACTGACCATTTCCAGACCCAACTGCTCTGCAACCTGACGTTCAACAACGAGAGCCCGATTGACATGTTCACAGCCTTGAACAGCTAGATGAATTCCTTTTTCTTCTAGGATATCTAGGATGGTTTTCACAATGATTTCGCCAATTTCTTGGCTGGATTCCTTGCCAATCTGACCACCTATCACTTCACTAGAAGAAAGGCCCAAAACAAAGATGGATCCCTGCTTCAAATTGGCCTTTTCCAATACATCTTCTACAATTTGGCTTGTTTCTCTTTGAATGTCTTTTTCCTTCATACTCGATACCTCTTTTATCATTATCTATCATATCGTTTTTTCTACTTTTTAGCAAGATAGACAACCTGAAAATCTTACTCCAACCTGCATAAAACTCCCAGAATTGACTGGGAGTTAGTTAGTTTCTATTCTATTTATGTATATTTCAACTGTCGTACCCTTTAAAGGGGCAGAATCGATCTTCATCTGGTAATCTTCTCCAAAATGAAGTTTGAGACGTTGGTCAACATTTTGCAGACCAACTCCCCCACGTTTGAGCTGACTTTGACTACTATCTCCAGCAACTTGGAAGCCAACGCCATCATCCTCAATGCGGATGACTAGTCCTGAATCCTGTTTCTGGACAGAAACTCTAATATGGCCCTGACCTTCCTTCTCCTTGATGCCGTGGTAAAGAGCATTTTCTACCAGAGGTTGTAGCACCAGTTTAGGCAAGACCAGGTTATCAAAGGCAGGATTTTCATCAATTTCATATTCCAGCTTATCTCCGTAGCGTTGTTTTTGGATAAAGAGATACTGACGGACATGGTTGATTTCGTCAGACAAGCAAATCAAATCTTTACCCTGATTGAGCGCTAGGCGGAAATAGGTTGCCAAGGACTTGGTCACTTGCACCACTCGCTGACTATCCTGAAATTCAGCCATCCAGATGATAGTGTCCAAAGTGTTGTAGAGGAAATGCGGATTAATCTGGCTCGACAAGGCTTGAAGTTCATACTGACGGGTCGTTTCTTCCTGCCTGCGTACATCTGACATCAACTGATCAATCTGATCTAACATGGCATTGAACTGGCGAGTCACTTCTCTCAACTCATATGCACCAGTTTCCTTGGCACGCAGATTTTGTGTACCAGAAGCAATTTCCAACATGGTTTCTCTCAAATCCTTCAAAGGAGCAATCCAACGCTTGAGACTGAACCAAACCAAGCAGAGACAGGCAAGAAGAGAGGTGAAACTGGCTCCAAGCAAGGTCCACATGAGTTGACTCCGAACCTGGTCTAACTTCTCCAGCGAAGACACGCCTATAACCGTCCAATCTGTTCCTGCAATCTGTTCCTGACTGACATAGGATTTATGTCCAGGAGTATAGCCCTGACCTGTCTCAATATAGGGTTTCATAGCCTCCATTTCGCTAGATGAACTATAAACTGTGTGTTGAGGATGGTAAACAAATTCATGGTTTTCATTGATGATAAAGGCAAACCCCTGCTGACCCAACTGAAGTTGGTTAAGATAGGCTTCCAAAGTTTCATAGGAAATATCCAAACGAAGCACGCCAAGATTGGCCCCCTTTGCATCAACCAGTTCTTGAGTGACAGAAATGACCCACTGACTATCTGATTTACGAGCTGGTGTTAAAACTGGTTTAGCCCCCTGATGAATGGCCTTTTGGTACCAATCCTCAGCCATCATATCAGAAGAAGTTTTCATCTGCACACTGTCATCTGTAGAAATGACCTGACCGGATTTGGTGACCAGTACCACCGTTTTCAAGTCCTGATCTGCCTTTAAGATGGTTAAAAACAAATCTCGGATTCTCTTGGTTTCGTCTTGACTAGGATTCTCAGCATAGGCTAGGACATCCGTCTGCTGGGTCAAACTGGTCGAGGTGGTTTCTAATTTTTTGATATAAGACTGGATAAAGTGACTAGTTTGGCTGATAGTCGTCTGGCTATTGCCCTCAATAGTAGCCTCAATGGCTGATGAACTAGATTGATAGTAGAAAATCCCAACCAGGGCTAGGAGAATGAGAAAGACCAGAAAGATGGAAATAACCATTCTAACTAAGAGAGAAGAACGCTTCATCGGCCTTCTCCCTTCTTAAACTGACGAGGTGTCACACCTGCAATCTGTTTAAAGCGTTGGGTAAAATAGTTCATATCTTCAAAACCAACCTTCTCTGCGATCTCATAAATCTTCAGATCTGTAGTCAAAAGCAAGAGCTTGGCTTGTTTGACACGTTCTCTCACCAGATAATCCTGAAAAGGCAGGCCCAACTCTTTCTTAATCAAGGAGCTTAGATAAGTCGAACTAAAGCCCAAGTCACTGGCCAAGCTCTTTAAACTAAATTGACTATCAGCCAGATGAGACTGGATTTTCTGGGCCATGTTTCCTTCAAACTTATCAGTTAATAAATCTTGTAACTGCTCTTCTTTCTCTTCCTTATCCAACTTTTGCTTGATTTTCCCCAACATTTCCTCAATATCCTGACGAGAAAAGGGCTTGAGCAAGTAGTCATCCACACCTAGTTTGACAGCAGACAAGGCATAATCAAAATCATCGTAGCCTGTCAAAAAAACTAGATGCACCTGAGGAAAGGTTTCTCGGACCAAACTGGCCAACTGGATGCCATTTAGCTGAGGCATATTGATATCAGTTAGAATGATATCTGGCACATGCTTTTGTATCAATTCCCAAGCCTGTCTTCCATTTTCAGCTTGACCGATGATTTCCATATCGTAGGCTGCTACATTGACCAGCTTGGTCAAGCCTTGTCTTACCAGATATTCATCTTCTACGATTAAGATTCTATAGGTCATGCTTCTCTCCTTTGCCACTTACTAGTATCAGTATAGCAAAATTCTCCTCTAACTGCTTAGGAAAGACCTCTTAATCGACATAATCTAGTAAATAAGCGTAACCTTTTTCTTCCATTTGATCTTTGGGAATAAAGCGGATAGAGAGACTATTAATACAGTAGCGCAAGCCACCCTTGTCCTGTGGTCCATCCGTAAAGACATGGCCAAGGTGAGAATCTCCAACTCGGCTTCGCACTTCCATTCGCGTCATATTGTAAGACTTATCTTCCTTGTAGGTGGCAACATCTGGACTGATGGGTTGGGTAAAACTAGGCCAGCCACAACCAGACTCAAACTTATCCTTTGATGAAAAGAGAGGTTCACCAGTTGCTACATCCACATAGATACCAGATTCAAATTTATCCCAGTAACGGTTTGAGAAAGCTCGTTCTGTTTGATTTTTCTGGGTAACTGCATACTCCTCAGGTGACAAGGTCTTTTTCAATTCCTCATCACTTGGTTTGGGATATTTGCTGGCATCAATGACGGGATAGGCTGCCTGATTGACATTGATATGGCAGTAGCCATTTGGATTTTTCTTGAGATAGTCTTGGTGGTAATCCTCAGCCACCACAAAATTCTTCAAGGTTTCCTTTTCAACTGCTAAAGGTTGATCGTATTTCTTAGCCACCTCATCAAAGACTTGGTTAATCACCTCTAAATCCTTGTCATCTGTGTAATAAACACCAGTACGGTACTGGGTTCCCACATCATTTCCTTGTTTATTTTTGCTGGTTGGATTGATAATGCGGAAATAATGAAGTAGGATTTCCTTGAGGGAAATTTGATTGGCATCATAAGTAACATGGACGGTTTCCGCATGTCCTGTTTGGTTAATCAACTCGTACTTGGTTGTTTCCCCTCTACCATTTGCATAGCCTGAAACGGCATCTGTCACCCCGGGAACGCGTGAGAAATATTCCTCCACTCCCCAGAAACATCCCCCAGCTAGATAAATTTCGTGCAAGTCTGCGTCTTTACTCACTTCTGTTTTTTTCACTGTTTTTCCTCCTTGGCTAACTGATGCTTTCTCAATTTGCGAGCTATCTGTCTGCCCTGCATTTCGCATCAATAGAAAATAGAAACCGGTTATGGCTAGGAAAAATATTCCTGCCAAGACAAACAATTTTACTTTATCATTCATGACCTTTCTCTACCCCATTTCTTTCAATGTTTTTAAAATCATATCCTTATCCATAAAACCTGGTTGCGTTTTGACCAGCTTGCCTTCCTTGTCTATAAAGGCTTGAGTTGGGTAAGAACGGACACCATAACTTTCCAACAGTTTTCCTGATGAGTCAATTAGAACTGGGAAATTTTTATAATCCAAGCCCTTGTACCAGTTCTTAAAGTCTGCTTCTGCTTGTTCCCCCTTATGTCCAGGAGACACCACTGTCAAGACCACATAGTCGTCTCCAGCATCTTTAGCAATTTCATCCGTGTCAGGAAGACTAGCTAGACAGATGGAACACCAAGAAGCCCAGAATTTGAGATAGACTTTCTTGCCCTTATAATCAGATAAACGGTAAGTCTTGCCATCTACTCCTGTCAGTTCGAAATCAGCAACTATCTGACCCTTGGTGGCAGTTTGTGAACTGACTTGTTCTGTTTTGGTTTGCTCCTTCATAGTAGCTTCGTCTGACATATTTTTAGACGAACAGGCTGCCAAGCAACAGATTGAGCCTACTCCAAGGAGACATGTTTGCCATTTTTTCATTTCTTCTTCCTCTCTATTCAAATAATGTAGTCAAAATGGAAGCATTTCCCAAAAGCACCAAGATTCCCATCACGATAATGAGGAAACCACCCACTTTTTTGAGGGTTCCGAGATAAGGATGGAGTTTTCGGAAATGTTTCAAAACATAGCTGGAGGCTAGAGCTAGAACCAAAAATGGCAGTGCTAAACCCAGCGTATAGATCAACATGAGACCAGCTCCCTGCCAAGCACCTGAATCACCTGAAGCCGCCAAGGCCAAAACAGAGCCAAGAACCGGCCCCACACAAGGCGTCCAAGCAAAACTAAAGGTCAAGCCCAGTAAAAATGCCTGACTATAGCCCTTACCCTTTTGCCCTTGTTTCTTTAATTGTAGCCTTCTTTCCTTGTAGAGTCCCTGAAAATGTAAGACTTCCATCTGATGCAAGCCCAAGAAAATGATAACCGCACCTATCACATACTGAAACCAAGAGGCATACAGCAAATCGCCTAAAAAACCAGCTCCATAGCCCAGTATGATAAAGATAAAGGAAATCCCCGCTATAAAGGTCAGAGTTCGCAATAAACTAACAACTGAAATTGAATATTTTCCACTAGAAGCCTGAGCACCATCTTTGTCATCCAACAAGACCCCTGCATAAACCGGTAACAAGGGTAAAATACAAGGAGAAAAGAAGGAAAGAATTCCAGCAAGAAAAACACTGATAAAAAAGATTATATTATCCATTGCCTTCCTCCATTCTTTGATTTGATAGGACTATTATAGCCCCAAAACTCCAGAAAAAACAGGGACAATGATAGGGAAAAATAGGAATTTAATCAGGCAGCATTGCCAACTTAAGAAACAGCATACTAAAAAGGACTAGATTAGTCACAAATGAGTGATTTTATCTAGTCCTTTTAATTAGTTTTAGAATTCTGAATTTGAAACAATTGAAAACTAATGAGATTTTCTAATTATGCTTCTTCTTCATCATCTTTCTTCTTTTTAGCAAATAGTAAGCCAAATGCTCCAAGAAGAGAGAGAGCTCCTAATGCACCTGTAGCACGATCTGCTTTCGTACCAGTATTTGGCAATACTGCTTGATTTTGAGAATGAACTACCTGATCATCAACTGTTTCTACCTTATCAGCCAATTGACTCGGTACTTCAACTGTTTGACTTGGTTGTTCAGTCGGTTGAGCAGCTGGCACTTCAGCAGGGGTAGCAGTATCTGGTCTACGATTTGTATCGTCAGATGGTGTAGCTGGTCTTTGTTGACCGTCACCTGTTGGTCTAACTGGACTCACTTTTCTGAAGACGTGAGTTACGACATCACCTTCAGTTTCTGTTCTTACAAATACATAACCTTCAATTTCACCATGTTCAAATGCTTCATTGGCTCCACCTAATACCGTTGGAGCTTTCGCATCTGCTGATTTCAATTCGTTACCATTTTCATCAACCCATTTAGTGATGATTAATGCAGGTTTGTCCACTACTGGAGTAGAAATAATATGTCCATTTTCATCTACTCCTGTTGAACCAATAGTTCCAGTGTACTCTGGTATTTCTACACTTGGAGCATTATTTGGAATTTCATGTTTAACTTCACCAAGTTTGTGAACATCATCGATAGCTTTTTCTCCGTCTTTCTGAGCTTTCGCTACCGCATCTGCATTGTTTGCTTCATCAACTTTAGCCTTAGCTGCTTCTGTAGCTTTATCTACTTCTTTCAGTTTCTCAGCTTTTTCTGTTTCTGTTAAGCTTGGATCTTTTCTGATTTCGTCTTTTTCAGCTTCTGCTGCTTCATCTAATGCATCTTTAGCGTTTTGTTTAACTTTATCTAAATCTCCATTGTTGTGAACACGATCAACTGCTTTTTCACCAGCTGTCTTAGCTTTTTCTACTGCATCTGCATCTTTCGCTGCTTCAACTTTGTCTTTAGCCGCTTGTTTAGCTTTTTCTAGTTCTGCTAATTTCGCGTCTTTTTCTGGTTGAGTTAAGCTTCCATCGTTGTTGATTTCTTCTTTTTCTCTTTCAGCTGCTTGATCGATTGCTTGCTTAGCTGCTTCTTTGACTTTATCTAGAGATCC
>NZ_CAMHZQ010000005.1 GCF_946190275.1 Streptococcus mitis | reverse complement strand
ACAACTTCAGCTCCTGGATTTACTGCTTTAACTTTAGCAACAATTGCATCTTTCTCATCTTGTGTTAATGAGTCTGGATTTGCTACTACTGTCTTATCTGCTGGTTTTACGATGTCATTTCCTGCGTTTGGCTTAGCTGCTTCTTCTGCTGATTTTGTTAAGTCTGCTGCTGGAATTACCGCTGTTTTCCCTTCTGGTGTTGTTACTGTTGCGTTTCCTTTGTCGTCTACTGCTACAGTTGCTTCTGGATTTACTGCTTTAACTTTATCTTCGATTGCTTTTTTCTCTTCTGGAGTTAGAGCATTTGGATTTGATACTACAGTCTTATCTGCTGGTTTTACAATATCGTTTCCTGCGTTTGGCTTAGCTGCTTCTTCTGCTGATTTTGTTAAGTCTGCTGCTGGAATTACCGCTGTTTTCCCTTCTGGTGTTGTTACTGTTGCATTTCCTTTATCGTCTACTACTACAGCTGTTCCTTCTGGGTTTACTGCTTTCACTTTATCTTCGATTGCTTTTTTCTCTTCTGGAGTTAGAGCATCTGGATTTGATACTACAGTCTTATCTGCTGGTTTTACGATGTCGTTTCCTGCGTTTGGTTCTGTCAAGTAAGCTTCTGATTTGAATAAATCAACTTCTGGAATTGTTGCTGTAGTACCGTCTTTTAGAGTCACTGTTGCATTTCCATTTTCATCAAATATAACAGATTTAGCTTCAGGATTTAATTCTCTTAGTTTTTCTTCTACTGTAGCTCTATCGTCTGGATTTGTTGGGTTTCCAACTACTTTATCCGCTGGTTTAACGATTTTACTATTTCCTGCATCTAGGTTAGAAGTATCTTCTTTAGTTCTTACTAAATCAGTTGCTGGGATTGCTGCAGTTTTACCATCTGGAGTAGAAACAGAAACAGTTCCATTTTCATCGATTGTTACGATAGCATCTGGATTTACCTCTTCAACTTCTGCAACAATCTTAGCTTTTTCTTCATCTGTTAACTTAGATGGATCTTTTACGATAACTTTATCAAGTGGTTTGTTAATGTCATTTCCACCTTTACCGTTATCTAATTGGTCCTCAGTTTTCGCTAATTTTGTCGGATTGATAATTCCTTTATCGCCAGCTTCTGTTGTTACTTCGATTTTTCCATTATCATCATATTTAACTTCTTTAGCTGTTGGGTTAACTTTCTTAACTTCTTCTAAGATTTTAGCTTTTTCTTCGTCTGTTAATGTGCTTGGATCTTTAACTAACACTTTATCAATCGGTCTGTTCACTTCTCCAATTGATCTAATAGCCGTCTTATCAGCTTCTTCTATTGTATTAACATCTTCTACACTGCTTACTGCATCGATTCCTTCTTTTGCTTTTTTCGCAACTTTATCTACTTTAGCTTTTAATACTTCCTTAGATGCAGGAGTTAAATCTGTACGAGCATCAATTTCTTTTTTCTTCGCTGCTGTTTCTTCATCAATTGCTTTACGTGCATTTGGTTTGTCTTCTACAACAGGAACTGCTTGATCGATTGTACCTTTAGTATCTCCTTCTCCAACAGCCTTATCTTTTTCAGCTTTAACTGCTGCATCTGTTGTTTCTTTGTCAACTTCTGCTTTTGCTGCTTCAGCTGCATCTGTTGCTTTTTTAGCTGCTTCTGCTTTTTCTTCATCAGTTGCATCTGGAGTGTTAGCAATTGTTTCTAATTGCTCTGCTAATTTATCTTCGATTGCTTTTTTAGCTGTTGGTTTAGTTACTGCTTCTGGATTTACCGCTGTAACTTCATCTACACCTGTTTTCTTAGCTGTATCTACTGCTGTTTGTGCTGCTGTTGCTGCTTCTGGTGTAGCTGCGTTATCTGGTTGTTTAGCGATTTCAGCTAATTGGGCATCAGCCTTATCTTTTGCGTCTTTCTTAGCTGCTGTTTTTTCTTCATCAGTTAAGTCAGTACGTGCATCGATTGCTGCTTCTTTTTCTTTTAATGTATCTGCTACTGCTTTTTTAGCTGCTTCTTTAGCTACTGGATTTACCGTTGCGATATCATCTGTTCCTGCTGTTTTAGCTGTATCTACTGCTGCATCTGTTGTTGCTGCATCAATAGCTTTAGTTGCTGCATCAGCCTTAGCTTTCGCTGCATCTTTAGCTACTTTTTTCTCTGCATCTGTTAAATCTGTACGTGCATCGATTGCTGCTTCTTTTGCTTTTAATGCATCTGCTACTGCTTTTTTAGCTGCTGGTTTCTTAACCGCTGTTGGATTTACTGCTTGAACTTCTGATACTCCAGTAGTTTTCGCTGTATCTACTGCCCCTTGAGCTGCTGTAGCTTTTTCTTCAGTATCTACTACAGCTGGTTGCGCTGTGATTGCATCTGTTGCTTTCTTAGCTTTTGCTTGAGCATCTTTCTTAGCTGCAGCTTTCTCTTCAGTGGTTAAATCTGTACGACCATCAATTGCTGCTTCTTTCTTAGTTAATTCATCTGCAATTGCTTGTTTAGCTTTTTCTTTAGCGATTGGACGTACTGCTGTTACATCGCCAACACCTTTATCTTTCGCATCATTAACAAGTTTTTGTGCTGCTGTTGCAGCGTCCGCAGTTTCTGCATTGTCAGGTTGTGCAGTAATTTTTGCAGTTTCTGCATCTGCTAATTTCTTAGCTTCTGCTTTTGCCGCTGTTTTCTCATCATCTGTTAGATCTTTACGGGCATCGATTTCATTGTTTTTAGCTGTTAATGCAGTTGCAATTGCTTCTTTTGCTTTTTCTTTCGCTACTGGGTTGACTTTTGCGATTTCTCCGGTACCAGCTGTCTTAGCTTGTTCTACTGCTGTATCTGTTGTTGCTGCATCAATTGCTTTAGTCGCATCCTCTGCTGCTTTATTATTTTTCGCAATTGCCGCATCTTTTTCTGCTTGTGTTAAATTAGGATCCGCTTTAATTGCATCTTCTTTTGTTTTACGCGCTGCTTCAACTGCTTTTTTAGCTTCTGGTTTCTTAACGGCTGTTGGATTTACAGACTTAACATCTGCTGCACCTTTTGTTCCTGCTGCATCTACTGCTTCTTGAGCTGTTGTCGCTTCAGCTGGTGTATTAGCTGCATCAGGTTGTGCGTTAATTTTCGCTAATTCTGCATTTGCTTTATCTTGAGCATCTTTCTTAGCTGCCGCTTTCTCTTCATCAGTTAGGTCTGTACGTTCTTCAATTTCTTGAAGTTTTCCTTTTTGACCATCTTTTCCATTTAAAGCATCTGCGATTGCTTGTTTAGCTGCTTCTTTTGCTACCGGAGTAACGTTGTCGATTGCTGTAGTTCCGTTACCTTTAGCTGTTGTAAGAGCATCTGCTGTTGTTGCTGCATCTACTGCTTTTGTTGCATCTTCTGCTGCTTTGTTAACTTTAGCGATTGCCGCATCTTTTTCTGCTTGAGATAAGTTACTATTGTTCGTAATACCGTCTACTTTATTTTGACGAGCTGTTTCGATATCCGCTTTAGCTGCATCTTTAGCTAATGGATTTACAGATTTAACATCTGCTACACCTTTAGTTTTCGCTGCATCTACTGCTTGTTGAGCTGTTGTTGCTGCATCTGGTGTCTCCGTTGCGTCAGGTTGTTTAGCAATTTCGCCTAACTGTGCATCTGCTAATTTCTTAGCTTCTGCTTTAGCATCATCTTTCTCTTTCTGGCTTAAGTCTTTACGACCTTCGATTTCAGTATTTTTAGCTGTTAATTCATCATTAATTGCTTTCACCGCTGCAGCTTTCGCTACTGGTGTAACGTCGTTGATTGCTGTAGTTCCGTTATTTTTAGCTGTTTCTACATCAGCAGTTGTTGCCGCATTTTCAATAGCAGTTTTTGCTGCTGTTGCTTTCTCTGTAGCTTTATTTTTAGCTTCTGTTTTCTCAGCTTCTGATAAATCTTGGCGACCTTCAATTGCTGAAATTTTGCTTGCTAAATCTTGATCAATAGCATTCTTAGCGTTTGTTTTTACGCTTGTTTCTGGATTATCATTGCTAATTGCAGTTGTTCCTGTGTTTTGTGCTTGCGTTAGAGCATCTTGAGTTTTAACAGTATCAGCATTAA
Organism: Streptococcus mitis; assembly: GCF_946190275.1. GTDB lineage: Bacteria > Bacillota > Bacilli > Lactobacillales > Streptococcaceae > Streptococcus > Streptococcus mitis_DC. Next base: position 120,071 of record NZ_CAMHZQ010000005.1, on the reverse strand, counting down.
TTGCATCAAGAGCTGCTTTCTTATCATTGTTTACTTTAGCAATTGCTGCATCTTTTTCTTCTTTGGTTGCAGCTGTGTTACCATTAATTTTTTCAATTTGTGCAGTAGCTGCTTGTTCTACTGCATTGATAGCAGGTTGTTTATCAAGATTCACAATTACTGTATGCGTTAATACGTCTGATTCTTTTCCTTGGCTATCTACAACTTTATACTTAACAACGTAAGTTCCCGCAGTTGTTGTATCAATAGTCTTAACAGTTTCATCACCATTTACTGAAACAACTTCAGTTGTTCCTTTTGTTCCAAGTGTTGCATTCTTATCATCTTCATGGTCTGCTGCAGTAACAAGTGACATTGGATCAACAGTATCTCCTACATTTACTGTAGTTTCTGTTTGACCATTTGTAGAAGTAAGTGTTGGTTTTTCGTTGCTTACAGGCGTTGAAACCCAACCCACTGGACTTGAATACTTACCATCAAAAATATTTGAAATAACTCGTACATCTGTTCCTTCTTTGATTTTTTCTTTCATTTCTAATGTTACAGTATCATAGAAACCATCTGAAGTAACAGACGTAATCGTTGCTTTAGAAGCATCTTTCATAGTCCATTGACTATCTTTATTTTCACGTTTGAAGGCTAACTCACTTCTTGCATCCGTTTCTTTATTTTTATAATCAACATAAGCTATTCCTGCGTCATGTGGAACTTTTACGACTAATTTGTTGCTTCCTGCAACCACACTAGCTCCATCTTTTGAAGCTTCAGATGGTAAAACTTTAGAAGCTCCTAAGGCAACCGGAACTACTGTTTCAACACTTTCTAATCCATTTACTGTTTGAGTAACTGAAAGAGGTTCTCTTGGATAAAGTTGTGTTTGATCAGTAATATTACTATATAATCCATGCGTAAGATCTACTGACCAATTTCCATCTGTTCCTACTGTAACATTATCATATAAAGTTCTTAATTGATTAGGATTTTGTTCATCTTTTACTGATACTTTAATAGTAGCTCCTGGTGTTCCTGTCCCGCTTAAAGTTCTATCTGTCGATAAAACTCCATCTTCTCTAAGAACAGATTTTCTTGATTGCGTTCTAGTTACGACTGGACCAGGTGCAGAGCGTAGAACTGATGTTTTTTCAATTGTATCTGTAGAACCATCTTTATAAGTCACTACAATATTATTTCCAGAATTAGTAATAGATTGAATATATTGCGATGCGTTTTCTACTAATTTGCCAGGTTTTGTTTCTTCTTTGTCTCTTAATCTTGCATCATCAGCTGTGTTGTAAACGATTTTAATGTTACTTTTAATTTTCTCAAAATCTTCTGTTGAAAGGTTATTTACATCGGCAACTGCTATTTTATTCGATTCAGCACCTTGAAGTTGAACATCATATTTTTGAGTTTGTTCACGAACTACCAGTCTGAAAGCACCCTCTTGTTCTAGATTCCTATTATTATCTGGATAAGAGAAAATCGCCCCATCTAAATCTTCCGCAACCAAGTATCTCGTAATTAAATTACCTGTATAATTTCGATTTCCATTAATCGTATCTGACACTCTACCTGTGATTCTTGTGATAGCTGGCTTAGCCGTTGTTGCAACAATACCATTTTCATTCGTTTCAGAAGTCATTGTTAAGCCATATTCATCCCTAACCTGTCCTCTTGCCGCACCAGAATTACTAATGTTTGCTGAACCTTGTACGATACGAAGGTCTTTAATTTTACCAGAATCATCTGTTACACCAAATTCAAGATTCGTGTCTTCTCCTCTATAAACATAAATTTCTTTTGCAGTAGGATTAGAGAATGGGAAAATCCCTTTTGGTCTTACATTTAAAACTTTACTTTTTTCAATTGTATCTACAGAACCATCTACATATGTTACAACAAGCTTGCTAGGTTCAGTCGTCGATACTGCAACAGTATCAATTAATGAAGTAGGATTAGTCACTGCTGTACCTTTTAGACTTGCAAGTCGTTCGTCATCATTTGTAGAAGAATACTCTAATTTCAATCTTGACTTAATCGTTGCTAAATCTGTTGCTGTAATATTATCGATATCATTAACAGTAATACGTGTAGCTCCTGTTAAATCTGTAACATCATACTTTTTAGTTTGAGATTCTAAATACAGTTTAAAGTATCCAGGGTCGTTAATGTTTGTAGCTCCTCCGCTAACAGTATCCCCGTTACTATTTGTTACCTTCAGATAACTTGTAGCTATCTCAGCGTGCTGATTTGCTTCTTTATTATATCTAGGCAATGCCATATATCTCTCATTAGCCTGCCCCGTAATTCTAACTGTTGCTGTACTATCTGTTTCGGCTATAATTTGATGATATCTCCATCCAAAACCATCTTCAACAACTGCTGGGTCAGAAGTAGCTATATAATCTCTATTTCCACCTTTTTTAATAAGAGCTTCTCTTATTCTTCCATTAGTTGAATTTACAGTAATTTCAACATTAGCCTCTTCTTTATTATATAGATAGATTTCTTTTCTATCAGTATTCGAAAAATCAATCGTATAACTGATAGTATTATTTGAGTTTGGTGTTGTTGTTGGTGTACGGAACACATTATCTTTATCTAACACTTTCCCGTTACGTGGATCATGAGAGCCTGAGTTTTCGATTGAGTTAGAGTCTGGTTTTTTATCAGTATTTTCTGCTTTTTTACCTACAGTTGGTTGTCCGTTAGTAGTGTCTACTTTCGGAGCTTCTTTTTTGGGCTTGTTCTTTAATTTTGAGCTTACTGTAGTGACAAGATTTCTGTAAGCTAGGTTCAATTCTTCTTGACTAGTTGCAGATTCAAGAACTGATTTAGCAGAAGCTAATTCAGATGTCAAAAGAGCTACACTCTCCTCTGTTTTAGTCGCATACTTGCCTGCCGAAATTTTTGATTCAATTTCTGAAATGTAGTTTTTAAGCTGTGTTTTGTCCAAAGCTGGAGTTGTTGCTTCTGCTGGTTTAGCAGTAGGTTCTTCTGCAGCTGCTTTTTCTACAGGAGCGCCTTCTGTTGGTTTAACAGTATTCTCTACTATTGGAGCTACTGGAGCTGCTGGAGCAAGGTAGGCTGGTTTAGACGATTCATTTACGACTTGTGATTCATTATTTTCAAGAGACTTTTCATGCCCTTGTCCTTGTCCTTCTGTCTTGCTGAGTTCGTTAGCCGATACAGCTCCGTTCCCTAAGAACATGAAAAGAGCAGCAACTGCTACACTAGCCGCACCAAAGCTATACTTACGGATTGAATAGCGCGTCACCTTTTCGCGACGTAGATTCTTTGATGATTTGTTTTCCATTAATTTAGGATCTCCTTTTGGAAGTTTATTTTTGTTCCTCACACGAAACTAGCCGTCTACTAAAGTAGCGGCAAATAATGGTATTCAATGTGAGTTCCCACATGAACTATTCTACTTTATTTTTAATATATATGCAAGTCATTTAACTTTAAATTTTCGCAAAAAAAAAAAAAGCTTTTAGGCTCTTTTCGGATTGGCATCAAATTTCATTTTTTTATCTTTATATGGTTTTATGCATAAATATTACAAAACCAAGCAGCTGATGACTATACTAAAAACTATCGAATAAAGTAGCTCAAGTGATTTGAATTTTCCCTTGAAAACCAGTATAATGGTAGAATGCTATATGACTAGAAAGGAAGTTGAATGAAGCAATCTATTTCAAATCTCAAGTTAGCTGAACGTGGGGCCATTATCAGTATTTCGACCTACCTGCTCTTATCTGCAGCCAAATTGGCTACTGGCCATCTTCTTCATTCATCCAGTTTGGTAGCCGATGGTTTTAATAACGTCTCGGACATCATTGGAAATGTTGCCCTCTTGATTGGGATTCGGATGGCGCGCCAGCCTGCAGACCGTGACCACCGTTTTGGCCACTGGAAGATTGAGGATTTGGCAAGCTTAATCACTTCCATCATCATGTTTTATGTCGGTTTCGATGTACTTCAGGATACCATTCAAAAAATTCTCAGTCATGAAGACACGGTCATTGACCCTCTTGGTGCAACCCTAGGAATCATTTCTGCAGCGATTATGTTTGTAGTTTATCTCTACAATACTCGCCTCAGTAAGAAATCCAACTCCAAAGCACTTAAGGCCGCAGCAAAGGACAATCTTTCTGATGCTGTCACCTCACTTGGTACTAGCATTGCCATCCTAGCCAGTAGTTTCAATTATCCCATTGTGGATAAACTGGTTGCTATCATCATCACCTTCTTTATCTTGAAAACTGCCTATGATATCTTTATCGAGTCTTCCTTTAGTCTTTCAGATGGTTTTGATGACCGTCTGCTTGAGGAATATCAAAAGGCCATTATGGAAATTCCCAAAATCAGCAAGGTTAAGTCCCAAAGAGGTCGTACCTACGGTAGCAATATCTACCTTGATATTACGCTAGAAATGAATCCTGACTTGTCGGTTTATGAGAGCCACGAGATTGCAGATCAAGTTGAGTCTATGTTGGAAGAACGTTTTGGTGTCTTTGATACCGATGTCCATATCGAGCCAGCACCTATCCCTGAGGATGAGATTTTAGACAATGTCTATAAAAAATTGCTTATGCGCGAACAATTGATTGATCAGGGAAATCAACTGGAAGAACTCTTGGCTGACGATTTTGTCTATATTCGTCAAGATGGAGAACAGATGGATAAAGAGGCCTATAAGGCTGAAAAAGAATTGAACTCTGCTATCAAGGACATCCAAATCACTTCCATCAGTCAGAAAACCAAACTCATCTGCTATGAATTGGACGGAATTGTCCATACCAGTATCTGGCGTCGCCACGAAACTTGGCAAAATATCTTTCACCAAGAAACCAAAAAAGAATAGAGAAATCCTGTCATGAGACGGGATTTTTCTATTCTTCTAGCTATCAAATTCACTTAGGTATTCATAGCGCTCGTATTTTTCAAGGAGTGCTTCGTTTTTCTCATCCAATTCTTTTTGGAGAGTCGCTAGCTTACCAAAGTCAGAGCCATTGTCCTGCATTTCCTCTTCAATCGCAGCGATACGATTTTCCAAGGCTTCAATATCGTCTTCGATACTTGCCCACTCCTGCTTTTCTTGATAGGTCATGCGTTTCTTATCTTCTCTAACCTTGACTACTTTTTCCTTTTCAGCCTTTTGTACTTGATTAGCCATCTCTGTTTCAAAGGCTTTTTCATCAAGATAGTCCGTGTAATGACCAAAGAATGGACGAATCTTGCCATCCTCAAAAGCGAGAATCTTGGTCGCTACCTTATCCAAGAAATAGCGGTCGTGGCTAACTGTCAAGACAGGACCTGCAAAGCCTTGCAAGAAATTCTCCAAAACTGTCAAAGTTGCAATGTCCAAATCATTTGTCGGCTCGTCCAAGAGGAGAACATTTGGCTTTTCCAAGAGCAGTTTGAGGAGATAAAGACGTTTTTTCTCTCCACCAGACAATTTCTCAATCAAGGTTCCATGCGTCGAACGTGGGAAGAGGAACTGCTCCAGCAACTCTGCAATGGAAGTCGTAGAACCGCCACTGGTCTTGACTTCTTCTGCCACTTCCTGCAAGTAATTGATCACTCGCTTACTCTCATCCAATCCCTCAATTTGCTGAGAGAAATAGGCAATGCGAACTGTTTCCCCAATCACAACTTGTCCTGCTGTCGGCTCAAGACTTCCTGCAATCAGGTTGAGTAGGGTTGATTTCCCCACACCGTTGTCCCCAACGATTCCAATACGATCTTTGGCCTGCACCAAGAGATTAAAATCTTGCAAAATAGGCTTGTTTTCATAGGCAAAGGAAACATTCTGAAACTCGATGACTTTTTTACCAATCCGACTGGTTTCAAAGTTCATGGCCAAGTCTGTCTCAGCAACTCCACCTGAAACTTCTTTCTTCAGGTCATGGAAACGATTGATACGAGCCTGCTGCTTGGTCGCACGAGCTTGCGGTTGTCTGCGCATCCAGGCCAATTCTTGCTTATAAAGCTGTTCCTTTTTATGGAGAAGAGCCGCATCGCGTTCATCCTGTTCCGCCTTGAGGCGAACATAGTCCTGATAATTGCCCTGATACTCTGTCAAGCCTGCGCGATCCAACTCGAAAATCCGTGTTGACAGCGCATCTAAGAAATAACGATCGTGGGTAATAAAAAGGACGGTCTTCTTGGAATTTTTCAAAAAGAGGGTCAGCCACTCGATGGTCGCAATGTCCAGATGGTTGGTCGGCTCATCCAGTAGCAAGAGGTCATGGTTGCCAAGAAGAACTTGCGCCAACTGGACCCGTCTTCTTAGACCACCTGACAATTCCCCAACAGGAGTCGACAAGTCCTGAATACCCAGCTTACTAAGAACCGTCTTGACCTGACTCTCAATTTCCCAAGCTTGAAGAGAGTCCATTTCAGCCATGACCCGTTCCAAACGTACCTGCTTGTCCTCACTGTAGTTGAGCATGATCAACTCGTACTCACGAATGAGCTGGATTTCCTTGAGGTCGCTTGATAGAACCGTATCCAAAACCGTCTTGCTATCATCAAAATCAGGATCTTGAGTCAAGTAACCAATCTGGTAATCATTCTTAGCTGAAAATGGACTAACATCCCCATCAAAGCCAGAAACACCAGAAAGAACATCTAAAAGGGTGGTCTTCCCTGTTCCATTGACACCAATCAAACCAATTCTGTCTTGGTCATGGATGATAAAGGAAATATCCTTAAAAACGGTCTTGTCACCGACGGATTTACTTAGTTTTTCAACGATAAAATCACTCATTTTTTCTCCCTTAGATAAGCATGGATGGCTTGTCGGTCATTTTCCAATTCTCCATCGACAATGGTATACTCAATCTCTGTTAAAATCTCTCCCAAGTCTGGACCTGGTTGATAGCCATATTCCTTAATCAGAATACCGCCATTGATCTGAATTTCTTTCTTATCATGAATGGTCAAACTCTGGTAAGTTTCAGTGATGGCTTGTGGGTTGACTGGTTCCCCTTGAGCCTGACGAAGATTTTCAGCCTGTAAAAGCAAAGCCAAGTCAAAGCGGTAACAATCGCGCTTGCTCAATTCTCCCTTTTCACGCAGAGCCAAAATAGTCAGCAAATCCTGTACCTGCTTGGCAAACTGGCGTGAGGTCTTCCAAGCTTTCAAAAATGGCTGCGCATTTTCAATCTCCAAAGCCCACAGTAGAGCTGCCCAGGCTTGTTCAGAAGATTCAAAAGTGAAATCAATCTCTAAATCAAACAGTCTGTTGAGCTTGTCCTGGCTAGCTGCCATATCAGGGAGATAGTCATAAGCTTGACTCTCAATCATGGAAGCCAAGCCCCTTCTCCAAAAGGGAGCCAGCAAGAGTTTATCAAACTCAACAAAGGTACGCTCCACAGAAATTTTCTCCAAAAGTGGCGTCAAAGTCTTCATCGCTACAAAAGTTTCTGACTCAAGTTCAAAGCCAAGGCTAGCCTGAAAACGAAAACCACGCATAATACGCAAAGCATCTTCGTTGAAACGTTCACTAGCCACTCCAACTGCTCGCAAGACTTGGTTTTCCAAATCTTCTAAACCATGGAACAAGTCAACGATTTCCCCCGTCTCATCTAAGGCAAAGGCGTTGACTGTAAAATCACGGCGCTTGAGGTCTTCTTCTAGCGAACGAACAAAGGAAACCGCGCTGGGTCTACGATAGTCCACATATACATCCTCTGTCCGAAAGGTCGTTACCTCATACTCCTCATCGCCATCTAAAACCAAGACCGTTCCATGCTCGATTCCGATATCGGCTGTTCGCGGAAAAATCTGCTTGGTTTCTTCTGGATAGGAAGATGTCGCAATATCCACATCGTGGATGGGACGATTGAGGAGGGCATCTCGAACAGAGCCCCCAACAAAATAAGCTTCAAAACCTGCTTCTTTAATTTTTTCTAATACTGGTAAAGCCTTCTGAAATTCAGAAGGCATTTGCGTTAATCTCATAATAAGTGTTCTAATCCATAGACAAGCTCATGACGCTTGACAACTTCTTTAATTCCCAAATTCACCCCTGTCATGAAGGAGATGCGATCATAGGAGTCATGACGAAGGGTCAATCCTTCTCCTTGATTGCCAAAGATGACTTCCTGATGGGCTACCAAGCCTGGTAAACGAACTGAGTGAATCCGCATGCCATCAAAGTCAGCACCACGGGCACCTGCAATCAATTCTTCCTCATCAGGCGCACCTTGCTGAATAGACTCTCGAACTTCTGCCATCAACTCAGCTGTTTTAATAGCTGTTCCACTCGGAGCATCCTTTTTCTTGTCATGATGAAGCTCGATAATCTCCACATTTGGGAAATATTTGGCTGCCTGCGTCGCAAATTGCATGAGCAAGACAGCACCCAAGGCAAAGTTAGGAGCGATCAAGCCCCCCAAATCTTGGGTACGAGAAAATGCTTTTAGCTCTGCAATTTCTTCACTTGTAAAACCCGTCGTTCCAACTACTGGAGCAAAGCCATTTTCAAGAGCAAAGCGTGTATTTTCATAGGCAACAGCTGGAGTAGTAAAATCTACCCAGACATCCGCTTCAAAGTCTGCTAAATCAACCTTATCCTTGAAAACAGGAATTCCCTGCCATTCTGACTCAGACTCAAAAGGATCCAAAACTGCTACCAAGTCCAAGTCTGGATCAGCCAAGACCATCTGGCAAGCAGCTTGACCCATCTTTCCCTTAAAACCAGCAATAATTACTCGAATACTCATCTCTACTCCTGTCTAAGATACTAAGGACGTTAACTGCCCATGAAAAATAGGGAATGACGCTGACTTTACACGAAAGGCAAGACAGGCATCTTTTTTCAAGAGGCAGGTAGTCCGTGTTCAATTGCTAAGATACAAAGCCTGTAGGAACACAAAGTGAAAATAGGAGTTTTGATCAAGAAGTGTCTACTCCTTGGAAAATCTATCTTTTTCACAGAGGGTTCCAGGCGTGTTCAATTATCAAGATACAAAGGACATTAGCTACCCATGAAAAATAGGGAATTGCGCTGACTTTCCACGAAAGGCAAGACAGGCATCTTTTTTCAAGAGGCAGGTAGCCCGTGTTCAATTGCTAAGATACAAGGCATCTTAACTAGCCTAGAAGCGCCAACTAAATCACTGGAATATAACCCAGAGCAATGCTTCCTGATCCTAGGTGTGTCCCAATGACACTACCAAATGTAGCTAGTGAAATATCCGTACCCACTCCAGATTCAAGCAAGTGTTGACGCAACTCTTCAGCCTTTTCAGGAGCATTTCCGTGAATGACAATGACCCGATATTGGCCTGAAGCCGTTGTTTCCTTGATAATTTCAATTAAGCGTTTGGTTGCTTTCTTTTCAGTACGAACTTTTTCGTAAACTTCAATCACACCTTGATCGTTAAAATAAAGGATTGGCTTAATGCTTAGCAGATTACCCAAAATCGCAGCCCCATTTGAAAGACGTCCACCTTTTACCAAATGATCCAAATCATCTACCATGATAAAAGCTGACGTACGGCTGATTTGAATGGCTAGCTTATCCTGAATGATAGCAAAATCATCTCCTTGATCTCGCCAGTTAAAGACGCTTTCAACCATGATACCCAGAGGAGCACTTGTAATCAAAGTGTCTGGAAAAGCAATGGTTAAGCCCTCATATTCATCTATCATATACTGGATATTTTGGTAAAAACCTGAAATTCCAGAAGATAGGAAAAGCCCCAAAGCATGGGTATAACCTTGTTCTTTGAGCGAAGTTAAGATTTCATCTAACTTGGCAATACTTGGTTGACTGGTCTTAGGCAATTCAGAAGCCTGAGCCATTTTTTGGTAAAATTCCTCAGCAGTCAGATTGATACCTTCGACATACTCCTCACCATCAATATTGACAGGAATATCCAAGACATACAAATCTTCTCTTTGCAAGATCTCTGCACTGAGATAGGCAGAAGAATCTGTGATAACAGCTAGTTTCATATTAGAACTCCAAATTGATTCCTGGTAAGTCTAATGCAATTTCAGTTACTTCGTAAGTCAAACGGTTGAGCATATTCAAACATGGACGAGCCAAAGTTTCCACTTCTTCTTGGCTCAATTCACTTGGTTCATTGACAATACGGCCATCGATATGATTTACCTGTGAAATGGTTCCACTGATGACAAACTTATCAAATACAATCATAAAGGTCAAGATGACAATTAAGGAAGTCACTTGATTTTCTTGATCATGTTGGAGCAATTGGAAGTTCACATCCACCTTAGTTTCAGGAGCTCCATTTTCATTTTCCCATTCAAAATTACGCGCATCAAAATGATACTGACTAACAAATTCTTGTTCACGTTTAAGATTCATGTCTTTCTCCCTTGGCTACAATATTATAAGCTATTGTACCATAATTTTTTATTTTCATCTAGTTTTCTAGGATTTAGTCAATCCCGATTTCAGCTCGAACTACGTCTGCGATAGTATCAACATAGTAGTCCACTTCTTCTGTTGTAGGCGCTTCTGCCATAACACGCAAAAGGGGCTCTGTTCCACTTGGGCGAACAAGAATACGTCCGTTCCCCGCCATTTCTTCTTCCATTTTCTCGATGATATCCTTGATAGCTGGCACTTCCATAGCCTTTTCCTTCATGGCATTTTCCACTCGAATGTTGACTAATTTTTGTGGATAGATGGTTACTTCTGCTGCCAACTCTGACAAGCTCTTACCAGTTTCCTTCATGATTTTTGTTAATTGAACAGCAGATAATTGGCCATCACCTGTTGTATTGTAATCCATCAAGATGACGTGCCCAGACTGTTCACCACCAAGGTTGTAGCCTGATTTTCTCATTTCTTCAACAACGTAGCGGTCGCCAACTGCAGTGACTACCTTGTTAATACCTTCACGGTCCAAGGCCTTGTGGAAGCCAAGGTTGGACATAACGGTTGTCACGATTGTATTTTGGGCCAATTGTCCTTTTTCAGAAAGGTATTTCCCGATGATGTACATGATCTTGTCACCATCAACGATCTCACCATTTTCATCAACAGCAATCAAACGGTCACTGTCTCCATCAAATGCCAAACCGATAGCTGACCCGCTTTCTTTAACCACTTCTTGCAGGGCTTCTGGGTGGGTTGAACCAACATTAAGGTTGATGTTAAGACCATCTGGTGTTTCCCCTGTAACCGTCAATTGAGCACCAAGGTCTGCAAAGATTTGACGGGCACTGGTAGAAGCTGCTCCATTAGCCGTATCCAAGGCAACCTTCATTCCATCAAGAGGAGTTCCAGTTGAAACAAGGTATCCTTCATACTTACGCAAGCCTTCTGGATAATCTACCAAGGTTCCCAAACCTTCTGCACTTGGACGAGGAAGAGTATCTTCTGCAGCATCTAACAGGGCTTCAATTTCTGCTTCTTTTTCATCATCTAGTTTGAAGCCATCACCACCAAAGAACTTAATCCCATTATCAAGGGCTGGATTATGACTAGCAGAAATCATGACACCTGCACTTGCTCCCTCTGTTTTGACCAAGTAAGCTACTGCTGGCGTTGCCAAAACACCTAGTTTGTATACGTGAATCCCCACAGACAACAGTCCTGCCACCAAGGCAGATTCTAGCATTTCCCCTGAAATACGTGTGTCACGTCCTACAAAGACTTTCGGTGCTTCCGTTTCATGTTGACTAAGAACATAGCCTCCAAAACGTCCTAGTTTAAAGGCCAATTCTGGCGTTAGTTCTAGGTTAGCTTCTCCACGGACTCCATCAGTCCCAAAATATTTACCCATTTTTATAAAATCCTTTTCCTATTTTTAATTCGTTTTTGAACTAGTTGCTTTCGTTGACGAAGATGTCTCCGACGAACTGCTTGTGCTTGAACTTGGCGCTACTGGTTTTGTAGTCACCTTCATTGTTGTATCAAACGGAGTGATAACTACTGGTAAGACAACACCATTGCGGTCGATTGCCTGCAAAGGTACTGAGCCACTGTAATTACCTGTTATGCGTTCGCTGGTTGGTAAAAGCGCAATAACTTTGTCAATCTTAGCTAATGTTTCCTGGTCAGTCGTGACCGAAACGCGTTCATTGGACACGGTTACACTATCAAGTTGTAGCTTGGGATCAATCTGGCTTTGGTCAACTTGTGGCACAACAATCATCCCATCTCGCTTAACCTTCTTCCCAACTTTCACTGTGATCTTTTGAGGCGTTGCTACAGCGGTCAATCCACTTGGAAGATTTTCAATGTTCAAGGGAACTTCAATCGTTCCAACACTAGCATCTGTCAAATCCGCTGTGACCTTAAACTTACGAGTGCTTTCCTGCATTTCACTGGCCAAGGTCACACGATTGGCACCTGTCAGTACCACTGAAACCTCTGATGCAAATCCGCTAATGAAATACTGGTCATCATCATAGTGAATATCGATAGGAACGTTCGTTATCGTATTGGTGTAGGTTTCTGATTTGACCTGCCTTGCGGTATTGTTATTTTGAAAATTAGTCAATGTTGCATAGATGAATAAGACACAAGCAAAAAAGAGAGATGAAATGATATATAGACTATTTTTTCTCATATTTCCAACCTCCTAGCAAACGGTCCTTGAAACTGACTTTTTCCTCAACAGCTGGCAAAAGAATTGTTCGTAGCTCTGCTTCAAATTCTTCAATCGTCAAATCATGCTTGAAAATCCCATTGTAGGTGATAGAGATACCACCTGTTTCCTCTGAGACGATGAAGGTCAAGGCATCGGACACTTCTGATAAGCCGATAGCCGCCCGGTGTCTGGTCCCAAATTCCTTGGAAATTCCTGTACTTTCTGTCAAGGGCAGATAGGCAGAGGTCACTGCGATTCGATTTTCTCTGATAATCACAGCACCATCGTGTAGGGGAGTGTTGGGAATAAAGATATTGATAAGGAGTTCTGCTGAAATTTTGGCATCCAAGGGAATTCCTGTCGCGATGTATTCTTGCAAGGTCCGAACTCGTTGAATGGCAACCAAAGCACCAATTTTACGGGGACTCATGTATTCAACTGACTTAACAAAGGCACGAATCATTTTCTCTTCTGCACTAATTTGAGTAGTAGAAAAGAAATCTGTCGCCCTTCCCAAACGTTCCAAACCAGTCCGAATCTCTGGAGAGAAGATAACAACCGCCGCAATAACCCCATAGGTGATAATCTGATTAATCAACCAAGAAATCGTTGTTAAACCAAGGATATTGGCCACAACCTGAGCTAATACAAAGATCAAGACCCCCCGCACCAAAATCATAATCTTGGTGCCAGCTATCGCTTTTGTAAAACGATACAAAACATAGGTCACAATCAAAATATCAAACAGATTGATGGCAATACTCCAAGGACTAGAAAACAAGCTAGTCCAATATTGCAGGTTGGATAATTGTTGAAAGTTCATCTGCTGTCTCCTCTCTGTCCAAACACGTTCCTCTCTATTATACCATTTTTCTGGCATTTTTTTCCCTATCCTACTTCATTTTAAATTAATGAAAAATATGATAAAATAAATTGACTAGAAAAAACAAAGGAGAAACCATGTCTCAACTCTATGATATTACCATTGTAGGTGGTGGTCCCGTCGGGCTTTTTGCAGCTTTCTATGCCCATCTACGCCAAGCCAAGGTCCAAATCATCGACTCCCTTCCCCAACTAGGTGGACAACCTGCTATTCTCTATCCTGAAAAGGAAATCCTAGACGTCCCAGGTTTCCCAAATCTGACTGGAGAAGAATTGACCAACCGCTTAATTGAACAGTTAAACGGCTTTGATACCCCTATTCATCTCAATGAAACTGTTCTTGAGATTGAAAAACAAGAAGAGGGATTTAAGATTACAACCTCTAAAGGAAGTCACCTATCAAAAACTGTTATCATCGCTATGGGTGGCGGTGCCTTTAAACCACGTCCGCTGGAACTAGAAGGCGTTGAGGGCTATGAAAATATCCACTACCACGTTTCCAACATCCAGCAATATGCTGGGAAGAAAGTGACAATTCTTGGTGGAGGAGACTCAGCTGTAGATTGGGCTTTGGCTTTTGAAAAAATCGCACCAACTACCCTTGTCCACCGCAGAGATAATTTCCGCGCCTTGGAGCACAGTGTCCAAGCCTTGCAGGAATCATCTGTAACCATCAAGACACCATTCGTCCCTAGCAAACTCCTTGGAGATAGAAAAACGCTCGATAAACTTGAAATCACAAAAGTTAAATCTGATGAAACAGAAACGATTGACCTAGACCACCTCTTTGTCAACTATGGTTTCAAATCTTCTGTCGGTAACCTCAAAAACTGGGGTCTGGACCTCAATCGTCACAAGATTATTGTCAACAGCAAGCAAGAATCTAGCCAAGCAGGTATCTATGCTATCGGAGACTGCTGCTACTATGACGGAAAAATTGACCTGATTGCGACAGGCCTCGGAGAAGCTCCAACCGCTGTCAACAATGCCATCAACTACATTGACCCTGAGCAAAAAGTGCAGCCAAAACACTCAACCAGTTTATAAAAAAGAACCACGAGTCACATAGGATTCGTGGTTTTAAAATGAACTACACCTCAAAAGTTAGACAGAAATACATCTAACTTCTGATATGCAGCCCACCTTCTCTTTGCTCTTGTTTGAATAAGAAATTTTTTGAAGAATCATTAGATTATACAAAGTATTCATATCAGCCTTTTAAAGCTATATAAAAACTCTCCAACTATTCTATTATACCATATAAAAAAATAAATAAATAGACTTGTTTTTTTCTTTTTTTGACGTATACTAATAATAGAAAGCGCTTTAAATAAAATAAAAGGAGGTTTTATGAGGAAAGTAAATAAGGACATTTTATTCTTAACTGGAATCATAGTTTTATGTTTTGGTTTTTTATTATTTCACATCAACCCCTATTATGCCGAACCCTATGCAACACTGAAAGAAAGAATAAATTTATTCTTTTGGCAACTATATTGGAGACCTGTAGGAACTCTCAGTATTATTTCGGGTTGCATTATAACTTTCAAAGGATTGAAAAAATAATCTTTTACTCATGAAGAAAGGAAATTTGTTATGATTAAACTGAAACTATTGTTTTTCTCTCTACTATCAAGTCTATTATTCTTAGTCACAACATCTACGGTTTTTGCTGATGTCTATCCTGGTACAAATTATGAAATTGTATCTAATCGTATTGTAAAAGATATCAACACAGGAGAGTTATTGTCATTTTATACAACTGAACTTAGAGACGCCTATTTAGAGTCTAAATCTACGTATCAGACTCGTTCTAATGCAACTGGTGTTGCAGACTATAGAACTAAATACTCTCACTCTTACAAGAAAAGCACCACATCAGGTCCTGTAAGTTCAACTGCCTATGGTGGAAAAGCTGGAGCTACTCTGACTGTAGGTGCAGGTGTTAGCTTTTCTGCTCCGGAGTCTGGAGCTGGACTTAGTTTAAATCACTCAGTCTCCCATAACGTACCACCCTACACTTATGGTTATATTAGACTAAAAGCATCTTACACAGTAAACGTTCGTAAACTAGAAGTTAGATACTTAGGCACCAACAAATGGGTTCCAGCTGGTGAAACCTCTACTATATCGAATGTTAGCGTTTGGAGCGAACTGGTCACTTGGAAATAACTCATTAGAGACTGGGTAAAAACTCAATTTCAGGAGAAAATGAAATAAATTTTCTCACAATAAAACGCATAGTATCACGGTTTTCAATATCTGATATTATGCGTTTTTGATTTTAAAGAGCTAAATTTCTTAACTTAATGACATTGCTTTTTGCCTTTCCCCTTCTTTTTCAAAAAGCAAAAATGTCCTATCAAATTGATAGAGCATGTGATATCATAACGATGGCACTAACGATACTCCTTGGAAAAGGAGGTATTACAGATGCCAGAACTTCTCAAAATAGTACTTATCGCAGTCATCGAGAGTATCATCTCATGGATGGTGACTCGTTGGTTAGACGATCACTTCGACAAGTAACTTTCCTGGTTAGTGCTATCTAACCCAGAAAAAATCCCCTTGGTATTGCAGTACCGAGGGGATTTCTGTTTTAGCACTAAAATGCTAGAACTTCTCAATTCTTATTTATTATCTCACATGTTCTGTTCAATTGTCAAGAAAGAGGTGTTTTATATCTTTATAACTCATCGGCTATCTTATTGATTTTTCTGAGTCTGTGATTGACACCACTTTTGGTCAGAGGGGTGCTGAGGCTATCTGCTAACTGCTGGATAGAGTAGTCTGGGTGCTGAATCCGCAACTGCGCCACTTCCTGCAAATCCACTGGCAGGTTTTCTAAGCCCATGATATCTTTGATTTTGCTGATATTGTTGATGGTCTTCATGCTGGCAGAAACTGTCCGAGCAATATTAGCTGTCTCGGCATTATTGGCCCGATTGAGGTCGTTACGGGTTTCTCGCAAAATCTTAACCCGCTCAAAATCATCACGCGCCTGCATGGCTCCGATTACTATCAAAAAGTCCATAATGTCTTCAGCTCGCTGGAGGTAGGTCACAGCCCCCTTCTTACGTTCAAGCACCTTGGCATCCAGTAAAAATTGCTGGAGAAGTGAGGCAATCCCTTGCGCGTGATCCAAATAGACAGAACTGATTTCCAACTGGTACTTACCTGACTCAGGGTCACGAATGCTTCCATTTGCCAAGAAAGCGCCACAAAGATAAGCACGACCGGCTTCCTCGTCTGATAAAATCTCCTCATCAATACCTGTTTCCAGACCAAAAAAGGAGTCTGCCAAGTGCAAATCACTCAACAAGTCCTGCACTTTTTCATCTGTAAAAACGGTATAGACCCGATTCTTACGAAGATTACTTCTTTGGTGATGTCGAATTTCCGATTTGATTTCGTAGAAATGGAGAAAAGACTCATAGAGGTGACGAGCCAGTTTGGCATTTTCTGTCACAACTGACAAGGTCAAACCCGAAGTCGAGAGACCGATACTGCCAGACATCTTGATAATGGCAGATAATTCATGCCGGCTCAGATGGTGTTGACCTAAGATTTCTTCTTTTACTGCTACTGTGAAACTCATTTTCTCACCTGTATAATCCGCATCAACTCGTCCACAATCAAATCCCCATCGTGGAAGGCACCCCCATTTTCCAGACGAAGGAAGTTGGATGAAATCACACGCGGAACTCGCTTACAAAGACCAGCAAAATCATGCTCCACCTGTACCAAGTATTCATCAAACCGGTTGGAATTCATATATTCCTGAGGAACTTTTTCGATATTCACCAAGACCGTATCGATAAAAGGTCGGCCAAGGTGACGATGCAAGACTTCCACGTGGTCGCTATCTGTAAAATGTTCCGTCTCCCCACGTTGGGTCATAATATTGCAGACATAAGCGATTTCTGCCTTGGTTTCCAAAAGAGCCTGGCCGATTTCTTTAATCACGATATTGGGCAAAATCGAGGTAAAGAGGGAACCTGGCCCTAGGACAATCATGTCACTTTCAAGAATGGTCTGCACTACTCGACGGCTAGCCAGAGGTGTATCATCGTTGAGGGTATTGGTCACATAGACATGGTCAATCATGCCCGGATGGTCTGCAATATGGCTCTCTCCAGCCACCTCTGTCCCATCCTGAAAGACTGCGTGCAGGGTCAAAGGATGGTCACTGGAAGGATAAATCTTCCCAGTTGTGTGGAAAAATTTACTCAGCAACTGCATAGCATTGTAGGTCGAACCCTGCATTTCTGACAGACCCGCAATAATGAGATTGCCCAATGGATGGCCAGCAAAGGCTCCAGCATCTTCAGAAAAGCGATACTGAAAGACTTTCTCATAAAACTTAGGCATATCCGACATAGCCACAAGGACATTGCGAAGATCGCCTGGCGGTGTCAATTGCTGCATATTTTTTCGGAGTTCACCTGATGAACCACCATCATCTGCCACCGTTACGATAGCTGCGATTTCCACATCTTTTTCCCGCAGACTTTTAAGAATGACGGGGATCCCAGTCCCTCCACCAATCACCGTTATCTTTGGTTTTCTCATGAACGGTTTACCGTTTCCTTTCTTCGGTCTTTGTCTCGATGCCCTTCATTGACAGGCCAATTCTTGGATAAGTCCTGCGCCAAGCGTTTAGCAAAGGCCACGCTACGGTGTTGTCCACCCGTACAACCCATGGCAATGGTCAAAACAGACTTCCCTTCCTTTTGGTAACTTGGCAAAATCGGCTCAATCAAGGCCAACAAATGTTGATAAAAATCTTCTGACTCAGGATGGTTCATGACATAGTCATAAACTGGTTCATCCACACCCGTTTGGTTTCGAAGTTCTGGTAGATAGTAGGGATTTGGCAAGAATCGGACATCAAAGACTAGGTCCGCATCAATTGGGATTCCATATTTAAACCCGAAAGACATAACTTCGATACGGAAAGACTGGGCTTGTTCCTGATCCGAAAACTGCTCTGCAATGGTTTTACGCAACTCACGTGGAGTGAGTTCAGTCGTATCCACCACATTTTGACTCATATTTTTCAAAGGTGCCAAGAGCTCACGTTCCAGCTTGATTCCATCCAAAATCCGTCCATCTGCAGCTAGTGGGTGACTCCGTCTGGTTTCCTTGTAACGAGCGACCAATTCCTTATCAGCTGCATCCAAAAATAGAATTTTAAAGTCCAGTTCTTCCTTATTTTCCAACCCATCCAAAACAGTTTGAATTTCTGAAAAGAAAGAACGGCTACGCATATCTACTACCAAGGCCAACTTATGGTCGTCTTCCTTTGTTTCCACCAACTGCAAAAACTTAGGCAAGAGAGCTGGTGGCATATTATCAATGGTAAAATAACCTAGATCCTCGAAGGACTGAATGGCTACAGTTTTTCCCGCACCACTCATTCCTGTCACAATCACCAAGTGAAGTTGTTTCTTTGTCATCTTTTTCTCCTTATATCAAAAGAAGTTTGGCAGAACCAAACTTCAACTAGCTTATCCAATCTCTGCGATGACTTCGATTTCGACTTTTACATCACGAGGAAGACGAGCTACCTCTACTGCTGAACGAGCTGGAAATTCCTCTTTAAAGGCCGTTTGGTAAACCTCGTTAAAAGGAACAAAGTCGTTCATATCGCTCAAGAAACAAGTTGTTTTGACAACATGGTCAAAGTCTGTTCCTGCTTCTGCCAAAATAGCACCAATGTTTTTCAAGACTTGTTCTGTCTGTTCTTGGATAGTCTCTCCTACGATTTCCCCAGTTTCAGGAGATAGGGGAACTTGACCACTAGCAAACAAAAGGTTGCCAACGATTTTTCCTTGAACATATGGTCCGATAGCCTTTGGAGCTTTGTCTGTGTGAATTGTTTTTGCCATTTTCTTTTCCTCACAATTTTTCTAAGATTGCATCCCAAGCCTCATCCATCCCTGCCTTGCTGACAGATGAAAAGAGGATGAAGTCGTCACTTGGGTCAAAGTTTAATTTCTTTTTGATTGCTGATTCGTGCTTGTTCCATTTACCACGAGGAATCTTGTCCGCCTTGGTCGCCACAATGATAACCGGAATCTCATAATACTTGAGAAATTCGTACATCTGCACATCATCTGCTGACGGG
The DNA here is from genome assembly GCF_946190275.1 of Streptococcus mitis. Lineage (GTDB taxonomy): Bacteria > Bacillota > Bacilli > Lactobacillales > Streptococcaceae > Streptococcus > Streptococcus mitis_DC. The sequence goes on along the minus strand of NZ_CAMHZQ010000005.1, from coordinate 100,475 downwards.
TCGTGGCGGAGATCCACCAAACTAACAACCGCACGGAGATTTTCCCTGGTTGTCAGATATTCCTCAATCATGCGCCCCCACTTTTCACGTTCCTTTTTAGAAACACGGGCATAGCCATAACCAGGCACATCCACAAAGCGCATCTTATCATCGATATTAAAGAAGTTGAGAAGCTGGGTTTTACCAGGTTTACCTGATGTTCGGGCCAGATTCTTACGGTTCAGCATGGTATTGATAAAGCTGGATTTACCAACATTTGAACGCCCTGCAAGGGCAATCTCTGGCAGGTCATCCTGCGGATAGTGGGATTTATTAGCTGCACTGAGCAAGATTTCAGCATTGTGTGTATTAAGTTCCATAGTCACCTCTAGGCTGTTTCTAGAATCGGTTTATCCGTTCCATCGACAGCTTCTTTTGTGATACGAACCAATTTCACATTTTCCTGACTCGGTACTTCAAACATGACATCTAGCATGGTTTCTTCAATAATTGAGCGAAGACCACGCGCACCCGTTTTGCGTTCGATGGCCTTATTGGCAATCTCTTGAAGAGCTTCGTCGTCAAATTCCAACTCGACATCATCATAAGATAGCAAGGTTTGGTACTGTTTGACCAAGGCATTTCTTGGCTCTTTCAAAATACGAACCAAGTCATCAACAGTCAATTGCTCAAGAGCTGCAAAGACTGGCAAGCGTCCAATCAACTCAGGGATAATACCAAATTTTTGAATATCTTCTGCGATAATTTCTTGCATGTAAGAGCTGTTTTCGTCAATCGCCTTATTGTTTTGACCAAATCCGATGACTTTTTCACCCAGACGTTGTTTGACGATTTCTTCAATACCATCAAAGGCACCACCCACGATGAAGAGGATATTTTTAGTATCCACTTGAATCATCTCTTGTTGTGGATGTTTACGTCCACCTTGAGGCGGCACGCTTGCAACTGTTCCCTCGATAATCTTGAGAAGGGCTTGTTGTACACCTTCCCCAGAAACATCACGTGTGATAGACACGTTCTCGCTCTTCTTAGCAATCTTGTCAATTTCATCCACGTAGATAATGCCACGCTCTGCACGTTCAATGTTAAAGTCAGCAGCCTGCAAGAGTTTGAGGAGGATATTTTCCACATCCTCACCTACATAACCAGCCTCCGTAAGAGCTGTCGCATCCGCAATTGCAAAAGGTACATTCAAGCTCTTAGCCAAGGTCTGGGCAAGGAAAGTTTTCCCTGAACCAGTTGGGCCAATCATCAAGATGTTTGACTTCTGCAAATCCACATCTTCTGACTCTTCACGCGTATCGTGGAAATTGATGCGTTTGTAGTGGTTGTATACTGCTACTGCTAAAGCACGTTTGGCACGATCTTGACCGATTACATAGTGGTTCAAGATATGGAGGAGTTCGATTGGTTTTGGTACCTCAGACAAGTCTGCCAATACTTCCTCAGCCAACTCTTCCCGAATGATTTCCTGGGCTAACTCCACACATTCATTACAGATAAAGGCGTTGTTCCCAGCAATTATTTTTTGTACTTCTTCTTGGCTTTTGCCACAAAATGAGCAATAAACCATCATATCATTATTCCTAGTTGTAGGCATGATTTCCTTCCGTTCTATTCTATACTGTCATTCTATCTAAAATAAGGTCATGTAAAAAGCATGGATACTATTGACCAAATTGGTAAAGGCATTTAACCAGAGCAGGACAGAAAGTCCATAACGCTTTTTACGAAAAGCCTGTGCCCCTGCAAGCAAGCAGACCAAACACAGCATGGCTGTGAAAAAACCAAATATACTACGTTCCATTAGACTTCCTTTCTCTTGCGGTATTGGATGGTAAAATCATAAGGATTTTTGTCATCTTTGGTATAGGATTTGCTTGAAACCGTCTCAAAAAGAGACAAGTCAAACTCCTCAGGAAAATAGGTATCTCCCTCCACACGAGCATGAATGTGAGTCACAATCACTTCGTCAAGGTAGGGCTCAAAAGCCTGAAAAATTTGTCTGCCACCGAGAATATAGAGATTCTTGTCTTGCCCCTGATACCAGTCGAGAACAGACTGGACATCCTGAAAAGTAGTAACCCCATCTATCTTTTCTTCCGGGTTACGTGTCAAAATCAAGGTCTCCCGTTTTGGAAGCAAGCGACGCCCCATCCCATCAAAGGTCACGCGCCCCATCAAGATAGCATGATTCAGAGTTGTTTCTTTAAAGTGTTGCAGTTCTGCTGGCAAATACCAAGGCAGACGATTGTCCTTACCAATCACACCCTCTTCATCCTGGGCCCAAATAGCTACGATTTTCTTAGTCATGCTTCCATCCTTTTCACTGATAGTACTATTTTATCAAAAAACTCAAAAAAAGACTGGTTTGGAATAGCTTACAAGATAGAAAAAATCTGTAAGAAATTTCTTACAGATTTATATATGTTGCTATTGTTTCTTACAAACCAGGTGCTTGTCCAAGTTCTGCGGCAAGCATCCAAACCGTTTTCTCAAGTTCAGCTTTAGCACCAACAAAGATATCGTTTGTCACATCATCACCTTCTTCATCAGTAACATCCAAAGCTTTTTGGAACAGAGTGATGAGATAACGATAAACATCTAGGACACGTTCCAAGCTTTCTTCAACACTACGGAATTCTCCTTCTTCTTCTTCGATTTCACTATGTTGAAGGAATTCTGTCAAAGTAGAGAATGGGCTGCCACCAAGTGTAATCAAACGTTCGCTGATTTCGTCAAGATAGCCATCAAGGCTGTCCATGTACTCATCCATTTTTGGATGCCATACAAGGAAACCACGACCACGCATGTACCAGTGCACTTGGTGCAAAGCCACATGAGCTACATACAAATCAGCAACTGCTTGGTTCAAGACTTCCTTTGTTTTTGCCAATGCTACTGGCGCTGCTTTTGTTAATGATGTTACATCTTTTACTGCTTCTTTTTTCAATTCTACCATTGTTTTTACCTCATTCATTATTATTTGTAATCACTTCTTAATGATTACTACCTTAGTATACTACTAAGTAAAACCAATAGCAAGCCAAATGACTCACATGAGAAAAGTTGCAATAGACTGATAATTTAAGAATTTTTTAGAATGAAACCCAGTCCCCTTACACCTCTCTTATACTCAATGAAAATCAAAGAGCAAACTAGGAAACTAGCCGCAGGCTGTACTTGAGTACGGCAAGGTGACGTTGACGTGGTTTGAATTTGATTTTCAAAGAGTATTAACTGCGACAAAATAAAGAAAAAAGGGATGCAATTTTCTTGCACACCCCTTTCTCAAACTTATATCTTAATACCAAACGCTAACGTCAACACGACCACGAATTCCTTTTAAGTATTCAGATGAGGTATATTGCCATCCTTTTTCACCTGAATAATGAGAATTTGTCCAATCAAGCGCATCAGTATAAGCAGCAACCCAGTTAACATGTTGCAAAATATCAGGATGATTCAAACGAGTTTGCAAAAGTTGACGGTAGCTATAAACATTCACATTTTGATAACCAGCCTGCTTCATTATTGCCATATACTTGTTGATAATCTTAACCCAGGTTCCAGTATCACTTGGAGCTCTCTTGCTCTTATTGACATATTCCCAGTTCTCAACATCGTAGTAGATAGGGTAAGACAAGTTCATCTTGTATTTTTTCAAGAGTTCAATGGTCTGATTAGCATCATTCTCAGCATCAGTCTCATTTTCAGCATAAGTATAAAGGTAAACACCGTAAGGAATTCCAAGACGGTTTAACTCCTTAATATTATGAGCCAATTCCTTGTCCTCAGTTCCACTATAGCCCAAACGAACAATGACTCCATCTACTCCATTATCATCGATGACCTTTTTCCAGTCACTGATACGACCATTGTGCTCACTGACATCGATGACCTTTTTAACTTGATCAGTCCCAACTTGTTCTTCACGATGGTTAAAGAAATAACGTCTGCCATTTCGGTGAACCCATCCAACATTCAAGTCTTTCTTTTCTTTTAACTCACCTGAGTCAGAAAAAATATAGCGAGCATCATTCATGACTAATTCACCAGTCGCCATAGCACCACTTTCTGTCAAGTAATAGTTACCCTGCCACTCATCTTTAGCCATGTAACCCCACTTCTTGAAATAGTACCACTTGCCGTCTACCTTTTGCCACTCTTGATTTGCATAAGAACCATCAGACTTGAGATAGAAGTAAGATGAATAGGCTGGATCATAAAGCCATTCATTTTGCATCATAGCACCTTGACCATTTAGGAAATAACTTCCCTGCCATTGGCTTTTAGCTAAATAGCCCCATTTTTTAAAATAGTACCATTTACCTCCAACAGAATGCCATTCCTGGTTAGCATAAGAACCATCGGACTTCAGGTAAAACCAATTCTTATAGGCGTTATCATAAACCCATTCATTCTTAGCCATATAGCCACCTGATTTTAGGTAGTAATTGCCCTGCCACTCATTTTGAGCATAACGACCGTCTGACTTAATATAAAACCAAGCCTTATAGTAGTTATCAAAAATCCACTCACTCTTTGCTTTGGAACCATCAGCCTTTACATAATAATCCCCCTCCCAGTGGGCAGAAGCATTGGTCTTTACTCCTGCACTCGTTTGAGTGTTATTAGAAGACTGATTTTGCTCTGAACTACTTGAAACTGTCGTTGTATCCTGCGAAGTTTTTGCTACTTCAGTTTCATTTGCAGCTACATGACTAACTGCCAAGCCTAGTAAAAAGATACTCGCTAATCCAATTTTTCCAATCTTTGTTTTCAATCTTTCCTCTCCTATAAAAAATGGAACAGACATCTGAATGCTGTTCCACCTAGCTTTTGCTACTGATTATTTTACAAAGTCAAGCAAAGCCAAGAAGCTTTCTGCTTCAAGTGACGCACCACCTACAAGGGCACCGTCAACATCTGGACAAGCCATGTATGAAGCAACGTTTTCAGGTTTAACAGAACCACCGTATTGAACACGAACTTTGTCTGCAACTTCTTGACCAAAGTCAGCAGCTACAACGTCACGAACAACTTTACACATTTTTTGTGCGTCATCTTGTGAAGCTGATTTACCAGTACCGATAGCCCAGATTGGCTCGTAAGCGATAACTGATGCAGCAACTTGTTCAGCAGTCAATCCAGCCAATGCAGCAGATACTTGAGCACCTACGAATTCAGCAGCTTTACCAGCTTCGTAAGTTTCAAGTGACTCACCACAACAGATAATTGGAAGCATACCGTTTGCAAAGATTGCTTTTGCTTTTTTGTTAATATCTTCGTCAGTTTCATGGAAGTAGTCACGGCGTTCTGAGTGACCGATAACAACGTAGTCAGTACCGATTTCTTTCAAAACTTGTGGGCTAGTTTCACCAGTGAAAGCACCTGCATTTTCAAAGTAGCAGTTTTGAGCAGCAACTTTAAGGTTTGAACCTTTTGCAGCAGCAAGAACAGCTGTCAAATCAAGAGCTGGAGCAGCGATACCTGCTTCAACAAGATCTGATGAAGGAAGTTTTGATGCAACTGCTTCAACGAATGCTTTAGCTTCTTCTGGATTTTTGTTCATTTTCCAGTTACCAGCGATAAATGGTTTACGTGACATTTCACATACCTCTTTTTTCAATTTATTTTCTATTTATTTTATCACAATTAGACACAGCTTGCAAATCTTACTCGGATTTCAATCCTGCTTGCATGGATTAATCCTTCCAAAGATCCATGGCATTTCTGAAATCTGCAGATACCTGTGTCAACTGAGGATTGCTGACTTCTCTCTCTGCCCGCTTAGCCTCAATTTGAGCCACACTCTTGATTCCTTCATGGCGCCAATTTCTCAAAATGGCCTGAATGTACTTCCAGTTTGGTTTTCCATTCAAAACAGCTTCACGAAGAGCTTCCTTAATCAAGTCAGCACTGATCCCATCTTCTTTTAGTGTCTTAGTCAAATCTTCAATTTCAAAAGGAGTCAACAAGCGCCCCAACTCCTGCTGGAAGGTTTCTACCAACTCCTTGAGCTGATTTTGAGGTGTCAGCTGGTCTGAACTTGAATGAACTGCTCCAAGCAGGTCATCCAAACGTTCCAAGGCCAAACTAGCATCAAAAAGCAATTCGATTTCGCCATTTAATTCTATAGTACGGTACTGAAGCAGTCCCCTCTCCGTCAGATTGGAAATGGCCTGGTTGACATCTGAAATTTCCTTGCCAATCCTTTCAGCAATCTGACTTGGAGACATTTCTTCCAAGCCTGTCGTATTTTGCAAATAGAAAAATTGCCAGACTAGAAAATCGTCGCTAGAAGGAAAGAGTTCCTTAAAATGCAAGAGCAGGGCACTCGGTAAAACCAAGTTCCCTGATTTAAAAGCGTCTAAATATGTCATAATTCCTCTTATAAATATCCATATGCAGATGCATCATCTTCTATCTTTCTCCAGTCAAAAGGCGTCTCCTGATAGACCGCATAGTTTACCCAGTTACTGAAAAAGAGGGCTGCTGATGAAGACCAACAAAGACAAGGTACCTGATTGACATCATCATCCTTAAAGTAATTTTCTGGAATATGAGGATCCAAACCTGCATCACGATCTCGAAAATACTCTTTTGCCAAGGTATCACGGTCATACTCCAAATGCCCAAAACTATAAATTTCTCGTAAGTCACGACTGGCCAAAATAGAAACCCCAACCTGAGGTCCTTCTGATAAAATTTCAAGATTGGTCTTGTTTAAGACTTCTTCCTTAGAAATCTCCGTATGCCGTGAATGAGGAGATACATAGCTATCGTCAAAGCCTCTAAAGAGAAGATGACCTTCCTTTAAGGTGTCCTGAGGATAGATACCCGATAACTTACTGTCCATCTGGTATTTTTCCACTCCATAGCGCAGATAAAGACCAGCCTGAGCACCCCAACAGATATGAAGGGTCGAATAGACATGAGTCTTGGACCACTCGATTACCTGACTAAATTCCTCCCAATAGTCCACTTCCTCAAATGGTAAATGCTCAACTGGAGCACCCGTGATAATCATGCCATCAAAATACTCATCTTTGACTTCAGGAAAAGTTTTATAAAAGGTCTCCATGTGCTCTGAACGAGTTGTTTTAGAACGGTGGCTCTCCATATAGAGAAAATCGATATCCAGTTGCAGGGGTGTATTGGCCAAATGGCGCAACAACTGGGTTTCTGTGACCATTTTCTGTGGCATAAGATTTAAGATTAAAATCTTCAAAGGACGGATATCTTGGTGGGCCGCACGTTGATCATCCATGACAAAGATATTCTCTGTCCGTAAAATCTCAACAGCTGGTAGTTTTTTATCAATTCGAATCGGCATAACCCTCTCCTAACTGTATTCTTTCAGGAATCATTGCATATGTTTGAAACTCTTCGAAAATCTCTTCAAACCGCGTCAACGTTGCCTTGCCGTAGATATATGTTACTGACTTCGTCAGTTCTATCTGCAACCTCAAAACAGTGTTTTGAGCTGACTTCGTCAGTTCTATCTGCAACCTCAAAGCTGTACTTTGAGCAGCCTGCGGCTAGTTTCCTAGTTTGCTCTTTGATTTTCATTGAGTATGAAACTAAAACTCAAACACTTAGTCCTTTTATTATACTGCAAGAAGATATAGTTTTCAATTATAGTTTTTCTCTAACTAGCTATAGTCTATTTTTATATCCTAATGTAGAGAAAACAGCCCTAGGGACTGTTTTTCATTAATAATGCATCAGAACTTTGTAATCGTAGTCACCGATTTTTTCACGGCCGTTCAATTCATCCAATTCAACAAGGAAGGCACAACCTGCTACAACACCACCAAGTTTTTCAATCATCTCGATAGTTGCCTTAACAGTTCCACCTGTTGCTAAGAGGTCATCTACGATAAGAACACGTTGACCTGGCTTAATGGCGTCAGCATGCATAGTCAAGGTATCAACACCGTACTCTTTTTCATAGTCAGCAGAAATAACTTCGCGTGGCAATTTACCTGGCTTACGAACAGGCGCAAAACCAATTCCCAACTCAAAGGCAACTGGACAGCCCACGATAAAACCACGAGCCTCAGGTCCCACGATCATGTCAATTTTCTTGTCAGTAGCATACTGAACGATTTCACGAACAGCGTAGCTATAAGCATTCCCATCAGCCATCAAAGGACTAATATCACGGAAGGTAATTCCTTCCTTTGGATAATTTTCAATTGTTGCAATATAATCTTTTAAATTCATCTTTTTCTTTCTTTCAAAGTTTTTTACTCTCTATTATAGCATATTTTTTAAGAAAGAAAAAAGGAAAAGTTAACTTCAATGATTATCTAACGATTTGCGATTTATGACTAGCCATAGCAATAAAGCCCAAGTTCTTTTTATTCTTATCAAACATTTTATACATAGTTAAAAACTGCTTTCTATTCTCCTTTTTACAAGCATTTACACAAATCTTCAAGGTTCCTAGCCAACCTTCGTCATAAATCATACCTGATAATTTCATTAATGTCATTTCACCAGTCAATACTTTCACATCACAATAACCTGATTCTATCATCACCTGTTCCCAACCATCTTGAGTTAAAGGACCTACATTTACATGAATTGCTTGCGACAATTCCTGTCTGACAGACTCTTTAGCTTCCTTAAGAAGCACATCATGTGTCAAGAGAAGACCTTCAGGTTTTAAAACCCTTAGATATTCCATTACACATTTTTTCTTAGCTTGATCGGCTTGCATAGTCAGCATAGCTTCATTTATAACAATATCAAAACTAGCATCTTCATAAGGAAGTTTCATTGCATTTGCTCTTTCAAAACTGATTAAATGACCAACACCTGCCGTTTCAGCAGATTTTTCAGCCACTTCTAAAGCTTGAGCATCCATATCAACAGCAGTTATCTTACAACCAAAACGCTGTGCCAACTCAATTGCTGTAGTTCCCCTATTGCACGCAACTTCTAGTATTCTCTTTTCTTTTGAAAATCCTCCTTCCGCAATTAACCAATCTGTAGCACGTTTTCCACCTGGACGTAAGCGTTTTTTCCCCAATTTTGCTAAAAACTTATGACCTGCTTCTGACATTTGAACACCTCTATTTTTTCTTCATTATAACACAAAACGATATTATCTGACAATTCTAATCTATTATTTGATAAACTAGAATCAAAAGCATACAAGCTGACATGACTATAGCATAAATCTATTAACCACCTCTCTAGTTCGAATTCAATTGCTCACGTAGTTTACGCATATAGGTTACGACTATTTTTGTACTTTGGAATTGCTCTCATCTTCATCCACTATACGAATCTCCACCTTCCTGTTCGTAGAGCCACGATTTCGCTATCCCTTCCTCTGACGGTTCTAATTTCCAACGTCAAATTTGAGAATCACTAACAGCTTCACTAGTAAATGCTACCCACAAATAATACTCAATGGAAATCAAAGATCAAACTAGGAAGCTAGCTGCATACTGTACTTGAGTACGGCAAGGCAAAGCTAACGTGGTTTGAAGAGTATTACAAATCCAGATAAACAACATGCCCGTTCTAAGCAAAAAAACGAGCACTTTCGTACTCGCCCTTGTTTATAAACTACTGATTAAAGTGAGTTTACGTCAACTTTGATACCAACACCTTGAGTAGTTGTGATAGTCAAGTTTGTTACGTAAGTTCCTTTAGCTGTAGCTGGTTTTGCTTTTTGGATTGTTTCGTTGAAAGCTTTGAAGTTTTCAACCAATTTTTCAGCTTCAAATGATACTTTACCGATGATTGCTTGAACGTTACCTGCACGGTCAGCACGGTAAGTGATTTTACCACCTTTAGACTCTTCAACTGCTTTAGCAACATCCATTGTTACAGTACCAGTTTTAGGGTTTGGCATCAAGTTACGTGGTCCAAGGACACGTCCAAGACGTCCAACAAGAGCCATCATGTCAGGTGTAGCGATAACTACGTCGAAGTCCAACCAACCGTCGTTGATTTTAGCAACAAGGTCATCTTCACCAACAAAGTCTGCACCAGCAGCTTTTGCTTCTTCAGCTTTTGCACCACGTGCGAAAACAAGAACGCGTGAAGTTTTACCAGTACCGTTTGGCAATACCATTGCTCCACGGATTTGTTGGTCAGCTTTTTTAACGTCGATGTTCAAGTTGTAAGCAACTTCTACAGTTGCGTCAAATTTTGCAAAGTTAGTTTCTTTTGCAAGTGCTACAGCTTCTTCTACGCTGTATGCTTTTGTGCTGTCGATTTTCTCAAGAGCAGCACGAAGTTGTTTGCTTTTTTTAGCCATTTTCTATTCTCCTTGTAAGTGGTTCAATCGATTTTCATCTCCCACGTCACTCCTCGAAATGATGAAGTCTTGCGGGTTTTCAGTCTATTAGATTCTTTTCCTATTTCATTAAGCTCCCTTGCTGTACCCAAGTACAAGCTTCAGTCACTTGCCTAGCATAAAAAGCAACTAATAGACTGCTGTGAGATTTTCTACTGTGTTATTGATTAGTCAACAACAGTGAATCCCATAGAACGAGCAGTACCTTCGATCATACGCATTGCAGACTCTACGTTTGCTGCGTTCAAATCTGGCATCTTAGTTTCTGCAATTTCTTGTACTTGCGCACGAGTAACTGTAGCAACTTTAGTTTTGTTAGGTGTACCTGATCCTTTTTCAACACCTGCAGCTTTTTTCAAAAGAACAGCAGCTGGTGGTGTTTTAGTGATGAAAGTAAATGATTTATCTTCGTAAACTGAGATAACAACTGGAATAATCATACCAGCTTGGTCAGCTGTACGAGCGTTGAACTCTTTTGTGAATCCCATGATGTTGATACCAGCTTGACCAAGAGCAGGTCCAACCGGTGGAGCTGGTGTAGCTTTACCAGCAGGGATTTGCAATTTTACAAGTTTTTCGACTTTTTTAGCCATTTTTAAATCCTCCTTTGTGGTTTTGGCGGTAATTAGAGATTTTTACCTCCCACAAGTATGCTTTTCACATACCCATCTATTATACACTATTTATCTGGAATTGCAAGAGAAAAGTTTATTTTTTAATCGACGTAATCTCCGCCTTCAAATCCATAGTATTCTTCCAAACTGAGACCACTCTCAGCAATTTCTTTTGCTTCTTTTCCGACATAACGAAGGTGCCATTCTTCAGCCATATAGCCTGTTTCCTTTTCCTTGCCTTTGAGATAACGGACAACAAAGCCATAATCAGCCGCATGATCCAAGAGCCATTGGGCCGCTTTTTCTTCTGTCACCAAATCACCATTTGTCCCAATCACATCAAAGGCTAAACCTGTCTGGTGTTCGCTATAGCCAGGTCGAGCAGAATAACGGTCGGCAGCTTCTTTCCCATCTTGATTTACATAATCTTGATAGAGTTTGGTCTGAGTTTCATAACTTCTAAAGCCACTGTAATGATCACTGATTGGGAAACCTGCCTCTTGCATAGCTTTGATGAGCTTGACCAACTCAGCCTTGGCTGTTGGATTTTCCCCTGGATTGTAGTCTTTTGACAATGGATAGTGTTTGTTGGCTACGATGATTTCATCGTATTTTCCTTGGATGCTGTAGTAGTCTCCTTTGTTAACCACTTCTGCTTTTTTCTGGGCAGCTCCTTGAGATTTACTGCCGACTGTTCCATCAGCTTTGGCTGTTTGTTCTGTCTTAGCTGCTCCATCTTCATTTTTTGCTTTTTCTTGTGAACAAGCTGCTAGACTCAAGGCTAGCAAGGCTGTCAAGACAAGGTATCTTTTTTTCATTTTTACTCCTTTATTTCTAATAGTTTATCTACTTCTGACGATAAACGTTTGACTAATCTTTTAATCTCATCCGTTTTTGCTTGGTAGGTTTCTGCTGTCATTTCTTCAAAGGGGACCCACCAGACTGGTCCACGACCCTTGAGACCGTGACCATTCATATCACCTCTTCGTCTAGGAAACAGATGCCAATGGAGATGGGCATCGCCATTTCCTAGCAGTTCGATATTCATTTTCTCAGCAGCAAAGGCCTTGGCAACTGCCTCTTGGACTAAACTCATTTCTTCTAGAAAACGGATTCTAGTTTCCTTCTCTAAATGATGCAATTCGGTAACATGTTCCTTGGCTAGAAAGAGACTATAGCCTGCAAAATACTGGTGGTCTCCAATCACAAGATAGCCTGTTTCTAGTTCTTTTACAAAGTAGGGATTTTCTCCCTTCTTGATGAGCTCAATTCTCTGACAAATAAGGCACATATTAGTCTACCAGTGCGCTCTTAAGATAGGCATCAACCATACGCTCCGTCGCGACAACTGAATCAATATGAGTACGCTCATAAGAATGACTAGACTCGATACCAGCACCGAGAAGGGCATGCTTAACCTCTGCCCCTGCAGACATGGCCGCTGAAGCGTCTGAACCGTAAAATGGATAGATATCTAGTTTAAATGGAATGTCTTGCTCTTTTGCTAGAGCAACCAGATGTTGGCGGAATTCATAGTGATAAGGACCTGAAGCATCCTTGACACAGATAGAGACTGTGTACTCGTCTGTCTGCTGATCATCTCCCATTGCTCCCATGTCCACAGCTAGATATTCGACAACTTGACTAGGGATACTTGAGTTAGCACCATGCCCCACTTCTTCAAAGACTGAAAAAGCAAAATGGGTTGTAACTGGCAATTCAATCTTCTCTTTCTTATAAATACGAAGCAGATTAAGCAAAATCGCTGCGCTGACCTTGTCATCCAAATGTCGAGACTTGATAAAACCAGTCTCTGTCACGACAGTTCGTGGGTCAAAGCTGATAAAATCACCTACCTCAATCCCGAGAGCACGAGTTTCTTTTTCATTGGTCACTTTTGCATCCAAACGCACTTCCATATTGTCCTGGGTACGTTCTGCAGTTCCTGCATCCTTGTAGACATGGCAAGAAGTTTGGTGGATGAGGATGGTACCTGATACTTTTTCACCTGTGCTAGCCACATGAACGATACAGTTTTCACCTTCGATCATGTTCCAAGGAAAACCACCGATACGGTCCAATTTAAGACGGCCGTCTGGTTTGACAGCACGGACAATAGCACCAAGCGTATCCACATGGGCAGTCACATAGCGATGCTCTTCATCATTTTGCCCTTTGATGGTTACATTGACACCGCCCTTGGCTGTGCGAACCGGTTGGTAACCAAAACCTTCTAGAGTCTTAACTAAATAATCCGAAATCTCACGAGTGAAGCCCGTTGGCGACGTAATGGCTGTCAGTTCTTTGATATATTCTACTGTTTGATTCATTTCTTCACCTCTTTTGCTACCTATTATAACACATTTATCATCGGATAAAAAAAGAAAATCACTCCTGTAGACTTGGCTACAAAAGTGATTTTAATGATTATTCCATTTCAAAAACATCACTTTCTTGCTTGTTTGGTAGAACCAATGAGAGCAAGATTCCGACAATAGCTGGCACCAACCATGGGAGAGATGCCTTGGCAAAAGGAAGAGCGTTGACAAGGTTTGCAAGAAACTCAACTTTAAATGAGCTTCCTAGTACGCTTGCAATGGCAATGGCTGTAACAACAGCAATTGTCAACTGCATACCTGGTTTTGAAAGAGCCACAAATTTGTTGACAATGACAATCATGACGATAGCAATCGTGATTGGGTACAAGATAACCAATACTGGGATTGAGTACTTGATAATCGCATCAAGACCCAAGTTGGCAATAGCAAATCCAATCAAGGTAAAGGCTGTCGCATAAACCTTGTAGCTGATTCGTGGGAAACGCTCATTAAAGAACTCAGCTGTTGACACAATCAAACCAACTGTTGTTGTGAAGCAGGTTACGGTAACCATAGCTGCAAGGAAGAGTTGAGCTGTTGAGCCAAAGATTTCTTGAGTGGCTTGTGACAAGATGTAAACACCCGGTGTTCCACCCTTCATCGCTTCAGCAGGTACTGGGAAATGATTTCCAAGGAAACCTAAACCGATGTAAAGAGCGCTGAAGGCAAGGGCAACAACGATACCAACCACCCAAATAGTTGAAATGTATTCTTTCTTACTTGAAAATCCAAGTTGTTTCAAGGTTTGAACTGCGATTACGCTAAAGGCAACTGAGGCAAGGGCATCCAAAGTATTGTAACCTTCTAGGAAACCTGTACCAAAAGCAGAAGCTTGATAAGCAGCTGAAGCAGCTTGAGGACTTGTTCCACCGTATTTGAAAGCTCCTAGAACAACCAAAATGACAATCAAGATTGCAAAGACTGGCGTTAAAATTCGTCCAATGCGGTCTAAGATTTTTGATGGATTAAGCGAAATCAAATAGGCTGCCGCAAAATACAGAACCGTAAAGACAATCAAACCAAGACCTTTATTTGCATCCGACAAAAGGGGGCTAATTCCTACTTCGTAAGCTGTTGTAGCTGTACGTGGGATAGCAAAGAATGGACCGATTGACAAGTAAAGAACTGAGAGGTAGAGCGTCGCAAACCAAGGCGCTACCTTTGTTGAAATCTCGTGAATATATCCTTTAGGATTGAGCGTTCCAATAATAAGGGTCAAGACGGCGATACCAACGCCTGAAAAGACAAAACCTGCGATAGCAGGAAGAAAATGTTCTCCAGATAGAGCACCTAGAGAAGGCGGAAAAATCAAGTTCCCCGCACCAAAAAATATTCCAAACAGGAGCAAACCTGTTAGGGCACCTTTTTTAGCCATGAAAATCTCCTTCATATTTATAAAATACTGACTTAGTATATCATGAATAAGAGTATGAAAAAAGTATCACGAAGTAAATATTGAATGTTTTCAAGATTCTCAAAAATGAGAATTGTCTAAAAATAAAATTCTCCTACCCAGGCCACACCGAGTAGGAGAAAGTCTACTGTTTACAGTTCTTCAAAAGCTAACATGCCACCCTGAACATTGATAACCTCATAACCTTGTTCAGCTAGAAATTGACAAGCACGCGCCGATCTCATTCCAGATTTGCAAATGACATAATGCAACCGGCCCTTGTCCAACTGATTATAACTATCAGCCAATTGACTAAGCGGTAGGTTGAGAGCACCTTCTAAATGAAGAGCTTCAAACTCATCTACTTCTCTCACGTCCACTAGAGAAAGTTGGTCGTTTTGGTATAGCTGGTAAAATGCGTCAAAGGTAATTTCTTTCATTCTTTTTCTCCTAAAATAGCTTTAATTCTTTTTTTCAAATCTGGCACCACTTCTGCCTCAAACCAAGGATTTTTGGCCATCCAGATTTGATTTCGTGGCGAGGGGTGAACTAGAGGAAAATAGTCTGGCAGATAGTTCTGGTAATGTTTTACCCGTTCTGTCACCTTGCCACTAACTTTCTCATGTAAATAGTAGGCTTGGGCATACTGGCCAATCAAGAGGGTTAACTGAATATCTGGTAATTCTTGCAAGAGCTGCAGATGCCATTTTTCTGCAAAACCAGTCCGCGGCGGAAGATCACCCGACTTGCCATGCCCTGGAAAGTAGAAATCCATAGGCAAAACAGCAAAATAACCTGAGTTGTAAAAGGTGTCCTCATCCACACCTAGCCACTCTCGCAAGCGATCACCACTTTTGTCCTTCCAATAAAGGCCTGCCTCTTGGGTTTTAAGTCCCGGTGCCTGACCGATAATATTGATGCGAGCAGTCTTTGGCGCCGCAAAGAGAGGTTCAATGCCACGCTCTGTATAGCTGGCATTCTGCGGATCCGCCATAATAGCCTGCTTGATTCTTTCGATTTGAGACATCTGTTTTCCCTCCAAAAAGAAGTCCAAGCATAAAATCTCAGACTTCTATCGTTTTATTTGATCAATTCATAGATAGCTTCGGCATAGATTGCTGCAGCTCGGAAGAGATCGTCCAAGGCGATAAATTCATTGGCTTGGTGCATGGTGTCAATTGAGTCTGGGAACATAGCACCATAGGCAACACCTCGTTCTAGCAAGCGACCAAAGGTTCCACCACCGATGACTTGCTCGTGACCTTTAAGACCAGTTTGTTTTTCATAAACATTCAACAAGGTTTGCACAAGTGGATCTTCCATTGGCACATAGTGAGGGGTATGACCGTGCTCAGAAAGGCTAACAGAAGCAACTGGCAAGTTTTCAAGGATTGACTTGATTTGTTCTGGACTTGTTCCTTTTGGATAGCGGATGTTAAGGGCAATGGTATTATCAGCACTTGTTTCATCAAAGCGGAAGACGCCTGCATTCATAGAAAGGGCACCCATCTTTTCATCCACATGAGCAATCTTGAGATTTTCACCCTCATGATCGTTCAAGAGAATCTTACCAGCGATGTCAAGGTAGTCTTTGGCTGGACCAGCAAAGTCAAACTGGCTAAGGAAGAGGGCTAGGTAAGTCGCACCATTGACACCTGAAGCAGGCATAGCACCGTGGGCTGATTTACCAATGACGGTCACCTTGTATTGGCCAGCTTCTTCTTGGAGTTCTCCTCTAAGTTTATGTTCTGCAACAAAGGCATCTAGTTTAGCTTGCAAGTCAGCCAAATCACCTGAAACGACTGCTGTTGCTGATTCTGGTACCATGTTTTCACGCAAACCACCTGTAAAGCTGTGAAGACGGGCAGCACCTGCATTTTCTCCTGTAAAGTGAAGGTATTCTGTGATGTTTCCTTTTTCACCGTTGATGATAGGGAACTCAGCATCAGGAGAGAAACCAAAGTCTGGTTTTGCAAGTCCTACGTGCTCGAAGTAGTAGTCCATGTCTGCCCAGCCTGATTCTTCGTCTGTCCCGACGATGAAGCGAACTTTCTTAGAAGTTGGAAGGCCCAACTCTTTGATGATTTTCAAACCATAGTAACAAGCCGTTGTAGGACCCTTGTCGTCCGAAGCCCCACGCGCATAAAGGCGACCATCTTTGATAGTTGGTGTGTAAGGGTCTGTGTCCCAACCGCTACCAGCTGGCACCACGTCCATGTGGGCAAAGATTCCGAGAACTTCTTCTCCATCACCAAACTCAAAATGTCCTGCGTAGTTGTCAACATTTTTAGTTGGGTAGCCATCACGATCTGCTATTTCAAGGAATTTTTCCAAGGCTTTTACCGGTCCAGGTCCAAATGGATGTTCAGCATCAACCTTGCTGTCATCACGTTCTGAGTTGATTTCTAAAAGGCTAAACAAGTCAGCCAAGAGATCTTCTTTGCGTTTTTCTACTTCTGCTGTAAAATCAATTGTTGTCATTTCTTTCTTCTTTCTATCTTTTCTCAATGATTTCATCTACTGGCAAGCGGTAGCTTGGTTCCAATTTTTCGTCTGTGTATCCCACTGTAATCAAGAGTTCTGGGCGGAAGCGGTCTTCGATATCCAAAACTTCGTTGACTTTTGATTTGTCAAAACCAAGAATCAGATTTGATCCGATTCCTTGGTCTGTAAGAGCGAGAACCAAGTTCATAGCAACCAAACCTGCATTGAGGGCTAGGTAGTCGCTGACTTGTTGTTCACTGTATCGCGCAAACTCGGCAGGCAAATTCTTCATAAAATATTGAAGTTACTCTTCAGAAAAGTTATTAGCACCACCAACACGGGCAATCTTACGAGCACGTTTAGCCAAATCTGTGTCTGTAAACAAGGCAATAGTTACAGGCGCTGATGATACCTGTTCAAAGTTTGAACCGTAAGCCAATTTTGCTAGTTCGGCATTTTTCTCACGCACCACTACAAATTTCCAAGGCTGGCTGTTGTGGGCACTTGGTGCCAAGGTTGCAATTTCGATAGCCGTACGCACATCTTTAGGATCAACTGGCTTATCAGTAAACTGCTTAGTCGCATGACGTTTTTTATTTAATTCAAGAAATTTCATAATCGATTTCCTTTTCTAATTCTACTGCTTCCATTCTACCATAATTTGAAAGAGCTTGCAGGGATTTTCCATGATTAAGTTTTTTTATCACAACCATAAAAAATATATATTGGTTCATCAAGAAAGTTTCTGATAAACTAGCAAGTACTTTACATTTGAATGGAGACATTATGAAAAAATTTAGCCTATTACTACTCATCTTCCCATTTTTAGTTGCCTGTGGGAATCAAGCTACACCTAAAGAGACTAGTTCTCAAAAGACAATCGTCGTTGCTACAGCAGGCGACGTGCCACCATTTGACTATGAAGACAAGGGCAATCTGACAGGCTTCGATATTGAAGTTCTAAAGGCAGTGGATGAAAAACTCAGCGACTACGAGATTCAATTCCAAAGAACTGCCTGGGAAAGTATCTTCCCAGGACTTGATTCTGGTCACTATCAGGCTGCGGCAAATAACTTGAGTTACACAAAAGAGCGTGCTGAAAAATACCTCTACTCACTTCCAATTTCGAACAATCCCCTCGTCCTTGTCAGCAACAAGAAAAATCCTCTGACTTCACTCGACCAAATTGCTGGTAAAACAACGCAAGAAGATACCGGAACTTCAAACGCTCAATTCATCAATAACTGGAATCAAAAACACCCTGACAATCCTGCCACTATAGATTTTTCTGGCGAGGATATCGGCAAACGAATCCTAGACCTCTCTAACGGTGAATTTGATTTCCTCGTTTTTGACAAGGTATCCGTGCAAAAGATTATCAAGGATCGTGGTTTTGATCTTTCTGTGGTTGACTTACCTTCTGCCGATAGCCCCAACAACTATATCGTTTTCTCAAGTGACCAAAAAGAGTTTAAAGAGCAATTCGATAAAGCACTCAAAGAACTCTATCAAGATGGAACACTTGAAAAACTCAGCAATATCTATCTAGGTGGCTCTTATCTCCCAGATCAATCTCAGTTACAATAAGATATATTAAAAACGATTGGACAGGCCAATCGTTTTTAGTTTGCATTGATTATCTTAGGGAACTCTTACAAAAAATCAAAAAAATTCTTCACATCTTCTACATACCCATGCTTTTCTATTAAGCTTGCTAATAATTCCAGATTGTGTCCCTGATAGTTATCGTCACGACGCAGTTCTTCATACATTTCGATAAAGGGAAGCCCCTTGGACTTGGCCAATTCTAACTCAGCTTCATAGTCATAAGCGACTTTACGAAATAGGATATTTACCAATTCCCCATCTTCAACTTCTATCACGGCATACTGGGCACGGTGATTTTTTAACGCTTCCCAATTAAAATAGGGCATACCAATCGAACCTGGATTGATGATTTGTTGCCCTTGACTGCCATAACGAAGCAACTGCTTATGAACATGACCATAGACTGCCACGTCGGTTTCCTCATCTAGCAGTTTGTCAAATTTCTCTGTATCATTCTCAACTAGCAAGTCACCACCATAGTTCTTATTTGGCAAATTATGAGAGATAGAAAAGCGCAGTCCCTCAACTTCTTTCTTTTCCAGCAAAGGCAAGCTTCGTAGCCAGACAATCGTTGCAGGATCCATTCGCTCCATCAAAAACTGGGTCATGCGCATTGACTGGATTTCTTTTGGATGTTCCAAACCATATTCACCATCCAAGGCCTCCAGGACACGATCATCCCAATTGCCTCGAACACTTGCTGTAATAGGAAGGTCCTTTAGCAGGGCGACCAAGTCATTTGCGCCTGGACCAGGAAGAAAAATATCTCCCAGAAGCCAGTATTCACTGACTCCTTGATTTTTAGCATCTGCAATCACTGCTTCTAAGGCAGTCGCATTGCCATGAATATCTGATAAAATTGCGATTTTATGATTCATAGTGGTCTCCTTCTGTTTGATAATCTACTCTCTCTTCCGCTACTTGAGACAACTCCATTTCTTCCTGCGGGTTCAACTTCCTCTGCACAGCCTCTGCTACTGCTCTTGGTACCCCAACTTCGACAATCTCATCCACACTGGCTTCCTTGATTTTTGTCAGAGACTTGAAATGCTTCATGAGATTTTGCTTGCGTTTAGGTCCCAGCCCTTCAATTCCATCCAATTGTGATGAAAAGGAATTTTTGGAGCGCAGTTGGCGGTGGAAAGTAATAGCAAAGCGATGGACCTCATCTTGGATGCGTTGGAGAAGGAAAAATTCCTGAGAATTGCGAGACAGCTCTACCACCTCAAGCGGATCTCCAAAGAGCAATTCATGGGTTTGGTGCTTATCATTCTTTTGCAAACCTGCAATTGGAATATCCAAGCCCAGCTCCTCTTGAATGACCTGCTTGGCGATATTGACTTGACCTTGTCCCCCATCGATGACAATCAAATCTGGAGGAGTCAAACCGTCACGCTGTACTCGACCATAGCGCCTGCGAATGACTTCTCTCATACTGGCATAGTCGTCTGGTCCAACCACAGTCTTGATTTTATACTTACGATAATCCTTCTTACTTGGTTTGCCGTTAACAAAGACCACCATGGCTGAAACGGGACTGGTCCCCATGATGTTAGAGTTATCGAAGGACTCGATGCGAACTGGAGTCGGAATTTGGAGCAAGCGTCCTAGATTTTCAATAGCCCCTTGGGTCTTTTCGACAGATTTCTCTAGCAGATTAAACTTCTGCTCCAGACTGACTCGAGCATTCTTTATAGCCAGATTGACCAGTTGTTTTTTCTCTCCACGCTGAGGCTTAAGAATCTTGGTGTCTACCAAAGCCTTGACAGCTTCTTCGTCAATATCCTGCGGAATCAGTACCTCATTGGGAACTAGATGAGATTTTTCTTGATAGAATTGTCCTACATAGGTTAGAAAGTCCTCATCTGGATCATTATAATAAGGGAAAAGATTGACATCCCGCTCAATGAGTTTTCCCTGACGGACAAAGAAAACCTGAACACACATCCAGCCCTTATCCACATAGTAGCCAAAGACATCGCGATTTTGGAGATCCTTAGCCATGACCCGTTGCTTGGTTCGAAGCGTTCCAATAGCCTGAATCAAATCGCGATATTCCGCCGCACGTTCAAATTCCATAGTCTGAGCTGCCGCTGCCATTTTGCCCTTTAGGTCATCGATAATTTTGTCATCCTGCCCTTTCAGAAAATCAGAAACCTCCTGGGCCATAGACTTGAAATAAGCCTCATCTTTATTACATATGGTGTGAGCCATACACTGGCCGATATGGTAGTAAAAACAGACCTTAGACGGTGGATTCGTACACTTGCGAAAAGGGAAAATCCGATCCAGCAACCGCTTGATTTCATTGGCCGCCCCCACATCGGGATAAGGTCCAAAATAAAGACCTCCATCTTTTTTGACCTGACGAGTGATAATCAAACGAGGATAGCGTTCATTGGTGATTTTGATGAAAGGGTAAGACTTATCATCCTTGAGCATGATATTGTACTTGGGCTTGTTTTCCTTAATCAGGTTGATTTCTAGGAGAAGCGCCTCAATATTAGACTCCGTAACAATAAATTCAAAATCCACAATTTCAGACACCAAGGCCTCTGTCTTGGTATCGTGACTCCCACGGAAATAAGACCTCACGCGGTTACGCAGATTTTTAGCCTTTCCTACATAGATAATGGTGCCGTTTTTATCCTTGTGAATGTAACAACCAGGGCTGGTTGGCAAGAGCTCTAATTTTGATTTAATCAAGTTGTTCATAGTTCCATTATAGCAAAAAAGTAGGGAAAGATTGTTCCCTACTCACTAGTCTCATATATTTTTCGAAGGTTTGCAACATCCACTTCCTGAATACCATAAAAGGAACCCGCAGGTTGCATGACAGACTTTTCATCTGTATGGTCCAAGCCAATCGCATGCCCCAACTCATGTTCTGCCGTATGGACAATGCGCTCATAGGAATAGCCATAGTCTGGATTGGACAGATAATAGTGATTCAACCGCACCGTTACAGACAAGAATTGCCCCGTTAAGAGATTGGTCTGACTTTCCGCCTCTCCTGCCACAGGAGTGCCTCCGTCATTCATCTCCGTAGCCATAATATCTGCCTTACTGGACTCGGTGACAATTTCAAAGTTAAAAGCACCAGTTTGATTCCAATTCTGAATTGCTTCTACATAAGCTTCTTGAAAGCGTGAATCCATCTGGGGATCTAGGTAAATACGAGCTGAAGTCTGCGGCCACCTTCCTTCAGAGTGTTGATGGCTATCTATCTGGTTCAACTTAGGCAGTTGCCCTGTTTTTTCCCACTGGTCGATACTTTGTTGACCAATCTTTACTGACCGTTCTGCTTGCTTTAGCGCTCCTTGAAAATCCCCGTTCAGATACCAGAGAAGACCGAAAGCAAGCGCACATAAGAGCACAACTATCCAAACCAGGCGCCAAAACAAACGCCACACAAAAGAAAAGAAAGTCCCTATCAAACGAAAAAGCAAGCGCATGTCCCTCCACCTTTCTAGAAAATAAAGACTATTTTACTAAAACAAGCTGAAAGAAAGCTAAATACTGGCTTTTTCATCTTAACGTCCTACTATTTTTTTGAATAACTGAATAGCTTTGTATTTTAAAGGCGATGGATGATAACGGAAAGTACCTGCTTTGCGTACAATATAGCCATTAAAATTTTGTTTAAAACGCAAAACACCATCACTGCCATCAAAAATCCCTTGAATCCCTAGGAAGTTGTATTGATGGATATTTCGTTGCATTGTCTGCTTCATCGCATGATATTGAAGTAAAAATGGAGCTGAAAACTTCTGATACTCTGCGTACGACCCCCCAAACAAGTACGTTGCCTCTGTATTCGTGTAGATTATTAAAGCACAAGCTAGAGCAACATTGCCAGACTCACTATCCAAACTAGTTAGAAAATCTTTTTTCTTTTGCAAGGCTTGGTATTGCTGGTGAAATTGTTTCGACTTCTTGTCAAGACTATCCATCTTCACATTTAAAGCATCTATAGACTGTTGCGGATTGACTTCAGCAATTAGGAAATCCGCCTTATCTCCAAACATATCATACAATTTCATGTAATAATCTAAATTCTTATCCTCAAAACCTTGTCTTTTACCTGTTTCTTCGATAATTTTTTTGAATATTGGAATTTCTTCCCGTTCTGCATTGCGAATAAGAATATTAAAATCAAAGGCCGACTGAATGTTGCGAATACTATTTTTATTAAAGGATTTTAATAAGGAAGCAGCATCATAATCTTGCAAATCTTTGATGTAATGCCAGCTGACTTCTCCACCTGGATAACCTCTTGTCAATCCATCAAATTGATAACCTAAATCAGTTAAACCTTGAATAATACTTTTTTTCTCAGCATCTATTGGATTACCTTGGCTATCAAAAGTTTGATAAGTTTCATAAGGTTTTACAAGCAACTCTAATACACCATTTTGCTTGGCATATTCTTTTAACTCCGCATAAAAAATTGGAAGAGCATCTTGTTGGGTATAAATCGGACCCGAATTGAGCTCCATATGCAGGCCACCCAGCATGGGCAAGCTATAAACCAGGGCTGCAACTTGAATTTCTCCTTCTTGTTTCAAAGCAAGATAAACAATTCGAGCCCCTCTTTTTTCTAACAAGTCCCCCATCTGGACAGATTGCATAAAGGAACGAGAAGAAACCTGATCAGAATAAGCCTGAAACTCTTCTCTCGTGAGTGTAGTTAGTGCCATATACTTACTTTCTATGTTTTTTTCTTAATGTTTTACGGAAATCAAGAGCAAGTCTTAACAGAGGATAGAGAGGATGAGTGGGCATTGTAAATTCACCCAAGTATTCTTCAATCGTTGGATTAAAATTAGCTTTAAAACGATAGAGTCCACCATCTAAAGCATTCTCGACGCCTCCTAAATTTTGCCATAAAATGCCACGTTCAAAGGAATATCGAGCTGTCTCATACCAAGTCAAAATAGGAGCTTTATAACGTCTAAAATCTTCATCCATTCCTGCGTATAGATTGACAGAAGTTTGTCCGAATTCTAAAGTCAAGGTAGCCGCTAAGGGAACTCTTGCTTGACCTGCATCCATATATTCCTGCAGGAAAGTCAATTCCTCAAACAAACGTTCTTTTTCCTTCTTCTGCGCTTCTACTTTTGAAGTTCGAGTCGACTCAGTAAACGTCTCTTCCAAAGCTCTGTTTTTCGCTAACTGTTCTTCTAATTCTTGCGAACGTTTAGAGACATCCAAGGTTGCCAAGGTGATGTAGGCCTTGTCCTTAAAATTATCTAACAACTTTTTATAATAGGCTTCATTCCTCAAATGAATCTCTTTCCGCTTCTCGGTTTTTTTCATCAAAAAGGAAAAGGACTCCAATAATTCAGTTCCACCAAATTGAACCTCTACACCCTTATTCCGTGCTGTTCGAATAGCCTGTTTTGTTGACTTGGAAAGTTTATCTTCTTCAAAATTTTCCTTGTATATTTTCGCCTGAATACGAGGCTGAATGGTGTCCCCCATTTCCTCCGTTTTTCCTGACCACCTTACTCCCATTTGTTGCAAACTATCAATGATAGCCAAACTTTCAGGATATTCTGTCTTTTCCTGATTGATTAAACTTTGAGACAGGCAAATACTTGGATCAAAAGTCACAAAAATAGCTCTCCTGCTACGAGCATAAGACTTAATGGACTGAATGACAAAACTCAAGAGTTCCGTATCACCATAATCCAATATAGGTCCTCTTGGGATGTAAAACATTTTATAGCCTAGTGGAAGACTTCTAATCAAAATACTAGCTGTCGCCAATAATTTTTCTTCCCTGTAGACACCAAACTTCTCATGTTCCCAATCAGACTTAACTTCCTCCCAAGCACTACTTTGTAATACATTGCCTAATTCATGGTCTTTGACAAACTGATCATATTCTAATGTGGGAATGCCAATTTGATAACGGTACATTTCCTACTCTCTTTCCTCCAGTATCTTATTACTATTCTACTACTTTCGTTTGAAAAGTCTAGTGAAAACATATTTTATTTTAGTTCTCCCCCTATGCTGAAGTTCAAACTAAGTCAATCTCTCTTCTAATTTAAAATCAATTGGTAGGGTTGCTAAGAACCGTTCCAATTGTTTTTCCCAGTAGTACCACTCGTGAGTTCCAGCGCTATGGCTATAGGTCACATCAAAGCCCAGTTTTTTGAGATTTTTCACTGCTATATTATTGGCTTCGTACAAGAAATCCTGCTCGCCACACCAAGCCCAAAGTTTGGTCTTTTTGTCCGATTTTTTAGCCAGACTTTCAAGAGAATAGGGGCTAGCTGTCCAATCTTTAATCTCCCCAAAAACACCTCTCCAGTATGCTGGCGTTCCCAAATCTTGGCTTTCAGGAGAAAACTCTTGAAAGCTAAGAGCACCCGAAAAACTAGCCGCATGAGAGAAACGATTTGTAGCAAGAGCCAATTTGAAACAGCCGTAGCCTCCCATAGAGAGGCCAGCGATAAAGGTCTTTTCACGCTTGCTGGTCATATTAGGGAAGAAGCGTTTCAAAACCTGTGGCAATTCCTCTGCTAGAGCTGTGTAATAGTCAAAACCATATTGGGTATCGGTATACCAACCATTGCTGGTATTGGGCATAACAACGATGAGATTAGTGCCTCGAAGCAAGCGTTCTACATTGGTTCGCTTGAGCCAACTATTATGGTTGCCAGACATCCCGTGCAAGAGGTACAAGACGGGAATGTCTTTACATTCTGGATCTTCCACTCGATTGGCATCAGGGTAGAGGACATTCACTCCCCACTCCATATCCAAGACTTGTGAGTAATACTCAATTTTCATTACTGCCATGATTTGCTCCTTCTATTTTCCGATAAGAAAAAGCCGAAATTCGACTTTCTCTCTGTTTATTTCAACGATTATTTTGCTTCCATGACTACTGGTAAAATAGCTGGACGACGCTTAGTCTGGTCAAAGAGATACTTTGTCAGATTATCACGAACCTTCCCTTTGAGATCTGCCCAGTCAAAGTCATCTCCTTGAAGATAGTCTTCTACCGTCTGGTTAATCAATTCTGAACTTTCACGGAGAATATCACGGCTCTTCTTGAGATAAACAAATCCGCGCGTATGAACACGAGCCTTGGCCACAATTTTCTTCTCACGACGGTTAACGGTAATTGCTACGATGAAAATACCGTCCTCTGACAAGACCTTACGGTCACGAAGAACCACATTTCCAACATCACCAATGGCATTCCCATCAATCAAGACATCCCCTGCCGAAACTGCGCCAGCTGGGACAAAGTCCCCATTCTCATAAGCCATGCTGGTTCCCTTTTTAGGAATGAAAATGCGTTCTGGTAACATCCCGACGGCCATAGCAGCCTTAGCATGGGCATCCAACTCACGGTATTCCCCTTGAATTGGGAAGAGATACTTGGGTTGCAAGAGATTAATCATCAACTGCAAGTCACGCGCATTCCCATGTCCTGACACACGCAAGTTTTGGGTGATCAATTTGACAACTCCACCAGCTTGGTAAATCATGTTTTCCACACGCGCCACGACCGCTTCCTTGGCGATAGATGGAGTGGTTACGATATAGACTAGGTCACCGTCCTTGATTTCCACATAACGGTGACGACCAATCGACATCTTGCGAAGACCGTTGATAGGCTCACCCATACGACCTGTCTCAAGGATAATCAACTCATGGTCTTCAAAGCGAGACATATCTTTTGGCTTAATCAAAAGACTCTCGTTAGCTAGAGATAATTTCTTGAGGCGAATAGCAGTGCGGACGATATTTTCAATATCAAATCCTGTCAAGACCACACGACGGCCTGTTGCATCCGCAGCGTCAAACACCTGCTGAATACGAGAGAGGTTGCTAGCTACTGCTGCAACGATAATACGACCCTCCCAGTCCGAAATGGTTTGAGTGATCTCGTCCCCAACTTCACTTTCGCTAGCCACTTGGATATTACTATCCGCATTGGCTGAATCACTGAGCAGAGCTAGAACTCCGTCACGACCGATTTCTGCCAAACGAGCGAAGTCTGTCGCATAAGATTCACTAGCTGTCTGGTCAAATTTGAAGTCGCCTGTATAAACGATGCTACCTTCAGCTGTCTTCAAGACCACACCCAGACTTTCTGGGATAGAGTGGGTTGTACGGAAGAAGGACACCACAGTTCCTCCAAAATCAATCTCCGAATCCTCATCAATGACATGGAAATCATTGAATTTCTTAACTGTGTCATTTCCTTTGACAAAGAGTTTTGCCAACTCAATGGTCAATTCAGAGCCAAATACAGGTACCTTGGCTTCAGCCAAGAGATAAGGCAGAGCACCAATTGCATCCGCATGGCCGTGGGTCAAGAAGACCCCAGCGATACGATCGCTATTTTCAAAAAGGTAGTCCATATTGGGAATGACCACATCCACCCCTAGTTGTTCATTTTCAGGATATTTCAGACCTGCATCCAAAACGAAAATAGACCCATCGATTTCAGCGATATACATATTTTTCCCATTTTCACGTACACCACCAAGTGTTGTTAAACTGATATTACTCATTTTTCCTCCGAAAGCTTAATTTATCTTGATTATAGGGTTGCTTACCCTCTTATTCTAAAAGCACTACTTTTAGCCGAATCTTTTCCTACCATTATACCATTTTTTTGATGATTTTCAAAATGAAGATTTGTTTTCAAAAAAGAGCTGGTTTCCCAACTCTTTCCTACATCTACTCTTTTTCCATTAAAAAATCATAAATTTCTTGCACCGTACCCAGCGCCATCATTTCTTGGTCTTTGACAGTTTGTTTGAGATTTTGGTAAATCTGACTTTCTCCTATCTCTCTCTTTGGCGCTTCTTTATTGACTGTCATCACACCATCTTTAATCGTCACAAAGCCTAGTTCTTCAAAGACTTGAATCATCTTGACCAGCAAGATTTGCTGAATATTGAGATAAGTAGCCAAATCCTTCAGCTTGTAGCGAATATCAAACTCTGGGAACTGGTAGATGGTCTTGTACAATTTGGCAAACTGCTCTCTAGTCCCATACCCTGTCAGATAGTAGGCCTTGTCAATATCATTTTTGAAATAGACAGCAGAGAAATTTTGTTCCTGAAAAATGGTCTTCAGCTGAGTAATATCCTCAGGAATGGTTTTCACGACAATAGCTTCACTATTTACTAGATTCGGAAATTCTCCAGCAAAATCCAAGACTGGAACTCCCTCTGGTAAGACTGCATTCTTCCCACGGATGTTAAAAAGTTGAACACCCTCCACACGCGCATCCACCATCATCAACTGCAGGGCAGTTTGGCCATTCCATTGGTTGACAGACAATTTGACTGCCAGCTCTAGATTCTTGGTTTGAGAAAACTCTGTCGCCCATCTGCCTTGGCCAAAGGCTACCACTTCAAAATTCGCCTCACCTTTGGAAATTTTCAACTTGAGATGGGCATTGCCTGCCCCCATAGTACGGGCACTTTCGACCTGAAAATCCTTGATATAAAAGACAGGTTTCTGATTGTCCATGCCAAAAGGTGCCAAGCGCTCAAAGTTCTTGACTGTTTCAAGACTCAAAGTTTCCAAATCCAACTCTTCATCTAGATTTAACTTGTTCTTGCCACCAGCATCTGCACCTTTTTCACGAACATAATCTTCCAAAACCTGAGATAAATCTGAGAGTTTCTCAATTTCCAGCGTCATTCCTGCTGCGCCAGCATGACCACCAAAGGCGATAAAGAGGTCTCGATGGGGATCCAGGGCTTCAAAAATATCGACCGCTTCCACACTACGAGCACTACCCTTGGCACGACCGTCTTCTATATTAAGAACAATAACTGTCTGCCCTAGCTCTTCCAACAAACGACCAGCAACGATACCTAGAACCCCAGGATTCCAGCCTTCCTTGGCCAAGACTTGGACCTTCTTCTCAGGATCCACCATGATCTTGGCTTCTTCATAGATTGACTGAACGATTTCCTTGCGCTCTTCGTTTTTCTGATGAATCATGAGGGCAATCTCATGCGCTTCCTCGTCGTCAAATCCAGTCAACAAATCAATAGCAGGATTGGGATCATCCAAGCGCCCCAAGGCATTTAAACGAGGAGCAATCTGGAAGCCAACCGTTTCTTCTGTCACTTCATTAGCAGCAATCCCAGCCATATTCAGCATTTCTTGCAGGCCGATGCGCTGGGTATGTCCCAACATTTCCAGACCATATTGGACCAAGATACGATTTTCATCCGTCAGGCTCACCATATCTGCAATAGTTCCGATAGCAACCAAATCCAGTAGTTCCACTTGCACTTCTTCTAAAAGGGCACAAGCCAGCTTGAAGGCCACTCCACAACCAGCCAAATATTTGAAAGGATAATCCGCATCTGGATGCTCAGGATGAACGATAGCATAAGCATCTGGCAAGGTTTCTGGCATGGAATGGTGGTCGGTCACAATGACATCCACTCCCATAGACTGGGCCAATTCAATAGCTTCGTGACCCGCAACCCCATTATCCACCGTCACAATCAAGGAAATCCCTTCTTGCTCGATAAAGTATTTATAGACACTTGCATTAGGTCCATAGCCATCAGTAAAACGATTGGGTAGGTAAACACGGCACTCGGCACCAAGCTGTTCCAAACTTTCCTTCACAATAGAAGCCGAAGTCATACCATCCGCATCATAATCACCGTAAACGAGAATACTTTCCCCTTCTTCAATGGCCTGACGAATCCGTTCCACTGCCTTGTCCATATCATGGAGCAGATAAGGGTCGTGCAAGTCCTCCAAGGAAGGTTCTAAAAACTTCTTCAGACTTTCTTGGTCCTGAATCCCTCTCTCAAACAATAACCGAGCCACCTCAGGACCCAGTCCAGCCTTCTTGGCTATTTTTGTAAAATCCGCATCTTCTACCTGCGGGGCAAACTGCCATTCATAAGTAGGTGTTATCAAAAAGACATCCACTCTTTCTAAGAATTCTATTGCTTCATTATAACATGATTTAGGCTTTTTCTCTATCCAGATTGCTTTTTTATAAAATTTTAGTGAATTTTTAAGATATGATTTGACAAGGCAATTCTTTTGGTGTAGAATCGTGTTATAAAATCTAACACAAAGGAGATTCCTTATGGCTTTAGTAGAATTTGAACACGTCGAAAAATATTACGGAGACTACCATGCACTCCGCGACATCAATCTCCGTTTTGAAAAAGGACAAGTCGTTGTCCTACTCGGACCATCTGGTTCTGGGAAATCCACTCTTATCCGTACCATCAATGGTTTGGAGGCTGTCGACAAGGGAAGTCTTCTAGTCAATGGCCACCAAGTTGCTGGTGCCAGCCAGAAAGATTTAGTTCCTCTTCGCAAGGAAGTCGGCATGGTTTTCCAGCATTTTAACCTCTATCCGCACAAAACAGTGTTAGAAAACGTAACACTAGCACCCGTAAAAGTTCTAGGAATTGATAAAAAAGAAGCTGAAAAAACAGCTCAAAAATATCTGGAATTTGTAAATATGTGGGACAAGAAAGATTCTTATCCAGCCATGCTTTCTGGTGGACAAAAACAACGGATTGCCATCGCACGTGGACTCGCTATGCATCCTGAACTCCTCCTCTTTGATGAGCCAACATCTGCTCTTGACCCTGAAACCATCGGCGATGTTCTGGCAGTTATGCAAAAATTGGCCCACGATGGTATGAATATGATTGTCGTTACTCATGAAATGGGCTTCGCCCGTGAAGTTGCTGACCGCATCATCTTTATGGCTGACGGAGAGGTTTTAGTAGATACGACAGATGTTGATGACTTTTTCGACAATCCAAGCGAACCTCGTGCCCAACAATTCCTCAGTAAAATCATAAACCACGAAAGTGACAAAGTAAAATAAGGAGGCACCTATGAAAAAGAAATTCTTTTTATCCGCATTATTGATTAGCCTTTTCGGCCTTGCTGCTACAAAACCAGTTCAGGCTGATACTAGTGTCGCAGACATTCAAAAGAGAGGCGAGCTGGTTGTCGGTGTGAAACAAGACGTTCCCAATTTCGGTTACAAGGATCCCAAGACAGGGACCTATTCTGGTATCGAAACCGACTTGGCCAAGATGGTAGCCGATGAACTCAAGGTCAAGGTTCGCTATGTGCCTGTTACCGCACAAACTCGCGGACCACTTCTAGACAATGAACAGGTCGATATGGATATCGCGACCTTTACCATCACAGACGAACGTAAAAAACTCTACAACTTTACCAGTCCCTACTACACAGACGCTTCTGGATTTTTGGTCAATAAATCTGCCAAAATCAAAAGTATTGAGGACCTAAACGGCAAAACCATCGGAGTCGCCCAAGGGTCCATCACCCAACGCCTGATTACTGAACTGGGTAAAAAGAAAGGTCTGAAGTTTAAATTCGTCGAACTTGGTTCCTACCCAGAATTGATTACTTCCCTTCACGCTCATCGAATTGATGCCTTTTCCGTTGACCGCTCTATCCTATCTGGCTATATCAGTAAACGCACAGTACTGCTAGATGATAGTTTCAAGCCATCAGACTACGGTATCGTTACCAAGAAATCAAATACAGAGCTCAACAACTATCTTGATAACTTGGTTACTAAATGGAGCAAGGATGGTAGTTTGCAGAAACTTTATGACCGTTACAAGCTCAAACCATCTAGCCATTCCGCAGAATAAGGAGGACACCCTATGACAGATTTATCATCTTGGACAGCCTATTTTCAGGATTTTGGACAATTTTTCAATGGTTTCCTCTTCACCCTTGCCCTAGCGATTGGATCCTTTATCCTCGCTATGGTTTTGGGCATCTTCTTTGGAGCTATGTCAACCAGCAAACGTCCAATTTTGCGCATTTTGGCTCGCATCTTTGTTGAATTTTACCAAAACACTCCCCTCTTGGTGCAGTTTGTTATCGTCTTTTATGGTCTACCCCTTATCAGTGACCACACCATCATGATTCCGATTTATTGGACGGCTGTTCTCTGCGTGGGACTCTATCACGGCGCCTATATCGCTGAGGTGATTCGCTCAGGTATTCAATCTATTCCTAGCGGTCAGATGGAAGCTGCCTTATCGCAAGGTTTTACCTATATCAGTGCCATGCGCTTGATTATCTTGCCTCAGGCTTTCCGTATCATTCTCCCTCCTTTGACCAATCAAATTGTCAACCTCATTAAGAATACCTCAACAGTCGCTATCATTTCTGGAGTCGACTTGATGTTTGTGACCAAGTCTTGGTCAGCACTTAACGGAAACTATATCCCAGCCTTTCTAGGTGCTGCCCTTCTCTACTTCTCTCTTTGCTTTCCTGTTGCCCAGTTTGGCCGCAAGATGGAGCAAGCCAACAAAAAAGCCTATTCACTTTAGGAGGTTACTATGGAATCCATTTTAGAAGTTTTGACCCCAGATAACCTAGTCTTTATCTTTAAAGGATTTGGCTTGACCCTCTACATTTCTCTGATTGCCATCGTCCTCTCTACCCTTATCGGTACGGTGCTAGCCGTCATGAGAAATGGGAAAAATCCTGTCTTACGTATCATCTCCAGCATTTATATCGAGTTTGTGCGTAACGTTCCCAACCTCCTCTGGATTTTCACTATCTTTTTAGTCTTTAAGATGAAGTCCACTCCAGCAGGTATTACAGCCTTCACTCTCTTTACCTCAGCAGCCTTGGCTGAGATTATCCGAGGCGGTCTCAATGCCGTAGACAAGGGACAGTACGAAGCAGGAATGTCTCAAGGATTTACCTCAGCCCAAATCCTCTACCACATCATTCTCCCACAAGCCATTCGTAAAATGCTGCCAGCCATCATTTCTCAGTTTGTAACCGTGATTAAGGATACCAGCCTCCTCTACTCTGTTATCGCCCTACAAGAACTCTTTGGAGCCAGCCAAATTCTCATGGGCCGTTATTTCGAACCAGAGCAGGTCTTTAGTCTTTATATCCTGATTGCCCTCATCTACTTCAGCTTTAACCTAGCCATTTCTAGCCTATCTCATATGCTGGCAAAACGTTGGCAACAAGCTGCAGAATAATACTCTTCGAAAATCAAATTCAAACCACGTCAGCTTCACCTTGCCGTACTCAAGTACAGCCTGCGTCTAGCTTCCTAGTTTGCTCTTTGATTTTCATTGAGTATAAACAGCAACTCTCCAGTTAAATTGGAGAGTTTTTTGATGATAGTAGATATTCATAGACCTCAATTTGACACCATACTTTTTCTATGATAAAATGTAACAAATTCATTTACAACAAATCAAAATCTTAATGAAATGGAATTTTTTTATGAAATCAATCAAAGGACTACTCTTTATCATAGCTAGTTTTGTCTTGACTATTTTGACTTGGATGAACACTTCTCCCCAATTCATGCTTCCAGGACTAGCTTTAACAAGCCTATCTCTGACCTTTATCCTAACCACTCGTCTCCCCCTACTAGAAAGCTGGTTTCACGGTTTGGAGAAGGTCTATACTGTCCACAAATTCACAGCCTTTCTCTCCATCATCCTACTAATCTTTCATAACTTTAGTATGGGAGGTCTGTGGGGCTCTCGCTTAGCTGCTCAGTTTGGCAACCTTGCCATCTATATCTTTGTCAGTATCATCCTTGTCGCCTATTTAGGCAAATACATCCAATACGAAGCTTGGCGATGGATTCACCGTCTGGTTTACCTAGCCTATATTTTAGGAATCTTTCATGTCTACATGATGATGGGCAATCGTCTCCTTACATTTAATCTCCTAAGTTTTATTGTTGGTAGCTATGCCCTTTTAGGCTTGCTAGCTGGTTTTTATATCATTTTTCTATATCAAAAGATTGGTTTCCCCTATCTAGGGAAAATTACCAATCTCAAACGCTTAAATCACGATACTAGAGAAATTCAAATCCATCTTAGCAGACCTTTCAACTATCAAGCAGGACAATTTGCCTTCCTAAAGATTTTCCAAGAAGGCTTTGAAAGTGCTCCGCATCCCTTTTCTATCTCAGGAGGTCATGGTCAAACGCTTTACTTTACTGTTAAAAATTCAGGTGACCATACCAAAAATATCTATGGCAATCTTCAAGTCGGCAGCAAAGTAACCCTAGATAGAGCTTACGGACACATGATCATAGAAGAAGGACGAGAAAATCAAGTTTGGATTGCTGGAGGCATTGGGATCACCCCCTTCATCTCTTACATCCGTGAACATCCTATCTTAGATAAACAGGTTCACTTCTACTATAGCTTCCGTGGAGAAGAAAATGCAGTCTATCTAGATTTGCTCCGTGACTATGCTCAGAAAAATCCTAATTTTGAACTCCATCTAATAGACCGTACAAAAGACGGATATCTTAATTTTGAGCAAGAAGAAGTGCCCGATCATGCAAGCGTCTATATGTGTGGTCCTCTTTCTATGATGAAGTCACTTGCCAAACAAATTAAGAAACAAAATCCAAAAACAGAGCTTATTTACGAAGGATTCAAGTTCAAATAAGCACTCATACTCTCCTGGAATTTCCCAGGAGTTTTTTTCTACTCAATCTCAAAAACACTGCCAGATTTCTCTAGCAGTGTTTTGACATTTCATTTGCTTAGTAAACTGTTCTTTCAGTTTCTACATCGAAAAAGTGTGCTTTGTTCAAGTCAAATCCAAGTTCAACTGTTGCACCTGTTTGCAAATAGTCACGAGCATCCACTTTGGCAACAAATTCATCTTTACCAACTTGGCAGTAAAGGTGAGATTCTGAACCAAGCAATTCTGATACTGAAATAGTAGCTTTGACAACTGATTCTGGGAATGTTTCAAGGAAAGCAGGTTCTGCATTCACGTCTTCTGGACGGATACCGAAGATCAATTCTTTACCTTCGTAGCCTTTTTCACGAAGAACTTTCAATGCTCCTTCTGGCACTTTCAAACGGAAACCATCAGAAACAATTTCGCTACCAACCAATTGCACGTTGATGAAGTTCATAGCTGGGCTTCCGATGAATCCTGCAACGAACTTGTTAACTGGGTTTTTGTAAACTTCTTGAGGAGTACCGATTTGTTCTACACGTCCGATAGTACCTGTACCAGCAGGGTTCTTAGTTGCTGACATGATAACGATACGGTCTGCAAGTGTCATCGCTTCTGTTTGGTCGTGAGTTACGTAGATAGTTGTAGCTCCAATACGACGGTGGATTTTCGCGATTTCAGCACGCATTGATACACGAAGTTTTGCATCCAAGTTTGACAAAGGTTCGTCCATCAAGAACACTTTTGCATCGCGGACAATTGCACGACCCATGGCAACACGTTGACGTTGACCACCAGAAAGGTCAGCAGGTTTGCGTTCCAAGAACTCTTTCAATCCAAGGATTTCAGCTGCTTCTTGTACACGTTTGTCGATGTCTTCCTTGCTGTATTTACGCAATTTCAAACCGAAAGCCATGTTGTCATAAACAGTCATATGTGGGTAAAGAGCGTAGTTTTGGAATACCATGGCGATGTCACGATCTTTTGGAGCCACGTCGTTGACAACCACACCATCGATAGATGCAGTACCTTCTGTAATATCTTCAAGACCAGCAATCATACGAAGAGTTGTTGATTTACCACATCCTGAAGGACCTACGAAAACGATAAATTCTTTGTCTTTGATGTCCAAGTTGAAGTCTTCAACTGAGTAGTGTTCGCTGTTTGGATATTTTTTGTAAATATTTTTAAGATTCAATTCTACCATGAGGTGAACTCCTTTTGTCTTTTGATAGTTTTATTATAGATGAAAACGCTTTACATTTCTATGGCAAGGTGACCAAAAAAATAAAAAAGTTCTGTGCAACTTGCACAAAACTTTAGAGAATATCTGGTAAAATCAACTGATAACACAGGGTGAGATCTGTCAACTCCTTCAACTGTAGCCCTGTCAATTCTTCCCACTTATCAATCTTGTATTGGAGAGAATTGCGGTGCAGATAGAGTTGTTGTGCTGTTTTAGTTAGGACTGCACTATTTTCCCATAAGGAGAGAATGATTTCCTGAATCTGATCTTGATCCAAAATCATCTGGTGTAGACATTCCTTGATTACCTTCAAGTCCACAAGCCTTTCTCCCATACTCCACAAATAGAGCTGAGAAAAAGTATGAACACCTTGGTGACCCTGACGCCACCAAGTCTTAAACAAATCGCTCTCTGCTTTAATCAAGTCTGATAGGGCTTGATTTCCCGTCTGAGACCAAACCTGGCCTAACATGATTGACAGACGCAATCCAAAGTCGTACTCAACCGCTTCAATCGTATCACTTAAAATAGCTCGTACAGAGGTGTATTTATCTTGTTGAAGTATGAAAACATAATCCTGAGCTCCGACCTGTAACACTATCTGACAGTTAGGAAAAAGAGTCCGCATCATATCCAGCCAAGAAGCTAGATTTTCCTGCTGAAAATAGGAAAGATGGCAATAAACCAACTGAATCTTTTTAAAAGTTTGTGGTGCCTGTCCCTTCCCCTCAATCAGAAAAGAATACCAAGGATTGAGCGAACGAGCCTGCTCCTGCTGGGTCAAAAGAGCAACCAACTGCTTTTCACGCTCGCTGAGCCCAGCTTCTTCCAGCAAAATCCACTGCTGAGAAGCTAAAGGGAGAGTGAGATAGCCCTCTTTCTCTACTGGTTGGTCTGAAATCTGAGCTTCAGGAAACCAGTCTTGTAGTTCTTTTGCCATCATGTCCTAGCCCTCCACTTTTTGGATGCACCACGAAATCAAGCTCTCAAGACGTTCCAGATTTTCAGTCATATGGAGATATCCCATGACTGCTTCAAAACCTGTGGACATGCGATAAGTCACCACATCAGCATTTTTGGCCTTGGTATGGCTATTGGTATTGCGACCACGTTTGTAGATTTCCTCTTCTTTTTCCGTCAAGACTTGCTCCTCCAACATAAGGGAAATCAGGCGAGCCTGAGCCTTGGCTGAGACATACTTTGTCGCCTCTTGGTGGAGTTTATTGGGCTTGGTCATACCTTTGAGGATGAGGTGACGGCGAATATACATAGAATACACCGCGTCCCCCTCAAAAGCTAACGCAATCCCGTTAATGAGATTGACATCAATCACGAGTCCACCTCACTCCATCCTTGGTGTCAAGGAGCTTAATCCCTTGAGCAGCCAATTGGTCACGGATCTGGTCCGCTGTCGCAAAGTCACGATTGGCACGCGCTTCTTGGCGTTTTTGAATCAAGGATTCGATCTCAACGTCCAAAACTTCCTCAACAAAGACAATTCCAAAGACTTCCAACATATCTGCAAGAGCTTTCTTAACACTTGCATCATAGTTACCTGAGTTAATCCATTTGGCCATTTCAAAGACTACTGTAATACCGTTGGCAGAGTTGAAATCCTCATCCATAGCAGCTACAAACTTATCTTTAAAGGCCTGTAACTCTTGAGCATCTACAGTTCCAGAAAATGGTTGCTCATAAGTGTTCTTCAAATACTTGAGATTAGTATCTGCATCACGCACTGCCTTTTCCGTAAAGTTGATAGGCTTACGGTAATGTTGTGTCGCAAAGAAGAATCGAAGCACTTGGCCATCAAGAGTTTTAAGGGCATCGTGTACGGTTATAAAGTTGCCCAAGGACTTAGACATCTTGACATTGTCGATATTGACAAAGCCATTGTGCATCCAGTAGTTAGCAAAGGTCTTGCCTGTTTTGGCTTCTGACTGGGCAATTTCATTGGTATGATGAGGAAACTCTAGGTCAGCTCCACCACCGTGAATATCAATAGTATCTCCCAAAATCTCTGTTGACATAACCGAACACTCGATATGCCAGCCCGGACGACCAGGTCCCCAAGGGCTATCCCAAGAAATCTCGCCTGATTTGGCAGATTTCCAGAGGGCAAAGTCCACAGGATTTTC
This sequence comes from Streptococcus mitis, assembly GCF_946190275.1. Classification (GTDB taxonomy): domain Bacteria; phylum Bacillota; class Bacilli; order Lactobacillales; family Streptococcaceae; genus Streptococcus; species Streptococcus mitis_DC. The sequence continues at coordinate 62,795 of NZ_CAMHZQ010000005.1, read as the reverse complement.
CTTACGAGCTGTTTCTTCATCGGTACGACCTGAAGCACCCAGCTCCAAATCTTCCAAGGTTTTATTAGCCAATTTGGCATAGTTGTGAGATTTTTCCACACGGAAATAGACATCTCCTTGACTCTCGTAGGCAAAGCCTTTTTCAATCAAGTCTTCCACAAATCGGATAATGTCAGCCATAAACTCCACCACACGTGGATGGCGAGTCGCAGGTTTGACACCCAAGGCCGTCACATCCTCACGAAAGGCAGCGATGTACTTGTCCGCAACCTCCTGAGGCGTAATGCCTTCTTCCTTTGCACGGTTGATAATCTTATCATCCACATCTGTAAAATTGGAAATATAGGCAACCTCATACCCACGGTACTCAAAATAGCGACGAATCGTATCAAAAGCCACTGTTGAGCGGGCATTCCCCACGTGGATATAGTTATACACTGTTGGCCCACAAACATACATCTTGACCTTGCCGTCCTCAATCGGGACAAATTCTCGCAAATCACGATACATAGTGTCATAGATTTTAATCATAAATCATAGTCAGGAAAACTAAAATCCGAGAACAGTTAGTTTCATCACTAAGAGTTCAATTGAATTTCAGTCCGAATCTCTCTACACTTCGGAATCCCTTGCTCCTTTCTCATTCAGATAAACCACCTGAGTCTGTTTGACAAAGCCAATTTTTTCATACAAACGTTTAGCACCTACATTGCTATCTTCCACTGCAATCTGAAATTCCTTATCATTTTGCTCAATTAGTTGGTTGACGAGGGATTTTGCTAAGTAGCTTCCATAGCCTTTCCCACGTTCAGGTTCCGATATTGCTAACCCGTAGAAGTAATTCGTATTAGTCGATAAATCTACCGTGCAAGTTCCAATAACCTGACCGTCTTTTAACAAAATATATAAGCGACTTTCTGGATCCTTCAGAGCTTCAGCGACATATCTATCCACAATCTCTCTAGATTCATGCTCTTCTGAGAATGCCTGAAATTTCAACTGACTAATTTGATCCTGATACGAACTATCTGCTAACAAAACTTCAAGATTGGAAACATTTGCTAACGGATAAGGTTTTCTATCCTTACCTAACCAAGTTTCTGTCTCTTCATCCTCGACCAAGCCCCAGTTGCTGATAAAATCAGGATGACGGTCTAGAAAAACACGCTCTGTCTGAAAAGTGACTGAACAAATAGAGAAAGAAGCTGTTTCTCTCTCAAAACTAGTAAACAACGCACGCGCAATTCCCTGACGGCGATGATCTGGATGAACCAGTATCGTCACTTCCACATCTTGGTCATCTGCATAGACAGTTAATAAACCAACAAGTTCGCCTTTTTCATAATAAAGGAAAAAGGCGGGCATGTTTGGGTCAAAATTAAGCATGTTAGAGAGATAGGGATCACGATAGGTACCGTCATAGTTTTGGCAACAGTTAATTAGTTTTTTCGCCTCAGATAGCTCCTCTTGGCTTAACTTGTTTCTTGCTTGAATCATATAGGTATCCTCTACAACCCAGACGATCTGTGACTGGCTTCTTTAGCCTGCTCGAGTTTATTGACGTAGTACTCTCGTTTTTCTTCGACTTCGTGAATGACCGGCTCATCCTTTTTACCATGTACACGGACAATCTTAGCAGGAATACCGACAACCGTCACATCACTAGGTACGTCTGCCACGACAACTGCTGCTGCACCGACCTTGGCATTTTCACCAATTTCCACTGGTCCAATGACTTGGGCATGAGCGGATATTAAAGCTCCTTTTCGCACGGTTGGATGGCGTTTGCCACAGTCTTTCCCTGTTCCCCCAAGAGTCACCCCATGATAGAGGAGAACTCCCGTCTCAACGATAGCCGTCTCTCCAATTACAAGACCTGAACCATGGTCGATAAAGACACCTGAATCAATCTGGGCACCTGGATGAATCTCAATCTGAGTCCAAAAGCGCCAAAACTGACTGTGCATACGAGCCAAGAGTTTGAAGCCATGCTTCCAGAGAAAATGTGAAAGACGGTGGGCCGCCAAGGCCTTGACACCTGGATAAGTCAGCAAAACCTCCAAAGTGGTGCGGGCCGCTGGATCATTTTCTTTTACGATATCAATGGTTTCGCGCCACCATCCCATACATTTCTCCTTTTCTTATTCTGAATCTTTTGGTGTTTCTGTAAATTCTTTCTTAGGTTTATGATCCTTGTGATGACGTGGGCGGTGAGGACGCTCTGATTTTTCGCCTTTTTCATCACGTTCAGGTTTTGGAGGACGAGGAAGAAGGGCTTTCATAGAAGCATCCACACGTCCTTTTTCATCAATCTTGATAACCTTAACATCAACTTCATCCCCGATTGCTACCAAGTCTTCGACATTATTGGTACGCGTCCAAGCCATCTCAGAGATATGAACAAGAGCATCTGTCTTATCAAAGAGGTTAACAAAGGCACCAAATTTCTCGATACGAACGACTTTAGCACGATAAACTTCATCGACTTTTGCTTCACGAACCAAACCTGCAATGATTTCTTTAGCACGGTTAATTGCATCTTGATCGCTAGAGTAGATAGAGACGTTACCTTCTTCGTCGATGTCAATCTTAACACCTGTTTCAGCGATAATCTTGTCAATGGTTTCTCCACCCTTACCGATGACAATCTTAATCTTGTCCACATCAATCTTGATGGTATCAATTTTCGGAGCAGTTGGAGCCAATTCTGGACGAACTTCTGGAATGGTTGCTTCAATCACATCAAGGATTTCAAAACGTGCTTTCTTAGCTTGGGCAAGAGCCTCAGTCAAGATTTCTGCAGTAATCCCTTGGATCTTGATATCCATTTGAAGGGCTGTAATCCCGTCACGAGTACCTGCAACCTTGAAGTCCATGTCTCCAAAGTGATCTTCCAAACCTTGGATATCTGTCAAGACTGTGTAGTTGTTTCCATCTGAAATCAGACCCATAGCAATACCAGCTACTGGCGCCTTGATTGGCACACCACCAGCCATAAGGGCAAGAGTTCCCGCACAGATAGAAGCTTGAGATGAAGAACCATTTGATTCCAAGACTTCTGCTACCAAGCGGATAGCATATGGGAATTCTTCCAAACTTGGCAAGACTTGAGCAAGAGCACGCTCACCAAGAGCACCGTGACCAATTTCACGACGACCTGGCGCACCGTAGCGTCCAGTTTCCCCTACAGAGTATTGTGGGAAGTTATAGTGGTGCATAAAGCGTTTCTTGTACTCTGGGTCCAAACCATCAATGATTTGAGTTTCTCCCATCGGAGCCAAGGTTAAGACTGAAAGAGCTTGAGTTTGCCCACGAGTAAAGAGACCTGAACCATGCACACGAGGAAGAAAGTCAACAACCGCATCCAAAGGACGGATTTCATCAATCTTACGGCCGTCAGGACGCACCTTGTCTTCTGTGATCAAACGGCGCACTTCTGCGTGTTCCATTTGTTCCAAGATTTCAGCCACATCACGCATGATACGGTCAAATTCTTCGTGGTCCGCATATTTTTCTTCGTAAACAGCAGTTACTTGGTCCTTAACTGCTTGAGTTGCAGCTTCACGAGCCAATTTTTCTTCTACTTGGACCGCTTTTTGTAGGTCACTGTTGTAGGCTGCGATAATTTCAGCCTGCAATTCAGCGTCCACATGAAGCAATTCCACTTCTGCTTTTTCTTTACCAACAGCTGCAACGATTTCTTCTTGGAAGGCAATCAATTCTTTGACTGCTTCATGCCCTTTGAGAAGGGCTTCCAACATGATTTCTTCTGACAATTCTTTAGCACCAGACTCTACCATGTTGATGGCGTGTTTGGTACCAGCTACTGTCAATTCAAGGAGCGATTGCTCTGCTTGTTCTTGACTTGGGTTGATGATGATTTGACCATCTACATAACCCACCTGTACCCCAGCAATTGGGCCGTCAAATGGGATATCTGAAATAGAGAGTGCCAAGGATGAACCAAACATAGCTGCCATTGGAGCAGAGGCATTTTCATCATAAGAAAGCACTGTGTTGATAACTTGCACTTCATTACGGAAACCTTCCGCAAACATTGGACGGATTGGACGGTCAATCAAACGCGCTGTCAAAGTCGCATCCGTTGAAGGACGTCCTTCACGTTTCATAAAGCCACCAGGAAACTTCCCAGCTGCATACATTTTTTCTTCGTAGTTGACTTGGAGTGGGAAGAAATCCCCAGTTGCCATTTTCTTAGACATCACGGCCGCAGTCAAGACAGTTGACTCACCGTAACGCACGACAACTGCGCCATTTGCTTGCTTAGCAACCTGACCAGTCTCTACAATTAACTCACGACCCGCAAAAGTCGTTTGAAACACTTGTTTTGTCATTTTAATCCCCTTTGGATTGATGAAATTATACGCCTTGCCTACAAAAATCAAGATACTAAGGGCGTGAAGAATCCCGTATGAAAATAGGAGATTGACGCAGTGTACCATGTACACCAGGAAATCTATCTTTTTCACTAGGGATTTAGCCCGTGTTCAATTACTCAAGATACAAATCATTAGAAAGGTTTGATGCTAAAACATCTAAGACTCTCAGTTTAAATGCATTATTTTTTAATACCCTCATCTTTGTATCAAGTACGTACAGAGTCTATTTTATCATATTTTTCTTAAAAAGTGCGGTCTTTACCATTAAAAAGGAACCATTCCCCTCAGCTGAGAAGAATGGTTTGCTTTTTATTATCCTAGAGACTAATGATTAAACAAAGCATGTGTTGCTTGGTGGATGTATTTTGCTGTTTCAGCATTGTTCATAGTGTAGAGATGCACACCAGCCACATCCTGAGTTACCAAGTCCACAATTTGGTCCACCGCATAGGCAAGTCCTGCTGCTCTGAGCGACTCAGGGTCATGCTCATACTTGTCTAAGATGGCTTTAAATTTACGTGGAAGATGGATATTCTCACAAGTTTTCAAGAGGCGGAGAGCCTGATTTCGATTCAGAATTGGCATAATCCCTGCATGAATAGGAACATCAATCCCAGCCAAGATGCACTTGTCTTGGAAATCATAGAAGCGCTCATTGTCAAAGAAAAGCTGAGTTACGAGGCTCGAACAACCTGCATCCACTTTCTTCTTAAGATTTTGAATATCTGAAATCTGATTTGGCGAATCTGGATGCCCTTCTGGATAACAAGCACCAACAATATCAAAGTGAGGAGCTTGTTCCTTGATGAACTCAATCAAGTCCGTTGCGTAGCGGAAATCCTTTTGTGGTTCCACATCAGGAATAATATCCCCACGAAGAGCCAAGATTTTCTGCACCCCAACCTTGTCCAAGTCTGCAATAGTTTCAGCAACCTTGTCCTTGGTCAAATAAATGGCTGGCAAGTGAGCAATAGTCGGAATCGCCAAGTCATTTTGGATAAAGTCAGCCAAACGAACCGTCGTTTCCTTGATATTAAATTTATTATTGCTGGCAGTTACACTGATAAAGTGAGGAGCCAACTCCTGCATATCTTGAAGAGCAGAAATAATGTTATCATTACCCACGGCTGGGTTTGGAGGGAACACTTCAAATGAGAGTGACGGTGTTTGGCGTGACATAGTCATTATCCTTTTCTAGTTGATTTTTTCGTTAGCTGGATTCCTAGAATCCAAGTGAAACAGGCAGATTGACCAAACAGCGCTTCTTGAGAAATCCTTATCTTACAATTTCTCACGCGCAGCTTTCGCTGCTTCCACAAGGCGGATCAAGCTTTCTTTTGTTTCTGGAATACCACGTGTTTTCAAACCACAGTCTGGGTTGATCCAAACTTTCTTGCTTGGCACTTTAGCAAGGATAGCTTCGATTGTGTTGTCGATTTCGCCTTCATTCGGCACACGAGGTGAGTGGATATCGTAAACCCCAGGTCCCACTTCTGTTTGGAAGTTTTTCGCTTTGAGTTCGTCCAAGATTTCAAGGTTTGAACGGCTAGCCTCAAATGAGATAACGTCCGCATCCAAGTTGTCGATAGCTGGAATGATATCTGTAAATTCTGAGTAACACATGTGAGTGTGGATTTGTGTATCTGGCGCTACTGTTGAGTGTACCAAGCGGAAGGCAGGAATTGCCCAGTCAAGGTAGTCTTCGTACCAGTCGCTACGACGGAGTGGCAATTTTTCACGAAGAGCAGCCTCGTCGATTTGGATGATCTTCACGCCAGCAGCTTCAAGGTCAAGAACTTCATCCTTGATAGCAAGAGCGATTTGAAGAGTAGAATCCTTGATAGAGATGTCTTCACGTGGGAATGACCAGTTGAGGATGGTAACAGGTCCAGTCAACATACCTTTAACAGGTTTGTTTGTACGGCTTTGTGCATAGCTAGACCATTTAACAGTGATAGGGTTAAGACGAGTGACATCACCCCAGATGATTGGTGGTTTCACCCCACGCATACCGTATGATTGTACCCAACCATTTTTAGAGAAGAGGTAACCTGACAAGTTTTGACCGAAGTACTCAACCATGTCGTTACGCTCAAATTCACCGTGAACAAGGACATCAAAGTCGATATCTTCTTGCCATTTGATCCATTCATCGATCGTTTCAGCAAGGAAAGCATCGTACTCTTCTTGAGACAATTCACCTTTACGGTAAGCCAAACGTTTCGCACGAACTTCTTTTGTTTGAGGGAATGAACCGATAGTTGTTGTTGGAAGAGCTGGAAGTTTGAAAGCTTCTTCTTGGATAGCTTCACGTTCTGCAAAGGCTGGCAAACGAGTGTAGTCTGCGTCTGTCAAGCCAGCGATACGCGCACGAAGTTCCGCATTTTCACCAACACGCTCAGTCGCAAAGAGTTCTTTGTTAGCTGCAAGTGCTTCTTCACCTTGGCCATTGCGGATAGCATCCAAATCACGAATCTCATCCAATTTTTCAACTGCAAAGGCAAAGTGGTTCAAGATAGCTGGTTCAAATTCTTCATTAGCAGTTGTAAATGGCACATGAAGAAGTGAGCATGAGCTTGTTAAGACAATGTTTTCAGCTGGGATTTGTTCAAGAATAGCCAAGCTCTTTTCGTAGTTGTTGCGCCAGATGTTTTTACCATTGACAATACCTGCGTAGAGAGTCTTGTCAGCTGGGAAGCCACTTTTAACCAATTCAAGAGTTTTCTTACCTTCAACGAAATCAAGACCGATAGCATCTACTGGCAATTTCACAAGGTCAGCGTAGACGTCACGAACGTCACCGAAGTAAGTTTGAAGCAAGACTTCAAGACCTTTTTTGTCAGCCAAAAGTTTGTTGTAAAGGTTCAAGAAGAGAGCTTTTTCTTCAGCTGTCAAATCTTTTACAAGAGCAGCTTCATCCAATTGGATACGAGTCGCACCAAGTTCAGCCAATTTTGCAAAAACTTCTTGGTAAGCAGCAACTAAGCTGTCTACGAAATCTTCTGCTTTCACGCCTTCTTCAAAGTCTGACAATTGAAGGAAAGTGAATGGACCTACAAGAACTGGGCGAGTGTTCAATCCAAGTTCTTTTGCTTCTTGGAACTCATCGAAGATTTTGTGACCAGCCAATTTTACTTGAGTGTCTTTTTCAAACTTAGGAACGATGTAGTGGTAGTTGGTGTTGAACCACTTCTTCATTGGAAGGGCGCGAACATCCCCTTTTTCTCCTTGGTAACCACGACCCAAAGCGAAGTAGCGCTCAAGGTCAGACAAGTCCAAGTTTTGAACTGAAGCAGGTACCACGTTGAAAAGGAAAGCTGCATCTAGGAAGTTGTCATAGTGAGAAAAGTCATTTGATGGAATTTCAGTGATGCCTTTTTCTTTGACAATGTTCCAGTGTTTAGCACGCAAATCTTTTGCGACTGCCAAGAGTTCTTCTTCTGAGATTTCTTTTCTAAAGTATTTTTCAGTTGTAAATTTTAATTCGCGGAATTCGCCCAAACGAGGGAAACCGATGATTGTAGTTGACATGATGTGTCCTCCAAAATTTGTTGTTGAAACTATCTTAACAGAAAAGGAATCATCTGTATAATTGTAAAAAATTAGGCTTTGATATAGTTTGAAACTATATCTCTATTTTAGACAAAAGAAAAAGACTTGAGAAAAATGCCTCAAATCCTTTGTGTAGCTTGTTTTATAACTATATTTCAGTTAGACTGGTCAAACGCGTTATTAGTAATTCTTATAAGTGACTATGACTTGTTATTAGAAAAGACTATAAGTTGATTTTTCTTTTGTAATTCTGATATTTCCCTGAAAAGTGCGGACGGGAGCAACTTACTTCGTAATTTCATCCCTAATTTTTGAGCCAGAATGTCTCAAAAATTCCGTTCTAGATAATAAATTATTATCTAGAATACCACTATAGCGGGAAATATCCGCTAAAAGCTCACTTCGTTCGCACTTGATATAAATAAAGCATAATTTTTCTATATTATACACTTGAGGCACTATAACTGTTAAATTTGTTAAAAATTTCCAACTTCTTCCTATCAACTCTTTCTCTGTTCGAGGGGGACGACTGCTAATGTCTTTCCTAGACTAGCTAGGACTTTTAAGACTGTGTCCAACTGAGGACTTGTCTTGCCTGTTTCCATCCTAGCTATGACAGGCTGGCTTACTCCACTAAGTTCTTCTAGCTTTTTCTGACTGATTCCTTGCTCATGTCTGGCCTCAATCAACTCGCTCATGATAGCCACTCGCATATCACTTTCAAGAATTTCCTCCTTGGTAAAGAGTTCTGACCGGACATCCTTCCAGTTACTTCCAATAGCACTATTCTTCATCACTTACCCCTCTTTCTTTTAGATCTATGTATTTTTTGAAAAAATGAGCGAATTATGAGCGGAATATGAGCGAATAAAGAGTGTTTTTTGTAGTTCCCGATTTTTCTAACAAACCTTGGTTTACAAATAGTTGGAGATAACGACGCATGGTTGCTGCACTCAAACCTGTTAGTTCTTGTGCCACTGCATTTGTTATCTGATAATGCTCTTCAAGATAAGACTCTAACCCATTCGCCCCATACGACCACTCCCATCCTCAAAAGAGGGAATAATTTCTAACTCAAAATGCACAATAAACCGTTCATCTCTTTAGTCTATTTCTAAATCATGTTGCCCAGCTAAAAAGAGATTTTCAAAAAATCGCTCCAAATATTCTGTTTTTTTCTGGAGTAGCTTCGCATTATCAAGAACAAGAGCATCTCGAAAATACTTTGCATTTTCTTGGAAGGGTTTATTGTCTACTTGAAATCCCATAGTTCTAAGGTACTTAATCAAAAATACTGTTATCGTTCGAGTATTTCCTTCTCCAAAAGGATGAATTTGCCAAATACCTGAAATAAAAGTCTTAATATGTTTCACTACTTCAATATCGGATTTTCCTCGATAGTCAAATTGACTTTCCTGCTGAAAATCATAGATCAAACTATCTGCTACCGTGCGAAAATCATCATAAATGACACTGTCTCCATTTAAAACAGCCTCACTTTTTGTAATGTTATAAGAGCGGTATTCTCCCAAGGGAATGCCTTGTGGCAGGAGGCCAAAGAAAAGCTCCCTATGAATCAATTTCAATGTTGTTGGAGCAAATTTAAAGGCATTAGAGGACAAGAGTTCCACAATTCTCATGGCAACAAGGTCTGCTTCTCTTGTGCTATCATCGATCTCTTGGTGATAAGCCGTTACTTGATCATAAACTTCTTGATAAGTCAACTTTCCTTGAGAATTTTGCTCTGCTAGTTCTCTCATATACGGAGACGGCTCTAGATTATCTACCTTTTGTAAACCAAATCCCGTTTCCCATAGGTCTAATTTGGTCTGATAAGAGAATCTGGGATTATCAATTTCATAGGTCGGTGTCATGGTTTTCCTTTCTAAACAAAGCTTCAAGTAAAATCTATACACTCTATTCTACCATATTAAATCTTTAAGCTCGTTATACAATTTCACAGTTCTCTCTTCTATCATGCTTGAAAAAAGCCCCTCCTCGCTAATGTTAGAAAATACAACTATATCAGCCTAGCTAAAGTTTTATCTTAAATCTGAGCTAAACAATCTTCTCCATCACCCTTTAAACTCTTTCAAAAACCCTTTAAGCTCAGCATCGGCTTCTGGTGTGGTTCCGTGTAGTTGACCGAGCATTTCAAGTAGAGAAGCGGTTTGGTTTTGGATTGCTTGATTGGTCGTGTTAATCTTGCTGACGATGTCTGTCAGTGGTTCGACTTCTTCTTCCTCAAAGGTATCTACGTAGCGAGGGATATTGAGGTTATAGTCATTTTCGACAATTTCTTCATAACTTGCCAGATGGGCAAACTTGTCAATCTCCTCACGTGACTTGTAGGCTTCCAGAATCTTCTCGATATGAGCATCCGTCATGATATTCTGATTTTTTCCCTTATCAAACTCCTTAGAAGCATCAATAAAGTAGACATCACGGTTGGTACGATTCTTTTTGAGAATGATAACCGTGGTCGGTATGCTGGTATTAAAGAAGATATTAGCAGGTAGACCGATAACCGTGTCAATGGCCCCTTCTTCTAACAAGGCCTTGCGAATGGTTCCCTCCGCATTGCCACGGAAAAGAACACCGTGAGGAAGGACGATAGCCATAACCCCATTATCCTGCTTGAGATGGTAGTAACCGTGCAAGAGAAAGGCAAAGTCAGCCTTGGACTGGGGCGCTAGTTTCCCAAAAGGAGAGAAACGAGGATCCGCCATAAAGCCAGAGCTTGCTGACCACTTGGCAGAGTAGGGAGGGTTCATGAGAACACCATCAAAGTTAGTCGGTTCTTGAGTCGGCCAGTCTTCATCTAGTGTATCAGCATTGTGGAGAAATTGATTTTCAACAGGAACACCGTGTAGAATCATGTTCATCCGAGCCAAGTTATAAGTCAAAGTATTAAGCTCCTGACCAAAGTAGACTACTGTCTGAGGTTTATGAGAGTATTTCTTGGCATTGAGCAAAAGGGAGCCAGACCCCATAGTCGCATCATAGATGGTAAAGCCTAGCTGGTCCTCACGACCCAAAAAGGCAATCTGAGTCATGAGTTTGGCAACAGGCTGAGGTGTATAGAACTCACCAGCTTTCTTCCCCGAGTCCGTCGCAAACTGACCAATTAGATACTCATAGGCATCTCCCAGCATATCACCAGCATGACCAGCCACATCTAGCACAGCCAACTCCTTCATGACTGCCGCCACCGTTTGGTTTTGCTTTTGCGGAGTCGCCCCTAACTTTTTGGAATAGAGGTCAATATCTTCAAAGAGGTTTTCATAGAGTTCATCACTCTGCTCGATATCTCGAAAACCCTGAGCCAAGTCTTCCAACTGGAAAGTCCCATCATTGACACGTGCTACTAGAGCCGTAAAGGTCAACTCAGGTTTGATACTATAGTTGAGTTCGTCCTTCATGACTGCAAGAAGATCCTCGTGGGTGTCCGCATCCTCATAGTAGGAGCGATAGACCTCAAGGGCAGCCTCTAGACTCTCACTCCCCTCCTCCATAGTCTCCACCACGAAAAAGAGCATCTTATCTGACAGGTACTTATAAAAGACCATCCCCAATAGATAGGACTTGTAGTCATTAGCATCCATCTTAGAGCGGAGAACATCCGCTGAGTTCCACAGGGCTTGGTAGAGCGACTGGGAAGTTTGTGTTGTTTCCATAATGTTTCTTTCTAAGTCTTGATTAATCATGCTTTCTTTAGTTTATCGTTTATCAACTTTTTCTTCAAATACAAATCCATTTGACTCCATTTGATTTAGTTTTTCCCGAATATTTAAAATTACTGTCTTTTCATAATTTACGTATTCTTTTGGTGGTGCAAACATATATCTTCCTGTCCAAAGAATATATTTCTTATTTTCAGGAATAATATCAAATCCATCAAAGCCATATTCATTCGATAGAATAGACTGAAATGTCCAGAATGATAGGAATTCTACATCGTTGAAATGATTTATAAAATCCCATATACTGCTATCCCAACTATCAAATTTGCTAAATTTTTCCACTGAAGCTAAATAAGTCAACAGAAGAAAATCTTTTCTACGATACTTTGTAAAAGTTTGACAACCAATATCTAAATCATGAAAATGGCACCCTAAATCATGGAAGCTCAATACTCTATGCTTTTCTAAAAAATATATAATCTCAGATTGATCTAATCCTGCAGGTTTTAAAATATTTTCCCACATTTCAACAATTTTAGAAATCACATCTTTTGTTAGGGGATAATTTCTTTCATACGGAGGCACTATCTCATTGTACTTTTCTTGTACAATAAGAATCATAGAGGGACTATTTTTAAACTTCATAGATTCATTAATAACAATATTTAGTAAACTTTTTTTCTGAATATCAGAAAAATCTGCAAATTGATTATTCAAATATTGATAAAAATCAGTTTTTTGATCCGAATCTATTAACTCTTGTATAAATTTATCTGACTGTTCCACGAATAAGGTATCTAATTCATCTTTTGTACGATTCATAGGCACTTCATAAAGAAAATATTCTATACTATTCTTATTAAAACTTAGTGGATATTGCTCATTATCAACTTTTTGGATTTCAGATAACAGCTCTTTTATTGTGTGGCCTTTACGGAGAAAATCTTCTAGCTTTGTTTTCTCATTCTCTTCTATAACTATTTGTATATTGTTGAGCATTTTCTTATAGAGTTCTGGATAAAATAAGTAAGCATAGATAATTAACAACTGTTGTTCCACTTGAACACGACCAAACTTCCTTCTTGTAAAAAATTCTTTATTTACATAATCATTAAAATGTTCCCTATCACGTAAATTTCTCTGGTCACTTTTAACTCTTTTTTTAAAACTCTCTGATAAATAAACGCCAAGCTTTTTTTCTAATAAATGAAAATAACTATCCCAAATATTTGAAGAATGTAGTACAAAAGGTAACTCAACTTGCCTATCAATTATCTTTGATAGATAGTTATCTCCTCTCTTATAAAGTAGTGTCATATCACCAACAAAAATAATAGGTAGCTTTCCATTTATCAAACTAAAAAGCTTATAACAGTCTTCTTGCTGCTTTTCCAACATTCTATCAAAATCATCAATAACTAAAATTTTAGAAAATTTATGTAATCTAGTTAGTAAGAAGCTATACAATTCATCAGATTTATATTTAAAAACATTCCAAACTGCAACCCCTAGAGATACCAATCCTCCAATTTTCAAAACCACTGATTTCTCAGAATCAAAATACTCACCCAATCCTAAATCCACAACATTAGTCATCAAAATAGAAACTATCACAAATACAACAAGACTTAACCTCATCAAAACTAAGTAAAAAATTGGGTGGAGTTTTGAAAATGTTACTTCAATCATTGAACGATTATCTGTTAATCTCCAAAAATCCATAGTAATTAGTTTTATCTTTTTATTCTTATTTACATCCTGTAAAAATGTTGATTTCCCTGACCCCCAGTTTCCATTAAGAAAATATGTTTTATCTTCTTGCAGTAGTTCAGCAAAATTTTTTGCTGCTGTTGAGGTATCGATTTTCTCTAGTTTTATATAATTCTTTTCCATTTTGATTTACCTATATAAACATATCCTGCAAGAGTTTCTTTTTCAGTGTTTCTAACTGAGAAATTTTTTCTTGATAAGAGTTGATGAGGTTATCTAGGTTTGAGAAATAGGCACCGATGGCTTGTTGTTCTTTTACTGTCGGTACTGCAAGCTTATAGGTAATAAGATTTTTATAGTACAACCGAACACGTGTACCACCCAATTTTTGCATAGTTGAAAATCTTAAAAACAACCTAGAGTTATTCAAATGATAAAGTAGAAAATCGATATCGGATCTACCATTACTAATAAAAACAGGATATTCTTTAGAAACCAGAACATCAGTTTCAAAATTATTCTTATTAAACTTAAAAATAGAATCATCTGACATATGACGATAAGTGACATATCCCATTGGAACTCTATGAAAATCAAGTGTCAAATCTATTCCAGTCCTCCCACCTTCAAAATAATCATTCTGTAAATAAAGACCTTTTCTAGAAGATGTTGCAATAGGAAAACCTGACTCACCTGATATTATCTCGTCATAATTGTCAATCAATGTTCCTAAGTTAACTACTTCCCACTCGCCCTCAAATCCATCCAAACGGATCTCAGGGACTGTTTGTTCAGCTTTGGGGAACATCTTGGAAAGCATGGTTTCCTTGAGGGATTGGTAGTTGGCGAGATTGTCTTTGTAGCCTGTTATTAGGTTGTCTAGAGCGCGGAAAAGAGATCCGATTGCAGCTTGTTCTTCTAACGATGTAGGCAAACAAATCTTTAGATTTGATAAGGATTTTTGACTAACTCCTTTTGCAGTTCCTCCACTAGATAAAGAAGTTAACTCGTTAAATATTTTTGGACTACGCAATAAAGTTGCTAAAAAATCTTCTCTAATTAAATCATGTTTAACTTCAAATGCTATAGTACGTTGACTTAGGATATACAAATCGTCATTAGGAATCTGAGCTACATTTCCCATTGGTGCTTCAGTAGTAAAAACAACCTGTCCTTTATGAAGATTATTATTCCCCATCCATCGCTCATACAAGTCTTGATTTCCATAATTAGCATCAACATTGAAATCAATATAGCCATTTTTTACATTTAATGCCGATAAAGCTAGATAACCTGTATCACTCCAACTTAAACCTAATTTTTTAGGTGTTCTACCCCTGTAATCTAAAATTTTTTCTATATTAGATAACAAAGGTCTTTTAATCCAATCTTTCTGTTCTTCACTAAAACTGATTTTAGGCTTCATTTTTCTCCCCAACTCTTATAACTCTCTGTCTAAAAATTGTTTTAACTTTTTACGCAATTCATTATCCAATACCTCGTTTCTTTCTTCTTTTTGAATACTATTATACTTATTATTTATATCGTTTCTAAAAAGAAAGGTATAATATAAAGCCACTTGAATAGCTGAACCCCAGAGAAAGAAACAAACTGTAAATAAAAACACGATATAAAAGACATTAAATAATGAATAAAATATTACATTAACAAATGAGGTTAAAACAATTATAAAACTTGATAAAAAACCTATATTTACCATAGCAGCTAGTTTTTTTATCTCTTTAAAAGATAGTTTAGAGACAAAAGAACTAGAATTAGATGTTGTCAGTGTACTATAAAGTGAAAAGTAAATCCCTATAAAAACTGTGGATATTGTCACTAAATTTGTATTATCCTTATAAACAATATCAAAAAACCAACAGTATATTTTTTCTACACTACCTAATCCAAGAGATGAAATGATTATCACTATTATTATAGCACTATATATAATCCAAAAATGCTTATCGATAATTCTTAACACATCGTCATCTCCTTTTCTTCAAATTATATATTATCCATAATTTTGATTTCAAATTCAGTCTCATCAACAGATAAAAGATTTCCGTGTGACAAATAATGATCATCTTTATCTCTGTCACATAAGTCATAATAATGTTCAGTCATTAAAGTAGATAGTCTTTGAAAATCGTCTGTTTTTAAGGAGTTTTGTTCAAGAATATAAAAACCATCCGTTTTTAAATCAATTTTCTCAAGGTTTCCAGAATTAGGATTTTTAAATTCAACTTTAGCCGATATAAGATTTTTATCATCAATATTTAAAAAATTTAAGATTTCATATATTTTTTGAATTCTCATATCACCTTTTATTCGCCCTTTTTTTAAGACTATTTCAGTATAATTTCCTCCAAGTTCTTCGGTAGCCTCGACTGGATACTCTACTAATTTTTCTAAAAGCGACTTATCTTCTTGTTCAATATTAGTAAACAAATTTGAAAGCTGAAAACCCTCATTTTTTATTTGAAATGTGATTTTTTTAATACTTTCGGAATCTACAATAAGTGGTTTTAAACTTTCTTTCGTAATTGGTTCAAATTTTATAGAGTACTTTACTTGAGGATTAAGACTTTTTATAAAGCTCGATAAATACTCTCCTATTTGATTAATAGAAGGGCCTAAGAACTTTCTTTCCATCAAAAAGAGGTATGAGGTAGGGATAATCAAACAAACACTTGGTTCAAAAAGATCACCATCAATTTGCCTAATCTCCTCTTCACCTATTTTTCCTTCGTATGGTTTTTCGCTTCGATACTTTCCAATCCAGACTGTTCTATTACTTGGGAGATACTCAAAACCATCCAAAGAAGAACCACTCGTTCTACTGCATAAAGGTTCTCTGCTATCATTCATAAAAATCGTTTGTTGGCTACCTAATTTAACAGTTCTTTCCATGGGGGAGGAAACTCGAATTATATCAATTAATTTGGACAAATCATAATTTGTCTTCTCACCATTTCTACACAAAAAAACATTAAAATATTGAATTTTCATTTCTAGCAACCTCCTATTAGTTTACAATTATCCTTTTATCATTTTTATAATCTATAAGTCCTTCTACCTCAACATTTGGCACAAAGACATTTACATTAAGACAAGCGGATTTTTCACAAAAAGTTCTCAAATGTATTCCTCTTGGTATATTTTCATCTATATGATAAATTAACTTTGCCTCGTATTTTACAATTAAACTCGGATTGTTAACAATCTTTTTGACTATTAGATTCTCAAAATAAGTCTGATTATATCCGTGAACTGCTGTATAGTGATTCCCCCTATTAGACCACTTCGTTTGCTTATATATATTCATCTTATTCTTTTTACTAGTATTAAAACAAGTTCCTTTAAACAATTGTCGCCCTAAAATATGTCCAGCATCAAAACCTGAACTTGGAAATGGAGATTTACCTTTAGGTCCTCTCCCTTTAACTTTGCTGATTGTTTTTAATGTAATTAAACCATTACCACCTATCGGCAAATCACCCCTCAATTCAAAATTTTTTGGACAGCTAATATTTAAATTAGAAAAATATCTTTTATTACTTGAATGTTCCATGGAAAAAGAACCTTGCTCATATTTTAATTCTTCTCTTGAATTTACACCTAATTCTTTTAGCATATCATCTTTAAAAAAATCATCAAAAATTGATTCACTAGGGAAATTATCTGACATTCAATTCCTCCATTATCTTCTACTAAAATTATACCACGAAACTATAAAAATCCCCCTTAGAAATCCACTTCTAAGGGGTTGTCTTTATCCTGCTGCTTGGGCTGGTTCTGCTGGTTTGGTCTTTTTATCTTTCTTGCTACTAGTAATGAGACGGCGTTTGCTATCTCGGATGCTATTGAGTTCCTTGAGGAGTTGAGTCAAATGTTCCTTTTCAGGATAGGCTTCTGCACTGGCTGCGGTATAGTGCATAAAGAGGTCGTAGCTGGTTGAAAGTTCGGTACGGAGTTGTCTAGTCTTGCCAACTTCCTTGGCAGACTTAGAAGCACGCGCCTTACTCTCCACTTGATCATATTCCTCTTGAGCATTGATCACAGCCGTCAGCATAGGTGTCAGTCCTAGGCTGGTAACTGCCTCATGATAGGGTGTCTCACTAAGCGTTTTGAGCAGGCTCTTAATCTCTGCCGTTTCTACATCATTGCTGTGCTTAGTGATGTCCTTGTACTTGGCAAAGACTGGTTTCAGAGTTTCATGAGCTTCTTTGAGCTTAGCATCCTTAATCTTAGCAAATCCTCTATGGAGGGTAAAGAGACCGACCAAGGCACTATCACGATTGCGATCGACTTCTGTCAGATTACTAGACTCTTTCGTCTCCACTGCAGCAAGTTGAGCTTGAAAATCATCCAGCCTGGTCTTGAAGGGTTCCAAATGTTTGGCATACATAGCTTCATCCTTGTTTGCCTTAGAAAAGGTGGCCAAACTTTGATGAGTATCCATCATCAGGCTCTCAAATTCACGGTTGGTAAAGTTGCTGTAACTAAGTGGGCGAATAGCGTATGTTTTTGTCATGATGATATCCTTTCTATTCAACGAATCATTTATTATCTTCTCTATCAAACCAAGACTGGATTAGTTCTGGAAGATAGACCTGTTTTTGATCTGTTTTTACAATGCTTCCTTGCCTATGAGTTTGAATCAAAGGTCTATCCTTAAATACAAAGACTTGAAACAATGCACAGACTAAAAATAGAAGCCCCCATAAAGGAAGTGTCGATAGCATACTCTCCTCATCATCTCTAACTTTCTTCATCGATTTTTCTCCTTTAAGTTGATACATTCATTCTAACAGTTTCCCAAACTATTTTTACCTTCATCTTCTCAACTGTCATTATTTCCATCTAAAAGGTACTTTTCAGGACAAATCAGACAGTTCAAAATAATACTCAATGAAAATCAAAGAGCAAACTAGGAAGCTAGCCGCAGGTTGTACTTGAGTACAGCAAGGCGACGCTGACGTAGTTTGAATTGGATTTTCGAAGAGTATTAAAAAATCCCTATCTGACTGGAAACACATTCCGTCCATCAGATAGAGACTCTTACTATTTTTAGATTTTAACCTTTCTAGCTTTAGAATACATCTAAACTTTAGGAAAGGCGACTATTCGAAAGTTCGAAGACCTCAAAACTTTCTCAGATAAGCTATTCGAAACGTAGAATACTTGTGTATTTATGGAATAAGGATTGTTCTAAAGCTAGAATACATGTAAACTTTAGGAAACAGATCTATTCTAAGTCTCGAAGACTTACCTCCCAACCCTCAATGGCTCAATGACTTCCTCTACTAGCTGGGTATAGGCTTCCTTGATTTGTTTTTTATAGAGGAGAGGATTGAGGGCATCTGCCACCTCTAGCTTATAGTCCTGATAGCGCTGGCTCTTGGTCAGCTGGCTTTCTCCTAGTTGTTTTTTAGCACCCTTACGGTAGTGTTCGACATAGTAACGGAGCTCATCCTCACCGACATACCAGCGTTTGCTAAAGACTTGGATGTGTTGCTGGATGACCGCCTCGATCATCTGATCCAAGATATTTGCGATAGACTGACCACGATAGCTTTCCGGATGTTCTTGTACCTCTCTCCAAAGTTCAGTGATGATCTGGGCAAGATTGGGATTGGTCTTCTCAAGACTCTGAATATAGTTATCCACGACTTCCCTATCTTGAGCGTTTAAGTTCTTTTCTTGACTTTGACCTTGTTCAATTAGGCTTTGAATCAAGGTTAGGATATAGGCATAGTTGATTTCGTCTACTTGGATAGACTCCAGTTCATAGTGGATATCAAGTGGCTCTCCATCGTCATCATCCTCTACTCGGCTTTTTAATTCTGCAAGGACATTTCGATAAAGGCCCAGATACCTTTCCAACTTTTCTCCATCAAGTTCTGTCTGACTGTAAACTTCTTCCTCATCATACTCTTTATACACTCGGATAGAGGCTAGGTATTTATCAAAGGCTTGATAGGTTTTAGCTAGTTTCCTCAACTCAGGCGTAGAGACTTGCTCGAAATCTAGACCATTCACATAGTCATCAGTAGCAAGATTTTTGAAATCACTGCAACTCCTCAAGAAGTTTCTCTTTTCCTCTTCCCAGCTTGGAGCTAGAACCTCGTTTTCACCACCATTTGAGTAGAGCTTGAGGGCATTATCTACTGCTTCCTTAAAGGCTAGGGGCTTTTGGAAGGTGATGATATGACCATAGGTCTTACTGCTATCAAAAATACGGTTAGTTCGGCTAAAAGCCTGAATCAAGTCCTGCGGTTGCATAGGCTTGCGGTCGATAAAAAGAGTTGACAGACAAGGGGCATCAAATCCCGTTAGGAGACGATTGACTACGATGACTAAGTCCAACTGCTCCTTGCGATAGAGGTATTTGTCCTGCTTTCGAGCTAGACGGTTATTGACATCCGTATTAAAGCCACGAAGATCCGCCATAGTAAAGTGGGTATCAAACTCTTGGTTATAGTCTTCTAAAACCTGCTTCATGTGGTCTTGATTAGCTCTTGACTCTTCTTCATTTTCAGTGACCGAGTAGGTGATGGTCATCTTTGGAAAATCAGGAAGGACCTGCTTGACCCTCTCCGATACCTTGACTCTCGTCTCCCCAGCCTTGACTCGTTTGAGCAAGTCATAGTAGGCCTGGGCTTGAGGAATTGACTTGACGGTCAGGATAGCATTATAGGTCTTACCCACTCCTTTTTGGAAGCCTAGCTGTTGACGGGATTTATTGATAATGGCATCCAAGACTTCCAGCATATGCTCCTCATCCTCGTAGACAGTATCTGGTATGTCATTTTCGGATTTATCCGTGATGAGGGTATTGCGATAATCCACCTTAAAGCCTAAAACTGCTCCATCATGGATGGCTTCCTTGACTGTATACTCATGAAGACGGTCACCGTACTGTTGCTGGGTGGTCTGAGCTAGGTCACCGTACTGTTGGCGTTTATTTTCCTTAAAGATAGGTGTGCCTGTAAAACCATACCAGAGAGACTGTGGGAAAAAGACCTTAATGTCTTTTTGTGTTTGTGGCGTCACGGCACGGTGGCATTCATCCACGACAAAGGCCACTCGAAAGCCCCTGATTTTATCAGCATCACGCTGGTAAAGTCCTTGTTCAAACTTGCGCATCATGGTGGTGATTTTCTGGATGGTCGTTACCACCACACGCTTATCATTGCTTCCTAGTCGCTTGACCAAATCATGGGTATTATCCGTCTCATCAATATCAATGACATCATTGGTCGCATAGGAGAGAAAGGACGAAGTAGTCTGTTGGTCCAAGTCTCTACGATCAACGACAAAAATCGTCTTTTGGATGGATGGAATCTGGAGGAGATTCCGAGCTACCTTATAAGAAGTCAGGGTCTTACCTGAACCTGTCGTATGCCAAACATAGCCTGATGCTTGCTGGCGAGAGGCTTCTTGCACTGCTTCGATTGCATGGATCTGGTAGGGACGCAGGAGGATAAGAGCCTTCTTGCTATCATCAAGGACAGAATACTGCATAACCATCTGGTGGGCACGAGGGATGGAAAGAACTTCGTGGGCAAAGCTGGTCAAGCTCGTTATGGGTTGGTTGTCTTTATCCACCCACTTGGTTAGAAATTGCTTGTTGAGTTTATTTTCCCTAGCCGCAGCGATATAGCGTGTATCTACCTTATTGGTCACAACAAACATCTGTAAGCTAGAGTAAATGCCACGGAACTTTCCTTCTCTATCATACTTCTTGATTTGATGAAAGGCATCTAGAAAAGCAACTCTGGGACTTTTAAGCTCGATCTGAATCATTGGAAGGCCATTGATCAAGAGGGTCACATCTAGCCTGCGGTCTTGATCCTGAGGATTTATCTTATCTCTCTCGACTTGGTTGACAACCTCATAACTAGACTTACCAGCTGCGATATTGTCTCGCCAGATGACGGATAAACGGATAGTCCCTAAACTAGCATCTTCTCTTTGAACCTCAACCTTGGCAATGCCATTTTCGCCGACCAACCACTTGGCCGCATCATAGTAGCTAACAAAGTTCAGTTGATTCTTTATCTGGCGTTTTTCCTGTTCTGTCAGGGGATGATCTGCCAATAGAGCCACATTGTTCTGGGCTAGCTTTTCAAAGAAGTTTTCCCATAATTGCTCTTCTGTTTTAAGGTCATCTCTGTAAGTCCATTGACTTTCCCCAGTCACCAGTTGGTTGATCAGTTGTTTTTCTATCTCCAGTTCTGGTTTTACCTGTATCATACTCTCTCCTTTGCTACTTGTCTGCTCCCTTTATTATAGCATGTTTAGGCTCAAAATCCATCACTCTTCCCATAGCAAAAAGACTCATTCCCCCTTTCTCCTCCAAAATATGGTATAGTAGAGTTATACTATCTATGAGGAGTTTACATGTCACAGGATAAACAAATGAAAGCTGTTTCTCCCCTTTTGCAGCAAGTTATAAATATCTCATCGATTGTCGGTGGCGTTGGAAGTTTGATTTTCTGTATTTGGGCTTATCAGGCCGGGATTTTACAGTCTAAGGAAACCCTCTCTGCCTTTATCCAGCAGGCAGGCATCTGGGGGCCACCGCTCTTTATCTTTTTACAGATTTTACAGACGGTCGTCCCTATCATTCCTGGGGCCTTAACCTCAGTGGCTGGCGTCTTTATTTACGGGCACATCATCGGTACGATCTACAACTATATCGGTATTGTGATTGGCTGTGCCATTATCTTTTATCTTGTGCGCCTCTACGGCGCTGCCTTTGTCCAGTCTGTCGTCAGCAAACGCACCTATGACAAGTATATCGGATGGTTGGATAAGGGCAATCGTTTTGACCGTTTCTTTATCTTTATGATGATTTGGCCCATTAGTCCAGCTGACTTTCTCTGTATGCTGGCTGCCCTGACCAAGATGAGCTTCAAGCGCTACATGATCATCATCATTCTGACCAAGCCCTTTACCCTCGTGGTTTACACCTACGGTCTGACCTACATTATCGACTTTTTCTGGCAAATGCTTTGACATATAAAAAAATCCGTTTGGTTTCCCAAGCGGATTTTGTGCTTTATTTTGAAACTTCTTTTGCAAGAACAAAGTTCCCAAGTGTAGCAGAACCATTTCCTGCGACTGCTGGAGTCACGATGTAGTCACGCACATCTGGTACTGGTAGGTAGCCATTGAGAAGAGCTGTGAATTTCTCACGGACACGGTCCAACATGTGTTGTTGAGCCATGACCCCTCCACCAAAGACAATCACGTCTGGGCGGAAAGTCACTGTCGCATTAACCGCAGCTTGAGCAATGTAATAGGCTTGGACATCCCAAACAGGGTTGTTGAGTTCAATGTTTTCCCCACGTACACCTGTACGAGCTTCCAAACTTGGACCAGCTGCATAGCCTTCCAGACATCCCTTATGGAAAGGACAAACACCCTTAAACTCTTTTTCAATATCCATTGGGTGTCTAGCCACATAGTAATGACCCATTTCAGGGTGACCCACACCGCCGATAAACTCACCACGTTGGATAACACCTGCACCAATACCTGTACCGATTGTGTAGTATACCAAGTTTTCGATACGGCCACCAGCATTGTTACGGGCAACCACTTCACCATAAGCAGAGCTGTTTACGTCTGTAGTGAAGTACATTGGCACGTTTAGGGCGCGACGAAGGGCACCAAGCAAGTCTACATTTGCCCAGTGAGGTTTTGGAGTTGTTGTGATAAAGCCATAGGTTTTTGAATTTTTGTCAATATCAATGGGACCAAATGAACCAACTGCAAGACCAGCAAGGTTATCGAATTTTGAGAAGAACTCGATGGTTTTATCGATTGTTTCGATTGGAGTTGTTGTTGGAAATTGTGTTTTTTCCACAACGTTAAAGTTTTCATCACCGACAGCACAGACAAACTTTGTACCGCCAGCTTCCAAGCTTCCATATAATTTTGTCATGATAAACCTCTTGTTTTTATTTTCTTTATTATAGCATATTTCGAAAGTCTAAATTTCTCTATTTTTTAGATTTTCCTCTGTAAATCTTACCATTCAAGCAAAAACGAACAAACATATCATTTGTTCGTTTTCATTTAGCTAGGAAAGATTAGGCTTTCACTTCGATAAGTGCATCCCCCTTCGCAACTGAACCTGTTGCGACTGGAGCTACTGAAGAGAAGTCAGCTGTGTTAGTAACAATAACCATTGTTGTATCATCAAGTCCAGCTGCAGCGATTTTGTTTGAGTCAAATGTTCCAAGAACATCGCCAGCTTTAACCTTGTCACCTTGGGCAACTTTTTGTTCGAAACCTTCACCGTTCATTGTTACAGTGTCGATACCAACGTGGATCAAGACTTCAGCACCATTAGTTGTTTTCAAACCGAAGGCGTGACCTGTTGCAAAGGCGATTGAAACTTCAGCATCAGCTGGTGCATAAACCACACCTTGGCTAGGTTTCACAGCGATACCTTGTCCCATAGCTCCACTTGAGAAGACTGGATCATTAACATCAGCAAGAGCTACAACGTCACCAACGATAGGAGTTACAAGTGTTTCATTTTGAAGAGCTGCTGGAATGTTACCAGTTGTTTCTTCTTGGACCAAACGTTCTGTCTCTACTTCAGTAGCAACTTCTTTTTCATCCTCATAACCAAACATGTAAGTAAGGGCAAAACCAAGTGCAAATGATACAGCTACCATAAGAAGGTATTGGGCAAGTTGTCCGTTACCAACATAAAGCATTGTACCAGGGATGATGGTGATACCACTACCATTACCAGCAAGTCCGAGGATAGAAGCCAATCCACCACCGATTGCACCAGCAATCAATGAAAGGAAGAATGGTTTACGGAAGCGCAAGTTCACCCCGAAGATAGCAGGCTCTGTAATACCTAGGAAGGCAGAAAGAGCAGCTGGGAAAGCAAGTGTTTTTAGTTTTGGATTTTTAGTTTTAACACCAACCGCAACAGTTGCAGCACCTTGAGCTGTCATAGCAGCTGTGATGATAGCGTTGAATGGGTTAGCATGGTCAGCAGCAAGCAATTGAACTTCAAGCAAGTTGAAGATGTGGTGCACACCTGACACGACGATCAATTGGTGAACCCCACCAATCAAGAAACCACCAAGACCAAATGGCATGTTAAGGATCGCTTTTGTAGCGATAAGGATGTAGTTTTCAACGACGTGGAAGACTGGCCCGATGACAAAGAGTCCAAGGATAGACATAACCAAAAGTGTAACGAATGGTGTTACCAAGAGGTCAATGACATCTGGAACGACCTTGCGAACAAGTTTTTCAAATTTAGCTCCGACAACCCCGATGATGAAGGCTGGAAGAACGGAACCTTGCAAACCAACAACAGGGATGAAACCAAAGAAGTTCATAGCTGTTACTTCACCACCTTGAGCAACTGCCCAAGCGTTTGGAAGTGAGCCAGAAACAAGCATCATACCAAGAACGATACCAACGGCAGGATTTCCACCGAATACACGGAAGGTTGACCAAACAACCAAACCTGGCAAGATGATGAAGGCTGTATCTGTCAAGATTTGTGTGTAAGTTGCAAGGTCTCCTGGAAGTGGCATTTCAAGAGCATTGAAAAGACCACGCACACCCATGAAGAGACCTGTCGCTACGATAACTGGGATGATTGGAACGAAAACGTCACCGAAAGTACGGATAGCACGTTGGAACCAGTTCCCTTGTTTAGCAGCTTCTGCTTTCATGTCATCTTTAGATGATGTTGGCAAACCAAGTGCAACAACTTCATCGTACATTTTGTTAACTGTACCTGTACCAAAGATGATTTGGTATTGACCTGAGTTAAAGAAAGCACCTTGAACTTTTTCCAAGTTCTCAATCACTTCTTTATTGATTTTTCCTTCATCTTTTACCATGACACGTAGACGAGTCGCACAGTGAGCTACACTGTTGACATTTTCACGTCCGCCCAAGGCATCGATGACTTTTTTTGCAATTTCCTGATTGTTCATTTGCAAAAATCTCCTTATAAAAATTTTGTTCTTGTTTGAAAGCGATTTTATCCGCCCTACGACTATTATTTTATCATGTTTTAAAAATATGTCAAGCGTTTTGCAGAAAAAATATTCTATCCACTTAGTGGACACGCTTTAGATTGATTGATTTTGACTGTTTTAGCAGGAATTCCTTAAAAAACAAGTTTGAAATCTTAGTTAAAAGGCTTTTTTTCATTATCTTTCATATTTTCGTGAAAATGTGATTGATTTTCTGCATTTATTTTATGACAAACGTTTGACAGTTTTTTCTCTTTTTTAACATAAAAGGCTTGCTTTTTTTTCCGAAAACGGTTACTATTAAAAGTGATAAGATTTTTGGAGGAATGAAAGAATGGAATGGACTACTGAGCGTCGTTACAGACTTTATCAAGACTGGACGCAAGAAGAAATTAAGAATATTAAGGAAAATATGGCACAATCTCCATGGCATACTCATTACCATGTTGAGCCAAAAACAGGACTTCTCAACGACCCAAATGGCTTTTCTTACTTTGATGGCAAGTGGATCCTCTTTTACCAGAATTTTCCTTTTGGTGCAGCCCACGGTTTGAAATCTTGGGTGCAGTTGGAAAGTGAGGACTTGGTTCACTTCACAGAAACTGGAGTCAAAGTTTTGCCTGATACTCCATTAGATAGCCACGGTGCCTACTCTGGTTCTGCCATGCAGTTTGGCGATAACTTGTTTCTATTTTATACAGGAAATGTCCGCGATGAAAACTGGATCCGTCACCCATACCAGATCGGTGCTGTGATGGACAAGGATGGTAAGATTACGAAGATTGACAAGATCTTGATTGACCAGCCAGCAGACTCTACAGACCACTTCCGCGATCCACAAATTTTTAACTTCAAGGGTCAATATTATGCTATCGTCGGTGGACAGGACTTGGAGAAAAAAGGCTTCGTCCGTCTCTACAAAGCTATTGACAACGACTACACAAACTGGCAAGCTGTTGGTGACCTTGACTTTGCTAACGACCGAACTGCCTATATGATGGAATGTCCAAATCTTGTCTTTGTAGGAGAGCAACCTGTCCTTCTCTACTGCCCACAAGGATTGAATAAAGATGTTCTAGACTACAACAATATCTATCCAAATATGTATAAAATTGGGGCTTCCTTTGACCCTGAAAATGCTAAAATGGTAGATGTGTCTCAACTTCAAAACATGGATTACGGTTTCGAAGCCTATGCTACCCAAGCCTTCAACGCTCCTGATGGACGTGCTCTAGCAGTTAGCTGGCTTGGATTACCAGATGTTTCTTACCCATCTGACCGTTTTGACCACCAAGGAACCTTCTCTTTGGTCAAAGAACTGACTATCAAAGATGGCAAACTCTACCAATACCCAGTTGCGGCTATCAAGGACCTTCGTGCTTCTGAAGAAGCCTTCTCAAACCATGCTCAAACCAATAACACCTACGAACTTGAACTCAACTTGGAAGCCAATAGCCAGAGCGAGATTATCTTACTTGCTGATCAAGAAGGAAAGGGACTTTCCATCAACTTTGACCTTGTAAATGGTCAAGTGACAGTGGATCGTAGCCAGGCTGGTGAACAGTACGCCCAAGAATTTGGGACTACTCGTTCTTGCCCTATCGATAACAAGGCTACTACTGCTACGATTTTCATCGATAACTCTGTCTTTGAAATTTTCATCAATAAAGGAGAAAAAGTATTTTCTGGTCGTGTCTTCCCACATGCGGACCAAAATGGTATCCTGATCAAGTCTGGAAACCCAACTGGAACTTACTATGAATTAGATTATGGTCGCAAAACTAACTGATGTCGCCAAACTTGCAGGCGTCAGCCCTACTACCGTTTCTCGGGTTATCAATAAAAAGGGTTATCTATCTGAGAAAACCATCCAAAAAGTCAATGAAGCCATGCGAGAATTGGGCTACAAACCCAACAATCTGGCTCGCAGTTTACAAGGAAAATCAGCTAAGTTAATCGGTTTAATTTTCCCCAATATTTCCAACGTTTTCTATGCAGAATTGATTGATAAGTTGGAACACCAACTCTTTAAGAATGGTTACAAGACCATCATCTGCAACAGTGAGCACGATTCTGAGAAGGAACGCGAATACATCGAAATGTTGGAAGCCAATCAGGTGGACGGCATCATTTCTGGTAGTCACAACTTGGGAATCGAAGACTACAATCGAGTGACAGCACCAATTATTTCCTTTGACCGAAATCTGTCACCAGACATTCCAGTCGTCTCCTCTGACAACTATGCTGGTGGAGTTCTTGCTGCCCAGACCTTGGTTAAGACAGGCGCCCAGTCTATCATCATGATTACAGGGAATGACAATTCCAATTCGCCAACTGGACTGCGCCACGCTGGCTTTGCTTCTGTACTCCCCCAAGCTCCTATTATCAATGTTTCCAGTGACTTTTCGCCCGTCAGAAAAGAAATGGAAATCAAGAATATCTTGACTCGACAAAAGCCAGACGCCATTTTTGCTTCAGATGACTTAACAGCTATTCTGGTCATTAAAATCGCTCAAGAGCTGGGCATTTCTGTCCCTGAAGAGCTCAAGGTCATCGGCTATGATGGAACCTACTTTATCGAGAATTACTACCCTCAATTGACTACTATCAAGCAACCCTTGAAAGAGATTGCCCAACTCACTGTTGACCTTCTCTTACAGAAGATCGAAGGCAAGGAAGTCGCAACAACTGGTTACTTTTTACCAGTTACATTATTACCAGGAAAAAGTATTTAAACACAAAAAAACTCAGACCAATTCGTCTGAGTTTTTTATGATCTTAAATTTTCGAGATAGCGCTGGGCTGTCTCTAAGTTAAAGTTTTTATCTGCGATGAGTCGCTCAACTAAGGGAGCTACCTCGGACTCACTGGCACCTGCTAGGAGTGCCAAGGATTTGGCCTGCAATTTCATGTGGCCTTGCTGGATTCCTGTACTCACCAAGGCTTTGAGGGCCGCAAAGTTTTGGGCGAGACCGATAGAAACGATAAGCTGGGCTAATTCTTTGGCAGAAGGATTTCCCAGTAGCTCATGACTGAGGGCTACACGAGGGTTGAGGCCGATAGAACCACCCTTGGTCGCTACAGGCATGGGCAGAGTCATCTCACCAACCAATTCTTCTGTTTCCAAGTCTAGGCGCCAAGAGCTAATACCTTGGTAATGTCCATCTCGACTGGCAAAGGCATGGGCTCCCGCCTCAATGGCACGCCAGTCATTACCAGTGGCAATCAAAATGGCATCAATACCGTTAAAAATTCCTTTATTGTGGGTAGTGGCTCGATAAGGATCAGCCTGTGCAAATTGGCTAGCCAAAGCTATTTTCTCCGCAATCTCTCGTCCTTTGTCCTTCTGGCGGCTCAAGTAGCGAAAGGCGATGCGACAGCTTGCTGTCACCAGAGAATCGGTCGCGTAATTAGACAGAATTCCCATGAGACTCTGTCCCTGACTGAGTTCTTCTAAGACTGGTTTCAAGGTTTCCAGCATGGTGTTGAGCATATTGGCTCCCATAGCTTCTTGGGTATCAACATGGAGATAAACAACGAGAAAGTCTGTTTCACCTTTGATCTGCTCTACATGCAAATCACGCGCCCCACCTCCTCGTTTTACGATAGAAGGATAAGCTTGATTGGCAAGTTCCAAGAGCTCAGTCTTTTTGTTTGCAATCTTCTCTTGAGCTTGTTCAGGATTAGCAACTTGATAAAGAGCTACCTGCCCAATCATCTGGCGCTCATGGACTTGCGCAGTAAAACCACCTGCTCGCTTGATGATTTTACTTGCATAGCTGGCCGCAGCAACCACGGACGGTTCTTCTGTCACATAGGGAACTGTGTATTCCTGACCGTTAACGAGAACCTCTGGGACCAACGAATAAGGCAGAGAAAAAGTTCCCACCACATTCTCACTCAGCTGGTCTGCCACAGTCACACTCATCTGTTCATTCTGCTCCAAACTCTCTTGTCTCTCAGGACTAAGGAGCGCCTGAGCTTTTAACAGCTCGAGGCGCTCTTGGTATGATTTTTTAGAAAATCCATTCCAACTTATCTTCATTATTTTTCAACCTTGCTATAACGACGTTGGTGGTCAACAATTTCAACCAAGGCAAAATCTTGATTTTCATATCCAGCAAACTGGGCAGAGTTTGTTCCATCCAAGTCTACTTCCTCAAAGAAGACTTTTTCATAGTCTGCAACAGACAGGGCAGTTCGTTGGTTGAGCCTGTTCAAGCGGTCTTTATCCAGATAGGCTTCATATCCTTCAACCAATTCACCACTGAAGAACTCAGCCACAGCACCACTTCCGTAACTATAAAGGGCAATCTTATCCCCAGCCTTCAAGCTATCTGTATTTTCCAAGAGAGACAAAAGTCCTAGGAAAAGTGAACCAGTGTAGATGTTCCCCACCTTTTGACTGTAGAGAATAGACTGGTCAAAATGCTTTTGCAAGAGGTCTTTTTTCACTTGAGGCAAGTTCTTATCCATGATTTTTTTCAAGCCTTTTAAGGCTAATTTAGGATAAGGCAAGTGGAAACAAACAGCTGCAAAATCATCCAAAGTAAGCTGGTAGCGTTTTTGGTATTCAAGCCAAGTCGTTTTCAAACTATCCAAATATTGTTGGGTAGAATAAACACCATTTACATACGGAGTTGTCGAGTAATTTGGACGCCAGAAATCCATGATGTCACGGGTTTGAGCTACATTGTCATTATTAAAGGCCATAATGCGCGGATTTTGTGTAATCAACATGGCCACACTTCCAGCACCCTGAGTGGGTTCTCCTGGAGTTTCAATACCATATTTGGCAATATCACTGGCAATGACCAAGACCTTGGACTCTGGAGAATTTTCCACATGCAATTTGGCATAATGAAGGGCAGCTGTCGCTCCATAGCAGGCTTCTTTAATCTCGAAACTACGAGCAAAAGGCTGGATTCCCAGCAAACCATGCACAAAGACGGCCGCAGCTTTACTCTGGTCAATTCCTGACTCAGTCGCCACAATGACCATATCGATTTCTTGTCTTTCTTGCTCAGTTAAAATAGAGTCACTTGCACTGGCCGCCAAGGTCACGATATCCTCAGTTAGGGGCGCAATACTCAATTCCTTGAGTAAGAGTCCTTTGCTTAATTTTTCAGGGTCAATTCCCCTCGCTTCTGCTAAGTCTTGTAATTTCAAGACATATTGACTGGTCGCAAAACCAATCTTATCAATACCGATTGTCATATTTACCTCTGTTTTATCATTCATGTAAAAAATCGTTCTATACTATTTTATCACAAATGGCAGTAAAAGAGAGAAAAAAGACTTGATTCACCAAACCAAGCCTCTTATTCGTCACAGTTTTAAATAATGATTAGTTGCTATAGAGTTCACCAACATAAGTAGCTTTATAAGTCCCATTCTCAGTTATCAGTTCCTGGAGGATTAAATTTCCTGAGTAAGTCCTTCCCATCTCATCTACAAATTCTTGATAAAACTGACTAGTCGGAATTTCTCTGATATTCTTATCAAATGTCTTGTCAAGTGTTTTACTAACCTTTTCGGCAATAAACTGATTCTCTTGCAATCCACTTTGAAACTCTGAGCTCGAACTAGAAACCATGACTGGGATAGCTAAAAGAAAAAGAGTTAAAAAAGATACATAAAATAACATACGCTTCCTCTGCATGGGATGCACCTCTTTTCATTTAATGTATAGCTGTAACTAGTTGTCCAGAATAAGTTGCGTACCAGCCCCCATTATCAGTTCTAGTGGTTGATGTTAAAGTTAAAGTCCCTCTGTACCATTTCCCCTCCACATTTTCTTTATAATCAAACGTTGTGGGAATAGCAGAAGCCGTTCCATAATAGTGTCTTATAGTTTTATTACGCTTAATATAGAATACACTTCTAAAAGAGGTGTAGCCTTTATCAACCTCATTTGAACTAGATGATGCACTCACCGGACTGGCACTGACCAACAAAGTCAGTAGACTTACAGACAATAAGGAAAATAGTGATTTTTTCATGATTTTTCCTCCTTTCTATATATAGAATAGCACATATAGAAAGCGTTGTCAATTTATTTGTCTCATTTTTCAGAAAATTCTTTTGTTTCTGAAAACTCTACAATACTCAATGTATTTTTATATAATGATACAGTCTGAGAATCACTGTTCCACTAGCCATTCCAATGGAAATCACCAAAGCCAACATAACAACCAAGGTTGCACTAGCAATGGCATGACTGTAATCTCCCGTCACAAAAAAGGCAGTTGTCCGATAAGAAAGATAACCCGGAACCAGAGGTGCCAAGATGGCTAAGATAAAGACCACAGCAGGTGTCTTATAAAGGATACTCAAAATCTGGCTGACACAAGAACCGATAATGGCTGCAATAAAAGTAGCCACAATAATATTGGTTGGTTCCTTGAGCAAGAGATAGATTAGCCAGACAGCCATGCCCAAAATCCCTCCAGGTAAGAGCATAGAGCGTTGCACATTGAGTACGATTAAAAAAGTGATAATGGCAAGAAGACTTGCTACTGCTTGTAATAAAAAGGTTGTTAGTGTCATATTAGTTCATCAATACTAAGGCGACAGAAGTTCCTGCCCCTAAAGCAAGGGTAATGAGTAGGGATTCAAACATCTTACTCATACCAGAGTTTATGTGGTTAGTCATAATATCACGGACCGCATTGGTCAAGGCAATTCCTGGTACAAAAGGCATGACCGCACCAGCTATAATCAAATCTGCCGTTGAGGGAAAGCCTGTGTAGCGAGCCCAAAACTGAGCTATCATCCCAAAGACAAAGGCTCCAGCAAAGGCTGTCACAAAGGGAATTCGGATAAATTTTTCCACATAGAGAGAAAAGGCAAAACCAAACAAGGTAGCCACTCCTGCCCCAAGTGCGTCGTAGATATTTCCACTAAACATAATTGAAAAGAAAGGAGCACTAAAGGTCGCAGCCAGAGTCACCTGCAACTTGGTATAAGGAAGAGGTTGGGCTTGCAAAGCAGTCAATTGCTTGAAGGCTGTCTCTAAATCAATCCGCCCCCCAACCAGCTGACGAGAAATCTGGTTCACATCGCAGACTTTTTCGATGTTATAAGAAGATGAGGTCACGCGTTTCATTCGCGAAATATTGGTATTTTCAATGGAAAAAAAGATGGCAGCAGGCATGGCAAGAACATTGCAATCCACAATCCCCTGCGAATGCGCAATCCGAATCATGGTATCTTCTACGCGATGAATCTCTGATCCACTTTTGAGAAGAATGGTTCCAGCTAACATAATCACATCAATAACTGCATTTAATTCTTTTGACTCTTCCATGCTTTCCTCCTTTTATCAACTTCCTCTATTCTATCACAAATCTGGAGTCAAAAAAAATCTTTGCCATGAAATCATGACAAAGATTCGTTTAATCACGAGAATTTTCGTGGTTGCCTTCACTACTTGATTGAGTAGTAGCAGGTGCATTCCCTCGTTGATTTCCTTGTTGGTTCCCCTGACTTGGTGTCGTAGTAGAACCTTGGTTTCCACGTTGAGCTGGTGCTGATGATGACGTTGACGGTGGTGTTTTTGGTTTGTAGATTGAAATCTTGACACGAGTCTTAGTCAAATCAACCTTTTCGCCTGCTTTTGGACTTTGCTCTACAACAGTCCCCTCAGCAGTTCCATCAGGAGCTGTCGACACTTCTACAACTTCAATATTGGCTTCTTTAATACCGACAATTTGAACGAGATTATTTTTAGTAAATTCAAGACTAGATCCTATATAACTTGGCATAGCAACGCTGGTTACTTTCTTAGCAACGGTTAAGGTAATTGTTGAGGCCTTGCTCAAATCATAGGTTGTTCCGGCAGCTGGACTCTGTCTGAGAACGGTTCCTGCTTCACTCTCACTTGATTCTTCTTCCTCAATCTTGATGAGATTTTCAGGAACCTTCTTCTGCTTGAGTTCTGCGATAACATCTGTCGATTTACGGCCGATATAGTTACTCAATTGGAAAGATTGCTTGCCTGATGAGACAACCAAATTGATTTTCGAACCTTCTTTTCGAGTCTTTCCAGCTTCAGGATCTGTACGGATAATCCGCCCTTCTTCCACCTTTTCACTAGCCTCTGATTTCTCCTCGCCAATCTCAAAATTGGCTTTCTTGAGCGTTTCCTTGGCTTCCGCCACTGTCTGACCTGCCACATTTGGAATGGCAATGGTTGCAGGAGTTCTGGATAATATCCAAATCAGAGAGGCTGCCACCAATACAATGCTGGCCAACAAAATCATATAACGAACTCTAAATTTCCGTTTCTTAACAGGCTTGCTTGCGTAATTGTCTTCCGAAACCTGCTGACTCGGCTTGGCAGTCTGTGGCTTCGGACTTTGTGTTTGCACCTTAGGAATCGAAGTCAAGGTACTCTGGGATACTTTTGGTAGAGTCTTGGTGTCCGCCTTAGTAGTATCATTAAATACCAGTTTAGGCTCATTGCGACGATTGTAAGACAAGCTACTAGACAAGTCCACATACATCTCTGCAACTGACTGATAACGATCTGTCAATTTCTTGGCAGTTGCCTTGATAACAACATTCTCCAAAGCCTGAGGCACAGATGGATTTTCAGCTATAACCGATGGCAGTGGTTTCTGGAAATGCTGAAGGGCGATGGTCACCGCGCTATCCCCGTCATAAGGAATATGGCCTGTCAGCATCTCATAGAAAATAATCCCCATGGCATAGATATCACTCTGTACAGTCGCCTTAGAACCACGCGCCTGCTCTGGTGACAAGTAATGAACCGAACCCAGCATAGAGTTAGTCTGAGTCAGACTTGTCTCTGCAAAGGCTACAGCAATCCCAAAGTCTGTGACCTTGGCAGTCCCATCTGGTGTCAAAAGGATATTTTGAGGTTTCAAGTCCCTATGGACAATTCCTCTAGTATGGGCCAAACGCATAGCCAAGAGAATTTGTCCCATGATACGGACGGCTTCTTCATTAGAAAGAGGATAGTGTTCCTTGATATAGCGTTTAAGGTCTAGTCCAGCAACATACTCCATTGCAAGATACTGTTGACCGTCTTCCTCACCAATATCTGTTATCCGAACGATATGAGGATGGTCTAGATCTGCCATAGCTCTCGCTTCACGCTGAAAACGAGCTACAGCTATCGGGTCCGTCTGGTAGTTGGTCCTCAGGACCTTCACTGCCACTTCTTCTCCGTCTAGAATTAAATCCTTGGCCAAATAGACATCTGCCATGCCTCCTCGGCCAATCTGTTTCACAATCCGATAGCGTCCGGCAAAAATCTTGCCGATTTGGATCATTCTGCATCCTCCTCGTTCATAGAAACAAGGGCAACCGTAATGTTGTCTAAACCTCCTGCATTGTTAGCAAAACGCACAAGCGTCGCTGTTTTATCTGCCAAAGGAATATCACTGGTTACAATATCACAAATCTCACTGCCTGAAATCATGTTGGTCAAGCCGTCACTATTGAGCAAGAGATAGTCTCCTGGCTCAAGGGTAATCATTCCAAAATCAGGTTGAACTTCATCTTTTTGACCGATTGACTGAGTAATAATATTTTTCTGTGGATGGCTAGCTGCTTCTTCTGGTGTCAATTGACCTGCCTTAAGCAATTCATTGACCAAAGAATGGTCGCTCGTTAACTGGTGGTATTCTTCTCCACGAATCAAACCGATACGAGAATCTCCTATGTGGGCATAAATAGCCTGATTGCCAATAATAGCAACAGCTTCTAGAGTTGTTCCCATTCCTTTATAGGCATCATCTTGCCCAAGTTGATGAATCTTTTGATTTTCAATTTCTAGGTAATTGGCGAACCATTCACGCACTTCATTGACTGTATCGATCTGGGTGTCAACCCAAGCTATACCTAGGTCTGTTACCGCCATTTCACTAGCGATATTCCCTGCGCGATGACCTCCCATCCCATCAGCTAAAATAATCATGGTACGCCCAGCTCTATTGACATAGTGGTTGACATAGTCTTGATTATTTGTTCGTTTCTGACCAACATCTGTTAATAATGAAATTTCCATGTGTCAGTTCCTTCCTAATCCGATATCTTGCGAAATTGACTGATGAAGAATCCATCACTTCCATACAATTCAGGTGTAATGAGGATACAGCCGTCTTTCATGATATCCTTACATTCATGTTCTAGTTTTACCTGCTCGAACTCAGGATGACTTTCTAAAAACGCCTCAACGACTTGAAAATTCTCCTCTGAGACAATAGTACAGGTACTATAAGTTATTATACCACCTTTGCGTAGTGTTTGACAAACACTACCTAATATTTCTAGCTGAATTTCCTGTAAGGACGCGAAATCTGCCGTTTCTTTATTGTATTTAATGTCTGGTTTTCGACGCAGAAGACCAATTCCTGAACAGGGAGCATCCACCAAAATCTTATCAAAAGAATCCTGACCAAAAAACTCATGCACCTTTCTGGCATCTAATTTTTTCCTTTGAACCCGATCTGCAACCCCTAGACGTTGGGCGTTTTCTTGAATTAAGTCCAACTTATGGTCATATAAATCCAGAGCAGTAACCTGACCTGTCGTGAGATAAGTGGCTATATGGGCTGTTTTCCCACCCGGAGCCGCACAGGCATCTAGAACCTGCTCATCACCTTGTAAATCAAGCGTCGGAGCAACCAACTGACTAGACTCGTCTTGAATGGTTATAGCCCCTTCTGCGAACAAATCAAGGCCTGCAAAGTGGCCCTGTTCCTTCACAAGACCAGAAGGAGACAAGGATGAATCACTAGCCTCCAACAAGGTTTGGATTTCCTCTTTTCGGCTTAAATCAGTCACACGAATACTGGCCTTGTTGCGCACCAAAAGACTTTCAAAAATAGCTTGCGCTCGCTCTTCGCCGTATTCTTCTTTGAGCTTGGCAACTAGCCAAACCGGGAGAGAATAGGCAATGGAGTCACGCTTGTTTTTTCGTTTGATGCTAGCAATATCTGGCCACCCTTCACGCAAGATACGGCGAAGGACGGCGTTGACCAATTTTTCACTGCCTTTTTTACGGACTTTGGCCAATTCTACTGCTTCATTGACCACAGCATGGTCTGGAATCTTGTCCAAATAACGGAACTGGTAAGCACTCATGAGAAGCAGGACATAAAGCCAACTGTCTAACTGGTCTCTGTCTTCGATAAAGTGGGATAGGTACCATTCCAGAGTCAGTTTACGGGCTACCGTTCCATAGACCAACTCGGTCACCAAGCCCTTGTCTGCTGCCGAAAGTTGACTTCCCTTGAGATGCTTATTTAAGGCGATATTTGAGTATGCTTGAGTGATAAAAACATCCTCTAATACTGCTAGGGCTAAACTTCTAGCCGTTTCTACTTTAGTCACCAAATCGTTCTCCTACAGTCAATGTACGTCCAACTCCGTTGAGGAAGGAAGCAATGTCCATCTTAGGTTTACCAGCTGGCTGCACTTGTTTGAGGGATAGAGCCCCTTCTGCCGTTGCGACAATCAATTCTTTCTTGCCGATAGAGAGGATTTCTCCTGGATTTCCCTGACCTTCTACTGCTAAAGATTCATAAATCTTAAAGCGGTCGCCCTTAAGGAAAGTATGGGCAACAGGCCAGGGGTTCATCCCACGGATTTGGTTAAAGAGTTGACGATTGCTTTTAGTCCAATCTAGTTTTTCTTCTTCTGGCTTGATATTTGGAGAGAAGGTAACCTGACTCGGATCCTGCGGTTCAGGTTTGATTTCCCCAGCAATGTAGGCAGGCAAAGTGTCCAAAAGCAAATCACGACCAACAAGAGCTAATTTCTCAAACAAGGTGCCAACATTGTCCTCATCTGTGATCGGAATACTACGACGAGAAATCATATCTCCTGCATCCATTTCCTTAACCATTTCCATAATGGTCACACCAGCTTCCTCATCCCCTTGAATCAAGGCATAATGGATAGGCGCACCACCACGGTGTTTAGGAAGAAGAGAGGCATGAACGTTGACCGCAAAGTCCATGCTATCAAGGAATTTACTTGGAAGAAACTGCCCAAAAGCAGCAGTCACGATTCCATCCGCTCCTAGTTTCATAAGAGATTCCATCTCTGGACTTCCAGATAATTTTTCAGGTTGGTAGATAGGAAGTCCTGCTTCTTTGGCAGCCTGCTTGACTGGTGTCTCTTGGATCACTTTTTTACGGCCAACAGCACGGTCTGGCTGGGTCACAACAGCTAGAATTTCGTAACGGTCATCTGTCAAAAGTCCTTTTAAGACTGTTGCTGAAAAGTCGGGAGTTCCCATAAAGATTAGTTTTGTCATATCTTCTCCTTCTTATAAAAATTGCTGCGGCTCATGGTCAATGCTGAGACGGAGCT
Source organism: Streptococcus mitis (assembly GCF_946190275.1). Taxonomy (GTDB): domain Bacteria; phylum Bacillota; class Bacilli; order Lactobacillales; family Streptococcaceae; genus Streptococcus; species Streptococcus mitis_DC. The sequence continues at coordinate 25,067 of NZ_CAMHZQ010000005.1, read as the reverse complement.
CACTATTTTCCCTTTCTTGAGTCAAGGCCAAGACCTGGTTGAGGGTCGGCCCCAGCTCATCTTCTAAACGGTATTTAATCAAAATCTGATAATGATAGAGGTTGTGGGTACGGGCGATGGGTTTGGGCGTTGGCCCCAGAATGTGACTGGTCTCTGACAAGCCTGACCGCAAAATGTTCATAACCTCATAAGCACGTTTGACAACCTCTTCTTCTTTCTTATGAGAAAGGGTAATGCCAATCGTGAAATAGTAAGGCGGATAACCTAGTTGTCGTCTAATACCCATTTCATAGGCATAAAATCCTTCGTAGTCCTGATCCTTAGCAAATCGAATAGCGTAGTGCTGAGGATTGTAAGACTGAATCAGGACCTGACCAACTTTTTCAGCACGACCTGCCCGACCTGCCACCTGAGTCAAAAGTTGGAAGGTTCTCTCAGAAGAACGGAAATCAGGCAGATTTAAGGCCGTATCCGCATTGAGAACTCCTACTAGAGTTACATTGGGAAAATCCAATCCCTTGGCAATCATCTGAGTACCTAGTAAAATATCTGCTTCCCCTCGACCAAACTGGTCAAGCAGAGCTTGATGACTACCTTTCTTACGAGTCGTGTCCACATCCATCCGCAAAATGCGGGCCTGCGGAAAGAGTTCTGCCAGCTCATCATAAGCCTTCTGTGTCCCCGTCCCATAGTAACGAATACTTCGACTCTTACAGTTAGGACAGACCTGAGGAATATCCTTCGAAAAGCCACAATAATGGCAGTTCATGGTCTTGGTATCCATGTGCAAGGTCAAGGAAATGTCACAGTTGGGACAAGTATCCACGGTCCCACACTCCCGACACATGACAAAGCTAGAATAACCACGACGATTGAGCATGAGAACCACCTGCTCTTTTTTAGCCAGACAGTCTTGGATGGCTTCTAGCAAAGGAGGCGTAAAGTTTGATGTCTCGTTTTGTCCAATATAGTCTCGAAAGTCAATTACTTGAACCTCAGGGATCCTAGCCAAAGGATTGGCACGTTGGGTCAGATGTAAGTGTTGATAAACACCTTTTCCAGCCCGCGCACGGCTTTCCAGACTAGGGGTTGCTGAACCAAGTACCAGGGCAGCTTGATTGTACCGGGCACGTAAAAGAGCCACATCTCTAGCATGGTAGCGGGGATTACTGTCTTGCTTATAAGTCGCTTCATGCTCTTCATCGATAATCATAACACCTAGATTTTTCAGCGGAGCAAAGATGGCCGATCTGGCGCCAACCACAACTTGGGCATCGCCGCGTTCCACCTTGCGCCATTCATCATACTTTTCACCATTAGATAAGCCTGAGTGAAGAATGGCCACCTTGTCCCCAAAACGTGCAATAAAACGTTCCGTCATTTGTGGAGTCAAGGAAATCTCAGGCACTAACAAGATGGCTGTCTTACCCTTGTCCAAGGCTCCTTGGATAATCTGCAAATAAACCTCGGTCTTCCCACTTCCTGTAATCCCTTGAAGGAGGAAGGGAGGTTGATGGCTTCCAATCGCACTCACAACCGCATCACGCGCCTGTCTTTGTTCTGGATTCAACTCCAAAGGCCGACTTGCCTCAATGCCTTCAAAATAAGCAGCCGAGCGTTGCACTTCCTTTTGGACTATGGACACAGCACCTTGTTCCACAAAGAAGTTGACTTGCTCTCGCGAGTAGGACTCTAACAAACTAGCCAAGGGAGCACTCTCAGGATGAGAAAGCAAATAGTCTCTCAGTTCTAACTTTTTCTTGGCACGTGCAGAAATCTCTACACCTTCTAATTGAGCAAGGTCTACCTCATACCAAGACTGGGTCTTGACCTTCTTTTGATCAACTGCCTGATACTCCAGACCAAGCAGGCCTTTTCTAGTCAAACGCATCATTTCAGCTTGCTTACCTAAATCCAGAGAAGAAAAGGCAAGCGAATCCTCTGAACCAAACAAGCGCTCTTTGTCTGCCTGACTCAGACCTGCCTTAGGATAAAGAATCTTATCATAGCTGGAGTTCAGAAATCCCGGCAGCATAGCCTTGAGGATAGAGATTTTATAAGAAAAGACGGACTTGCGGAGCTCCTCAGCCAGCCAGAGTTGTTCTTGCGTGAGAACAGGAGAAAAATCCAGCACCTCTGCAATATCTTTTAAATCTTGATTAGCCTCTTCTTCATCCGATTGGAACTCCAAACCAAGAACAATCCCTTGAATCAGACGATTTCCCTTACCAAAAGGCACATGAACCCGCATCCCAACTTCCAGCATTCCCTCAAATTCCTCAGGAATCCTGTAACTATAGGGCTGGTCTGTCTGCATCAAGGGCACATCTACAATAATCTTGGCTATCGCCATCTTCTCACCTCCTCCTTGTCAGTACATTCTTGCAATAGAAAAAATAAGATTGAGTCCCCCCAACCTTAAATTTTTTCACCATCTTCTTTTTCTTTAGCAATTTGCTCTTTAATTTTCTTTTCTTCTTCTTCTTTACGACGTTTTTCTTCTTCGATACGGCGACGAACTGCTTCACGTTTTCCTTCTGGATCTGGGTGAATTGTAACGTTTCCTGATTCGATTTCTTCCAAAGCGCGAAGAGTTGATTTTTCAGACTTGAAACCTTGAGTTGCTGGCGCACCTGCTTCCAATTCGTGGGCACGTTTTGCTTCCAAGATTACGAGTGAATATTTTGACGGAACCTTGTCGAGCAAGGTATCAATAGAGGGTTTTAACATCATTTGCTTGTACCTATTTTCTAAATTTTATCGGGTAGTTGGAGATTTTGGTAACATCTCCTGATAGTGACCAATGACACGATCCACACGGAAGTGCTCTGCTTCGATCACACGTTTGACACGCTCAGCAGCTAGGGGCACCTGATCGTTGACAATCGCATAATCATACTCACGCATGAGGGCAATTTCTTCCTTAGCTTTTTCGATTCGTTGGGCAATCACTTCTGCGCTGTCTGTTCCACGTCCTACCAAACGATCTTGCAATTCATCCAAATCTGGTGGTGTTAGGAAGATAAAGACAGCATCTGGAACCTTTTTCTTGACCTGAAGAGCGCCCTGAACCTCAATTTCAAGGAAAACATCGATTCCCTTGTCCAAGGTTTCATTGACGTAGGTCAGAGGAGTTCCATAGTAGTTGCCGACATATTCTGCGTATTCCAACATCTGTCCTTGACGAATCAGCTCTTCAAACTCTTCACGAGTACGGAAGAAATAGTCAACACCGTCCACTTCTCCAGGACGTTGTGCACGTGTCGTCATCGATACAGAGTATTGAAATTGGTTTTCAGAACTCTCAAAAATCTCTCTTCTAACCGTTCCTTTTCCAACCCCTGAAGGACCAGAAAAAACGATTAGTAAGCCTCGGTCTGCCATTGTGTCTCCTTTTAGTCAGTCTGTGAAATAACATTTCTCTAGAATAATGGCAAAAAGCCAGATTATCCTTTACAGTCTTTCTATCTAGTGTAACAAAAAAGCAGTAATTTTTCAACTGCTCTTTCTTATTTATTTAGCATAATCTATGATTTATACAAGGTAGCCCCCTTAAAAAAGACTTGCCTTTCTATTCCATTTAAGAGATAATGAAACTACTAATATAAAAGGAGAGATTTATGCCAATTTATAAAGGAAAAAACGTTGATGAAGCTATTGAAAATGGCTTGTATGAACTCAATCTCAAAAAAAATGAGGTTAAAATCAATATTATTGATCATGGAAATGCTGGAGTATTTGGTTTTTTTGAAAAAGAAGCTGAGGTTGAAATTACACCATTAAGCCCACTGGAATTGAAGGTAAAAAAATTAATTCCATATTTAATTGGTGTTGCTGTAATATTTATTATTCTTCTGTTGGTTCTATTTGGAGGAAACTCAGATAAGTCAACTTCTGTTCCTACTTCTACATCTACAGAAACTAGTTCCATTGTGGAAAAATCCGTCGAAAAAACAAATGAGGTATCATCTACATCACAAAGTTCTACATCTATTTCCTCTAGTTCAACTAGTACCTCATCAAGTTCTACCGAATCCTCGTCAACAAGTCCAGCCCAATCAGCTGTCATCACGACTGAAAACAATGAGGAATTTAAAGCACTATTGCAGACTGAAGATTCAAACACAATAACAGATTTTGTTCAAAAACATAAAAATCAAACTATTGAATTCGATGGAAATATTGCCTATCTATCCAAATTAAAATCAAAGTATGATGTTCTCATACATTCTGGAGATTATCATCCCGATGAAGCTTCAGGTCCTAATTTCAAAATTCCTCAAATTACTATAATATCAAACCCTATATTTAATTCATTTAATGGTGACGATATTAAGATAGGACAGAATATACATATAAAAGCAAAAATCGGAAATTATAACACTACTCAAGATTTAATCTATATATCCCCAATTGAGATTTCACCTCGATAATATAACGAATTATTTTCAAATAATTTATTCAAAAAACTGAGGTCAGATTCTCTTCTGACCTCAGTTTTTTATTATTTAGCATAATCTACTGCACGAAGCTCGCGAATCACGGTTACCTTGATATTTCCTGGGTAATCGAGATTGTTTTCAATTTTCTCACGAACTTTGTGAGCCAAGATTGTGACTTTGTCGTCCTTGATTTGTCCTGGATTTACCATGATGCGGATTTCACGTCCTGCTTGAAGGGCAAAGCTATTTTGTACCCCTTCAAAGCCGTTAGCAATTTCTTCCAAATCATGGAGACGCTTGATGTAGCTTTCAAGAGACTCACTACGAGCACCTGGACGAGCTGCACTCAAGGCATCTGCCGCAGCAACAATCACTGCAATCACGCTTTCTGCTTCAACATCGCCGTGGTGGCTAGCAATCGTATTAACCACAACTGGATGTTCCTTGTACTTACGGGCCAATTCCATACCGATTTCAACGTGGCTACCTTCAACCTCGCGGTCAATAGCTTTTCCGATATCATGAAGGAATCCAGCACGACGGGCAAGAGCCGCATTTTCACCAAGTTCGCTCGCCATGATACCAGCCAACTTAGCAACCTCAATCGAATGACGCAAGACATTTTGTCCATAAGAAGTACGGAACTGCAAACGTCCCATAATCTTCATCAAGTCTGGATGAAGGTTTGGCGCACCAATCTCATAGGCTGCTGCCTCACCGTATTCACGGATCTTATTATCAATCTCTTGACGGTTTTTCTCAACCAACTCTTCGATACGAGCCGGATGAATACGACCATCCTTAAGCAACATTTCCATGGTCATGCGGGCAATTTCGCGACGAATCGGATCAAAACCTGACAAGGTCACCACTTCTGGTGTATCGTCGATAATCACATCGACCCCTGTCAAACTTTCAAAGGTACGAATGTTACGACCTTCACGACCAATAATGCGTCCCTTCATAGTATCATCTGGTAAGTGAACTGTTGAGTTGGTTGACTCCGCCACATATTCACCAGCGATACGTTGCATAGCTTGAACCAGAATGTCCTTGGCCATTTTGTCAGAACGTTCCTTGACCTCTTGCTCAGCTTCGCGAATACGACTGGCAATCTCCTTGGTCAAGTTTTCCTCTGTCTGAGCCAAGATAATATCTCGCGCTTCTGCCTGAGACAGAGCACCAATACGTTCTAGTTCAGCTTCTTTTTGTCTTTCGACTTCCTCTAATTGCTCTTCACGCGCATCAAGGTTTTTCGCTCTATCAGAAATACTTTGTTCTTTTTGTTCAAGTGTTTGTTCTTTACTCGTCAAATTGTCGTCCTTACGGTCGAGGCTAGTAGCTCTCTCTGTCAAACGACTTTCGATTTGTTTGAGTTCTTGACGTTCTGATTTGAATTCAGCGTCCACTTCTTCACGGTATTTTCTGGCTTCTTCTTTGGCCTCCAATAGTGCTTCTTTTTTAAGAGACTTGCTTTCACGTTTGGCTTCATTAACAAGTAAATCTGCTTCACGCTCAGCTTGTCCACGTAAATTAGTTGCTTCTTGTTCAGCATTTAAAAGCATCAACTCCGCAGCTTCCTGAGATGATTTCATCTTAGCTGAGATGCTGACATATCCAATGACTAAACCAATGATGACGGCAAAAACAGCAATCGCAAGCGACATGATTTCCATGTTTTTACCTCATTTTATTGTTATTCCGAATGACATACATTCTTTTACATTCTACCATAAAAAAGTGATTTTCACAAACCTAAAATAGAATATGTTTTGGGGAAATTGGAGTTTAATTACCTATAATTTATTAGTGCAATCTCTATTTCTTAGAAATCCTAGTTTAGTAAAGATTTGAGAAAAAGCCTACCTTTCAGTAGACTTAGTAATGATCTTTGAAAGACAAGAAAGCCACGCTATCTCCATCCATCATATAAATCAAGCGATTTTCTGCGTCGATACGACGTGACCAAGCTCCTTGGTAGTCATACTTGAGTGGTTCTGGTTTTCCTATTCCTGTAAATGGATCGCGTTGAATATCCTTGATTAGTTTATTGATTCTTTTTAGTGTTTTCTTGTCCTGAGTTTGCCAGTAGCAATAATCTGCCCAGGCATCCTTTGTAAACTTGAGCAGCATTTCTTACTCCTCAATAACATGGACCTGAGTACTTCCAGCACGAACTTGAGCCATTCCTCGCAAGATCTTGTCAGATAACTCCTTGTTTTGAGCAATTCTCAAAGTTTCCTGAATACTATCCCACTCGCTCTTGGAAAGGACTACAATGTCCTCGTCTGGATTTTTATTGACCACCGTCAAAGGTTCAAATTCATCGTTTACCTTTTTCATGTAGTCTTTTAAATGATTTCGGAATGTTGAGTAAAGAACTGCTTCCATAACCATACCTCGTTTTACCTCTTTTCCACTATTATACACGAAAAGAAAGAAATTGTCAGGAACTTGTACAAGATTTTCTTTTCTATCTATTTATTCGTAAAAAATCTCAAAAAGTCCACCTTTCAGTAGACTTAGTTTGTTTCTATTCTAATCGGCACTCTTCCAAAATTCTGCTCTGCTATACTTGAATTTCCCAGTTGGTAAATCTGGTCTGCCTTTTGAGTCATGGCATCCCAGGGTTCTTTACCAATTCGGCTGACTAGATTGACCTGCCCTTTCAGAGACTTGAGATGTTGTCTGCCTTTTTCGGTAAAGCCAAGGACATGGATGCCTTCTGGCAAGTCACTTTCTCTAACTTGAACCAAAATATAGGTCAAAAGGCGTCTGACACGCGCCTTGGTGTAACGCTTGGTCGCAACCACCTCAACCAAGTCTTCCACAGATTGGGCTATCTTGATAGCATCCTTGATGCGCACAGCCATTTCTTGATTGACCTGATAGATAGTGTTTAGGTCTGGATTTGACAAGATTTGATAGCGGAGCAAGGGAAAATAGTCGTCCCAACTCACCTTATTAGCATTTTCAAAGAGGTCAACCGAAGGCATAAAACGTTCTAAGAAATTTTTGTCCCTTTGGTGCTGACGAAGGGCTGTCGCCGAAGCAAAGTCCACATCCTTATCCACAGAATGATAGCCAGCCCCCTGACGCTGAATCGGATGCAGCTTGATGTTTCGTCCAGCAACCGCCTTGGCATAGGCCAGAGCAAGGACATGGTTGGGCGTATTGCCAGAAAAATCAAGACCAGCAAATTCCTTCCACATGACCTGAGTTTTCTGAGGATAAGAGAGAGAGTCAGGCAGATTTTCCACAAATTTCTCCATCTTAGTAGCCTGCTCTGTATATAAGTCAGCGATTTTCTGGTAATCTAGAACTTTCTCCGTCCCAAAAACTAGACTATCAATGCCCAAGCGTGTCAAGATATCCACAGCTCCTTGACCGAAGAAATCCGCCGCCTGAACACTGACTAAAAAGGGCAATTCTACTACCAAATCTGCACCATTTTCCAGTGCCATCTGGGCCCGTGTCCACTTATCCACAATAGCAGGCTCGCCTCTCTGCATGAAATTCCCAGACATGGCAACAATTTTCAGTCCCTCAGCCTGATCCAGCAGGTATTTATGCCCATTATGAAAAGGATTAAACTCCGCAATAATACCCGTGATGGTCATGCTAATCTCCTACGTCTATATTTCCTTTTTATTCTAAAGGGATGTCGTTTAGCCTTCATTGGCACATTATTACTTTTAACAACTATTAATCTAACAATTATCTTGGATGTAACAATACAACTAGCAATAAATATCGGTATAATCGTATATGGATCCTTACTAGAGATACTATTTTTTACTTCATCTAAAAGGAGTAAGTAAGATCCAATAATTAAAATAAATAGCAAAGTAACTATAAGAACTTTAATCCAGTTCCAAAAATATTCAAACAATTCCTTAATAAAATCTGTATCATTTTTTACTAAAAATTTGAATGTATAACATACAGTTGCAGAAATCAACAAAGTCAATGGAATAATTGAATATTCACCAAACAATTGTATAATTTTATCTCCAAAAATAATTATTATATTTAAAGATGTATTGCTTATCTCAACAGTCTTAGCATATTCACCAAACAAATACGCTAATATCATAGGGAGTAACACATATTTAAATATTTCAAATTTATTGTCAGCTTCATAAATTACAATCTTCTTCAAAAATAATAAAGATATTTTTAAAATTAGTAGAAACAGACCTAATATTGATAAAAATACTAAGATAATAATCCCTATTATAATCAAGAGGATTGACACAATTGCTTTTTTCCAGTTTTTAAAAGATATATGTTCATAAAATAAATCAAGATCACTCTGAAACTCAGTTTTAATATCTACTAACGGTTTAAGTCTAATATTATCTCTAAATTTTATGCAGTAAAAGCCAAAATAAAATAAGATAAATACTAATAGCCAAACTTGTCCTTTTATCATGGTAATCTCCTACTTCTGCGCGACAAAAAACCAACGGGTGCTAGTTTCTGTTGGCTCCTTGTCCTCAAAGTCCGCATAGAGTTTGAAGGACTTGAATCCAGCCTGTTCCAGCAAAATATCATAGGTCAAGACTTCATAGGTCCGCTCCTCATGCACTTCATCGTGGCGACTAAAGGACCCATCCTCTTCCTTGATAAAGAAAGTCAACTCATGAACGATAGAGTGAGGCGCTGCATCCTCGTAGGTATCCCAGAGCATGGCGAACTCTTCTGCATTTTCATGGTAAGAATAGCCTGGAAAAACTTCGTCTGTCTGGTAGGTCGAATGCACATCAAAGATGAAGATGCCATCTTCGTTGAGAGCATTATAGACTTCCTTAAAGACGTCCCCTACTTCCACCTCATCCTGCATGTAGCAGATTGAGTCCGAATAACACGTGACAAAGTCGTATTGACCTGCCTTAGACAAATCCAGCATATTGCCTTCCATAAAATCAATCTTTTGTTTGGCTGAAGAAGCTCTCTTCTCGGCAATTTTCAACATATCAGCACTCAAGTCCAGGCCAGTCACATCAAAACCAGCATGAGAAAAGCGAACAGACTGGATACCTGTCCCACAAGCCAATTCCAAGAGCTTCTTTCTCTCCTTAGTCTTAGGCAAATGACGAAGCGAAAAATCCGTCCATTTGTCGTATAAACTATCGTCCATGACTGCATCATAGACCGCCGCAAAGGTTTCATAAGTTGCCATAATCATGATACCAAGAGCTTCCATGGCAAACACCACTTGCCCTATACCTTTCTATCACATTCCTTTTAAAAATAAGCAAATAAAACCCAGTTGAATACAACTGAGTTCATCTTCTAAGCAAGAGCTTCTGAAATATCTACTGAATTCGCCTCATGCCATAGTTTTTCTAAGTTATAGTGGGCACGCATTTCTTCTGAGAAGATATGCACAACGACACCACCAAGGTCTAGCAAGACCCATCCTCCAGCTGCATCGCCTTCGATATGGCTGCCTTTAAAACCAGCTTCCGCTACTTTTTCACGGATATTGTCAGCGATAGCATCCAACTGACGGCTATTCATTGAACTAGTAATAACAAAGTAATCCGTCACGCTAGTCAAATCTTGTACATCAAGTGCAAGGATATCCTCAGCACGTTTCTCATCAGCCGCTTTCACGACTAGTTCTAGTAATTCTTTTTCGTTCATTTAGTCCTCTTTCTAGAAAATATGTTTGTAATCTAGGACATCTGCAAAGCGCCCCTCCCAAATGCCCTCATAAAATTCATTTATCGTTTCTGCTGGAATGTCTTTCCCATCAAACGTTGTGCAAGTTCCTTCTGGAATAATAAGCTGATAGCCATATTCAAAAGCAACCTTGACAGAGGTATCCACACAATATTCTGTCTGCATACCACATAAAACTAATTTTTCAATCCCCTGTTTATCCAAGTATTCTTTTAAACCAGTTTCTTTGAAAATACTGTTATACTTCTTCTGAAAGACCTTTTCATCAGGTTTTCGGTTTAAAAGCTCAGATAACTGCCAATCTTCTGATGTTTGAGCTTCAGCGTTCTCAATATGTTGAACATAAATAATTTCGATATTCTTACTTCTAGCCTGGTTTTGTAAATAAGAAATTTTTTCCAATAGACTATTTGTCTGAAAACCGGTTTCCACTAAAATATTCTGAACATCAATGATTATAAAAGCCGTCTTCATTTAGTCCTCTTTCAAATAGTGCACAAAGGCGTTATAGGTTTCAAGGGTTTGGGGATAGATGGGGAATCCCTGATGAACTAGATGCTCCACAGTGCGAGCTGTTTCGTAGGCCACCGCCTTATTAAGCGATAGACTTGCAATCTCACGTGCCACATCTACTCCAGGAAAGGCACGATTGTGCTCGATATAGTCTGCGACGTAGATGACTTTATCTAGGGCTGCCATCTGACCAGCACCGACTGTATGAATTTCAATGGCTCGTAGGATTTCTGGATCATGCAAATTCAAATCTTCTTGAATCTTGTAGATGCCAACCATACCATGCCAGACATTATTGCCCCAGTTTTTGAGGTCAGGGTCTAGCTGATAACGGTCAATCAAGTCTAAAAATTCCTGATCTGACAGCTTTTTAGCATAGTCATGAAGAAGTCCTGCTAGTCCTGCTTTCTCGGTATCGACTCCAAATCGCTGAGCCAGTTCTATGGCTGCACGCTCCACACCCAAGCAATGGGTTAAACGTTTTTCAGGTAGAAGCTCTGCCATTTTTTCCAACAAAGCCTCACGGGAGCAGTTGATATAGTCTTGATAGGCCATCAGTAAAGCCCCTCCTTCTCGATATAGGCTAGCACCGGCTGAGGTAGGAGAAAGTTGGGTTTTCGTCCTTGGGCAAGGAAGTCACGCACCATGCTGGATGAGATATCCATGAGAGGCACATCCACCCAGATAACGGGATAGGAAGTCCCTGCCTTGTAGCGTGGGCGTTGAACCCCCACAAACTGAACCATATCAACCAACTCATCAATTCGGTACCACTTAGGCAGATAGTCCACCATATCGGCACCGATGATAAAGTAATAATCCGTATCAGGATGTTGCTCTGTCAAAATCTTCATGGTGTCGTAGGTGTAGGAAATGCCCTTGCGCTCCAACTCAATGGTTTCAATGGCTAGGCCTTCGATTCCCTCAATCGCCAACTCAAGCATTTTGAGACGATGGTGTTCAGGAATGGTTTCCTTTTTATCTACATGAGGAGGTTGGTATTCAGGCATGAGCAAGACCTGGTCCAGTCCCAACTGCTGGCGCACTTGGTCCGCAACGATCAGATGGGCATTGTGAACAGGGTTAAAATTCCCCCCTAAAATCCCGACTTGTTTGCGTTTTTTCTCCTTGATTTCTGGCTCCAACTCTACCTTGGTAAAGGGAGTCAATAGTTCGATTGCCATAGGCTAGTCTCCTTTATTTCTCTGTAAAAACAGTTGTTTGGAGTAGTTTTTTAGATTTCTTTGACTTTTTTAGAAATCTTGCGATTCTCTTTCTTGCTAGACTGTTTAAACAAAATCAAGATGCGTCCGATTTTTTGGACTGTATCTACACCGATTTCTTCTTCCAAAATTTCAGCTACTTCGTGGATATTTTCATCTGTGTTTTGCAAGAGTGTTACTTTAATCAATTCGCGAGCATCAAGAGCTTGACGGACGCTGGTTTTGATTTGGTCGTTAAGTCCATTTTTCCCAATTTGGATGATGGGTTTGAGGGTGTGTGCCTGGCTGTTGAGGAAGGCACGTTGTTTTGATGTTAATGACATAATTTTCTTCCTTGTTTTTTGATAGTTATTTTAGGTGGTGAGGGACGGTCGGAACTAATTTTCCAAAGATCTCATCTTTGAAAAATGGATTTCCTGACCTCACAATTGAGCCTTGGTCTCAATTGTGCCCCTTGCCAATCTATCGATTGGCAAGACACCACGGCAATAACTATCTTTTTATGAGCTCACTTTGTTCGCTCAGCGATTTTATTTTAAATTATTGCTTTTCGTGTGACGACGGCGACGCCTTCTGGTGCCCAGACGGCGACTTTGGCTGTGCCTGTTACACGGATCCAGCCTAGGCCTGAGATGACTAGGTCTGTCTTGTCCTTGATGTTAAATACATGTTGGACTAATTTTGGAAAATCTTCTTTTTCCTTACTATTTGGTGGTGTCAGAAGAGTTCCGAGGTGCTTGTCGTAGAAAGTACCAGCACCTTCAAGCTTGGTACGATGGAGTTTCAATTCATTGTCAAAGAAGGCAGTGAAACCTTGCTTTTCACCCGTAATGAAATCAAAGCGTCCGAGACCACCTAAAAACAGGGTTTGTTCAGGATTTAGCTGATAGGTTTTAGGCTTAATTTCCTTTTTGGGGCTGACATACTTGAGGTTTTTAGCCGTTAAGTAATGAGCCATCTGGTGGCGGTGGATGATCCCCGGCGTATCGTAGATATAAGATCCGTCGTCAAGCGGAATCTCAATCTTGTCCAAGGTTGTCCCTGGGAAGCGCGAAGTCGTGATGACATTCTGGTCACCCGTGATTTCTTGGATAATAGCATTGATGAGAGTTGATTTTCCAACGTTGGTCACACCGACCACATAGACATCGCGGCCCTTACGGTAGTGTTCAATCTTGTCAATGACTTCCTTAATAGCATGTTTGTTTTGGGCTGAAGTTAGGACGACATCCACAGGACGAAGCCCTTCTTCGTGGGCACGTTCCATGAGCCACTGGCTAATCTTGCTCGGCTTAACCGACTTGGGCAAGATATCTTTTTTATTTCCTACCAAGAGGACATCATTGCCTGAGACAAAACGTGGCAAACCTGGGATGACAGAGCCATTAAAATCAAAGATATCAATGACATTGACCACTAAGGCATCACTGTCTCCCACCTCGTGCAAGAGCTTGAGGAAATCATCGTCCGTCAACTGGACATCCGTGATTTCATTGTAGTGGCGGAGACGGAAACAGCGTTGGCAATAGACTTCGCCAGTCTCCAAACCTTTTTCTAGTGCCGACTGGGGGGTAAAGCCAAGTCCAGCCTTGTCTGTCGTCTGAATGGTTGCTCCACAACCAATACAGAGAATTTCTTCCATAGTTAAATTCCTTTTTTATATGTAATCGGTCCGTACTTTTCAGTGATTTTTCGCATGACACGGCGCTCACGAGCTCGGTTAATCTGCGTTTTGATCGAGTCATGTTGGACCAAGGGTTTGACTAAAATCGAGCGAATGCCAGCACGGTGGGCTGCTCGAATATCTGTCATGAGCTGGTCGCCTACCATGACCACTTCACTTTTCTCATAGTGGAATTCCTTCATGGCACGGTCAATCCCAAATGTGAAGGGCTTCAAGGCCCAATAAACGTAATCAATCCCAAATTTCTCAACTGCGCGTTGAACTCGTTTTTTGGTATTATTTGAGACTACGATAATAGCAATGCCCGCATCCTGAAGATCATGTAGCCATTGCTTCATCTCTGGCGTCCCGTCAGGGTTGTTCCAAGCAATGAGGGTATTGTCCAAATCGACCAAAACAGCCTTGATTCCCTGCGCCTGCAGGCTTGGGACTGTCAGATCATAGACTGCTTCCACAGCAAAATCTGGCATGTAATTTTCAATCGCCATTCTGGCTCCTTTTCTTAACTTTTTTTCGCAATTTTCCTTAGTAATAATGACAGGATAATCCACAAACCTGCACTGGCCAAGCTGATGTAGAGCCAAGCATGGGGCTCATCTGTTAAAGGCAGCGGAACATTCATTCCGAAAAAGCCTGTCACGACTGCCAGAACGGCTAGCAAGACTGAAATGATGGTCAAGGTTGTCAAATTATCATTCAGATTATTGTTTAGGATGTTGTTGTAAGATGCTGATAGTTGTTGGAGGACTTGAGAAATCAAGTCTGTCATGGATACCAGCTGATGAGCCTCAATCATGGCATCATCAAACTGTTCTCTCTCAATCTCATTAAAACTGCGATAGAGAGCATGCCCTTGGATATGTTCCAGCAACATACGATTTTGCTTGGCAGCCGCAGTAAGATAAACCATACCGGTTTCCAAGTCGGAAAGGGCAAAAAGGTTTTTCTTAGTTGTCCGCTGGCGCAAGAGCCCATTGACCTCATCTTTACTCTTGTCCATTTGCTCGATGACAGGATAGTAGGCATTGCTGATGATTTCCAGACTGGCAAAGAGAAACTTGTAAATCGAAAGCGTGTCATGACTCTCCAGATAACGGGTCATCTGTTCAATGACATAGGCGTTCTTGGTATTACTAATGGTAATCAGGCGACGATGTTCCACGATAAAGGTCATGGGAAAGGCTTCGTAGTAGGCCTTATCCTTTTTCAAATTCAAGACATTGTAGATAAAGGTCACAGTCCCATTTTCACGGTGATAATCCATGTGGGCACGCTCATTTCTATCCAGCGCATATTCGATGGTTTCCTTGTCCAAACCGTAGATTTCAGAAAGGTCCTCTAGTTTTTTCAACTTATCCAAATCTAGGTTAATCCAGGTACAACCATTGCCCAACTGCTTTTCTAAAACCATCTTTTCTCCTTTATTAAACTCTTTCTATTGTACCATAAATCTGCTAAAATTTCAGGCCTGGTCTGTACGAGAGAAATTGCTGACAACGGTAATATTCCGATTGGGAACGAAATGCAGAACCTGGTCTTCTCCTCTGAGTTGCGTTGTTCGAATGCCAACGCTGACAACCTTGCCCGATACAGTAATAGGACCATTTGTCAGAACAACCTCATCTCCCACATCCAGTTGACGTTCAAAAAGGATGAAAAAGCCATTGATGACATCAGACAGAAAACCTTGGGCTCCCATACCAATAGCCACCCCAGCAATTCCAGCACCTGCCAGCAAACTAGAAACTGGCAAACCTAAAATCGACAAAATGCAGTAGAGTAAAAAGAAATAAAGGGTATAATTAAACACATTTTCTAACAGACGTGAGATGGTTTTCTGACGCCCAACATCATGACGAGACATTTTTAGAGATGGTTTAACAATTCTCTGCACCATGGTATGGAGCAATTTCTTAGCTATATAAAAGAGTAAAAATAAGAATAAAAGAGAAAGTAACTTGGTTAAGATATTCTCGATAATCGCTGTAACATCAAGCTTATTGAGATAGGTTTGAATAAATTCTTGCATAGAAAACTCCTTTCATTTATTATACCATACTTTCATAAAGTGTCATTCTCCATAAATATTCAAAAATAATTTCAAAAATAGACAGAAAATTCTTGATTTTAGTTCATATTTATACTATAATCATAAACATTACACAACAAAGGAGATTGTTATGAAAAAAATCATTCATGCTTGGAATAAGGCAAGCCTAATCAAACGTATCTTGATTGGCATGCTGATTGGAGGAACCCTAGGACTGACACTTCCTAACGTTTCAGGAATTGGCCTGCTGGGAGATCTCTTTGTTGGTGGCCTCAAAGCCATCGCACCGATTCTAGTATTTGCCCTCGTTGCCAATGCCCTTTCCCAACATCAAAAAGGGCAAGATAGCAACATGAAAACCGTTATCTTCCTTTACTTAGTAGGAACCTTTGCCGCTGCCCTTATCGCTGTACTAGCAAGTTTCATCGTACCTGTTGAAATTACCCTAAATAGCGCTAATACCGATATTGCTCCACCAGACGGGATTGGACAGGTTCTCAGCAACCTCTTGCTCAAATTGGTTGACAATCCAGTCAATGCCCTTGTCACAGCCAACTACATTGGTATCCTATCATGGGCAGTTGTTTTCGGGATTGCCATGAGAGAGGCCAGCAAAAATAGTAAAGAATTGCTGAAAACTATGGCTGATGTGACTTCTAAGATCGTCGAATGGATCATCAACCTAGCTCCATTTGGGATCTTAGGACTCGTATTTAAAACCATCTCTGATAAGGGAATCGGAAGCCTAGCCAACTACGGAATCTTGCTTGCCCTCCTGGTGACAACTATGTTCTTTGTGGCCCTAGTAGTCAATCCATTGATTGCCTTCCTCTTTATGAAGAGAAATCCTTATCCCCTCGTTTGGAAATGTTTGCGTGTCAGCGGTGTGACAGCCTTCTTCACTCGTAGTTCTGCGGCTAACATCCCTGTCAACATGAAACTTTGTCACGACCTTGGACTGGATCCAGATACCTATTCTGTTTCTATCCCACTTGGTTCTACTATCAACATGGCCGGAGCAGCGATTACCATTAACATTTTGACACTTGCTGCAGTAAATACTCTTGGAATCCCTGTTGACTTTGCGACAGCCTTTGTCCTCAGTGTGGTAGCAGCTATCTCAGCCTGTGGTGCTTCTGGTATTGCGGGAGGTTCCCTCCTTCTTATCCCAGTTGCTTGTAGTCTTTTCGGTATTTCTAACGATATTGCCATGCAAGTTGTTGGGGTTGGTTTTGTAATTGGGGTCATCCAAGACTCATGTGAAACAGCCCTCAACTCGTCTACAGACGTCCTCTTTACTGCCGTTGCCGAATACGCAGCAGCCCGTAAAAAATAATCCATAAAGACAAGCCTGCTCAGGTCTTGTCTTTTACGCTTTTATTCTAACTTATTAGGAAATTCTTATGTCTATTAGCCAACGTACGACCAAGCTCATCTTAGCTACCTGCCTTGCCTGCCTGCTTGCTTATTTTCTCAATCTTTCCTCAGCTGTCTCGGCTGGAATCATCGCCCTCCTAAGCCTATCTGATACACGTAGAAGTACTTTAAAACTAGCCCGCAATCGGCTCTTTTCCATGCTTCTGGCTCTGGTTATCGGAGTTTTGGCTTTTCACTTGAGCGGATTTCATATCTGGAGCCTTGGCCTCTATCTTGCCCTCTACGTGCCTCTAGCCTATAAGATGGGCTGGGAAATTGGCATCACACCAAGCACTGTTTTGGTCAGCCATCTCTTGGTGCAAGAATCAACCTCTCCAGACCTTCTAGTCAATGAATTCCTTCTCTTTGCAATCGGTACAGGATTTGCCCTACTGGTCAATCTCTACATGCCTTCCCGAGAAGAGGAAATCCAGCACTACCACACGCTGGTAGAAGAAAAGTTAAAAGATATCCTCCAGCGCTTCAAATATTATTTATCCAAAGGGGACGGGCGTAATCGAGCACAATTGGTGGAAGAATTAGACATCCTTTTGGAAGAAGCACTTAGACTGGTCTATTTAGATCACTCTGACCATCTCTTTCATCAGACCGACTACCATATCCACTACTTTGAGATGAGACAGCGTCAAAGTCGTATCCTGCGAAACATGGCCCAGCAGATCAACACCTGTCACCTTGCTGCCAGTGAAAGCCTGATTCTGGCCCAACTTTTTTCAAAAATTGCAGGCCAACTGAGCCAGACCAATCCTGCTTCTGATTTGCTAGATGAAATTGAACGCTATCTAGAAGTCTTCCGAAACCGCAGTCTACCCAAGACAAGAGAAGAATTTGAAACCCGCGCCACCCTTCTTCAACTCCTACGCGAAGCCAAAACCTTCATCCAAGTAAAAGTTGATTTTTACAAAAAATATGGACAGTAATACTCTTCGAAAATCTCTTCAAACTACGTCAGCGTCGCCTTGCCGTATATAGGTTACTGACTTCGTCAGTTCTATCCACAACCTCAAAACGGTGTTTTGAGCTGACTTCGTCAGTTCTATCCACAACCTCAAAACGGTGTTTTGAGTAGCCTACGGCTAGCTTCCTAGTTTGCTCTTTGATTTTCATTGAGTATAAAAAAGAAAACTTCAGACCAATCACAAAAGGTGAATATCTGAAGTTTTCTTTTATTTATAGGTTAGTACCATAAAGGTTAGTAACAGGACGAATAAGCTATATAATTTAGCATCTTTTCCATAGGAAATTGAGATAAGATACAGTATACCTTACTGTCACATTATCCACGACACGGAGTTTGGCAAATCGATTCTATTTGCCAAACGTAGTTAATGAGGCAGGTAGCTAGTTTGCTCCCTTACCATTACGACGGAAAAATCCACGAATCGATAATATTCGTGGATTTTTCCTAGTGAAGCGTTTAGGTAGACCGCCATAGCGGTTACCGTCAAATGACAGCAACTTTATGTTGCTAGTCATTTGTAACGATTTACATCTTCTCTTCCAACTCTACATCTGGATACTTGTCCGCAAACCAGCGGAGGGCAAAGTCATTTTCAAAGAGGAAGACTGGCTGGTCGAAACGGTCTTTGGCCAAGATATTTCGGCTTGATGACATCCGTTCATCCAAGTCCTCAGGCTTGATCCAGCGAACGGTCTTTTTACCCATTGGGCTCATGACCACTTCTGCGTTGTACTCGCCTTCCATACGGTGCTTAAAGACTTCAAACTGAAGTTGACCAACAGCACCCAGCATGTACTCGCCTGTTTGGTAATTCTTATAAAGCTGAATGGCTCCCTCTTGCACCAATTGCTCAATCCCCTTGTGGAAGGATTTTTGCTTCATAACGTTCTTAGCAGATACTTTCATGAAAATCTCAGGAGTAAAGGTTGGTAGGGGTTCAAATTCAAACTTGTTTTTTCCAACTGTTAAAGTGTCCCCAACCTGATAAGTACCTGTATCGTAAACCCCGATAATATCACCTGCTACAGCGTTGGTTACATTCTCACGACTTTCCGCCATAAACTGAGTAACATTCGACAGTTTAGCCCCTTTACCCGTACGAGGCAGATTGACACTCATACCACGCTCAAATTCACCTGATACGATACGGACAAAGGCAATACGGTCACGGTGACGAGGGTCCATGTTGGCTTGGATTTTAAAGACAAATCCTGAGAAATCCTTGTCATAAGGATCCACAATTTCACCGTCCGTTTTCTTGTGTCCATGTGGTTCTGGAGCAAACTTAAGGAAGGTTTCAAGGAAGGTCTGCACACCAAAGTTTGTCAAAGCTGAACCGAAGAAGACTGGCGTCAATTCTCCAGCCAGAATCGCTTCCTCTGAAAACTCATTCCCAGCTTCATTTAAAAGTTCAATATCATCCTTGACTTGCTCGTAGAAAGGATTACTTCCAAAAAGCTTGTCCCCATCTTCTAGACTAGCAAAACGTTCATCCCCTTTATAGAGTTCCAAACGTTGGTTATAGAGGTCATACAAGCCCTCAAAGGCTTTCCCCATCCCGATTGGCCAGTTCATCGGATAGCTAGCAATGCCCAAGATTTCTTCCAATTCTTGCAAGAGGTCCAGCGGCTCACGACCATCACGGTCTAGCTTGTTCATAAAGGTAAAGACTGGAATGCCACGATGCTTCACAACCTCAAACAGTTTCTTGGTTTGAGCCTCGATACCCTTGGCAGAGTCCACAACCATGACCGCAGCATCCACCGCCATCAAGGTACGATAGGTATCTTCTGAGAAGTCCTCGTGCCCTGGCGTGTCTAGGATATTCACGCGCTTGCCATCGTAGTCAAATTGCATAACAGATGAAGTAACAGAAATCCCACGTTGCTTCTCAATATCCATCCAGTCAGATTTGGCAAAAGTCCCAGTTTTCTTTCCTTTTACGGTACCAGCCTCACGAATCTCGCCCCCAAAGTAGAGCAACTGCTCAGTAATGGTAGTCTTCCCCGCGTCCGGGTGGGAGATGATGGCAAAGGTACGACGTTTCTTAATTTCTTCTTGAATATTCATAAGTTCTCTTTCTTTGATTCTCTATTTTTAGTTGGTTCAATAGCTAAGAATGATTTCTACATTGGATTTTACCATTCCTTTCAACATTCCATTATATCGGATTTTAGCATTTTTTTCAATTTCTATTTTATGTCAGACACTGCTAAAGTAGAACAATTCCCCTTGCAATTTTTAAAATAAATGTTACAATAAATATAGAAAAAGGTGTTGCGTCAACAACACCCCACAGAGCCGTTTAAGACGGTGGCTGTAATTACATAACTAAAAAATAGCTCGTTAACTCGCCAAAGTTAGGACGGCTATTTTTTTGTCTCTTTTACCAATTCAAGGATGAACTTCAGGCTTTATGGAATGAATACCAAAAGAGTGCATATTAAAACCAAAAAATCTTAGTTTGCTAATAAACAACAAACAAAAACTATCTAGCAATTTTAATGCCTACTATTCAACTATTGCCCCACTTAGGTACTAACCATCCTACTCCCCTTGTAATTTTTAAAGTAAATATTGCAATGAATATAGAAAAAGGTGTTGCGTCAACAACACCCCACAGAGCCGTTTAAGACGGTAGCTGTAATTACATAACTAAAAATAGCTCGTTAACTCGCCAAAGTTAGGACGGCTATTTTTTGTCTCTTTAAAAATCTCTTTCTCGACTTGCCAGATGTCTTTTTTCAGCTTTACCTCCCTTATTTATAGGAAAATATGGTAAAATAGAACAGACTAAAAATCATCATTTCACGAAAGGATGCAAGATGAAAATTACGCAAGAAGAGGTAACACACGTTGCCAATCTTTCAAAATTAAGATTCTCTGAAGAAGAAACTGCTGCCTTTGCGACTACCTTGTCTAAAATTGTTGACATGGTTGAATTGCTGGGCGAAGTCGACACAACTGGTATCGCACCCACTACGACTATGGCTGACCGCAAGACCGTACTCCGCCCTGATGTGGCCGAAGAAGGAACAAACCGCGATCGCCTGTTTAAAAACGTACCTGAAAAAGACAACTACTATATCAAGGTACCAGCTATCCTAGACGATGGAGGAGATGCCTAATGACTTTCAACAATAAAACCATTGAAGACTTGCACAATCTCCTTGTTTCTAAGGAAATTTCAGCAACAGAATTGACACAAGCTACGCTTGAAGATATCAAGTCTCGCGAGACAGCTATCAACGCTTTTGTTACCATCGCTGAGGAGCAAGCCCTTGCTCAAGCTAAAGCTATTGATGAAGCTGGAATTGACACTGATAATGTCCTTTCAGGAATTCCACTTGCAGTTAAAGATAATATCTCTACAGACGGCATTCTCACAACTGCAGCCTCAAAAATGCTCTACAACTACGAGCCGATCTTTGATGCGACTGCGGTTGCCAATGCAAAATCTAAAGGCATGATTGTCGTTGGTAAAACCAACATGGACGAGTTTGCCATGGGTGGTTCAGGTGAAACTTCACACTACGGTGCGACTAAAAACGCTTGGGACCAAAACAAGGTTCCTGGTGGTTCATCAAGTGGTTCTGCCGCAGCTGTAGCTTCTGGACAAGTTCGCTTGTCACTTGGTTCTGATACTGGTGGTTCCATCCGCCAACCTGCTGCCTTCAACGGAATCGTTGGTCTCAAACCAACCTACGGAACGGTTTCTCGTTTCGGTCTCATTGCCTTTGGTAGCTCATTAGACCAGATTGGACCTTTTGCACCAACAGTTAAGGAAAATGCCCTCTTGCTCAACGCTATTGCCAGCGAAGATGCTAAAGACTCTACTTCTGCCCCTGTCCGCATTGCCGACTTTACTTCAAAAATCGGTCAAGACATCAAGGGCATGAAAATTGCTTTACCTAAAGAATATCTTGGCGAAGGGATTGACCCAGAGGTTAAGGAAACAATCTTGAACGCAGCCAAACACTTTGAAAAACTTGGTGCTATCGTCGAAGAAGTCAGCCTGCCTCACTCTAAATACGGTGTTGCCGTTTACTACATCATCGCTTCATCAGAAGCTTCATCAAACTTGCAACGTTTTGATGGTATCCGTTACGGCTACCGCGCAGAAGATGCAAGCAACCTTGATGAAATCTATGTAAACAGTCGTAGCCAAGGTTTTGGTGAAGAAGTGAAACGTCGTATCATGCTAGGTACTTTCAGTCTTTCATCAGGTTACTACGATGCCTACTACAAGAAAGCTGGTCAGGTCCGTACCCTCATCATTCAAGATTTCGAAAAAGTTTTTGCGGATTATGACTTGATTTTGGGACCAACTGCTCCAAGTGTTGCCTATGACTTGGATTCACTCAACCACGACCCAGTTGCCATGTACTTGGCTGACCTTTTGACCATCCCAGTCAACTTGGCAGGTCTCCCAGGAATTTCGATTCCTGCTGGCTTCTCTCAAGGTCTACCTGTCGGTCTTCAATTGATTGGTCCTAAGTATTCTGAAGAAACCATTTACCAAGCTGCTGCTGCTTTTGAAGCAACAACAGACTACCACAAACAACAACCCGTGATTTTTGGAGGTGATAACTAATGAACTTTGAAACAGTCATTGGACTTGAAGTCCACGTAGAGCTCAACACCAATTCAAAAATCTTCTCACCTACTTCTGCCCACTTTGGAAATGACCAAAATGCCAACACTAACGTGATTGACTGGTCCTTCCCAGGAGTTCTGCCAGTTCTCAATAAAGGTGTTGTCGATGCCGGTATCAAGGCTGCTCTTGCCCTCAACATGGACATCCATAAAAAGATGCACTTTGACCGCAAGAACTACTTCTACCCTGATAATCCTAAAGCCTACCAAATTTCTCAGTTTGATGAACCAATCGGCTATAATGGCTGGATTGAAGTCGAGCTAGAAGATGGTACAACTAAGAAAATCGGTATCGAACGTGCCCACCTAGAAGAAGACGCTGGTAAAAACACCCACGGTACAGACGGCTACTCTTACGTTGACCTCAACCGCCAAGGGGTGCCATTGATTGAGATTGTATCTGAAGCTGACATGCGTTCTCCAGAAGAAGCCTACGCTTATCTGACAGCCCTCAAGGAAGTTATCCAATACGCTGGCATTTCTGACGTTAAGATGGAAGAAGGTTCTATGCGTGTGGATGCCAATATTTCTCTTCGTCCTTATGGTCAAGAAAAATTCGGTACCAAAACTGAGTTGAAAAACCTCAACTCCTTCTCAAACGTTCGTAAAGGTCTTGAATACGAAGTCCAACGTCAAGCTGAAATCCTTCGCTCAGGTGGTCAAATCCGCCAAGAAACACGCCGTTATGATGAAGCTAACAAAGCAACCATCCTCATGCGTGTCAAGGAAGGGGCTGCAGACTACCGCTACTTCCCAGAACCAGACCTACCTCTCTTTGAAATCTCAGACGAGTGGATCGAGAAAATGCGGACAGAGTTGCCAGAGTTTCCAAAAGAACGCCGTGCTCGTTACGTGGCTGACCTTGGCTTGTCAGACTACGATGCTAACCAGTTGACTGCTAACAAAGTCACTTCTGACTTCTTTGAAAAAGCTGTTGCCCTCGGTGGCGATGCCAAACAAGTCTCTAACTGGCTCCAAGGCGAAGTCGCTCAGTTCTTGAACGCTGAAGGCAAGACACTTGAACAAATCGAATTAACACCAGAAAACTTGGTTGAAATGATTGCCATCATCGAAGACGGTACTATCTCATCTAAGATTGCCAAGAAAGTCTTTGTCCACCTTGCTAAAAATGGCGGCAGTGCGCGTGAATACGTGGAAAAAGCAGGCATGGTTCAAATCTCAGATCCAGAAATCTTGATTCCAATTATCCACCAAGTCTTTGCGGATAACGAAACTGCAGTTGCCGACTTCAAGTCAGGCAAACGTAACGCAGACAAGGCCTTCACAGGTTTCCTTATGAAAGCAACCAAAGGCCAAGCCAACCCACAAGTTGCCCTTAAACTCCTTGCCCAAGAATTGGCTAAGTTGAAAGAAGATTAAAAAAATAATCTCCAGATTAGGAACTGTCAGTGAGTTCTCTAGTCTGGAGATTTTTCAATATACTTCGTTATTGGGGTTTACCTTACTTACATATCCTACTTCAAAAAGCCCTTCCCCTAAGAATAGAGGAAAGGCTTTTCTTGATTATCATAAACTTCAGAATGATAGATAAGCGACTTATTACGCTTTATACCATTTCTTACTCCTTATCATCTTTACGACGTCTGGACACTAAACCTAAGCCAGTTATTGCTGCTAGAGCTCCAAGAAGGAGAGATGAAGTTGATGATTGAGTACCTGTATTCGGAAGTTCCCGTTTACCATCTACAAATGTTGATTCATTTGAAGTCTCTATTTGAGTTGATTTATCTGATGTCACTGTTACATCTGAATGAGTTGGGATATCTGATTGTCCAGGCACTTCTGGATGATTTGGCTTATCTGATTGTCCAGGAACATCTGAATGAGAAGGTGTTCCATCATGACTTGGAGTAATCACTTTCTTAAAGATATGAGTTGTTACATTTCCAACTAAAATAGTCTTGACATATTCATAGCCAGTAAATGTTCCCTTATCTTTTGTACCATCTTCTTGAGGTTTTAGAACATTACCTTCAGTATCTTTCCAAACTGTTGATTTACTTTCTTCATTACTTGGAGTTGAAGGTGTTGAAGAAGATTTCTTAGTATATACATGGATTGTATTTCCATCTTTATCTTTCTTCGTTTCTTTGAATGTGTACTCTGGAATATCTTTCTTATCCTTCGTTCCTTTATCTGAAGGGCTGATTTCTTTGCCCTCTTCATTCACATAACTTGTTACGACTTGACGGTATACATGCGTTGTATTGCCTTTTTCGTCTTTCTTAGTTTCTTTGTAAATGTACTCTGGAATGTCTTTCTTATCCTTCGTTCCTTTGTCTGAAGGGCTGATTTCTTTGCCTACTTCATTCACATAACTTGTTACGACTTGACGGTATACATGCGTTGTATTGCCTTTTTCGTCTTTCTTCGTTTCTTTGTAAATGTA
>NZ_CAMHZQ010000004.1 GCF_946190275.1 Streptococcus mitis | reverse complement strand
CTTTGCGTAACTGGTCTAGCTACTTCTGTCGTTTCATCAGTCGCATCGACATACTTGATGGTACGGGTGATGGTTTTGGTTTCTGTAACATCTTCTGTTTTGGGAACAACTGTTTCTTCAACATTCTCACGGTAGTAGTAGTTAACGGTTGCACCGTCTTCTGGTACAGTTCCTGTGGCATTTTCAGGAGTTGCTACCAAGGTGTATGTTGTTTTCCTTGTGATAACTCGGTCTTCTTTGTCCTCAGTTGTTGTTTTCCCTTCAATAGTTTTTGCTTCTGTAGTATATTCAGAACCTATCGCTAAATCAGCTTTTACAACAGACTCTGCCAACTTCTCTTGGGTACCTTCTTTGTAATAATTGGCTGTTACTGTAGCAGTTGTAGGCGCTTCGCTTTCTCGATACACTAAAGTTACTGTTCTACCTTCGCTTACAATATTCCCAGTTAAACTTGCAGAATTTGTATCTGCTTCTTTAAAAGTATAATATTTTCCGTCAGTAGTAGTCATGCTACTGAGTTTTTTATCTGTGACATCATAGCTGGTACCAATCAATTGTTTTTTATTGGTAATGTAGGTTCCAGCACTTTCTTTTTCTCCAATTCCAGTATCATTTTTTAATGATAATAAATTCCCTTGTTCATCAACATAGCGAACTTTCACATTTCCTGAGATTAGTTCTGTCAATTCTGATGTTTTCTTCTTTTTCTTGATTTCTTCGGTTATTTTATCTTTCTCTTCTGGTGGAATAGTTAATTTTGGAATGATTTTTTCAACAACGGATCGTGATGGTTCCACCGTGTCTTGAATTACTGAAAAGTCAGCTAGAATTGGAAGATTATACTGAACACGGTGACTTTGAGAATTGACCCCGACTCTGTTATCATTTCCTGAAAATACTTGCACGGTATAAGAAACAATATCTTTTCCTAGTAAAACATCCCCAGTAGAGAAGTAACCACCTTTTCCTAGTTTGCTATCCCCAGGACCCACTGCTTCCCTAATCTTATCAGATAGTTCTTTATCAGTCAGTACCTTCGTTCGCTCGATACCATGATCTGCTCCTATGAATTTTGAGAAATTTTGGAAATCTTCATCGTTAGCTTTAGCCCAACCATGATTACGCTCATTTACTTTTGTATTAGTATTTATAAGATTAAATTTATCAGGATTAGTATTATAATCAGCTGCAGTACCTGTTGCTGCTACTTCTGACCCTTGAATACCAACTTCCTTACTACCATTTCTAGCGGCGAGATAGGAGTATTTTTCTGTTTCTACTTCTAGCTGATCGTCGTTAACATGATAGGTAATTTTTTTAGCACCAGGTATGAGAGCAGTCAATAGTTTATATGTTTTGTCATCAGCTTTAGCTGCTGAATCATTTGAGTTTAGCCAAGTTGGGGTATTAGGATTATCTTTATCAACAAATTTCAATAAACCATTTAAATCATTTGCTAGACTTGTAGTTGTCTTCGATGTGTTTGTGAAAGTTTTCTTCCAGTCTGAATCTTTTTTCCCTGATTTTATTATACTTAGGAAGTCTTCAGTAACAGTCATCACAATATCGCCTTGTCGTTTAGCTTCTTCTAAAGCTTGGGCACGTAACTCGGCTTCTAATTGTTTATCTGCTTCTGTATAATCTTTAAGTTTTTTTCCTTTTAATGGGGTTGAATTTTTTTTAGTATTAAAAATCTTAGTACTTCGATACTGCAATTCAGCTTCAAAGAAGCTCTTGATCACTGTATTTGCACGTTCAACATCTAACCCCTTCTCATATAATTTTTCATTCTGGACAATCTCAGCTATACGATGAATGGTTTGATCGTATACCGTATTCTCTTGACCAGCAGTATTCTTAGTTTTAATGACTACTCGATAGGTTCCTTTAGAACCGTTAATATCTGAGATATACCCTGTTACAAATTCCACACGAACACGGCTTCCGAAGACAGGAGAAAAGGCAGTAAACTGCTTCTCTATCCCATTATATCCAAGGACACCTGGAGAATATTTATTATAGTTATCTCTTTCTGAGAATGACAGTTTCTTAAACTCCTCGGAAGTCTTACCTGCACGTTCATTCGGAGCTTTAGGGTCATACTCTGATTTATCCGCTACCGTCTCGTTACGATTAGCTCGTGTACGCCCCTTAACAAGCATGAGCATATACCTGAAACGACGGTCTAAGGCTTGCTCGTGTACATAGATGTTGTCTAAAGCATCCCCGCCAAGCATACCGCCTTGTTCAATCGTACCATCTTCTTTCTTATACCAACCTGTGAAGTAACCTTGTTCGTTCTTTCTACCGATAACGAATTTACCTTTGGTTCCTTCTTTATCAATGGCACTCCAACCACCAAAATCATGGAGTTCTCGGATTTCACCCGGTTTTAAGTTCAGAGCATCCCCAAGGGTGTTCATATTACGCAAGTAAGAACGTTCATTATTTTGGAAGTCGTCTGGCATATTTTTTACAATATCCCATAATTGTTCGAGAGTCAGATTTTCCTTAGGGGCATCAAATGTTAAGTTGGCATTCTTATCATCCGCACCCTCTTCTCCAGCTTTAGGCACATGTACCCCAGGCTGATTGTCTTTTACTGTCTCACCTTTACGATTAGCATCCAGTAAAGCTGGATCAGTATCTGCTCGGTCTGAACCTCCATCATTTCCAGAAGTCGGCTCTGATTCAGTCCCTGTAGCGCCAGCTGGTGTCTCTCCTGTATCCCCATCAGCTAGAGCTCTTTTACTACGAGTACGAGGTTTCGTACTTTCTGGAGTTACTAGCGGATTTTCAGCTACGGGAGCACTATAGGTGCTTGCTGCTGCATCAGTATTGCTGAGGTCAGGCTTGTTTCCTGCCTCTCCATTTCCAGACTGCTCTGGATCTGTCGGTTTTGCTGTCCTCTCAGCTTCCCTAGCTGACTCCACGCCTTCAGCATGGGCAACCCCAGCTCCCATCAAAAGATAGAGCGCCCCAATGACGACACTGGCTGCACCGATACTTACTTTTCGAATACTGTATTTTAATTGTTTTTCTGGACTATTCATGACTACCTCCATATATATATATATATATCAAAAGATATATATTATACTAGACCTTATATAATAATCCTTATTTTAAATTATACAAAAAATAAGGTCTAATTTCAATTTTTTAGAAACTATAAATAGGATAAAATTGAGTTGTCATTTCGGTTTGTAATTAACATACTTATATCAAAATTATGAATAGTACAGTCTTATTCGAACATTGACTAAAAACTTATGCTACCGTTTTACTAAAACGCTAAAAAGTGCTATAATGTGAACGGTTAAAACAATTTACAAAAAGGAGAATTTTAATGTCTTACCAAGAAAATTACCAGAAATGGGTTGATTTTGCGGAGCTTCCTGACTACCTTCGTCAAGATTTGGAAAATATGGACGAAAAAACAAAGGAAGATGCCTTCTATACAAATCTTGAATTTGGTACTGCAGGGATGCGTGGCTTGATTGGTGCTGGTACAAACCGCATCAACATCTATGTTGTTCGCCAAGCTACTGAAGGATTGGCTCGTTTGATTGAGTCTAAAGGTGGAAATGAAAAAGAACGTGGTGTCGCAATCGCCTACGATAGCCGTCACTTCTCACCTGAGTTTGCCTTTGAATCTGCGGCAGTTCTTGCTAAACACGGTATCAAATCTTATGTATTTGAAAGCCTTCGTCCAACTCCAGAACTCTCATTTGCAGTTCGTCACCTCAACTGTTTCGCAGGTATTATGGTCACAGCCAGCCACAACCCTGCTCCATTTAACGGTTACAAGGTTTACGGTGAAGACGGTGGACAAATGCCTCCACACGATGCGGACGCGTTGACTACTTATATCCGTGCTATCGAAAACCCATTTGCAGTTGAAGTTGCTGATGTGGAAGCTGAAAAAGCTTCTGGCTTGATTGAAGTTATCGGCGAAGCTGTTGACGTAGAATACCTTAAAGAGGTTAAGGACGTAAACATCAACCCAGCTTTGATTGAAGAATTCGGTAAAGACATGAAAATTGTCTACACACCACTTCATGGTACTGGTGAAATGTTGGCTCGTCGTGCTCTTGCCCAAGCAGGATTTGACTCAGTTCAAGTCGTTGAAGCGCAAGCAACTGCCGATCCTGACTTCTCAACTGTAAAATCTCCAAACCCAGAAAGCCAAGCAGCCTTTGCCCTTGCTGAAGAACTTGGTCGTCAAGTTGGTGCAGATGTTCTTGTCGCAACTGACCCTGATGCTGACCGTGTTGGTGTTGAAGTTCTTCAAAAAGATGGTAGCTACCTCAACCTTTCAGGTAACCAAATCGGTGCTATCATGGCTAAATACATCTTGGAAGCCCACAAAAACGCTGGAACTCTTCCTGAAAATGCAGCCCTATGTAAATCTATCGTATCAACTGACTTGGTAACGAAGATTGCTGAAAGCTACGGCGCAACTATGTTCAACGTTTTGACAGGTTTCAAATTCATCGCTGAAAAAATTCAAGAATTCGAAGAAAAACACAATCACACTTACATGATGGGATTTGAAGAAAGCTTCGGTTACTTGATTAAACCATTCGTACGTGATAAAGACGCTATCCAAGCTGTTCTTGTCGTTGCTGAACTTGCTGCCTACTACCGTTCACGTGGCTTGACACTTGCTGACGGTATCGAAGAAATCTACAAAGAGTACGGCTACTACGCAGAAAAGACTATCTCTGTTACCCTTTCAGGTGTCGATGGTGCAGAACAAATCAAAGCAATTATGGCTAAATTCCGCAACAATGCTCCAAAAGAATGGAACACAACAGCTATCACTGTCGTAGAAGACTTCAAGGCTCAAACTGCTACTGCTGCTGACGGTACTGTTACAAACTTGACAACTCCTCCAAGTGATGTGTTGAAATACACACTTGCTGACGGTTCATGGATTGCCGTTCGCCCTTCAGGTACAGAACCAAAAATCAAGTTCTACATTGCAGTTGTAGGGGAAACCAACGAAGAATCACAAGCTAAGATTGCTAACATCGAAGCAGAAATCAATGCTTTTGTAAAATAAAGACCTATAAAAGATGAGACAAACCAATCTCATCTTTTTTTCGTATCAAATCTAAGCAATTTTAGAAACTTTATGGCATACTAGACTTATCAATGAAAGCGAGGTAATCTCATGGAACAATTTTTAGATAACATCAAAGACCTTGAAGTCACTACAGTTGCACGTGCGCAAGAAGCTCTTGATAAAAAAGAAACTGCAACCTTCTTTATCGGTCGCAAAACTTGCCCTTACTGCCGTAAATTTGCAGGTACATTGGCAGGTGTCGTAGCTGAAACCAAAGCTCACATCTACTTCATCAACAGTGAAGAACCAAGCCAACTCAATGAGTTGCAAGCATTCCGCTCACGCTACGGAATCCCAACTGTGCCAGGCTTTGTTCACATTGCAGATGGCCAAATCAATGTCCGTTGCGACTCTTCAATGTCAGCACAAGAAATCAAAGAATTTGCAGGATTGTAAAAGATATAAAAAGAAGGCACATTCGCCTTCTTTTTAATTATTTTCAAAGTAGGAATCAACCAACTCCTGAATTCTTCCTTCTTTAGCTGCTGGAATAGTATCTTCTAAAACAAAATTCTTCCTACTGATATCATTAGAAAGATTTCCAAAAATAAAATTAGTCGAGATGTTATAGATAATCTCAGATGGTGCAAATCCATAAACCTGATTCTCTAAAATATGCTTCAAACGTTTTTCAGAATCTGGAAATAATTGTTTCAAACCATCACTATTATAGAGACGTTTAACCAATTCTGCAATATAGAGGCCTGACTTCATATATAAATCAATAAAAGTTTTAGATGAATCGTCAAATATCCCTGGATTTTCCTTTTCTAAATCATCTACCATCCTTTTTACCACACGTTTAGGCGTGAAAATTTGGTTTGTCTTTTGAGGAGGAATATAGTCAAAAATATCTTCTTTTTGATCTTTAAAATAATCCGCCAACTCCTCTTTCTTGCGAAGAAATTCTTGAATAGCTTCGTCAAATGTTGCTCTATCAAAAAGTTGTCCAACAAAACCTTGCCCACCATCTCTCAAATAACGAAATTGGGCAATCGTAATACCAGTCACATCAAAGAAGACTTGCTCAGGAACAAAGGTATCAAAATTATCAAGTGTTAGAGATTTATTGCCATAGGCCATGATGAAACTTGGGATTGTTCGTGCAAATCCTCGAAGATGGTCACGAATTTCATCTTGGGCTGATTGTTTCAGCTGCTCAACACGTTTTATCTCAACCTGTTCAATAAACTTCTCAGGCATTTTTTCCACTTCTTTTTTGAGTGTTTGCTCTAGTTTTTCTTTGTGAATGAGATTATTTTCTTCTAAACGTTTATCAAAATCTTCTTGAATCTTATCCTTTTGATCCTTATCAACTGCTTCCTTGATTTGTTGTTGCAATTCTTCCCTGATATGAGCTTCAGAAATTTTTCTTTCGATATCATTTTTTCGAATTTCATTCTCAAATGTTGCTGTAATTTGCTTCTTAATTTGCTCAGTTTCCCGAGTTTTTAGGTTGTATTCACCTTTCAAATCTTCTACAATCACTGAAGAAACCGTCTTACTCAAATCATTAACCAGCTGTTTTTGAGTTCTGTCCTCATCCTTAGTGAACAAATCTGTAACAGATTGACTAAGTCCATAGACTTTTTCACCAAAAAGTCGCATTTGCTGATTAACTACAATTTCATGGTCAACTACTGCATTGCCCTCATCATCTACTGTAACATCTGAAAAGTCTAATAGTTCAGAAGATGTTTGTAACTTGCCTTCCTTTTCAACTGGAAGTTCATTTAAAATGTCTAGAACTGTTTGACTAGCTTGGAAAATACCGCTGATATTATCAAATAATAGATTGGACATAAAGCCTCGTTTAAGAACTTCTCTAGCTTTAATCTGGCGAGGGATAGTTAGAACCGCCTTGGCATCAATTTCAACCATCTTACCAGCACGATCTTCAGCTATGACAGGGAAGAAATTTAGTAACTCTCTGATGTTTTCTTCACGAGTTGTCGAAGTCCCACCTCCTCCTGCAGTTGCAAGCGATAAGTTGTTGGCAAACTCATCAAAGAGAATCAAGGTTCTTTCCGGCGCAAAGTCAAATACATAGGATTTTTCTTTGCGGAAATGATTTCCTTTGCTATCGGTCCATGAATATGGGTTCTGAGCACGAAATGCAGCTTGCATATAAAGAGCTGGTGATTTCAAATTTGATAACATCAATACACCTGTCCATTCAGGTATGGTGACCCCTGTCGTCAACTGACCGACGGATAGGGTAATAGTTTTATCATTCTCTGCTATCGCTTTTCTAACCAAGTCTAAGGATTTGAGTTTGACTTTATCGTCTTCTTCGGACATACGCCCGTCGCCAGCAGCTAACACAATCTCATAATTTTCATAGATGGGATGTTCTTCTAGT
Organism: Streptococcus mitis; assembly: GCF_946190275.1. Lineage (GTDB taxonomy): Bacteria > Bacillota > Bacilli > Lactobacillales > Streptococcaceae > Streptococcus > Streptococcus mitis_DC. The sequence goes on along the minus strand of NZ_CAMHZQ010000004.1, from coordinate 144,178 downwards.
AGAGCTTTTAAAGCTTTAGCTGAGGCTACACGTTCTAACAGCCAAAAAGTATGCTTGAGTTCATTACGAAGTTCTTTGGTTGAAAATGGATACTTTTCATTGCTTGATAGAGTATTTAGCCAATTTCTGACATCTTGCTCATGGATAAATTTCCCTTTATCATCTGTAGCGAAAAATTCACTCAAGTCAAAAGCATAGTCTATATTCTCTCCATCAAGTTGAGCCCCTTTTTCTAACTCCTCACCAATCATCTGAGACATTTGATACGTAAAGAGATTCAACTGAGGCAAGCTTTCATAAGGGTTTTCCTCTTCTTGCTCAGGAGACCAAGTAGATTTGGCAGACTGTTCATCCGCATAAGACCAGTTGTAAATCTGCTCCTCTGTAAAATCTCCTTTAGCCAATGCCTTAAATGGTGTACCTGACAAATGCAGAGTAAAATTCCGTCGAATCTTGTTAAAAGCCTGGTCTGTCTTAAAGGTATCTACTCCTTCGTGAGCCTCATCTATAACCAATAAATCCCAATGGATATCTGTAACCCATTTGAGTTTATTATGCTCTCCACCTAGATAAGCAGATCCTTTCAAATCTTGGAGACTGATAAAAGCAAGTTGTCTTACATCGTCATCTAAAATACCAACAAATTCTTTACGTGACAAGGTTGGACGATTTTTAAGACTGTCTGATTCTGAAACAAACTTGTAAGTCGTTTGACCTGCTATGAATTTTTCAAAATCATCATACCATGAGTTAGCAATGGCAGGGCGGTTTGTTACAATCAGGACATTAACAGCTTCCATTCGACGAGCTAAGTCATAGGTAGATAAGGTTTTACCAAAACGTGGCTTGGCATTCCAGAGAAATTTGCCTCCAGCATGTTCTTGGAAATAAGCTAATGTCTTAGCAACTGCTTCTTCCTGCTCTTGTCGCAAGGTATAGTTCTGTCCTTTTCCAGGCTGATAACCTGACAAATCATGCTGAACAAATTTATCGAATAGATTTTTTGATTTCTCAGGAGTTCCATTAAAGTAAAACCATTCAGTCTTGGGACGACGTTCTACATCATGGAAAGAAAGGAAATGGTGGAAATCATGGTCCTTAAAAGTCTTTCCCTTATCAGGTTCTTCCGTATAAGCTGCATCTCCAGTCCATAAAACATCTGTATCTATATGAGCAGTATGCGTTTGTTCTTTAATCCGTTGTGTGACATCACGCTCCGTATAACCAATCTTAATCCAGCCCTCATTGCTAGTTACCGTAGGGGTGGTGTAAGCATAGATTTTAGGATGAATTTCTTTCGAGGTTTTAATTTCTACTGGCATAAGTATTCCTTTTTTAAAAAACTAAGATAATTTTTCTAACTCTGTTAAATCGATTCCCATCGTGTTTAAAATATCATCAAATACTACAGTTTTAAATTCATCAGCATACTGATTGAATAAATTCATTAAAGCTTTATATAATCTTTGAAAATCTTTCTTATCAAGTACAATTTTTAAAAATAGAATAACCACTATGAAACGTTTATTATCATATCTCCTTATCCCAAAATGATTTGCTATTTGAGATATTCTGACATTTCTTAAATTAACATTATATAGTCGTTCATCATGTGCACAGATATTTCTAACTAGGTTTGCCACTTTCAAACATGCACTTAAATCTGCACTAGATAGTCTAAATGTATTGTCTTTATTTTGTGTTCTATATTTATCTGTATAAAATTTTGCAATGATATTCTTTGTACTATCCGTTAAAATATTGTAAAAATTAGCAATGTTTCCCATTGTAAGAAAATTAACTAAAACCCAAAGTGGTACTTCCCCATGTTCCTCAATGTAATGTTTAATAGCGCCAGTTCTATCTACCTTATCATGAATCGTCTTGGTTAAGATAGAGATTTGTTGAAGAACTTTTTTAGGATCATTGTCTACAAAATTTGCAATATCTAAATAAGCATTCTTTCGAGGGTGTTTTTTAGAGAATTCATATGCAACTGTGGTCTTTATTGAATTTTCGAATATCAATAAATATTTCAATAATAATATCCTTAGTTCTCTATCAAATAAAAACAAGGCCTTTAGTTCGTTAAAGTGAGTTCCTTTTTGATAAATTTCAGGTTCAACAGGTCGATTATTGCTGTCCTTTACTAAAAATAAATCTTTATAACCGTTTATAACATTGTAATAGTTCTCTTTTTCTAAAAATCTCTTTGGCTTCCCATTCGTTGGGACTACAACACCCCTATTTCTTAAGATTGTTAACTGTTGATTAAATGTTTTATGTTCCTTCAAACTTATCTCCTATAAAATAAAAAGGGTCAGGGCATCGTATGCTTCCTGACCTAATCCTATGTGTCTATTATAGATCACTGAGCGCTATTTGTCAAATAAAAATACTTTTCTAATCCATCTCCCTTACATGAGTCTCAATAAAGGAAATTTCCTCAGGAGAAAGGTCATATTTTTGATAGAGCTGACGGTCAATATCAGCCACTGATTTTGTCCAATCAATGTCCGAATCCTTAGTAAAGTCTTGGAGAGGAACGTAATACCAAGTTTTGCGTGAGTTATGCTGAGTAACTTTCAAAACACCTAATAATACTCTAGCGAATTTAGTTTTAATAAATTTAATACAAGCATCGGCTTCAAATTTTGTTTTAAAATTACCAATAGATAAAAAAGTATCTGTATGCCCGATTAGGGGTTCCCCGATTAGGGGTGTTGATAAGACTTCACCTAAGGCACCACTTCCATTAGCTTCTGGTACAAAAACATTATAATTTTCGAATGTTTCCGGTAAATCTAAATATTTTTTATTAATATATCGATAAACACGTTCGGAACCAATTCTTCCAAGTAGAGCAACATGGTCTTTTTCTTCTTTGTTTTTGAAAACAAAATCTAACTGAGTTAGTGATTTCGAAACAATTTTATTTTTTGTCCCTTTTCCTTGCAGATTTTCAGCATTTGGATAATCAGAAAAAAGTTGATTTGAAAATCTATAAATACCTTGAGGATAAACTAAATCAGAAAAAGTTTTAAAGTCTGGATGTTTTTCAATTTTTTTTACAATACTATTCAAAGATTCAAAAATAGTAAATACTCCGATTGGTCCCAAATCTTTATCAGCATCACGATAAGTTATTGCTACTCCACCCTTTATATCCGTTCCTGTAAATACTTTACCGCTTTTAAGTTCATAGAATTGAACTTTTAAATGCTTGTCTTCAAGCATCTTTTCCATCCAATTTTTAGGAGTTTGACCAGCTTTAAATAAAAATCTTGCTGGAGTGATTAGTATCGATTTATCTGCGATTTTAATAGCTTCATCAATAAAAAAGTGATAAACTGGTTCATCCCTAGCTTCTCCTGTTTCCTGATATGGCGGATTTCCTATCACGACATCAAATTTCATTTCACTTTCCTCACTAGATAGGCGCTCAAAACCTATCATTTTATTCTTTTTCCAGTCTTTGATTTGGGTTTTAGATTCTTCTGCTTGTTCTACTTCCAGCTCATCGGAAAACAAGCTTAACTGTTGAGATTGTCCTTGTGTAGCTGAGTAGGGACTGTTTTTTTTCAATCCATCCATCTGAAAGACATTGTAGGATATAATAGTCGCAATTTCTTTCTTTTGCTCTAAGGTCGGTTGATTTCCAGTCTTAGCTAGATAATAGTCCTCAAAGGTAGCTAGAAGATTTTCACGCGCCAAAAGGAGAGAATCTCCTTGATACTCATAGCCATAAGAAGCTCGATAAGCTTTTTTTACAAGTTCATAGAAGGTTGCTTCATCAGAAACTTCACGACTAATACGCTGCAGTTTTCTATCTACAAACCCAACTCGCTCAGATAATGGAATTTCCTCACCAGTTACGGTATCATATCTCGTTACCATATAAGGTGCTTCACCACAAGTTATCTCCAACCACCTGAGGTCAACATACTCCTCAAGACTTAAAGAGCCTAGTTCCGATTCTACATATCCATTTTGCTTTGCGACCAACCAAGTTGGTGTAAACACTTCTGCCCTTATTTTTGTACGATATTTTTGCTCATACTTGGATTTTTCAGATCTGGGTTGAATCAAGTTTGCATAGTTTCCAGTAACCTTACTTGAATTGATGCGATCACTTGGAGCAAATCCCTTTCCTAACAATTCATAAGAATGCGTTGCCCAAACAATATTTTTCTTGGTCGTTCGATCTTTTAAAAGTATTTTTAATAAATCAGCAGACTCCATAGCCAACTGCTCTTCACTAATATCTATTGTCATAAGCAACCTCTCTTATATTGTAAGCCCTATTATATCATATTTTAAAGAATGAAAATTTACTTGGAAAAAAGTAATTCAATAAATATCTCTCCGATGACCAACTTCTAGAGTAGCAACGACTAATTCATCATCTACAATTTGTACGATAACTCGATAATTACCAATTCTATAGTGCCATTGACCAACGCGATTACCAACCAAAGCCTTTCCGTGTCGTCTTGGGTCCTCCAAAACATTGGTTTGTAAATAGTTTGTAATTAGCTTCTGCGTATAACGGTCCAATTTTTTCAATTGCTTGATGAAACGTCTTGTTGGAACTAATTTATACAAATTATTCATCCTCCAAGCCTAAATCATGCATCATTCCTTCCCAAGTAATGGGTTCAACTCCTTTTTCCAAGTCTTCTAAATACTCTTGATAGGCTAAATCTGCCACACGAGCGTCGTATTCGTCTTCTAGAGCTTCAAGAGTTTTGGTGCGAATAAGTTCCGAAAGGGAAACTCCTTCAAACTTAGCCATTGCCTTCATAAATGTTTTATCAGCTTCAGAAACTTTTAATGTAATAGTAGTCATCTTTTGCACTCCCTTTTTTAATGGTAACACCATTGTATTACTTTTTAGGTGTTCAGTCAATATAAAAAGAACACCTTCTCAGCGTTCTTTCTATATATCTGTCAATGGTGTTGCGGTATCTGGTGAGGTATCATAAACCTTAAAGTCTACTCCGACTCCCAGATCAGCTTGTGCTAGCTGATTGACCATAGTCATGTGAGCCAGCTCCTTGATATTGTTTTCCTTAGACAAGTGACCAAGATAGATTTTCTTAGTGCGATTTCCCAAGGTACGAATCATAGCTTCGGCACCATCTTCGTTAGAAAGGTGACCCAGATCCGATAGGATTCGTTGTTTGAGTCGCCAAGCGTAAGAACCTGCTCGCAAAATCTCTACATCATGGTTGGACTCGATAAGATAGCCGTCCGCATTTTCGACAATCCCTGCCATACGGTCACTAACATAACCTGTATCTGTCAAAAGGACAAAACTCTTATCATCCTTCATAAAGCGATAGAATTGCGGTGCGACTGCATCATGGCTTACACCAAAACTCTCGATGTCAATATCTCCAAAGGTTTTGGTTTTACCCATTTCAAAAATATACTTTTGCGAAGAATCTACCTTGCCAAGATACTTGCTATTTTCCATAGCCTGCCATGTCTTTTCATTGGCATAAAGATCCATACCATACTTGCGAGCCAAAACACCCACTCCATGAATATGGTCTGAATGCTCATGCGTAATCAAGATGGCATCCAAGTCTTCTGGCTTGCGATTAATTTCAGCAAGTAGGCTAGTAATCTTTTTACCAGACAAGCCGGCATCCACTAAAAGTTTCTTTTTGGGGGTTTCCAGATAAAAGGAATTTCCACTGGAACCCGACGCTAAAATACTGTATTTAAAGCCTGTTTCACTCATTCTAGTCTTCTACTTCGTCCTCCCATACTTCTTCTTTCACTGCATCCTTATCATAAGGGAGCACAATTGTGAAAGTTGATCCCTTACCGTATTCACTCTTGGCCCAAATAAAGCCCTTATGTTGTTTGATAATTTCTTTAGCAATAGACAGTCCCAGACCTGTTCCACCTTGGGCACGACTTCTAGCACGATCCACACGATAAAAACGGTCAAAAATACGTGGTAAATCCTGCTTAGGAATACCCAAACCTTGGTCTGAGATGGATAAAATCATCTGATCATCAGTCGTCTTCATCGTCACTGTGATTTTCCCACCATCTGGAGAATACTTGATGGCATTGTTGAGAATATTATCAATCACCTGTGTCATCTTGTCTGTATCAATTTCAATCCATACCGAGGTAATTGGGTAATCTCTCACCAGTTCGTATTTCTTATCTTCATCCTGCCCTCTTATCTGATCAAAACGGTTGAGGATAAAGGTAATAAAGGCAGTAAAGTTAATCAGTTCCACATCTAGGTGACTGGTCGCATTATCAATCCGTGAGAGATGGAGGAGATCCGTCACCATTCGCATCATACGGTTGGTTTCATCTAGAGATACCTTGATAAAGTCTGGTGCTACAGTTTCACACAAAGCCCCCTCATCCAAGGCTTCAAGATAAGATTTCACACTGGTTAAGGGTGTCCGTAGCTCATGACTAACGTTGGAAACAAAGAGCCTCCGTTCGCGCTCTTCCTTCTCCTGCTCCGTCGTATCGTGTAAAACAGCCACCAAACCTGAAATAAAGCCAGACTCTCGACGAATCAAGGCAAAGCGAACACGAAGGCTCAGATACTCACCATTAGCATCCTGAGAATCAATGATGAGTTCAGGAATTTGGGTAATCAAATCACGAAGTTCATACTCATCTTCAATCTTAAGTAACTCTAGGATACTCTTGTTGAGAACATCTTCTTTCTGAACACCTAACTGTTTCTTAGCCATGTCATTAATCATGGTAATCTTGCCACGACGATTGGTCGCAAGGACTCCGTCTGTCATATAAGAGAGGATACTATGTAATCGTTTACTCTCTTGTTCCAGATTTTCTTGGGTTAAACGAATTACTTCTGATAAATCATTGAGATTATTAGTAATATTGGTAATTTCAGAGCTTCCCTGCATATCCAATACCTGAGAATAATCTCCTGCAATCAGGTCTTTTACCTTTTGATTGATTTGCTTCAACCGAATATTATCCCGACGATTTTCTAGCAAAAGTAAGGTCACTACTAAAATAAAGCCAAGTAGAATGAGGATAAAGATAAAATCACTGGTTAAAACTGTATCTTTAATTAGTTTAATCATTATTTCTCATATAATAACCAACACCGCGACGTGTTAGGATATATTCAGGACGACTTGGTGTATCTTCAATCTTCTCACGCAAACGTCTGATGGTTACGTCAACTGTTCGAACATCTCCGAAATAATCATACCCCCAGACCGTTTCAAGCAAGTGTTCACGCGTAATTACTTGACCGATATGAGAAGCCAAGTGATACAAGAGTTCAAATTCGCGGTGGGTTAAGTCTAGTTCTTCACCGTATTTCTTCGCAACATAGGCATCTGGAACAATCTCCAAGTCCCCAATTTGCAAGGGTTGAGTTTTATTTTCATCTGATTCTTGATTATCTACAGAAGCCAAGTCCGTGCGACGAAGGAGAGCTTTGACACGCGCCTGCAGCTCACGATTTGAGAAGGGTTTTGTCACATAGTCATCCGCCCCAAGCTCTAAACCGATAACCTTATCAAACTCGCTATCCTTAGCTGACAGCATGATAATAGGCACACTACTAGTCTTCCGAATAGTCTTCGCAACTTCTAAGCCATCAATTTCTGGAAGCATCAAGTCCAAAATAATAATATCTGGTTGCTCTGCTTCAAATTGCTCTAGCGCTTCACGACCATTAAAAGCAGTTACAACCTCGTAACCTTCCTTAGTCATATTAAACTTGATAATATCTGAGATTGGTTTTTCATCATCTACAATTAATATTTTTTTCATATGTTCACCTTTTTCTCTACTATTATACCAAAAAAATAGCAAGAAGACACAATAGCTAGTCTTTGCTACTGTCTAATACTCTTCGAAAATCAAATTCAAACCGCGTCAACGTCGCCTTGCCGTACTCAAGTACAGCCTGCGGCTAGTTTCCTAGTTTGCTCTTTGATTTTCATTGAGTCTAAGTTGGCTTGTGCATAAGCCTGCCAGATTTTTTGTTGGGGTTTGGCAAATGGGACATTCTTAAACTCTTCTGGTGAAAGCCAGCGAACTTCCCTATCTGAAAAATCATGGAAATCAGTCACCTGACCTGCTACAATTTGAACATGCCACTTTCGATGGCTAAAGACATGCTTGACAGTCTCAAAATAAACATCAAGCCAATCAACATCTAGGTCATAGTCCTGCTGGAAACTCTCTTCTGGACTGGGTCCAAAATTCACACTTTCTTCTGCAACCTGATGAAAGAGGTCAAACTGCTCTTCTTGCGAAAAGTTATCAACTTCTATCAAGGGGAAATGCCAAAAACCTGCCAATAGCTTTTCACTTTCATTTTTTTCAAGTAAAAATTGTCCCTGAGTATTTTTCACAACTAAGGCTTTTAGATAAATGGGAACTGGCTTTTTCTTGGGAGCCTTAATTGGATAACGGTCCATGGTTCCATTCTGATATGCCGCACTGAAGTCCTTAACCGGGCTTTCTTCTGGCCTAGGATTTACTGGCGCCTCAATATCAGACCCTAAATCCATCAAAGCTTGATTAAAGTCACCCGGACGCTCTGGGTCAATCAAGATTTCCATCATTACCTGAAAAATTTTGCGATTACTTGGAATGCCAATATCATGGTTGACTTCAAACAGACGGGCCAAAACCCGCATAACATTACCATCGACCGCTGGCTCAGGCAAGTTAAAAGCAATACTAGAAATGGCTCCTGCTGTGTAAGGACCAATTCCTTTTAAACTGGAAATTCCTTCATAGGTATTTGGAAATTGACCACCAAAGTCAGTCATAATCTGCTGGGCCGCAGCCTGCATATTGCGTACTCGAGAATAATAACCCAAACCTTCCCAAGCCTTCAATAAACGCTCTTCAGGGGTCGTTGCCAAACTTTCCACAGTTGGAAACCAGTCCAAGAATCTTTCATAGTAAGGAATAACCGTATCCACCCTGGTCTGCTGGAGCATAATTTCAGACACCCAGATATGATAAGGATTCTTACTCCTACGCCATGGTAAATCTCTTTTATTTTCATCATACCAGTTGAGAAGTTTCTCACGAAAAGAAATGGTCTTCTCCTCCGGCCACATGACGATACCGTATTCTTTCAAATCTAACATATCTCTAGTATAACACAGAAGATTCTAACTGTCCCTTTTCCTAGTATTAATACTCTTCGAAAATCTCTTCAAACCACGTCAACGTCGCCTTGCCGTATATATGTTACTGACTTCGTCAGTTCTATCCACAACCTCAAAACAGTGTTTTGAGCTGACTTCGTCAGTCTTATCTACAACCTCAAAGCAGTGCTTTGAGCAGCCTGCGGCTAGTTTCCCAGTTTGCTCTTTGATTTTCATTGAGTATAAAAAGCCTCTTCCCAAGGGAAAGAGGACTAAATCTTATTGATGAACTGCTTGAGCTGCGGTGATAAGGGTCAACTTGTAAACATCATCTGCATTACATCCACGAGAAAGGTCGTTAACTGGTTTGTTCAAACCTTGCAAAACAGGTCCTACAGCTGCAAAACCACCAAGACGTTCAGCCATCTTGTATCCGATATTTCCTGCCTCGATACCTGGGAAGATAAAGACATTTGCTTGACCAGCTACTGTACTTCCAGGAGCTTTCAGAGCTGCAGTTTCAGGAACAAAGGCTGCATCAAATTGCAACTCACCATCGATTTCAAGGTCAGGACGCAAGTCGTGAGCAATTTTAGTTGCTTCTACAACCTTATCAACACTCTCACCAAATCCTGAACCTTTAGTAGAATAACTTAGCATAGCAATTTTAGGCTCGATGCCAAACATTTTAGCTGTGATTGCTGAGTTGATGGCAATTTCAGCCAAGGCTTCTGCATCAGGATTGATATTGATAGCACAGTCTCCAAATAGGTAACGTTCCGTACCACGAACCATGAGGAAGGCACCTGAAGTACGAGTGACATTTGGACGAGTTTTGATGATTTGAAGGGCTGGGCGAACTGTTGAAGCAGTTGAGTGAATAGCTCCAGATACCATTCCATCAACCAAGCCCAAGTAAACCAACATAACACCAAAATAGTTGACATCTTCAACCAAAACCTTGCGTGCATCTTCTTCAGACATTTTGCCCTTGCGACGCTCCACTAAGGCAGCAACCATTTCTTCAAATTGAGGATAATGTTGAGGGTCAATGACTTCATAACCATCAATGATTCCTTCGATTTCAAGATAGATTTTAATTTTTTCAGGATTTCCAAGCAAAACAGGAATCACTTCTGTTTCTTTTACCAAGCGTTTAGTCGCTTGAAGAATACGTGGCTCTTCCCCTTCAGGGAGAACGATACGAGCATTTTTACCAACCAGGTTGGCTTTGAGACTTTCAAAAACTTCCATGAGTTTTCTCCTTTTAGATAATAATTATACTCTGAAACAGTTTTTATAGAGTATTAGTTGATAACTGGGTAATAAGGTTGCTGAAATCATCCGGCAAGGGACTTTCTAACTGCAAGTCTTGCTCTAAAAACGGATGATAAAAGGATAGGTAATGGCAATGCAGGGCCTGACGTTGAATGCCATCGTCCAGACTACCACCATACAAGTCATCTCCCAACAAAGGAAAACCAATATGAGAAAAATGGACTCGGATTTGGTGGGTTCGACCAGTATGCAAGCGAATGTCTACCAAATGAATATTTCCATAGGAAGCTACAATCTTGTAGGAAGTATGGGCGTACTTCCCACCTTTAGCCACTTGTCTAGTAATAATAGAGTCTTCATCACGCGCAATAGGAGCAATAATTTCTCCCTCTGACTCCAAATATCCATCTCCTTTAACGAGGGCAAAGTAGCGTTTTTCAATGGACTTTTTCTGCAACTGCTTGTCCAATCGTGCATGGGCATAGCCGTGCTTGGCAAAGAGCATCAAGCCAGAAGTATCTCTATCAAGCCTGGTCACAATGTGAACCTGCTGATTTTCATAATTTTGCTTGACGTAGTAACCCTTGATAAAATTGGCAATGGTATTGGAGTGATTGACACTAGGAATAGAAGCCACTCCATAGGGTTTATTCAAGACTAGAAAATGGTCATCCTCATAGAGAATATCCAGAGGGCGCTCAATAGCTTCCAGAGTTTCAAAGCCTTCCTCGGCGGGAATATCGATGATAACTCGGTCTCCAATATCCAATAGATAAGTTGCATTTTGAGGTTGGTCATTGACCAGAATAGCTCCGCCTCGAAACTTAATCTTGGCCAGAAGTCCCTTAGAAACCTCGTGCTTTTTTAAGAAGGTCTTAACCTTGACATGTTCATCTGCGATAAATTCAAACCTCATTCGTCCACCTCGCCGATAAATGCATCCTTAACACGATTCCAGAAACTGGTGTGGCTAGGTGATGCGACAAAGTGAATCTTATGATGGTCGATTTGATACTCAATTCGCTCAATATTACGGAAAGAATAAACGCTATTGTCAACCGAAATAGTATGGTAATCGTTTCTCGTTGGAATGAGTTCAATCTTATCCTTCTTAGGAACAATAATGGAAGAGCCCAACGTTCGATAGACACGATTATTAAGGCTGGCAATTTCCGTCAACTGAAGAGCTTCAATGGTAGGATGCAAAACAGCTCCACCAAGCGACTTGTTATAGGCTGTACTGCCAGTCGGTGTCGAAACTGTTAGCCCATCTCCACGAAAACGTTCAAAGTGGACACCGTTAATCACAACATCCGTCACCATGGTTCGATCAGACCTGCGGATACTAGCTTCATTTAGTGCTCTGAAAATCTTCACTTCACCATTTTCAAGAAAAACCTTCACATTCAGAACAGGGTATGATACCTTTGCCCCAGTATCTAGCTGCAAATTAGTCACTAGCTTGTCCAACTCAAAATCACGGTAGTCCGTATAGAAACCCAAATGTCCAGTGTGAACACCTATGAAGCGGACCTTGTCAAGCTGGTTTTCGTACTTATGAAAGGCCGACAAGAGCATGCCATCTCCACCAATGGAGATGACAATGTCCGGATTGGTATCATTGAGTATAAACTGATTTCTCTTCAAACGATCTCGCAATTCATACAAAACCCTTTGACTCTGCGGTTTTCTATTTGCTATCAGGTCAATTCGTTTACCTGTATTCTTCATCTGTATCGTCACTGTTTCCTACACCGTCATTTAATTTTCTACTCAAAGGATCAAAAAGAGCCTGGGCTTCCTGGATATCATCTCGAATTTTACCCATTTCTTCATCCAACTGATGGGCAATTTTGGCCGTAATTTCCAGTCTCTTTTTAATTTCCTCTGGGAAATCCCCTTGGTACTTGTAGTTGAGAGAATGTTCTATCGTTGCCCAGAAATTCATGGCCAAGGTACGAATTTGAATTTCCGCCAAAATGTTCTTGGCTCCATTGATGGTATCAACCGTATATTCTACTACCACGTGATAGGAACGGTAGCCTGATGCTTTTCGATGAGTAATGTAATCTCGCTCCTGTATGATTCGCATGTCCTGACGCTTGTGCAAAATTTCCACTACTTCCTTGACGTCATCTACAAACTGAACCATCACACGCAAACCAGCAATATCCTGCAAATCGTGTTCCAAGGTCGCATAAGTAATGCCACGACGAACCATTTTTTCCCTGATACTCTCAATCGGCTTGACTCGACCCGTCACAAACTCAATCGGAGAATGCTTATTTTGCTTACGATATTGCTTCCGAATACCACGTAGTTTAATCTTTAACTCACCAACAGCTTGAATGTAAGGATCTAGAAATTCTTCCCATTCTAAGGTCATATATTCTCCCTTGTTCTCATATTATCCTTCAAAAATATCTTTGATTTTTTCTCCAGATTCATATACAATAAATACAAAGCTATTATACCATAAATCCGCTTTCAACGATAAAGAAAAGGTAAGAAAAATGAAACATTTAGAAATTGAATTGAAAACACTCTTGAAAAAAGATGAATATGATCGTCTAAAAGAGCAGTTCACAGGTGTCACTCCTGTTCTTCAAAAAAATTACTACATCGAAACGCCTGATTTTGAACTGCGAGAAAAGAAAGTTGCTATGCGCATTCGAACCTTTCAAGACTGGGCAGAATTGACACTCAAAGTCCCGCAAAGTGTTGGAAACATGGAATACAATCAAAAATTGCAACTAAATGATGCAGAAAACTATTTGATCAAGAAAGTACTTCCTCAAGGGCTAGTACTGGATGAATTGGCGAAACATGATATTAAAACTAGTGAATGGCAGATTCTTGGTTGTCTCACAACGCTTCGCTATGAAATGCAAACCCCCATTGGTCTCATGGCGCTGGATGAAAGTCAGTACTTTGATATTACAGATTACGAATTAGAGCTCGAAGTGGAAAATCATGAGCAAGGCAAACAGGATTTCCAACAATTTTTAGAGGAAAATCAGATTGCTTATCAAAAAGCTCCCTCAAAATTGGTCCGATTTGTCAAAAGCATGAAAAATAGCTGAAATAATCTCCATTTTTTGGTAAAATAGAAAAGATAAAAATACACAAGTCCCAGTTCATATATGTAAGATAAATATAACTAGGATTTAAAAAGTTTACAGAGGACGGTCTATAATGTCAGATAGAAAAAACATGAAACTTTTCGCACTCAACTCTAACCAAGAGATTGCACAGAAAATTGCTCAAGCTGTTGGTGTGCCACTTGGAAAACTATCATCACGTCAATTTTCAGACGGAGAAATCCAAGTAAATATCGAAGAAAGTGTCCGAGGTTATGATGTTTACATCATCCAATCAACAAGTTTCCCTGTTAACAACCACCTAATGGAATTGTTGATCATGGTTGACGCTTGTGTGCGCGCAAGTGCCCACAGTATCAACGTTGTCCTTCCATATTTTGGTTATGCACGTCAAGACCGTATTGCTTCACCTCGTGAGCCACTTACAGCTAAACTAGTTGCTAATATGCTGGTTAAGGCTGGGGTTGACCGTGTCCTTACGCTTGATTTGCATGCTGTCCAAGTTCAAGGTTTCTTTGATATTCCTGTCGATAACCTCTACACAGTTCCACTATTTGCTAAACATTACTGCGATAAGGGCCTACTTGGTTCAGATGTTGTTGTCGTTAGCCCTAAAAATTCAGGTGTCAAACGCGCTCGTAGCTTGGCTGAATATCTTGATGCTCCTATCGCCATTATCGATTACCCACAAGACGATGCAACTCGCAACGAAGGCTATATCATCGGTGATGTTGAAGGTAAGAAAGCTATCTTAATTGACGATATTTTGAATACAGGACGTACCTTCTCTGAAGCTGCTAAAATCGTTGAACGTGAAGGAGCTACAGAAATTTATGCTGTTTCTAGCCACGGCCTCTTCGTCGAAGGAGCTGCTGAACTTCTTGACAATACTAAGATTAAAGAAATTCTTGTGACTGATTCAGTAGCAACAAAAGAAAAAACTCCTAAAAACGTATGCTACATCACTGCTAGTGAGTTAATTGGTGATGCCATCGTCCGTATTCACGAAAGAAAACCAGTCAGCCCACTCTTTGCCTACAACAAAAAGAAATAAGGTGATTCTTTGATTTATTTGGACAATGCTGCGACGACTCCTATGTCAGCAGTTGCTATTTCAGCTATGACTAAGGTTATGCAAGAAACCCATGGCAATCCATCTAGTATCCATGGTCATGGTCGTCAAGCTGGCAAACTTTTGCGCGAAGCCCGTCAGGAACTAGCCCAATTACTGGGAACAAAACCTCAACATATCTTTTTCACTTCTGGTGGAACTGAAGGAAACAATACTGCCATCATTGGCTACTGCCTTCGTCACCAAGAACGAGGAAAACATATCATCACGACTGCCATCGAACACCATGCTGTCCTTGAAACGATTGATTACTTGGTTCAACACTTTGGTTTTGAAGTAACCATTATCCAGCCAAAAAATCAGGAAATCACGGCCCAGCAAATTCAAGAGGCCTTACGTGATGATACGATTTTGGTTTCTACCATGTTTGCCAATAATGAGACAGGTAACCTACTGCCCATTGCTGAAATTGGCCAAATACTCAAGCAACACTCTGCCGCCTATCATGTTGATGCAGTTCAGGCAATCGGAAAAATTCCTATTCACCCAGAAGAATTGGGCATTGATTTTCTCACTGCTTCAGCCCATAAATTCCATGGTCCTAAGGGAATCGGTTTTCTCTACGCATCTAACATGGACTTTGATTCCTATCTCCATGGTGGAGACCAAGAACAGAAAAAGCGTGCAGGGACTGAAAATCTAGCTGCCATCGTTAGCATGGTTGCAGCCCTAAAAGAAGACCTAGAAAAACAAGAAGACAATTTTCAACATGTACAAAATTTAGAAACTGCCTTTCTTGCAGAGCTAGAGGGAGTTCAATATTACCTGAATAGAGGCGAACACCATCTCCCTTATGTTCTCAATATTGGATTTCCTGATCAGAAAAATGACCTCTTACTCCTTCGTCTAGATTTGGCTGGGATTTCAATCTCCACTGGCTCAGCCTGTACGGCAGGCATTGTCCAATCTAGTCATGTTCTCGAAGCCATGTACGGGGCAAATTCAGAACGCTTGAAGGAATCCGTTCGCATCAGTTTGTCACCACAAAATACCGTTGAAGACCTACAAACCCTCGCAAAAACCTTAAAAGAAATTATCGGAGGTTAGCCATATGGCATTTGAAAAAACCATTCAGTTAAAAAATTGTCGTTACGACTACACTCTTAGCCCTTCTGTTAAAAAATTCACCCTTAAGGACAACACCTTTTTTGAGACTAAGGTTGGTAACTATGAATTGACTCGCCTTTTGGAAAAAGTTCCGAACAGCGGTGAGGGATTCCAACTCAAAATCATCATTAACAAGGAACTTACAGGGGCTAAAATCAATATCACTGACAAGTTTGGCCTTCGTCTAGTTGATATTTTCAAATCAGAAGACCACCACATTCATCAGGAAAAATTCTACTTCCTCATGGATAGCTTGGTAGAACGTGCTGTCTTTACAAAATCTGAAAGATAGGTCCAAGATGTTTGAACTAACCTATAAAGATAGCTATCATGTAGAGCGGACTCTCAAGTACGAGGATTATGAGGCACTCATGCTGGCTTTGTCAGGCTGTGTGACTCTACCAGATACACTTTATGTGACTTCTTTGACTTTTGAGGGACAGGAAGTTTACCAAGGACTGGTCGGAGACCTCTACCGTTTTCTATCACATGCAGATTTTTTACATCAAAACTAAGATTTTTCTTAGTTTTTTTCTTGTTTTTGTTGATTTTTTCACAATGTTTCTATAAAATAGAAGAATAGAAAGGTTGTGATTTTGTGAAAGATAAACAGTCTGCTATTCCAAAAGCTACAGCGAAAAGACTCTCTCTCTACTATCGAATTTTTAAGAGATTTCATGCAGAAAAGATTGAACGTGCCAACTCTAAGCAAATTGCAGAGGCCATTGGGATTGATTCAGCGACCGTACGTCGTGATTTTTCCTATTTTGGTGAACTTGGTCGTCGTGGTTTTGGCTACGATGTCAAAAAGCTGATGACATTTTTTGCCGATTTGCTCAATGATAACTCTATTACCAATGTCATGCTGGTTGGTATTGGAAATATGGGCCATGCCCTTCTCCACTACCGCTTCCATGAGCGCAACAAAATGAAGATTATCATGGCCTTTGATCTTGATGACCATCCTGAAGTCGGAACCCAAACTCCTGATGGGATTCCCATTTACGGGATTTCTCAAATCAAGGATAAAATCAAGGATGCTGATGTGAAGACTGCTATCCTGACAGTTCCCAGCGTCAAGTCACAAGAGGTTGCCAATCTCTTGGTGGATGCTGGCGTGAAAGGAATTCTAAGTTTTTCACCAGTCCATCTGCATTTACCAAAAGATGTGGTCGTTCAGTATGTCGATTTGACAAGTGAACTCCAAACCCTCCTCTACTTCATGCGAAAAGAGGATTAGAAAGCGAAAATCATTTTATGAAAAAACCAGTTATAGGGATTACAGGAAACGAAAAAACTCATCCAGATGATGACATCATGATGAGCTACGTAGCAAAAGGCTTTGTTGAAGGCGTTAAAGACGCTGGAGGGATTCCCATCATCCTACCGATTGGTGATCAAGAAATGGCCTGCCACTATATCAGTATGATTGACAAGCTCATCTTGACAGGTGGGCAAAATGTTGATCCAAAATTCTATGGTGAACCAAAAACCATCGATAGCGATGACTACCACCTTCAAAGGGATATCTTTGAACTGGCCCTCATCAAGGAAGCTATTAAACAGAAAAAGCCAATTTTTTCTGTCTGCCGTGGAACACAACTCTTTAACGTTGCCATGGGTGGAACTTTGTATCAAGATATCAAAGATCACTGGCAGGATTGTTCCGTCGAGTACACAACCCAACGCTTAGTGACAGAACCAAATACCGTTCTACGAGAAATCTATGGAGAAATCTCCCATATCAACTCCTTCCACCATCAGAGTATTAAGGATTTAGCACCTAACTTAAAGATTGCAGCCCATGATCCTAAGGATGGTATCATTGAAGCTGTCATGAGTACGGATGATGTTGCCTTTCTCGGTGTCCAGTGGCATCCAGAGTTTCTTTTTGAAAATCGTCCCAAAGATAAAAACCTCTTTGACTATGTTGTTAATGAACTTTAGATTAAATCCGTCTTTTCACGATAACTAAAGTAACTGGAGTGAGAGACAATCAAATGGTCCAAGAGGACAATTCCCATCAGGTCGCAGGCTTCTTTAACAAGTTTAGTGACATGATCATCATTTCGACTGGGCGCTACCGCTCCTGAAGGATGATTGTGAACCAAGATGAGAGAAGTCGCCATATGCTTGATAGCATAGTGAAGGATCTCTCGTGGCTCAGCGATACTACGAGTTGCAGAACCGATAAAAATGGTCTGTTGATGGATGATTTGATTTTGAGTATTGAGATAGAGCGCCACCAGGTGCTCTTGTTTTTTATCCCCCAATTCCTGCTGCATCTTCTTGGCCAACTTTTGACTACTGAGAATACTTTCCATCTCAAGGGTCTCATGCTTGTGAATACGATGCCCCAGTTCAATCATTGCTTGTAATTCTATGGCCTTAACGCGCCCGATACCAGATAGGCTCTGCAATTCCTGCAGGGTCATTTTTTTCAAATCTGTTAGGCTTGAAAGGTTGTTCAAGACTTTCTGGGCAATTTCAAAAACGCTAGCTTGACGTGTTCCTGTCCTGAGTAAAATAGCTAGCAACTCTTGATTACTGAGCGCTTCAACTCCTTCTTTTGCCAGCCTTTCTCTTGGTAATAGTGAATCTTCTTGGAATGAAATACTGTACATAAAAATCCTCCTCACTTTATTATTCGTGAGAAGGATGGAAAATTAGATTTTTTTCTCAATTGGGGCTACACTAGCTAAAAGTTTTTTCAGGCCAACTTCTGGGAAATTGATTTTTAATTCCTGAGTAGCACCGCTACCTGAAACTTCCAGAACGGTTCCCTCTCCCCACTTCTTGTGGAGGGCAATATCACCAATGGACCAATTTGTCTCACTAGACGCTGATTTTGCGCCAGCTGTAAATGGACCAAATGGGAGACCGCTTGACTGGATAGTTTTTGGAGCAGCACTGCGTTTACGGTCTTGAAGAGCCTGAGCAAGACTCATACCTTGACCGAAGGCAAGGCCACCACTGCTATAAGATGCTTTAAAGCTTGAATTTGCTGGACGGGCTAGACCTTGATATTCAAGCAAGTCTGAACTGATTTCGTTAATAAAACGAGTCGGACGGTTGTAGTTTGTACGACCAAAAAGCAGGCGTGAGTTGGCATTTGTCAGATAGAGAATTTTCTCTGCACGTGTAATTCCTACATAGGCCAGACGGCGTTCTTCTTCCAATTCATCTTGATCTTCAGCTGCACGGCTAAGCGGAAAGACATTTTCTTCCATCCCAATCAAAAAGACAACTGGAAACTCGAGACCTTTGGCAGCATGCAGGGTCATTAGGGTCACTTCTGATGTCTCCTGACTACCTGAATCTGTGTCGGCAATCAAGGCCAGGTCATTTAAGAAACGACTCAGTTTGTCCAAACCAGTTTCCTCTTCTGGACCATCAGAGGTATCATCAAAGTTTTTCGTCACAGAAAGGAACTCTTCAATATTTTCAACCCTAGCCTTGCTTTCTAGAGTCGCTTGGGTGTTAAGAATATCGACATAACCTGTTTTTTCTAGGACGGACTCAACTAACTCAGTAATGCTTAAGTGGTCCAGTTGCTCCCGCAAATCCAGAATCATATTGGCAAAATCCCAGATAGACTGGGCTGCTTTACCCTTGATACCAGATAACATGATATTAGCAGAAGCATCTAGCATGGACATATCTTGCATATTCGCAAAGTCACGGATTTTCTCAACTGTACCTGGCCCAATTCCACGTTTCGGTTCGTTGATAATACGCTCAAAACTGATATTGTCACTCAAATTAGCAATGAGGTTGAGATAAGCGATAATATCGCGAATTTCCTTACGGCTGTAGAACTTGGTTCCACCAACCATGGTATAAGGTATATTTGACTTGAGCAGGGCTTCCTCAATAGTACGAGACTGGGCATTTGTACGATAGAGGACTGCAAAATCCTTGTGAAGGAAGTTTTGACTGCGACTAAGTTCATCGATGGTTCTGGCTACAAATACAGCCTCATCCAGCTCATCATCGGCACGATAGTAAACGATTTGCTCCCCATCAGCGTTTTGGGTCCAGAGATTCTTAGGACGGCGGTTTTTATTATTTTTAATAACCTCGTTGGCCGCTTGGAGAATGGTTTTAGTTGAACGATAATTCTCCTCCAACAAAACAACCTTAGCTTGGGGGTAATCCTTTTCAAAGTCCAAGATATTCTGCATATCAGCACCACGCCAACCGTAGATAGACTGGTCCGCATCCCCAACCACACAGATATTTTTAAAACGGGAAGCTAAGAGTTTGACCAGTTGGTACTGGGCATGGTTGGTATCTTGGTATTCATCAACGTGGATGTATTGAAACTTCTGCTGGTAGTAGGTCAAGACATCAGGATTCTGATCAAAGAGACGCAGGGTCAGCATAATCAAATCATCAAAGTCAACCGACTCCGACTGACGAAGCTCTTTTTGATAAGCAGTATAACACTGGGCCACGATTTGCGTATACATATCACCAGCTTGAGCAGCATAGGCAACATCATCAATCAGGTCATTCTTAGCATTGGAAATGGTTCCTAAGATGCTTCGTTCATTCCATTTTTTCGGATCCAAGTTCAACTGCTTGAGAATACGTTTCATGAGAGTTCGTTGTTCACCAGGATCGACAATTGTAAAATTACGGTTGTAGCCAATATGATCCGCATCGCGACGCAGAATACGAACACACATGGAGTGGAAGGTCGCAATCAGACAGTCCTGAGTGGCTGGATTGAGGCTATAAGCACGCTCCTTCATCTCACGCGCAGCCTTATTAGTAAAGGTAATGGCCAAGATATTCCACGGATTGACCAGCTTTTCATCAATCAGATAAGCAATGCGGTGGGTCAAAACTCGGGTCTTTCCAGAGCCAGCCCCCGCCATAATCAACAAGGGACCTTCTGTCGTTTGCACCGCCTCAGCCTGACGGTCATTCATTCCATTTAATAATGCGTTCATCTTCTCTTCCTTACTCTTGAAGTCAATATTTCTATTATATCAGAAATCAGGGAAAATATCTTTACCTAGATTAATTGTGTGTAGAAGGCAACTCTTTCATTAGCTGAAAACAACTCCTTAGAACTAGATAAGAAAATGAGCTTGGATAGTGTTTCCAAACTCATTTAAAGTCAATTATAATATATTAGAACAAGCCTAGAACTGTTCCGTCACTTTCAACATCCATATTAAGAGCAGCAGGGCGCTTTGGAAGGCCTGGCATAGTCATGACATCGCCAGTTAGGGCAACGATGAAGCCTGCACCTAATTTTGGCACCAATTCACGAATGGTAATTTCAAAGTTTTCAGGTGCTCCAAGTGCATTTGGATTGTCTGAGAAGCTATACTGGGTCTTAGCCATACAGATTGGCAATTTGTCCCAACCGTTTTGAACGATTTGAGCGATTTGAGTTTGAGCTTTCTTCTCAAAGTTCACTTTGCTACCACGGTAGATTTCAGTAACAATCTTTTCAATCTTTTCTTGAACAGAAAGGTCATTGTCATACAAACGTTTATAGTTAGATGGGTTTTCAGCGATAGTCTTGACAACTGTTTCGGCAAGTGCTACTCCACCTTCTGCACCATCAGCCCAGACACTAGCCAATTCAACTGGTACATCGATTGAGGCACAAAGTTCTTTCAAGACTGCAATTTCAGCTTCTGTATCAGAGACAAATTCATTAATAGCTACGACTGCAGGTACTCCAAATTTACGGATATTTTCAACGTGGCGTTTCAAGTTAGCAAAACCTGCACGAACTGCTTCTACGTTTTCTTCTGTCAGAGCGTCTTTAGCCACACCACCATTCATCTTAAGGGCACGAAGGGTTGCGACAATGACAACTGCATCTGGAGATGTTGGTAAGTTTGGAGTCTTAATATCAAGGAATTTCTCGGCACCAAGGTCTGCACCAAAACCAGCTTCAGTAACAGTGTAATCAGCCAAGTGAAGGGCTGTTGTAGTTGCTAAGACAGAGTTACATCCGTGAGCAATATTGGCAAATGGACCACCGTGCACAAAGGCAGGTGTTCCGTAAATTGTTTGAACCAAGTTTGGCTTAATAGCATCCTTCAAGATCAACGTCAAGGCACCTTCAACCTGCAAATCACCTACAGAAACAGGCGTACGATCATAGCGATAACCGATAACGATATTGGCCAAACGGCGTTTCAAATCTTCAATATCAGTCGCCAAGCAAAGAATGGCCATGATTTCAGAAGCAACTGTAATATCAAAACCATCCTCACGTGGAATTCCGTTTAGAGGACCACCAAGTCCAACTGTCACATGACGAAGGGCGCGATCATTCAAGTCCACAACACGTTTCCAAAGGATACGACGTTGGTCAATTCCCAACTCATTCCCTTGGTGCAAGTGGTTGTCAATCAAGGCAGAAAGCGCATTGTTGGCAGTCGTAATGGCATGCATATCCCCCGTAAAGTGGAGATTGATGTCTTCCATTGGCAGAACTTGAGCGTAACCACCACCAGCAGCACCACCCTTAATCCCCATTACAGGACCAAGAGATGGTTCGCGGATAGCGATCATGGTTTTCTTGCCAATTTTATTCAAGGCATCCGCAAGACCAATGGTAATCGTCGATTTTCCTTCACCTGCAGGTGTTGGGTTGATGGCAGTAACTAGAATCAATTTCCCAACTGGATTGCTCTCAACTGCACGAATTTTATCAAAGCTGAGTTTAGCCTTGTACTTTCCATACAACTCCAAATCATCGTAAGAAATGCCCAGTTTCTCTACAACATCAACGATTGGCTTTAACTCAATACTCTGTGCGATTTCAATATCTGTTTTCATTCAAAACTCCTCTAACCTCTTATATGATAATTCATTATAACACAAAATAAGATTTTTAACATCCCAAAACTCTCTAAACGTTCGTAAATATCTCTGTTTTTAAGGTTTTTAGAGTCCTTTCTTAAATTTTATATGGCTTTATAGTTTGAAACTATATTCTTTCCTTTTACCAAAATTTTATCACTTTCATTTTACTTACCGTTTATTTTTGTGTACAATAGTGCTATGAAAATTTTAGTTACATCGGGTGGTACCAGTGAATCTATCGATAGCGTCCGCTCTATCACTAACCATTCTACAGGTCACTTGGGGAAAATCATCACAGAAACCTTGCTTGCTGCAGGGCATGAAGTTTGTTTGATAACAACAAAACGAGCCGTGAAGCCAGAACCTCATCCTAACCTAAGCATTCAAGAAATTAACAATACAAACGACCTTCTCCTTGAAATGCAAGAACGTGTTCAGAATTATCAGGTCTTGGTCCACTCAATGGCTGTTTCTGACTACACTCCTGTTTATATGACAGGGCTTGAGGAAGTCCAAGCTA
This sequence comes from Streptococcus mitis, assembly GCF_946190275.1. Taxonomy (GTDB): domain Bacteria; phylum Bacillota; class Bacilli; order Lactobacillales; family Streptococcaceae; genus Streptococcus; species Streptococcus mitis_DC. The sequence goes on along the minus strand of NZ_CAMHZQ010000004.1, from coordinate 121,063 downwards.
GTTCCAATCTAGAAGAATTTTTAAGCAAGCAAAATCATCAAGCTAAGATTTCTTCAACTGACGAGGTTCAGGTTTTATTCCTAAAAAAGACACCCAAAATTATTTCTCTAGTCAAGGAGTGGAATCCTGCTATTCATCTGATTGGTTTCAAACTGCTAGTTGATGTCTCTAAGGATTATCTCATCGAGATTGCCAGAAAAAGTCTTATCAAGAACCAAGCAGACTTAATCATTGCAAATGATCTGACTAAAATCTCAGCAAACCAGCATCGTGCAATCTTTGTTGAAAAAGATCAGCTTCAAACAGTCCAGACTAAAGAAGAAATTGCAGAACTCCTCCTTGAAAAAATTCAAGACTATCATTCATAGAAAGGAAAGCTATGGCAAATATTCTCTTGGCTGTAACAGGGTCAATCGCCTCTTACAAGTCGGCAGATTTAGTCAATTCTCTAAAAAAACAAGGTCATCAAGTCACTGTCTTAATGACTCAGGCTGCTACAGAGTTTATCCAACCTTTGACTCTACAGGTCTTATCACAGAATCCTGTCCACTTGGATGTCATGAAGGAACCCTATCCTGATCAAGTCAATCATATCGAACTTGGAAAAAAAGCAGATTTATTCATCGTAGTCCCTGCAACAGCTAACACTATTACAAAACTAGCCCACGGCTTTGCAGACAACATGGTGACCAGTACGGCTCTAGCCTTGCCAAGTCATATTCCCAAACTAATAGCTCCTGCTATGAACACAAAAATGTATGACCATCCAGCAACTCAGGCTAATCTGAAAACATTAGAAACCTACGGCTATCAGCTGATTGCTCCTAAGGAATCCCTACTAGCTTGTGGAGACCACGGACGAGGAGCCTTAGCTGACCTCACAATTATTTTAGAAAGAATAAAGGAAACTCTCGATGAAAAAACGCTCTAATATTGCACCTATTGCTATCTTTTTTGCAACCATGCTCGTGATACACTTTCTGAGCTCACTTATCTTTAACCTTTTTCCATTCCCAATCAAACCGACTATCGTTCATATTCCTGTCATTATTGCCAGCATTATTTACGGTCCACGAGTTGGGGTTACACTTGGATTTTTGATGGGGCTACTTAGCTTAACTGTTAACACGATTACAATTCTACCGACAAGTTACCTCTTCTCCCCATTTGTACCAAACGGAAACATCTACTCAGCTATCATTGCCATCGTACCACGTATTTTGATTGGTTTAACTCCGTATCTAGTCTATAAACTGATGAAAAATAAAACTGGTCTGATTTTAGCTGGAGCCCTTGGTTCCTTGACAAATACTGTCTTTGTACTTGGTGGAATTTTCTACCTTTTTGGAAATGTCTTTGATGGTAATATCCAAAAACTCCTAGCAACTGTTATCTCAACAAATTCGATTGCTGAATTAGTTATTTCCGCAGTTCTAACCCTAGCCATTGTTCCAAGACTACAGACTTTGAAAAAATAAAAACATCTCCACTTTCAAGCTTGAAGGTGGAGATTTTGCTCTGTATAGTTTGGATTTTTAGTGAAATGTTTACGAGTCTTTAATTAAAAAAATGACTTATAAACCTAAGTAAATCCTTGCTTAATTGCCTTGTTTATTGTACTATACTAGTGTATATACAGATAAAAAGGAGATTCTTATGAATACACGGAAAAAGACACAATTTATGACAATGACTGCCCTCTTAACGGCTATTGCGATTTTGATTCCAATCGTTATGCCTTTTAAGATCGTCATTCCACCTGCTTCTTACACTTTGGGGAGCCACATCGCCATTTTTATTGCCATGTTCTTATCGCCCTTGATGGCAGTTTTTGTCATCCTAGCCTCTAGTTTTGGATTTTTGATGGCTGGCTATCCCATGGTTATTGTTTTTCGAGCTTTTTCCCATATCTTTTTTGGGACTTTGGGAGCTCTTTACCTACAAAAATTCCCCGATACCCTAGATAAACCAAAAGCTTCCTGGATTTTTAATTTTGTTTTAGCGCTTATCCATGCCCTTGCTGAAGTATTGGCCTGTGTCCTTTTTTACGCAACTTCCGGTACTAATGTAGAAAATATGTTTTATGTTCTCTTTGTGCTAGTTGGATTTGGCACAATTATCCATAGTATGGTAGACTATACATTAGCACTAGCTGTCTATAAAGTGCTTCGAAAACGCCGTTAAAAGGAAGAACTATGACAAAAGATCGCAAACAAGCCCTGCTCCAACTCTTGAAAGAAGCTCCTAAAGCCCTCAATGGTCAAAGTTTGGCGGAACATTTTCATGTCACACGTCAGGTCATTGTCCAGGACATTGCAATTTTGAGAGCCGATGGCGCTCCTATCCTATCCACTAATCGTGGCTACATCTATAAGCAAATTGAAACCAATCCTTATGTTCACAAACTTTTCAAAGTGAAACATGAAGTTGAAGAAATCGGTCAGGAACTCCTTGCTATCGTCGATAATGGAGGACGTGTCCAGAATACTTTGATTGACCATCCCGTTTATGGAGAAATTGAAACCTTGCTGAAACTGTCTTGCCGCCGAGATGTTCAGCATTTTCTAGAACAAGTCGAGCATTCAGACTTTAGACCATTGTCTGAATTAACAGATGGCATCCATTACCACCTAGTCGAAGCTGAAACACAACAAGACCTCCACTATATCGAGGAGGCCTTGGATCAACTTGGTTATTTAATAAAAGACTAGAAAATTTTCTTTTCCCAATCGTCTTCTGTACGACGAGGGTAGAAAAACTCTGACTTGTCCGGAGCTTCCATCATCTCCATCAAGGGTAGCATATCATAGGCCAGATCCAAATTTGGATCTGGTCTTTTTGAACCCAATAGCTCAAATACTAACAATGATATTTAAAAACTACATTGAATGAAAATTAACAACTACCTACTTACTAAAAATATATCACCAGTTATGTTGATCAACATTATCCTTAGTCACAAGATAAATTGGAGAAACTGTTTCTTTTTCCAGTTTTTTCCCTTGATAATAATCAATTGCTGATTGAATAGCAATTTCACCCATCTTAGCTGGTTGTTGAGCAATAGTGGCAGTAATATCACCTTTTGAAATAGCGTCATGTGCATCTGGTTGACCATCAATACCAACAATTAATACATTGCTAAGACCAGCTGCTTTTACTGCTTGTGCAGCTCCTAACGCCATCTCATCATTCTGTGCAAAAATTGCTTGTACTTCTTTGTTTCCTTGAATCATATTTTGCGCTGTATTCAAAGCTTTTGCGCGATCAAAATTGGCGGATTGACTAGAAAGAACATCTAAATTTGTCTTTGAAATTTGTTCAAATCCTTTACCTCTATCTACTGTTGCAGAAGCGCCAGGGACTCCTGATAATTCAAAAGTTTTTGCTTTTTCTCCCAATTGTTTGGTAATAAATTCGGCAGCCATTTTACCTGCTTCTACGTTATCAGAAGCAACAGTTGTCAAGACTTCACCACCATTACTACCGCGGTCAATTAAGATTACTGGAATATTTGCATTATTAGCAGCTTTAATAGATGTAACAATTGCATCAGAATCAACTGGATTAATTAGTAAAGCATCTACATTTTGACTAATAAAATTTTGAATATCATCTGCTTGTCTAGCAGCATCATCTTGTGCATCTGCTATCTTCAAAGTTACTTCTTTTTCTCCTGCAGCTTTTTCAAGACCATCTTTCATAGCCACAAAATAGGGATTGTTAGTAGTCGAAATAGAAACTCCTAATTTTAATTCTTTTGCCAACTTTTGAGTCGTAGATTTATTATCATTTGATGAATTTCCTAAACCAGTTTTTCCACAAGCTACTAAAGCAAAAATAAATGTTACAAACAAAGCAAAAATGCTAATTTTTTTAATAATTTTCATGTTATTACTCCTCGTAATATATATCTATAGGGATAGTTTCAATCCCGATTATTGTACGTCATCTAATAAATTGTTACTATTTCCAAAAAAATTGAAAATTATTCTACTGTTTTACAACTTTAAAACGATCAATCAGAACAGCAATTAAAATTACAACTCCTTTTACTACTTGTTGCCAAAATGCTGAAACACCGATAATATTAAGCCCATTATTCAAAACCCCAATAATTAAAGCACCTATTAGAGTCCCCAGTATACGACCTTTACCTCCTGATAAAGAGGTTCCCCCAAGAACAACAGCTGCAATAGCATCCATTTCATAACTAGCACCTGCTGTTGGTTGAGCAGAACTTAATCGTGATGTTATAATCAATCCAGAAATTGAAGCCATAATACCTGAAATTGAATAAATGATAATTTTCACTTTATTTAGTTTCACACCTGATATATATGCTGCTTTTTCATTCCCCCCTATAGCATACACAGATTTACCAAATGCTGTTTTATGAAGTAAAACATATAAAACAATAAATACAATAAACATAATAATTACAGGAAATGGAATTCCGACTATGTAACCTTGCCCCAAAAATTGAAATAAGAATGTATCACTTAATCCCTTTGTAATAGGATTCCCATTTGTATAAACAAGTGTTGCGCCTCTAAAAATAGTCATAGTTGCTAAAGTAACGATAAATGGAGCTAATTTCCCGTAGGAAATCAATAAACCATTCATCATCCCCAGAATGCAACCCAAAATTAAAGAGATGAGAATTGCTAATATAACAGGCATTCCAGATCCTAATAGACCAGCTGTTAACGCACTGGATAAGGCTAAAATTGATCCAACTGATAAATCAATTCCACCTGTTAGAATAACAAAGGTCATTCCAAAAGCGATCAGTGCATTTGATGTTACTTGCAATAGTAAATTTAACAGATTATTTGCTGTTAAAAAATTTGAATTGATAATAGTGATGACAGCCATTAAAATTATCAATGCTATTACTGTTGTCAATTCTGACATATACTTCATAGTATTTTTCACACTATTGTCCTCCTGTAGCTAGTTGCATAACTTTTTCTTGTGTAGCTTCTTGACGTGTTAATTCTCCACTAATTCTTCCTTCATGCATGACCATAATGCGATCACTGACTCCGATCACTTCTGGTAAATCTGAAGATACCATAATAATTGGCACACCTCGTTCAGCCAATTCATTCATTAATTGGTAAATTTCACGCTTAGCACCAACATCTACCCCACGAGTTGGCTCATCTAGAATCAGTACTTTTGGAGCAATACCTATCCATTTTGCTAAAACTACTTTCTGTTGATTACCACCAGAAAGTGTTCCAACTTCCTTATCTGGATAACCTGATTTAATTCGTAGCCTATCTATTAAACGTTGTACAAATATATCACTTGTTTTATTATCGAAAATGCCATTTTTAACAAAATCACGAGTACTAGGTAAAGTCATATTATCTTTAATAGAAAAATCTAAAATCAATCCCTCATCTTTACGATCTTCTGTTAAGAAACCAATTCCATGCTTAATTGCTTCAAAAGGATTTTTAATTATCAGTTGTTCTTCGTTTATTATAATTTGACCAGATTTTAAAGAATCAATTCCAAAAATTGCTCGCATTATTTCAGTACGACCAGCACCCATCAAACCAGAAAAACCAAGAATTTCCCCTTGACGTACATAGAAAGAAATATCCGTAAAAGCATCACCAGAAAGATTCTTAGCTTGAAAAACAATATTCCCAATCTCAGCCTTTTTTTCTGGATAATAATCTTCTAATTCACGACCTACCATCTTCTGAACTAATTCATCCGCATTAGTTAACTTCGTTTTCTTAGTATCAATTACAAACCCATCCCTCATAACAGTTATAAGATCTGTAATCTTAAAGATTTCTTCCATCCGATGTGAAATATACACAATACCTACACCATCAGATTTTAATCCTTCTATCACTTTAAAAAGTGTTTCAGTTTCACGATCAGTTAAAGCTGCTGTGGGTTCATCCATAATTAACAAGGAAACTTCTGATAATAGACATTTTGCTATTTCTATCATTTGTTGTTGTCCGACTGATAATTGACCAATGATTGCGTCGAGAGGAATAGATATATTAAGACGTTTAAATGCTTCTTTAGCTTTCCTTTCCATACTAGCTTTATCTAGAAACCCAATCGAATTTTTAATTTCTCTTCCTAAAAAAAGATTATCAAGTACAGTCATATCTGGCCAAGTATTCATTTCTTGATGAATAAAACTCAGTCCAAACCGTTCTGCCTCTTGAGGATTAGAAAATGTTTTTTCTTTTCCATCAATAAAAATAGTTCCTGAAGTAGCTGGAAAAAGTCCAGTTAAAATATTCATTAAGGTTGATTTGCCTGCACCATTCTCTCCCATTAAAGCATGAACTTCTCCTGAATTAAGAACCAAATCAATACTTTCTAAAACACGATTATTCCCAAAAGATTTTGAAATGTTCTTCATTTCAATTTTCATAGGCAACCCCCTTCTAAATAATAACTCCTGATTGCAAGATTATATTCGAATATGGTGTATCTTCCCCAGTGCGAATAACTGCCTTAACTTTAGTATTCATAGCTTTCAATTCTTCATGACTAATATATTCAATAATTATATTCGATCCTAAAAGATCTAGAACTGCTTGCCACTGTTCTTTGTTTTTTTCCTTAATTTCTTCTGCTAAGAAAATTTTTTCAATAAGTACATGATCTGAATATTCTTTTAAAACTTCTAAAAAACTTGGACTGCCTTTTCTTAATGCTAAATCAATTTTATCAACACCTTTTGGAACTGGCAATCCTAAATCTCCGATACAAACCAAATCCATATGACCTAAATCATCAGCTAGTTTTGCTATATTACTATTTAAAATCCCATATTTCTTCATATCCTGAATGCTCCTTTATTTCTTTCAAACTCGGCATGCCTCCTTGCGCTCCAAACCTTTGAACAGAAAGATGTGAAGCAATCGTTGCAAAGGACAATGCAATATTCATCTCTTTTCCTTTTGAGATAGCATAAGCAAAAGCACCATTAAACGTATCTCCTGCTCCTGTAGTATCAACTACTTCTGCTTTTATAGCAGGAATCTTCTGAACTGCTGCCCCATCATAATAAATAGAACCTTCAACTCCTAATGTCACAATCATTTTATTAGGATAAATTTTAATAATTTCTTCTAATTTCTTATCTGGAAAAAGCTCTGAACATTCATGCTCATTAGGAGTAATAAAATCACAAAAAGGAATCATCTCTATATCCGTTTCTCTAGCTGGTGCAGGATTGTAAAGCACCTTAACTTTATTTTCTTGACAAAATTTAGCTATAGATAAGTTGGCTTCATGTGGTATTTCATTTTGTAATACAACAATACTTGCATCACTAATCAATTCCCACTCATTTTTCCAATCATTTGTTTTAACTAAATTATTCGCTCCGGGATAATAAATAATCCTATTATCACCTCCATATAAAGTAATTTGTGCAACTCCTGTAGATTGTGGTACCGTTCCCACATATTCTATAGAAATATTATTATTTTGCAGATTGCTTAGTAAATCTGCTGAAAAAATATCTTCTCCGACGTTTCCAAATATGTAAACATTATCTTCTACACTGGATAATCTACCAATAGCTACAGCTTGATTTGCACCTTTTCCACCTGGAACTATATTAAATGAATCCCCAAAAATCGTTTCACCTCCTTCTGGAATCCTTTTTGTTCTCATAACTAAGTCCATTGAAATACTTCCAACAACAACAATTTTACTCATTACTTTCTCCTTAATGTATTTCTTTCTACGTATCTAACAGGTAGTTTAATTTTAACTTCATCTATAGAGAACTTATTTGCCATATTATAGATTAGCCTTGCAGCCTGTTCTCCCATTTTATATGATGATTGGTGGATAGTTGATAAAGAAGGATAAATAAATTGACTAAGTACAATATCATCATAACCAATGATTTGAATATCATCTGGAATTTTTTTACCAATTGCTAAAATTTCATGAATATAAGCTATCGCATGAATATCAGAAGGTGCTATAATACTATCAATATTTGGATTTCTTTTTAGATTCTCTTTAGCTTCTTTTTGAATTTTTTCAAACTCAAATGTTTCACTTTCTTCAATATGAATCTCTAAAGATTTATTCCTCAAATAGTTTAAACTGGCTTCAAATCGTTCCGCAATGTTCTCAGCTTTATCATCTAAAACTTTAATAATCATAACTTGCTTAGCGCCAGCATTCCAAATTGCTTTAGCAGCCAAACGTCCACCCAACTGATTATCAGAAAAGACACCGTAACCTGTATCTTTACTAATCCGGTCAACCACAACAACAGGTAACGTCAGATTTGGAAATTCCTTTGTAAAGTCAAGTGTCGTTATAATACCAGCTGCATTTGTTTTTAACAAAAGGTTTATATATTCTTCTAACGAATCATGATCTGAAATAGTACCAACCATAATCCTATAACCTTTATCTTTCAAATATGATTCGGCTCCTCGAACCAATCTTGGGAAGAACGGATTAGAAATATCTGGCAATAAGAGTCCTACCATTCGATTTTTTTTAGTTTTTAAAGATTGTGCTAATACATTTGGTGTGTAATTTAATTTCTTGATAGCATTTTTTATCTTTTCTCTCGCATCATCTCCGACATAGCCTTTTTTCGAAATATATCTTGAAACTGTTGACTTTGATACTCCAGCTTCTTCAGCAACCTGTTTTATTGTAGTCATCACTCCTCCTTTTTATATTGTGGAACCGTTCCCTTATGTATATAGTAAGCGTTTTCTTTGTTTTTGTCAATACTTTTTTAGAAATATTTTAAATTTATTTCAGAGTATATATGTTTTTTCCTAATCTTCTATTACTATTAGACAGAAAACACAACAAGACCTCCACTATATCGAAGAGGCCTTGGATCAGCTAGGTTCTTTAGTAAAAGACTAGAAGATTTTCTTCTCCCAGCCATCTTCTGTACGGTGGCGGTAGAAAAACTCTGACTTGTCAGGAGCTTCCATCATCTCCATCAAAGGTAGCATATCATAGGCCAGATCCAAGTTTGGAATCTGGTCTTTTTGAATCCAAGAAACTTCTCCTTCATCTGAAGAGCGAAGGGTACCAGAGAACTCAGTTGCCTTATAACAAAAGACAATATAGCGCCCACCTGTATCTAGTGGCCAATTTTTAATGCCGACAAGTTGAGGATTTTGGATAGTCAACCCTGTTTCTTCATAGATTTCACGAATGACAGACTCTGCGAAAGATTCGCCATTTTCTACATGACCTCCAGGAAAGGCATAACCAGACCAGCGATTGGTTTCAGGAGAGCGATACTGCACAACCACTCGCTGAGTTTCGAGGTCTTCAATCAGACAAATATTTGTTAAAATCGTTAATTGGGAACGGGACATAAATTTACTCGCTTTCTAATTTATTAAATTTTCAGACTTGGTACCAGAGATTCTAGCTTCTACTTTTTAAAATTATTTAGAATAAAATACCATTCGTTTTTCTTTATAGGCTTTCCAAGTTCAAGTATTTTTTCTTGGCCATCAAAAGTAAAACCCATTTTTTAATAGAAAGCAATGGCTCGCTTATTATCTTTCAATACCCATAAGAAAATTTCAGAAAAATGATTAAGAGCAGTCAAAGCTGCTCTAACTAACTTTTGTGCGATACCTTTTCCATAATAATCTTTTAAAACATATAAAGCAATAATTTCACCAGCTTGAATAGTCTCATCACGAAAGTTTCCATAACTGATAAAACCAACTACCTTCACGCCATCCATCGCAATCAATGTATATTCTGAATACTTTTTACTAAAGAATAGACACCTTTCTAATGTCATTGTCTCCTGAAATTCTGCAGGCAAAAGGTCATCATAAGCCTCTCTCCACGTTTGCCAGTGAACGAAGGATTTACCTTCTATCTCTTCAGGAGTTTCCATTGATTTGATAATAACCGTCATTTATTTTCTTCTCCTTAATCCAACGCCTTGACTTCCTTTGCTACTTTTTGTAGAAATTTTTGTCTTGTTGAACTTGTATTTACTTCACGGCCTAACTCTCCTAAGATTGAAACCCTCTTTGTTTTTATGCCACAGTGATTCAATACAGCATTCTTTAATACTGATATTCCATAACTGTCTGGAATGTTAATCGGACCTGAAAATACTTTGTACCACCAAGTTGGTGCCATAGAAGTTGCATAGATACTAGCTGTTTTTCCTTTTAGTAACTTTTTGAACTGTTTCCCTCTCAAGTAGTTCAAAATAAAGCTTCCTCGATTATTTGCAGAGTATGCAATGCCTGGCGTAAAAACACGATCAATCCACCCCTTCAATAGACTAGGCATACTACTCCACCAAATAGGATAAACAAAAATGAAATGATCTGCCCACTGAATTAATTCTTGAGAGCGTAGAATAAACGGATCGTCCTCCATCCTTTGTCGATAACCATAACGTAAAACAGGATCAAACTCTTCCTCATTAAGATTAATCATTTCAAGTTCATGTCTATTTGAGTCTATGTTTTCTACAATCGTTTGAAAAATTGCTTGGCAGTAGCTTTCTTTATCAGGATGTCCATTAATAACTAAAATATTCATAAAATTCCCCTAATCCAACGCCTTGACTTCCAGCATCATATCACGTATCTGAGCTGCTAGTTCAAAGTCAAGCACCTCAACGGCTTCCTGCATTTGTTTTTCTAGTTTCTTGACAAGTTCTTTGCGCTCTTGTTTGTTGAGGCTATTAATATCGACTTCCTTGTCCTCTTCCTTAGCAACTGCCTTGGTCACAGCAATCAGGTCACGGATTTCTTTCTTGATGGTTTGTGGAACGATACCATGCTCTTCATTATAAGCCATCTGGATTTTCCGACGACGGGCCGTTTCATCAATGGCACGTTGCATAGACTGAGTCATGGTATCAGCGTACATAATGACATGTCCTTCGCTATTACGGGCAGCGCGGCCAATGGTCTGGATGAGTCCACGTTCGTTACGAAGGAAGCCTTCCTTGTCAGCATCGAGAATGGCAACTAAGCTTACTTCAGGAACATCAATCCCTTCACGGAGGAGATTGATTCCGACCAAGACGTCAAAGACTCCTAAGCGCAGGTCACGGATAATCTCCGTACGTTCCAAAGTCTTGATATCCGAGTGCATGTACTTGACCTTGATACCCATTTCCTTAAAGTAGTCGGTTAAGTCTTCTGCCATTTTCTTAGTCAAAGTGGTGATAAAGGTCCGTTCGTTCTTTTCAACACGGGCATTGATTTCACCCAAGAGGTCATCAATCTGTCCCATAGTCGGACGGACCTCCACCTCAGGATCCAAAAGACCTGTCGGACGAATGATTTGCTCAATCACTGTCTCGGTCTGTTCATTTTCATAGTCACCAGGTGTCGCTGAAACGTAGACAATCTGGTGCACATGACTTTCAAACTCTTCACGACGGAGAGGACGATTGTCCAGAGCAGACGGCAAACGGAAACCATAATTAACCAGCATTTCCTTACGCGAACGGTCTCCATTGTACATGCCCTTGATTTGTCCCATAGTCATGTGACTCTCGTCAATCATAATCAAAAAATCATCTGGGAAGAAGTCGAGAAGCGTATAAGGAGGCTCACCTTCGCTACGACCATCCATGTGGCGTGAATAGTTTTCAACCCCGTTGGTATAGCCCATCTCACGCAACATCTCAATATCATACTCTGTCCGCTGTTTCAAACGCTGGGCTTCAAGCAGTTTGCCTTCCTTCTCAAAGATAGCTAGTTGCTCTTCTAATTCTGCTTGAATCTTGGCAATAGCATCCTCCATATGATCGTCATTGGTCACAAAGTGAGTCGCAGGGAAAATCGCCAAATGATCCACTTCTCCCAGTACCTGACCTGTCAGAGCCTCAACCTCACGAATACGGTCAATTTCGTCTCCAAAAAATTCTACTCGAAAGGCATGCTCATCACGAGAGGCTGGGAAAATCTCCACTACATCCCCACGAACGCGAAATCTTCCGCGTTGGAAATCAATATCATTTCGCTCAAACTGGATGTCAACTAAGTCATTCAAGAGTTTATCACGAGAAATTTCAAGACCTGGACGGAGACTAACAACACTATCAGCGTATTCCTTAGGCGAACCCAAACCATAGATACAAGAGACTGAGGCCACGACAATAACATCATTACGCTCCAAAAGAGACGAAGTCGCTGAGTGACGAAGTTTGTCAATCTCATCATTGACAGAACTATCCTTCTCAATGTAAGTATCACTAGAAGGTACATAGGCTTCTGGCTGGTAATAATCATAGTAAGACACAAAGTACTCAACTGCATTTTCAGGGAAAAATTCCTTAAACTCCCCATAAAGCTGGCCTGCTAGAGTTTTATTGTGGGCAATAACCAGAGTTGGTTTATTGACTTTGGAAATGACCTGACTCATAGTATAGGTCTTCCCTGTTCCAGTCGCCCCCATCAGAATCTGAGCTTTTTCTCCACCCTCGATATTATCTACCAACTGCTCGATAGCTTGGGGTTGATCTCCTGATGGTTGATATTTTGATACTAGTTTAAATTGATTATCTGTAATGCGGTTAATCATAAGAATCCTCTCTCCATGTGTTATTCCTATTTTAGCATACTTGTAGCATTTTCACGAAGAAAAGGACGGACCGAAGTCACATCCTTTCATTTTCTTTCTTTAATTGGTAAGCGAGATAGACAATCAGCAGTAGCAAGACCAGACTTGTCATAATGGAACCTTCTATGCCAAAAGAACCACCTGATAGCCAATCTTGATTTCCTTGTGGTAAAAAGCTCATCAGAGACGTTCCGGATGGTTGACCACTAACTAAAATCCCAAAGAGATTGCCCTGAGCAAAATTCCAAGCCCCATGAATACCTGCTACACCCCAAACTGTATCTGTTTTGAGGAGGTAAAGTGACATGGCAACTCCGAATAAGAAGAGATTCACTAGAGATAGTGGTGTTAGACCAGAATTTCCCACATGAAGCAGGGTAAAGAACAGGCTCGATATAAGAACAGCTAGTTTTAGATTGGTTCTTGAAGCCAATTGAGGAAGGAGCCAAGTACGCGACACTACTTCTTCTGCTGTCCCCTGTAAAATCCAAAATGGGATAGTAAAGACAACAAAGGTAAGCGAATAAGGATTCAAGTGAATGGATTCCAAACGATATTGCCCTAATGCTACTAAACCTAACAAGGTCAGAAGAAAAAGTGCCAGACCTAGCCCAAATCCTTTAAGAAGATTGCTTAGGAAATTCTCTCTATAAAATCCCAAGGTTTGAATAGGCCTTTTCTCAACTTTTCTAGTCCATCTGAACACAGTGTTGAGAATAAAACCAAAGGCCAGCAATTCTAAAATTAAACGAAAATCACCTGTTTTATCCATCAAGCTCTGCTGCAAGGTCTGCAAGTAGGTTGCAAGATTTTGACCAGCCTCTCCAAAATTTCTAGCTAGTCCGATGAGAGCTAACAAACTAATACCATACAGAGTATAAGCCACAAACTCTCCTATGAAGACAAAAGCAAAGGCTAACAAGGGGCTTGTGTAAATGTTTAAACTCATTTTAGAAGTTTCAAAGTCTTTTAAGATTCTTTTTGCTTTCATATTCCTGTCCTCTTTTCTTCTATTTATACCATTATAGCACTTTATAGTGGCAATTCAAGAAAGAAAAGAAACAACTCATGTTATATTTTCTAACACAAAAATATAAAAATTTGCCTTTTTTTACTTTTTCTGATATAATGGGAAAATATTCGGAAAAGGAGACTAAAAATGAAGAAAAAATTTCTAGCATTTTTGCTAATTTTATTCCCAATTTTCTCATTAGGTATTGCCAAAGCAGAGACGATTAAGATTGTTTCTGACACCGCCTATGCACCTTTTGAGTTTAAAGATTCAGATCAAACTTATAAAGGAATTGATGTTGACATTATCAACAAAGTCGCTGAAATTAAAGGATGGAATATTCAGATGTCCTATCCTGGATTTGACGCAGCGGTCAATGCGGTTCAAGCTGGTCAAGCTGACGCTATCATGGCAGGAATGACAAAGACTAAAGAACGTGAAAAAGTCTTTACCATGTCTGATACTTACTATGATACAAAAGTTGTCATTGCAACTACAAAGGCACACAAGATTAGCAAGTACGACCAATTGTCTGGTAAAACTGTTGGTGTTAAAAATGGAACAGCCGCTCAACGTTTCCTAGAAACGATTAAAGATAAATACGGCTTTACTATTAAAACATTTGACACTAGTGATTTGATGAACAACAGCTTAAGTGCTGGTGCTATTGATGCTATGATGGATGATAAACCGGTTATCGAGTATGCCATCAACCAAGGTCAAGACCTCCATATTGAAATGGATGGTGAGGCTGTAGGTAGCTTTGCTTTCGGTGTTAAAAAAGGAAGCAAATACGAGCACCTAGTTACTGAATTTAACCAAGCCTTGGCTGAAATGAAAAAAGATGGTAGTCTTGATAAAATCATCAAGAAATGGACTGCTTCATCATCTTCAGCAGTGCCAACTACAACTACTCTTGCAGGCTTAAAAGCTATTCCTGTTAAGGCTAAATACATCATTGCCAGCGATTCTTCTTTTGCACCTTTTGTTTTCCAAAATTCAAGCAACCAATTTACTGGTATTGATATGGAATTGATTAAGGCCATCGCTAAAGACCAAGGTTTTGAAATTGAAATTACCAATCCTGGTTTCGATGCTGCTATTAGCGCAGTTCAAGCTGGTCAAGCTGATGGTATCATTGCTGGTATGTCAGTCACAGATGCTCGTAAGGCAACTTTTGACTTCTCAGAATCATACTACACTGCCAATACTATCCTTGGTGTCAAAGAATCAAGTAGCATTGCTTCTTATGAAGATTTAAAAGGGAAGACAGTCGGTGTTAAAAATGGAACTGCTTCTCAAACCTTCCTAACTGAAAACCAAAGTAAATACGGCTACAAAATCAAAACCTTCGCTGATGGTTCATCAATGTATGACAGTTTAAATACTGGTGCCATTGATGCCGTTATGGATGATGAACCTGTTCTCAAATATTCTATCAGCCAAGGTCAAAAATTGAAAACACCAATCGCTGGAACTCCAATCGGAGAAACAGCCTTTGCCGTTAAAAAAGGCACAAATCCAGAATTGATTGAAATGTTCAATAACGGACTTGCAAACCTTAAAGCAAACGGTGAATTCCAAAAGATTCTTGACAAATACCTAGCTAGTGAATCTTCATCTGCTTCAACAAGCACGGTTGATGAAACAACTATCTGGGGCTTGCTTCAAAACAACTACAAACAACTCCTTAGCGGTCTTGGTATCACTCTTGCTCTAGCTCTTATCTCATTTGCTATTGCCATTGTCATCGGGATTATCTTCGGTATGTTTAGCGTTAGCCCATACAAATCTCTTCGTGTGATCTCTGAGATTTTCGTTGACGTTATCCGTGGTATTCCATTGATGATTCTTGCAGCCTTTATCTTCTGGGGAATTCCAAACTTTATCGAGTCTATCACAGGCCAACAAAGTCCAATTAACGACTTTGTAGCTGGTACCATTGCCCTATCGCTCAATGCAGCCGCTTATATCGCTGAAATCGTTCGTGGTGGTATTCAGGCCGTTCCAGTTGGACAAATGGAAGCCAGCCGAAGCTTGGGTATCTCTTATGGAAAAACCATGCGTAAGATTATCTTGCCACAAGCAACTAAATTGATGTTGCCAAACTTTGTTAACCAATTCGTTATCGCACTTAAAGATACAACAATCGTATCTGCTATCGGTTTGGTTGAACTCTTCCAAACTGGTAAGATTATCATTGCCCGTAACTACCAAAGTTTCAAGATGTATGCAATCCTTGCTATCTTCTATCTTGTAATTATCACACTTTTGACTAAACTAGCGAAACGCTTAGAAAAGAGGATTCGTTAATGGCAAAATTAAAAATTGATGTAAATGATTTACACAAAAGCTACGGAAAAAATGAAGTTTTAAAAGGAATTACAACTAAGTTCTATGAAGGAGATGTTGTTTGTATCATCGGTCCTTCAGGTTCTGGTAAATCAACCTTCCTTCGTAGCCTTAATCTTCTAGAAGAAGTTACGAGCGGTCACATCACTGTGAACGGTTATGACTTAACTGAAAAAACAACCAATGTTGACCACGTCCGTGAAAATATCGGAATGGTGTTCCAACATTTCAATCTCTTCCCACACATGTCTGTTTTAGACAACATCACCTTTGCTCCTATTGAACACAAGTTGATGACTAAGGAAGAAGCTGAGAAATTGGGAATGGAGTTGCTTGAAAAGGTTGGACTAGCAGATAAAGCTAATGCTAACCCAGATAGCCTATCAGGTGGTCAAAAACAACGTGTGGCCATCGCTCGTGGACTAGCAATGAATCCAGACATCATGCTATTTGATGAACCAACTTCAGCCCTTGACCCTGAGATGGTTGGAGACGTACTGAACGTTATGAAGGAATTGGCTGAGCAAGGCATGACCATGATTATCGTAACCCATGAGATGGGATTTGCTCGTCAGGTTGCTAACCGTGTTATCTTTACTGCAGATGGCGAGTTCCTAGAAGATGGAACACCTGACCAAATCTTTGATAACCCGCAACACCCACGTCTGAAAGATTTCTTGGACAAGGTCTTAAACGTCTAAACTCAAACTGTAAGGATTTCCTTGCAGTTTTTTTCTATCTCGTATTGGATTTTTTGATTTTTCGGAAAATTATGTTAGAATTAAGTTTATGAAATGAGATTTCCTCATACCTAGCAAGACTAGGAATAAAAATAGAAATTAGGTAGCTAGATGTCATCTAAGGTTATTGTTACAATTTTCGGTGCGAGTGGAGACCTGGCTAAACGCAAGCTCTACCCTTCCCTATTTAGACTATATAAATCCGGCAATCTTTCCGAGCACTTTGCTGTCATTGGAACTGCCCGTCGTCCTTGGAGCAAGGAATATTTTGAATCTGTAGTAGTTGAATCTATCCTTGATTTGGCAGATAGTACCGAACAGGCTCAGGAATTCGCTAGTCACTTCTACTATCAAAGCCATGATGTCAATGATACAGAACACTACATTGCTTTGCGTCAATTGCAGGCTGAACTAAATGACAAGTACCAAGCTGGACACAACAAGCTCTTCTTCTTGTCTATGGCTCCTCAATTCTTTGGAACTATTGCTAAGCACCTCAAGTCTGAAAACATTGTAGATGGTAAAGGTTTTGAGCGTTTAATCGTTGAGAAGCCATTTGGTACAGATTACGCAACTGCAAGCAAGTTGAATGACGAACTCCTAGCAACATTTAACGAAGAACAAATTTTCCGTATTGACCATTATCTTGGTAAGGAAATGATTCAAAGTATCTTTGCAGTTCGCTTTGCAAACCTGATTTTTGAGAACGTTTGGAATAAAGACTTTATAGACAATGTTCAAATTACCTTTGCAGAGCGCTTGGGTGTAGAAGAACGTGGTGGCTACTATGACCAATCTGGTGCCCTCCGCGACATGGTACAAAATCATACTTTGCAACTTCTATCCCTACTTGCTATGGATAAGCCAGCAAGCTTCACAAAGGACGAGATTCGTGCTGAAAAGATTAAGGTCTTTAAAAACCTCTATCATCCAACTGATGAAGAGCTTAAAGAACACTTTATCCGTGGTCAATACCGTTCAGGTAAGATTGATGGCATGAAATACATCTCTTATCGTAGCGAGCCAAATGTAAATCCAGAATCTACAACTGAAACCTTTGCATCTGGTGCCTTCTTTGTAGACAGTGATCGCTTCCGTGGTGTTCCATTCTTCTTCCGTACTGGTAAACGTTTGACTGAGAAAGGAACTCATGTCAACATCGTCTTTAAACAAATGGACTCTATCTTTGGAGAACCACTTGCTCCAAATATTTTGACCATCTATATCCAACCAACAGAAGGCTTCTCTCTTAGCCTAAATGGGAAGCAAGTAGGAGAAGAATTCAACTTGGCTCCTAACTCACTTGATTATCGTACAGATGCGACCGCAACTGGTGCTTCTCCAGAACCATACGAGAAATTGATTTATGATGTTCTAAATAACAACTCAACTAACTTTAGCCACTGGGATGAGGTTGGTGCATCATGGAAATTGATTGACCGTATCGAAGAACTATGGGCTGAAAATGGTGCCCCACTTCATGACTATAAAGCTGGAAGCATGGGACCTAAAGCCAGCTTTGACTTACTTGAAAAATTCGGTGCCAAATGGACTTGGCAACCAGATATCGCCTATCGTCAAGATGGTCGTTTAGAATAAAAAAATTTCCTGCAAGTTTGTGCCTTGCAGGATTTTTGCTTTTGATTAGATTAAGCCTTCCAAGAGACCTTTCATAAAGTTTTCTGAGTTAAACTCTCCAATATCATCGATTTTTTCACCAAAACCAATCAATTTTACAGGAATATTGAGTTCTTCTCGGATGGCTAGAACAACACCACCTCGAGCAGTTCCATCAATCTTAGTCAAGACAATTCCTGTTAAAGGAGTGATTTTCGAAAATTCTTTGGCCTGTACAAGAGCGTTTTGACCTGTTGATGCATCAAGTGCTAAGAAGGTTTCATGCGGTGCTTCTGGCACAACACGTTTGATGATGCGACCAATCTTTTCCAACTCAGCCATAAGGTTATCCTTATTTTGCAGACGACCAGCGGTATCAATCATGAGAATATCGATACCTTCAGCCACGGCACGTTCCATACCATCAAAAACCACACTGGCTGGGTCAGCTTTTTCAGGTCCAGTTACTACTGGAACATCCACACGACGGCCCCATTCAGCTAGCTGTGCTACTGCTCCTGCACGGAAGGTATCTGCTGCAACCAGCATGACCTTCTTACCAGCTTGTTTGTAGCGGTGGGCTAGTTTTCCGATGGAAGTTGTTTTCCCAACACCATTAACCCCGACAAAGAGCATGACTGTCAATCCATCTTGGAAGTGAATGCTTTCATCATAGTTGCCATCCTTTTCATAAAGCTCAACCAATTTCTCAATGATGACGCGGCGAAGGGCGTCAGGTTTCTTGGCGTTTTCAAGCTTGGCTTCGTAGCGTAGCTCCTCAGTTAAGTTAGAAGCGACTTGGACACCAACATCACTCATGATAAGTAGTTCTTCCAACTCCTCGAAAAATTCTTCGTCAACAGAACGGAAGTTGGCAAAAAAGGCGTTCAAGCGAGCACCGAATCCTGTACGAGTTTTCTTGAGACTGCGGTCATATTTTTCCTGAACAGTTTCTTCTGCTTGAGGAGTTTCTGGTTCAAGAACTTCAGAAGTATTTTCTTCTACAGTCTCTAAGAGCTCAGTATTCTCTTCCTCTGAAACTTCTTGTGAGTTTGGAAATTCTTCGGCTTCTTCTTGAGGAACTTCTACAACTGGCTCTAAATTGTTATTTTCTTCAACTGTGTCTTGATTTTCCTCTTCTTGGAGCAGATCTTCTTCAGAACTTTCAACCTCTGCATCTTCTTGAGGAACTTTCTCAGCTTCTGTAAGGGCAGGCTCAGTAGCTTCAGACAAATCAAGATTTTCCAGAGCTTCTTTTACAACTTCTTCGATTTTAGGTTCTTCTTTTTTTCCGAATAGACGGTCAAACAATCCCATATCTTAGTTCTCCTTTAGCACATATTCTTCGATAACCCAGGCGACAGCTTCCTCATCATTGGTCATAGGAGTTACCACATTTGCGACTGCCTTAACTTCAGGAACAGCATTTTGCATGGCAACACCGAGCCCTGCCCATTCAATCATAGAGAGGTCATTAGCCTCGTCACCACAAGCCATAACTTGGCTTTGGTCGATTCCAAGATGGCTGATTAGTTTTGCCAAGCCTGTTGCTTTATGAACATTCTTTGGTGACCACTCTAGCAACATTTCACGTGATTTAAAGATTTCATATTGGTCAAACAATTCTGGAGAAATCTTCTGAATGGCTGCATCCAAGGGTTCTTGAGCAAAGGCAGTCACGCACTTATTGTAAGTCATCTGACTAGATAAGTCTTCAAAGTCCACTGGAACAAAGGTCAATGCTGGATTGAATTTGGCATAAAGACTTTCTTGGTCGGATTGAATTTGATAAACAGTTCCTTCTGAGATAGCATCAAGAGGCAGTGATAATTTCTCTGTTTCCTCATACAAGCGTGCCACATCATCATATGAAAAGACTGTTTTATCAAGGATTTCACCTGTATTTTTCTGAACCAAACCACCATTAAAAGTAATCGTATACTCATCTTCATGGCCGTCAGTCCCTAGCTCATGGAGAAAGAAATCCATAGCTTTTAAGGGACGACCAGTTGTCAATACGACCTTGATACCACGATCACGCGCAGCTTTCAAGGTTGCCTTGGTACGATCCGTCAGCCTTTTATCAGTAGTCAGCAAGGTCCCGTCCAAGTCCAATGCGATCAATTTTATATCTGCCATTATAAGCCCTCCATATAAGCTATAACCGACTGGTCCTTATGGTGACCAATCACAGTCTCTGCCAATTCTAAAATTTCTGGTCGTGCATTTTCAGGAGCTACAGGATGTCCCACAACCTGCATCATATGCAAGTCATTAAGATTGTCTCCAAAAGCCATAACCTGATCCATTGTGATACCAAGTTTTTTAGCTAATTCAACAATGGCCACACCCTTATCGACATAGTCCAGAACAATATCAATGGATTCAAAGCCTGTTGTCATGGCCTTAACACCAGGAACATGTTCATTGACCCAAGCTTCCCCAGCTTCCAGCGTTTCTTCTGTGAAGTTGGTTGTAAATTTGAAAATGTCATCTGTAATATCTTCCAGACTCGCTACTTTTTGGATATTTTCATTATAGTGCTGACTCACTTTTAAATAGGTCTCATCAACCGTATCTAGAACATAAGCTCCCTTTTTTCCCGTCAAGAGCAGTTTATTGATATCTACATAAGGTGACGTTTTCAGCTTTTCAAAAGTTGATAGATAAAAGTCACGAGACATAGTCGCTTCATACAAGTCCTGACCTTGATACTCTACTAAACTGCCATTTTCCGCGATGAAAATAATGTCATCACGAACATCAGCAAATAATTTTTCTAGAGACAGAAATCCGCGCCCTGAAGCTACTGCAAAGTAAATCCCTTTTTCCTTGTAGGAAACCAAGAGAGACTTGAGGCGATCCATATCAAAGCGCCCATTCCCATCTAGGAAGGTTCCATCCATATCTGTTGCTACTAGTTTAATTGTCATCCTTCAATACTTTCTAAATCTTTTAACTTCACCGAAACAATTTTTGAGACACCTGATTCTTGCATGGTAACACCATAGATAGAATCCGCTGCAGCCATGGTTCCCTTGCGGTGGGTTACGACGATAAACTGACTATCCTTGTCAAATCGATTGAGGTAATCCCCAAAACGTTTAACATTGGCTTCATCCAGCGCAGCTTCCACCTCATCCAAGATGACAAATGGAATGGTCTTGACACGAATAATGGAGAAAAGCAAGGCAAGAGCCGATAAAGCTTTTTCACCACCACTCATCAGATTAAGGGACTGGATTTTCTTACCTGGAGGTTGAACAGAAATCTCAACCCCAGCTGTCAGCAGGTCTCCTTCAGTCAAAATCAGATCTGCTTGACCTCCACCAAACATCTGCTTGAAGGTCACTTTAAAGGACTCACGAATGGCTTCAAAGGTTGATTTAAAGCGTTCCTTGACCTCATCATTCATCTCTGTGATAGTCTCTAGGAGCAGATTTTTCGCTGACAAAATATCATCTCGCTGACTATTTAGAAAGTCCAGACGGTTGTGCACTTCTTCGTACTGTTCAATAGCTTCCAAATTGACAGGACCCAGTGAGCGAATAGCCTTCTCCAAATCCTGCACCTCTTGCTCTGCCAGATTGAGATTTTCCAACTCATGAGACTTTTCTAAAGCTTCTGTATAGCTAATCTGATACTGGTCTGTTAATTGGCTTTGTAAATGGCGTAAGCGCTCGCTGACCTTTTCTTTCTTAGCTTCAGCACGTGTTTGCTTGCGAATCCACTCTTCATTCTGCTGACGTGCCTGGTCCAAATGACTGGAAATATCATCCAGCTGTCCTTCAATATCATCTAATTCAAACTGCTTGCGAATCAAACCTTGTTGAAGATTTGTTTTTTTCATTTTAGCTTCTTCGGCCTGCTGACTGAGCAAATCCGTATCAACTTTCTCAAGATTGTCAACCTTTTCTTGAAGAAGGCGCTGAATTTCCTCTTGTTCAATATCCAGATTATCCAATTCCTTGCCTAGACGGTCAATGTCAGCCACTTCATAACGTTTTTGCCCTTGCAGTTCTGTCTTAAGCAGACGAGCTTGCGCTAGCTCTTCCTGCAAGTTTTGATAGCGTTCTTGAATGGCATTTTTGTTAGACTTAATCTCTTCAATCTCAGCTTCCAGATTTTGCTTGTCACTGGCGATTGTAGCAAGACGCTCTTGGCATTTTTCCTTATCTGCTTGCCAATCTCCATCAGAAAGACGATTTAATTCCTCTTCTTGAAGTTTCCAAAGAGTTTCTAGCTCTTCAACTTGCTGACTGGTCTGCTGATAAGCGAGGGACAAGCCTTGCTCCTGAATACGTGCCTGCTCCCCCTGAGATTTGATGGCTTCTAATGATTCGGTCAATCTAGCCATCTGGTCTTGTAAGGTCTTCAAACTCGCTTCTTCAGAACGCAAGCTTACTTCTTCTTCAGCAATTTCTTTTTGTAATTGCTCCAGTTCTGGCTTGATGAAAATGCTGTTATTCTGGCGATTGGCACCACCCGCATAAGAACCACCTGTGCGCAACTCTGTACCGTCCAATGTCACCATACGAACCTGATAACGAACCTGTCGAGCAGCTTCACGCGCATGCTCTACGGTATCAAAGATAGCCGTCGTAGCTAGCAAGTTCTTGAAAATAGCTTCCAGTCTAGTATCGAATGTCACCAACTCATCTGCCATACCCAGAAATCCTGGACTTGTAGCGATAGCATCTTGATTCTGACTAGAAATCGTACGAGCCTTGATAGTCGTCAATGGAAGAAAGGTCGCACGACCTACTCTGTTTCGTTTGAGGAAATCAATAGCTTTGGTTGCCGCCTCTTCATCTTCTACGATGATATGCTGACTACTGGCTCCGAGCGCGATTTCCAGCGCAATTTGATAATGCACATCAAAGGTCAGATGCTCACTGACTGCACCAATAATCCCACCAAGGCGATTTTTTTCTTGGAGAACACTCTTAACACCTGCATAAAAGTTACTATGATTTCTCAGGATATTTTCCAAACTCTGAGCTTTGGCCTGCTTGTTTTTGAGACTATCCAGACGGTCAAAAAGTTGACTTTGTTGAGCTTGATAGGAAGTTTTCTGCTCTTCTTGTTCCTTGGCAATAGCTTGGTAGTCAGCCAATAATTTCTGAACCTGCTCCTTGGCAGTTTCAAGCTCCGCCTTTTGCTGCCTAGCCTTCTCTTTAGCTGTAGCCAGTTGTTCTTTGAGCTTTTCTAATTGATCTGCTTGTTTTTGAGAAAGCTGACGACTATTTTCCAACTCATTCTCGATACGGGTCAACTGGTTTGAGACATCGGCTTCTTCTTGTAAAAGAGCTACAAAGCGTTCACGCAAGAGCTCAATCATCTGATCAGGATCATCTGAAAAAGCCAGCAACTCAGCCTCTAAACGATTGAGTTTTTGATTATTTTGGACTAGATTTTCCTCTAAGAGAGCTAAAGAGCTTTCCTTATCAGATTTTTCTTTGCTGAGTGAATTTCTCTTATCCTCCAAAGAGGCCAAACGGGCTTGTGCTTCCTGTTGATTGAGAGCTACTTGCTCAGATTCCAGTTTCGATAGGGCTAATTTTCTCTCTAAATCACTAATCAGACTGGTCAAGTCCATCAAACTGCCTTGATCTTTGGCCATTTCAGCCTGTAAATCTTGGCGTTGCTTCTTGAGATTCTGATTTTCCTCTTCTAATTTTTCACGCTTCTGGTAATAGCTCGTCAAGAGTTCCTGAACCTGCGCCAACTCTTCTTCTGTCGACTCTAGTTCAGCCTTATTTTCCTTGATTTGAGCAACAAGGACATCCAAGTAAATAGCCTTGCGTTGACCTTCCAAATCTAAAAACTTACGGGCATTCTCAGCTTGCTTCTCAAGAGGTTTGATTTGATTATCCAATTCGTAGATAATGTCTTCAAGGCGGTCTAAATTATCCTGAGTTTGTTGTAGTTTACTCTCTGTCTCTTTTCTACGAGTCTTGTATTTCAAAACTCCTGCAGCTTCTTCAAAAATGGCTCGGCGTTCTTCAGGCTTGGAGTTAAAAATTTCCTCAACCTTCCCTTGGGAAATAATGGAGAAGGAATCTCGTCCCAATCCAGTATCCAAGAAAAGGTCATGAATATCACGCAGACGGACTTTCTTGCCGTCAATCTTATATTCGCTATCTCCACTACGATAGATATGGCGTTCTACCCTAATTTCTTGCCCTACATCCTTGATAAATCCGTCATGATTATCCAGAGTCACAACTACAGAAGCATAATTGAGCGGTTTCCGACTCTCAGTTCCAGCAAAAATGACATCCGGCATCTTGCCCCCACGGAGACTCTTAACACTTGACTCCCCCAAGGCCCAACGCAGACTTTCTGTAATATTAGACTTCCCAGAGCCATTGGGTCCAACAACTGCCGTCACACCTTGGTCAAAGACGACCTTAGTCTTATCAGCAAAAGACTTGAATCCCTGAATTTCGATTTCCTTTAAATACATGAATCCAGCCCTTTCTCAACGGCATTTTTGGCAGCTTCCTGCTCTGCTAGTTTCTTAGAACGACCTTGACCTTGACCAATGCTCTTACCTTCGACAAGAACTTCTACATCAAAGACCTTATCGTGGGCAGGACCCGTTTCAGAAATCACCTGATAACGAATAGCCACATCGCCATTGACCTGAAGTAACTCTTGGAGATGGGTTTTGTAGTCTGTAATCATCTCAAATTCGCCTGCTTCAACCTTCGGAATCATGACTTGATAGATAAATGCCTTAACCTTGGCCACATCCTTGTCCAAAAGAAGGGCACCAAGAAAGGCTTCGAAGGCATCACCAAGAATGGTATCACGATTGCGTCCACCAGACTTTTCTTCCCCTTTACCAAGTTTGATAAACTGATCAAACTGGCAATCACGCGCAAAACCAGCCAAACTCTCCTCACGGACAATCATGGCACGGAGTTTAGACAAGTCACCCTCAGGCTTTTTAGGATATTTTTTATACAGATATTCTGAAATCAATAACTGTAGAACAGCGTCTCCTAAAAATTCCAAGCGTTCATTGTGTGAAATTTTTAAGAGGCGGTGCTCATTGGCATAACTCGTATGAGTAAAGGCAGTCTCCAGTAAATTTTTGTCTGCAAATTCGATTGCAAAATGGTTCTTTAGTACAGTTTGTAATTCTTTCATACCAACCTCTTTCTAACTGATAACAGTCCTTTTTATTATATCAAAAAAAGCACCCTGAGTCACTTTAAAACGGGACTGGAGGGGATTTGGGCATGCTTTAGAATGATGTTTTCAGTTTTCTGGGCAAATTTGGGGCGGTATAAAGCAAAAAAGCCCTATTAAAGGCTTTCTTAGGATGTTTACATCCACCCTGAGGGAATCGAACCCCCATCTCAAGAACCGGAATCTTACGTGATATCCATTACACTAAGGGTGGAAACTTGTTTTATTATAACAAAAAATTGCTTTAATAACAAGTTTTTTTCCGGAATGAAAGTCTTCCCTTAGTGGGAAGCATCCCCATTCCAAATAGAGTTTTTGACAATCACATAATCCACGTGCTTGAGGTCAGCTACCTCACGTCCACCTGCATACGAAATAGCACTTTGAAGGTCTTGTTCCATCTCAGTTAAAGTGTCTTGTAAATGACCTTTGGCAGGAAGCAAGATTCGTTTGCCCTCCACGTTTTTGTATGCACCTTTTTGATATTGTGAAGCTGAACCATAGTACTCTTTGAACTGTTCACCATCAACTTCAATCGTTTTCCCTGGACTTTCGATGTGTCCTGCAAAGAGGGAACCAACCATAACCATGCTGGCACCAAAACGGATAGACTTGGCAATATCACCGTGAGTACGGATCCCACCATCAGCAATAATCGGTTTACGTGCAGCCTTAGCACACCAGCGTAGAGCAGCCAACTGCCAACCACCTGTACCAAAACCAGTCTTGACCTTGGTGATACAAACCTTACCAGGACCGATTCCGACTTTAGTAGCATCCGCACCAGCATTTTCCAATTCACGCACAGCTTCTGGTGTTCCCACGTTACCAGCAATGACAAAAGTATCTGGCAATTCTTTCTTGATGTGTTGAATCATAGAAATCACGCTATCCGCATGACCATGAGCAATGTCAATCGTGATGTATTCTGGAGCATCAGCCTTGAGCTGGCTAACAAAATCATACTCATAGTCCTTAACACCGACAGAGATAGAAGCAATAAGCCCTTGCTCATGCATACGCTTAATAAAAGGAATACGTCCTGCCTCATCAAAACGGTGCATAATGTAGAAGTAACCACCTTTAGCCAGTTGCTCTGCTACATTTTCATCCAAAATCGTCTGCATATTAGCTGGCACAACAGGTAGTTTAAAGGTGTGATTTCCTAGAGTGACACTTGTATTCGCTTCTGCACGGCTTTTAATCACACATTTATTTGGAATCAATTGAATATCTTCGTAATCGAAAATTGGAAATTCATTTAACATATCGATGTCTCGTTTCTTTTGTAATGACCTACCTATGCTCTCGCATCACTACGCCTTTTCCGACGTTTCCTTAATTAATTATAAACCAAAGTACAGTTTTTGTCAAATAATTTTATAAATTAAAATATATCGTTCGGATTTTTCTTACAAAAATAGAAAAAAGAGGAGAGATTATTTTCTCCCCACTTCTTCTACATTCTAATAATACTCGCCCTGACGATAGTCCCATGAGTTAAAGGTGTCTGACAGGTGCATCATGATTTTATCAATATCAAGCCCTTTACGGATCACAACTGGGGCTGGTGAAGTTGAACGTGCTCCTCCTTGTTCTGGGATGAGTTTGCCGTCTTTATCGACCATAGAGACCATCACACCTTGCTCGTAGCGAGTTTCAATCGTTTTGTCAGGCTGGATTGATGCCACGTAGTCGTCTGCCTCGATAACAAGGTCAACTGCCCCTTCGATGCGTTCTCCGATACCTTCTACCTTACCACGATTTCCTTTTCCAGATGGGTTTGCAGATGAGGCATAGACCATCTTGCCTTCTTCCCAAAGTTTGGCAGCTAATTGTTCACCAGCTTTCCCAAATTTGATAACAAAACAGCTAGTACCACGCACGTCAGTCATCAGTTCTTCACGGCCATCACCGTATGCTTTGAGTTTTTCAAAGGCTTCTGGTTTCCAAGGAAGGATACAACCAAGAAGAATATCTTCGTCCCAATGTTTTTGGTAGAAGGCTTCAATTTCTGGGTTGAGTTGTGCTAAAGCGCGAAGCTCATCCATGCTACCACAGAGAACAACGCCTGGTTTGTTACGGTTACGCTCTTTGGCTGCGAACTTGCGTTCAAGTCCTGCCTTGTCGCTAGTCATGATAATGTAACCAACTTTAGTAGGGCAAACGATACATCCGCCGTCACCTTTTAAAATATCATAGCCTTCTTGTGAAAGTGTTCCGTTCCATTGAATGTGTTTTGTCATAATTCTATTTCCTTTTCTATTTTTTCTAATCCTGCCAGTAGGCTGGTCGTTGTTTTTCATAAGCAGCAATCAAGTCTTCATACTGCAAAGTAATACCGATATCATCCAAACCATTTAAGAGCTTGTGTTTCCATTCGCTATCGATTTCGAAAGTGAATTCTCCAACTGGTGAGATGATTTTCTGTTGTTCCAAGTCCACAGTTACCTGATCGGTTGGTTTAAGCTGGGCCAGCTTTTCTCTAACCTCTCTGGGCTGAACAATAGGCAACATACCATTATTGAGTTCATTATTGTAATGAATGTCACCGAAAGATCCTGCAATCACGACCTTAAAACCGTAGTCTGCTAGTGCCCAAGCTGCGTGTT
This sequence comes from Streptococcus mitis, assembly GCF_946190275.1. Taxonomy (GTDB): domain Bacteria; phylum Bacillota; class Bacilli; order Lactobacillales; family Streptococcaceae; genus Streptococcus; species Streptococcus mitis_DC. The sequence goes on along the minus strand of NZ_CAMHZQ010000004.1, from coordinate 92,924 downwards.
CTCTCGAAGAACCTGCCCCAAAGTTATCCCCTGAGATAAGGATACTGGCTTTACGATATTCAGGTCGATTAAAGACAAAATCTGGATCCTCAGTGTAGTTATCGTCCAGATAACGCCAAGCATACATGAGGTACTTACCAAAGCCTTTCTTATCAATTAACTTGAGAAACTGCTTGGGTAGGATTTGGTCGGTGTCGATGTTATCATTCATGAGAGGAACGGTCGTTCCTGTATAAACTGTAAATTTCTCCATATCCTCTCCTTACTGAGCTTCTGGCATTTGTCGAACATCTACAAAGCGCCCTGCAATAGCTGCCGCAGCTGCCATGGCTGGACTGCAGAGGTGGGTCTTAGCACCAAAGCCCTGTCTGTCTTCAAAATTGCGGTTGCTGGTTGAAGCGCAGTGGACACCATCAGGAACCTTGTCCGGATTCATCCCTAGGCACATTGAGCAACCTGGATCTCTCCACTCAAAGCCAGCATCTATGAAAACCTTATCCAAACCCAACTTCTCAGCAGCTCGTTTGACAGGACGAGAGCCCGGAACCACGATAGCCGTTAAGTTAGGTGCTATTTTCTTCCCTTCGACAAATCGCGCAGCCAGTTGCAAGTCGCTGAGACGAGCATTTGTACAAGAACCGATAAAGATATAGCCTAGTTCAATATCCGCTGGCTTTTGACCAGGCTCCAAGTTCATGTAATTATAAGCGCGCTCATCATTCATATCCTTAATTTCTGGGAAACTGCTGTCAAAGTCAACCCCCATAGCAGGATTGGTTCCCCAAGTTACCATGGGAGCCAAGTCTGAGACATCCATCTGGATAACCTTATCGTAAACGGCATCCTCATCACTGACAATTGTTTTCCAATCCGCCACAGCCTCTTCGAAATTCTCTGGAACACATTCCCGTCCCTTGAGATAGTCATAGGTGGTTTGATCTGGATTCATGATTCCCATCTTAGAGCCAAACTCGATGGACATATTGCAGATGGTCATTCGCTCTTCCATGCTCAGTGCATCAATCGCTTGCCCACGATATTCCACCACATAGCCAACACCACAGGCAACGCCGTACTTGGCAATCAAGGCGAGAATATAATCCTTAGAATAAACTCCTTTTTGAGGAACACCAGTGAATTCCACCAGCATTCTCTTGGGTTTGACCTGCCAGAGGGTCTGTGTAGCAAAGACATGCTCGACCTCACTGGTCCCAATTCCAAAGGCGATTGCTCCGAATGCTCCGTGGGTTGCCGTATGGCTGTCTCCACAGACGATGAATTTCCCTGGTTGGGTTCGTCCTGTTTCTGGACCAACCATGTGAACGATCCCCTGCTTTTCAGAACCATGGGCTGCATGTTCAATCCCAAACTCCTCAACATTTTCAGCAAGCTTATCAATTTGCGCTTTAGAAATCACATCTCGAATATCGTAGATATTGACTGTCGGGACATTGTGGTCAAAGGTTCCAAATGTCAAGTCTGGTCGTCTCAATCTGCGCCCTGCATCTCGCAATCCTTGAAAAGCCTGAGGACTGGTCACTTCATGAATATAATGCTGGTCCACATACATGAGTTGGGGCTGCCCCTCTTCTCCTGTGATGACATGACGGTCCCATAATTTATCAAAAATCGATTTTCCTGCCATCCATTACCTCCAAATAAAATATAAGGCTACTAGTGTGGTTATCATCCCGAGAAACCAAACCGTCTTAAAGTACCATTTTCTAGTCTTGTGATGAAAGATGATTCCTGCTAACCAGGAACCAAAACCACCACAAGTAAAGGCTAAAATAAGTAAGATTTTCTCAGGGATGCGCCAAGCTTTTCTCCTTGCCTTTAATTTGTCAATGCCATAAATCAAGAAAATCATGACATTCCAAATCAAAAGGACTAGAGTAATTTTTTCGTCTAACTTCATAACCTTGCAATGATAGCTTCCATCATTTCCTTGGTCGAAGCCTGTCCACCTATATCTCTTGTTAAAACACCAGCTGCCAGACTTGCCTCAACAGCACGCTCGATACGTTCCGCATCCTTATAACGTCCAAAACTGTCTCTCAACATCATGGCAACTGATAAAATCATGGAAATAGGATTGGCAATTCCTTGACCTGCAATATCAGGCGCTGAACCGTGAATGGGCTCATAGAGACTTGGACCCTTTTCAGAGTGACTGGCTGATGGCATAACTCCAAGTGTGCCTGATAAAACGCTTGATTCATCAGATAGAATATCTCCGAAAAGATTCTCTGTCACGATGACATCGAACTTAGCAGGATTGGTAATCATAAGCATGGCAGCTGAGTCCACCAGCTGGTGTTCCAAGGTTACATCTGGAAAATCCTGTGCGACTTCCTCAGCTACTCTGCGCCAGAGTTTTGAGGTCGCTAGAACATTTTGCTTATCGATACTGGTAACGATTTTTCTGCGATTTCTTGCAATTTCAAAGGCCTTACGAATAATCCGTTCTACTTCCTCATAGCTATAGTCGTTGATATCACGCGCTTTGCGCTCTTCAAGGATATGATCTCCAAAGTAAATCCCACCAGTCAACTCACGAACCACCACAAAGTCTACACCAGCAATTCGTTCTGGTTTGAGTGGTGACAAATGCTTGAGACTATCAAAGATTTTTACTGGGCGAATATTGGCATAGAGATTGAGTTCCTTACGGAGAGCCAGCAGGCCTTGTTCAGGGCGAACCGCTGCTCCATCATACTGAGGACTACCGATAGCCGCTAGGAGAATGGCATCTGCTTCTCTACATGCCCTGAGGGTTTCATCAGGTAAGGGATGCCCTGCAGCATCAATACCTGCACCTCCGAAGGGTCGTCTGTCAATCTCATAGTCAAAATCTGTTTTTTCAGCTAGAGCCTCCAGAACCTCTAAACCGGCCTCCATGATTTCTGGACCGATTCCGTCCCCTGCTAGAGCTACTATTTTCTTTGTCATAGCCTTCTCCTTTACACACTAGGCATATCGCGGTAAGAAACGCTGCGTCCCATATCACCAGCATTCTCTTTTTGAACAAAGGTATTAGCATTGATATAGGCAATAGCCGAAGCCTTCAGCACATCGAAATCAAGCCCTGCTGCATTAAAGATGGTTTCTGTATCTCTGTTTTCAACAGTGACCAAAACCCGAGCTTGGGCATCAATTCCATCTGTCACCGCATCAATGGTATAGGACACCAAACGGACAGATTGGTTAAAGAACTTGTCGATAGCATTAAAGATTGCTTCAACAGAACCTTGCCCTGTCGCATTAAATTCGACTTTCTCACCATCCATATTGGCTAGGCTAACGAGTGCTTCAATGTCATTGTCTGCATGAGTTTGAAGTTGTAAATCATCAAAATGGAAACCTTCTGGGTTTTCAACCATAGTTCCAGCGACCAGAGCTCGAATATCTGCATCTGTGATTTCTTGCTTCTTATCTGCCAGAGCCTTGAACTTAGCAAAGAGTGGTTTGATATCTTCTTCTGTATAATCTAGAGCCAATTCTCTTAGTTTCTCAACAAAGGCATGGCGACCAGACAATTTACCAAGCGGAAGACTATTACTCTTAACTCCAACCAATTCAGGGGTAATAATTTCATAAGTAAGAGGATTTTTAAGGACTCCGTCTTGGTGAATACCAGACTCGTGAGAAAAGGCATTGCCACCAACCACAGCCTTGTTTTTAGGAACTGGAATACCAGAGAAGCGAGAAACCATTTCTGACGTATTCATTGTTTCATCCAAAACAATATCACTAGTTGCTTGGAAGAAATCCTCACGAATCTTCAAAGCAACAGCTACTTCTTCAAGAGCAACATTACCTGCGCGTTCACCGATACCATTAATAGTTCCCTGGACACGTCCAGCACCGTGTTTAATTGCTGTCAAAGTATTTGCAGTTGCCATACCGAGATCATCATGACAGTGGACACCAAAGACAACTTTATGATCTGATTTAATATTTTCAGTCAAGTGATCAAAGATGCGTGCAAACTCTTCTGGCGTGGTGAATCCAACCGTGTCAGGGATATTGATATAAGACGCACCAGCATCAACCGCTGTTTGAACGACTTGTAATAGGAAATCCAACTCTGTTCTGGTCGCATCCTCAGGAGAGAATTCGACTACTTCAAACTTAGAGCGGGCATAGGAAACATGTTCCTTAATAGCTGCCAAAATCTCTTCCTTGCTCTTATTAAGTTTATACTTACGATGAATCGGACTGGTAGCGATAAAGACATGAATCTGTGGATACTTGGCATCCTTAAGTGCCTCATAACAAGCATCAATATCAGATTTTACAGAACGAGCTAATCCTGTCACTGCTGTTTTTTTCATGGCTTTAGCAATTTCTTGAACGGCTATAAATGAATCTGGACTAGCAGCCGGAAAACCAGCTTCAATTACAGAAATTCCCCATTTCTCCAGCTGTCTTGCAATGGAAACTTTTTCCTTTATTGAGAAGTTAACACCAGGTGTTTGTTCCCCATCACGAAGACTTGTATCAAAAAATTCAACTTTACGCATAAGATTTCCCCTTTTCCAAATGTGGTTTTTAAAAAAACATCTCGCTTAGAAGTCCAAGCGAGATGTTGATTCACTCCCGCTTGGTAAGCCAAACAGGACTAATGCTTTTTGCACTAGCCCGAGTACCTCAACAACAAAGCAAATTGATTAAACTTAGCTGTTTTCATGTTTGACTTTCTCCTTCGTTTGATATCTTGTTTAGTATTTTAGCATAGACAAAACTACTTGTCAAGAAAAAATCCAATATTTTCTGAAAATTTCTTCAGTATAGAATATTTAGCTAATTGAAAGTTCTTGAAAATCCTTGAAATATTTCATTTTTTAGAGGTTAAGCTCCAACTTTTCTCTATCAATTCCAGTACCATTTCATCTGACAAAGTATCATCAAAAGCCACACTAATCCAGTAGCGTTTGTTCATATGAAAAGCTGGATAAATACCCTTTTGTGAAAGTAAGTCCGCTACTTGGTCATGTTTGAGATTAATTGCTTCGACTAGACCTTCTCTACCCTTTTCAAGTTTATCCCAAGAAATTTTCATCAAAACAGCATACCACTTTTGATTACCTTCATGTCTTAAAACTGCTGAATCAGGCGATTTCTCCCACAAATACTCCAACTGGTTTCCATACTTTTCCTGAACCTGAGCCATGATTCGCTTAGTCTGAGGACAAATAAAATCTTGCACATCAAAACAAGTCTTCCGAATTTGGTAAAGAATCTCCAAACAAGCCTCACGGACACTTGCAACAAAACTTCCTCTCATACTTTCCATATGCACTTGAGGATAGAGGTCGCCCGTTTCCTGATCAAAGACCTGAAAACTCACATTATCAGCAGTGATGGACACAGTCATGACAAAGTCACCCTGCAAAATCTGGCAACTATAGGTCCAGACTCCACCATTTTCTACAAAACCATAAGCATGAGCCTTTTCTTGATTCAATTGATAGAATTTAAAAATTTCAAACATAAGTGAAAACTGCTACCCAAAGCTAGCAGTTCCTTTCTATTTTTTAAAAGACAACCTTGGTTCCGTGCAATTGTGTCACGCCCAGTTGGTCAATAAAGGTTTGACGGTTGTCAAGGTCAATCCCCCCACCTGGTAGAATTTCAATTTTACCTTTAGCATGCTCCAAAATTCTGTGATAGTGAGCAAAACGTTTGTCTAGTGAATCGCCAGACACACCAGCGCGAGTTAGGATACGAGTGACACCGGCTTGGCTGAGCCAGTCAATAGCTTCTAACTGGTCTTCTTCGCTCAATTCATCAAAGGCCATGTGGAAGACAATTTCCATTCCTTTTGATGCAGCAATTAACTTTTCAAGATTAGGTTTATCCAACTTCTTCTCAGCAGTTAAGGCTCCAAATACAACTCCTTGACTTCCAGCCTGAGCAGTCAATCGAATGTCTTCTAACATGATTGCAATTTCCAGTTCATTATAGACAAAGTCGCCACCACGTGGACGAATCATGGTCATAATGGTTGTATCGTAGTTAGCTGCCAATTCAACCGCTGCCTTGGTTACTCCATAGCTTGGTGTTGTTCCTCCCACTGCTAGATTATCACAGAGTTCGATTCGACGAGCTCCAGCCTCCATCGCTTTTTCAAGCAAGGTCACATTTTCAGCACAAAATTCGTAAATCATTTGATTCTCCTTGAAGATTACTTTGAATTTATTATATCATATTGTGGTGAATATGCTTTCATTTTTATCAAGGGAAATAGTTACAAATTTTACTTATTCTTTGTCTGGAATGACCTTGAAGAGATAATAAGTGATAAAGATGGTCAAGGCTCCCAGACCGATTTTGACTGGTAAGAGAGGGGCAAAATAAATGGAAATTCCCATCAAGATATAGATAGATACGATGATTTTTTTCTTACGTTCACGCGCAATAGACTTAGTCTCTCGAAAATCAGCTACATATGCTTGATAGAGCTTGGTATGATAAAGCCAATTTTCGAAACGCTTGGAACTTCTTGAGAAACAAGCAATAGACAGTAAAAGAAAAGGTGTTGTAGGCAACAAGGGTAAAACAACCCCAACAATAGCCAAGGCCAGTGATAAAAAACCAATAATTAGATAAATAATACGCATAACTTCTCCTAGTTAATACTCTTCGAAAATCTCTTCAAACCGCATCAACGTCGCCTTGACGTAGGTATGGTTCCTGACTTCGTCAGTCTTATCTGCAACCTCAAAGCAGTGCTTTGAGCAACCTGCGGTTAGTTTCTAGTTTGCTCTTTGATTTTCATTGAGTATAAAATAATCTTCTTCTAGTTTCGCATAAAATGATGAATTTTGTCAAGTTCCAACCAAAAAGAGCCTAAAATTAACTTTCAGGACTCTCCTCTTATTTAATCTTTTCTTCTTCGTAGTCACCCTTGCTACAAACAACCTGCTTGCCACCACCACGGACTTTTTTCTCTACGAGGAAATTGCCACATTTTGGACAGTCACGACCAACAGGCTTGTCCCAAGAGGTAAATTCACAGTCTGGATAGCGATTGCAACCATAGAAAAGGCGATTACGTTTGGTTTTGCGTTCAATGATTTGTCCCTGATGACAACTTGGACACTCTACACCAATCTCTTTCACGATTGCTTGGGTATGACGGCAATCTGGGAAATTGCTACAAGCGTAGAACTTACCAAAACGACCAAGTTTAATAACCATTGGACTACCACACACTTCACAGTCAAATCCAGCTGGTTCATCCTTGATCTGGATTTTTTCCATTTCTTCTTCAGCCTTGGCAACCTCTTTAGAGAAAGGTTTGTAAAAGGCATCAATGACACGTTGCCACTGCTCTTTTCCGACTTCGACATCATCCAGCTTGCCTTCCATTTCAGCTGTGAAGGTCACGTTTACTATATCTGGGAAATATTCAACGATGAGCTTGTTAACAATTTCTCCCAACTCTGTTGGTTCAAAACGTTTGGCTGCAAGGCGAACATAATAACGTTTCTGAATAGTTTCAATGGTTGGTGCGTAGGTTGACGGACGACCAACCCCATTTTCCTCCAAGGTCTTGATCAGTGTCGCTTCAGAATAACGAGCAGGCGGTTGAGTGAAATGTTGCTCTGGTTTGCTATTAACCTGCTTAACCACATCTCCAACAGCCATGTCTGGTAACATCTTATTCTTGTCAGAATCATTATAAATGGCAAGATAACCATCAAACTTAACCTGACTACCATTAGCAGCAAATTGAACCCCATTTTGAGACAATTTAACAGCCATGGTATCAAAGACAGCAGCTGTCATCTGACTCGCTACAAAACGATTCCAGATAAGGGTATAAAGCTTGAGCTGATCCTTATCCAGATACTTAGCGATGCTTTCAGGTGTATTAGAAACGCTAGACGGGCGAATAGCCTCGTGGGCATCCTGAGCACCTGAAGCGTTTTTTACCTTGCTACCATGCTTAGAATACTTGCTACCAAAACGGTCCGTAATGAAGTTTGCTGCCTCATTTTGCGCCACTGGACTGATACGAGTCGAATCGGTACGCATATAGGTAATCAAACCTTGAACACCAGAACCAATATTAATTCCTTCATAGAGCTGTTGGGCAACCATCATGGTTTTTCGAGTACGGAAATTGATTTTATTGGCAGCATCCATCTGCATAGATGAAGTAGTATAAGGTAAAGGAGCATTGCGTTTACGCTCTTTCTTATCTACCTGATCCACTGAAAAATCTTTGCTAGTCAGACGAGACAAGACTTCCTTGACCTCATCATTGCTAGTCAGTTTAAGCTTTTTACCATCTACTCCATAGAAGGAAGCCTGAAATTGCTTGGTTCCTTTTTTAAAGACAGCATCAATTGTCCAATATTCTTCTGGTTGGAAGGCATTAATTTCATTCTCACGGTCAATGATTAACTTAAGTGCAATAGACTGAACGCGACCTGCTGACAAGCCCTTCTTGACCTTCTTCCACAAAATAGGCGAAATCGAATAGCCTACCAAGCGGTCCAAGACACGACGAGCCTGTTGGGCATCGACCAAGTCCATATCAATCTTGCGTGGCTCTTTGAAAGCATTTTTGACCGCATCCTTGGTGATTTCATTGAAGACCACACGGTTAGCATCATTTTCATCCAAGTTGAGAATGTGAGCCAAATGCCAAGAAATCGCTTCTCCTTCACGGTCCGGGTCACTCGCCAGAAAGACTTTATTAGCTTTTTTAGCTTCTTTTTTCAAGTCATTGATAAGAGGACCTTTTCCTCGGATATTGATATATTGCGGTTCATAATTATTTTCAATATCGACGGACATACTGGATTTCTTCAAATCCCGAATATGCCCGACACTGGCTAAAACCTTGTAGTTTCTGCCAAGATATTTTTCAATCGTCTTGGCCTTAGCAGGCGACTCCACGATTACTAGATTTTTTTTAACTGTTGATTTTTTCTTTTTTGTTGCCGTAGCCACAGTATCACACCTTTTCAAAGTAATAAACTTTATAAAGTGTAAACCATTTTGCCATAACTGTCAAGACTTAGCTCCTATATATAGAAGAAAAGTTTATCTAGTAAGCGAAATTTCGTCTTATACTCAATGAAAATCAAAGAGCAAACTAGGAAACTAACCGCAGGTTGCTTAAAGCACTGCTTTGAGGTTGCAGATGAGACTGACGAAGTCAGTAACCATACCTACGGCAAGGTGAAGCTGACGTGGTTTGAAGAGATTTTCGAAGAGTATTAAAATTCAAATTCTGCAAGAACATCCTGCCCACTGGTGACCAATTTTGCCCCTTCTTGAATCAAATGATGGCAACCGTCTGATAGTCCATCTAAAATACTACCAGGAATAGCAAAAACATCGCGCCCTTCTTCCATCGCTCTCTCACAGGTAATGAGACTACCTGAGCGCATCTTAGCCTCTGCTACAATCACACCACGGCAAAGTCCAGCAATGATGCGATTACGGGCAGGAAAATGAAATTTCAGAGGTTGTTCGCCAGGTCCATATTCACTGAGAATCAGATGATCATTGCCGATGTAGTCTTGCAAACGTTTATTGGCTTTAGGATAAAACACATCCAGTCCTGTTCCAATCACTGCAATGGTTTTTCCGCCATTCTGAAGAGCTGCCATATGAGCTGCTGTGTCAATGCCCTTGGCTAATCCACTGACGATAACCAGTTCATTTTCCAAGCCCTGAATGACTTTTTCAACCGACTTAGCTCCCTGTTTGCTACAAGCACGACTGCCCACGACCGCTACCTTAGGAAATTTCAAAAGGTCAAGATTTCCCTTGTAAAATAAAAGTACAGGCGCATCATAAATTTCACTCAAATCCCAAGGATAACAGTCATCTAAAATAGAGAAAGATGGAAATTTTTGAAATTCTTTCTCCAAATGCGCATCGTCTATCTGAAAATAACGTTCCATAAAAACAGCTGGATTTCGGCAACCTGATATTTCTGCAATATCACCCAACAAAAGTTCTTGATCGACATTTTCACCGTATTCTAGAACGTTCAAAATCTGTTGATTGGTCAAACCTGATTTTTTAAACTTATAGATTTCATAGTTTGTGATTTTCATAAATATCTCCATTTCTTTTTCTACTCATCTATTTATTCGTAAAAAAATCAAAAAACATCCGACTATTTTAGCCAGATGTTGGAATCTTTAATTTTCGTTTTTAAGAATTTCTTCTAATTTATGATAATCTTGGACACTATCGATCTCATAGATGCTATTGCCTTCTAATTCTTCAACATAGACATCTAGCTCTTTGATGTTATCCTTAACCATATTGTCCCAGTAGAGATCAACAAATTCACCACTTGCATAAGCCTTGTCGATAAAGCTGATAATCTTTTCTGCAGTTGGAGCATCCCAGAAGGATACACCACTAAGGATGCGACCTGCCTTACTATCAACAGTAATGTCTTGAACCTTATAGTCATCTCCATAGACCAAGAACCATTCGTTGGTACAATCTTCACGATAAACACTAAAATAAGTCGAACGTGTCAAATCATTGCGGAACATATTTTTGAAGAGATAGTTATCCGCATCAATAACATAGCTGTTAGCCAATTCTTCTTTTACAAGATAGAGAGAGTAAAAGTTATTGTAATCAGCGTATTTATCATTGAAAACGAGGCGAACACCGTATTTCTCTTTCAAGTAATCAAATTGTTCTTTAAGATAACCGACGATGATGATGATATCATGGATTCCTTTTTCTCTGAGAAATTCAATTTGGTATTCAATCAAGGGTTTTTGATTAACCTGAACCAAGGCTTTAGGGGTATTTTCAGTCATAGGACGCAAGCGAGTTCCCAATCCCGCTGCTAAGATAATGGCTTTCACACAAATCTCCTTTATTCTTTAATAATAATATAAACTCCAGCAATGACGACTAGTGACGTAATAATTGTCAGCATATCTAGTGGTGCACCCAAGAAAACAACTGCAAACAAGACAGTCCATACTACATAGCTCACGTTCAAGCCTGTAGCCTTGGCTGGTTGCAAGCGATTGATAGCGATATAATAAGCCAAATAGGAAATCATATCAAAGGCTGCAAAGACAATCATAAGACCTAGCAATTGTCCATTGGCCACTTCTGCAAATGACTGATGAGAGAAGAGCACAATCACAAGATAGGACAAGAATGAAGTTACTTGACGGATTAAGAGAGCTTCGATTTCACTCAATTCACTTTCCATGGCAAAAGAGCTAAGAACACTCTCACTTCCCCATGCAATGGCACAAATCAAAGCACAGAGAATCCCAATGTAGAAGGAATTAACCTGTTCAACCTTATAGGTCTGAGCAATAATTCCTGCAATAATCAAGACAATACCAAATACAGTATTTTTTGAAATCTTGTGCTTCAAAAAGAAGAAAGCCAATAAAACTGAAATCGCAGGATAGATAGCGGATACCGATGAAGCTAAGGAACTTCCGATATACTTAACCGCATAAAGATTGGCCTGCATTCCGATAGGACCTGCCAGCAAGGCTCCGATGATAACACTAACATTGCGAATATTTAAGAAAATTGAGAGACGAACTTTTCCTTCTTTTACCAAGAGAAAAGCTAGTAAGATAAAGATACTCAAGAAATCGTGAGCAGCGGCCACCACAAAGGGCGACAAATCTGTAAAAATCGAAAAGATATAAGCACTAATCGTTAGACCTAAACCCCAGAAAATACCTGAGAGTAGACCAAAAGAAACTCCATTTTTATTTTTCATCTGAACCTCCATAATATAACAAACCTTTAATAGCTCTTTGGTAACGGCTCACACCATAATCACCAAAATCTGCACCTTGCTCTTCTTTGTAAACTGTCCATAAACTCCAAATAGCGTCTTGTAAAATTTTATAAATGGCAATCTTTTCACGAGAGACAGGTGTTTGCTCACTCTCATAGCGAGACAAGAAGTCTTCTTCCTCTTGACGAGTGAATTCAGACTCTAAAAAGAGGGCAGCCAAATCCCACATTGGATCGTTCATTGATGAATATTCCCAGTCAATCAGATAAAGTCGTCCTTGAGGTGATTCGATAAAGTTTTCAGGCACCAAATCAATATGACAAGATTTTCTGTCAACACCTAAGTCAGCCAGTCTTTTCTCTAAGGAGAAGACTTCTTCTCGAACCGCTTCATAGTTAGCATAAGGGATTTTTTCCTCAATCAAAGATTCGTATTTTTTGATTTCTTCAAAAGGAGCAAATTCTCCTCTTAATTCCTTACCAGAAGCATGAATCGTTTGTAATATTGGAGCAATTTTATCAAATTTGGTCTTGATTGACCTTGAATCAAGCGTAATCGCAGATTCGATATACTCATTTACTTTGATACCAGCTTCAATATCAAAAAGATAATTTTTTACATCTAAGTCTAAATCCTTTAGTAGTTCAAGATTATACTTTTCATCTTGACGATTGATCAGTTTTTCTGTCCCTTTACCAAAGAACTTAACGATGTACTGCTTATTTGTTGTTTTGACCAAATAGTTTTGATTGGTCATACCTCCCAGTTGTTCAACACTGAGGACTTCCTCTTCTTGACTAAGTAGGGAAGAAATTTTTTCTTTAATGATTTTCTCCACAATTAACCTCCAGCACTTATACTTCCCACTTAAACACAGTTTTAAAGGCTGTGTTTAAATCGGTTGCAAAGACACGGTGAATATCTTTAATTTCTCTTACAGGTTCTTCTAGATAAAGGATATTTTTAAGACGATTGGCAAATTTCTTGACTTCCATCATTTGGATTGCATTTTCAAAATCAATGCGACCAGAACGAGAGGAACCAACCAAGAGCAAGCCCTTTTCTAAGGCATCACGAGTATTGAGATTGACTTTATATTCGCTAACTCCCATCATGAGAATCGTTCCCTGAGGACGAATGTAGCGAATCAAGTCATTAATAGCTGGTCCAGTACCATCACCACCACAACACTCAAAAGCATGGTCAAAGGCCAAATCTTCGGGAATATTATCAGTGATATAGCATTCTTTGGCAAAAGAGAAAAGTTCCAATTTTTCCCAATGACGACCAATAACCACAATCTCTGCTTCTGGCAAAGTATAGTTGATAATATTGGCAACCACAAATGCTAAACTTCCATCTCCGATAACGGCGATTCGGTCCCGCTTGCTATGAGCAAGGGTCAATAGACGATTCATAGCGTGCATGCCAACACTGACAAACTCTGTAATGGCTGCAACCGTGTCTTCAATATCATCATAAGCCACCACACGGTCTTTAGGGAGAGAAACAAACTCTCTCATAAAGCCATCAAATCCACTAGACAAGAAATGGGTCCCTGTCATGTAGTTTTCATAGAATTCCTCATCACTCTGCATAGGAGGCTGATTTGGAATCATGACAACTTTTTGCCCAACCTCATAGGTTCCCGTCGGGTCAGAAATAACGGTTCCACATGACTCGTGAATCATTGCCATTGGAAGCTTTTTATTCAAAATCTTGGGATCCCGTTTTCCCTGGTAGTAACGCTGATCCGCATGACAGACCGCCATGTAGTTGGGACGGATAAGGATATGATTTTCTTGGTCAATAGCCTCTTCCTGATATTTGACATTGATAAACTTAGGCTTAGTTAGTTGATAAATTTGATTAATCATTTTACTAGTCTTTCTCAATCATACTTTTTGCAATCTTCAAATCTGTTACTGTTGTAATCTTCAGATTTGAGTATTCACCCTTGGCCAAGGCTACATCTTTTCCTTTAATGACAAAGATTTTACATGCATCTGTCAAGATTTCCTTCTCTTCAGCAGAGAGAGAACCGTAAAGATCCATGAAGTCCTTGCAACGGAATGTTTGAGGTGTTTGTCCTTGATAAAGGTGAGCACGATTTGGAATATCTGTAATGAATTGACCATTGGTACTTTCAACGATAGTATCAACCGCTTCTACCACTGTATCCACTGCGTCATGATTTTGGGCAAGTTGGATATTGTCCTGAATCATGCGAAGTGTAATAAATGGACGAACAGAATCGTGGGTAACAACGATATCCTCTGGAGTAAGCGGATGATAAGCATCAATGGCTTCAATGATTTTCTCGATACTTGTATTGCGGTCAGCACCACCTTTTGTAATGATGATACGTTCCTTATGAAGAGGAAGATATTTATCTACAAGATCTTCTGCATGAGAAACCCAGTCTCCATGAACCCCAACTACAATTTTTTCAATACTTGGTTCCAAGACAAATTTTTCAATTGTATGAATCAAGATAGGTCGATCACCTAGCTCTAAAAATTGTTTTGGCAAGTTACTGATTCCCATGCGTGTGCCAGTTCCACCAGCAAGAATTCCTGCATAAATCATCTATTTTCTCCTTTGTCTTACTAAAAAAACTTATTCTCTCTATTATACCACAATCTAGTCCTATCATGAAAGAAATACCGACCCTCCCGTTCTAGAATAGAAGGTTTAAGGAGTTCTATTATTCAAATAAACTAGTCCATTTCTAATAATGACTAGGAATTCTGTAGTCATTACTAATAAATGGCTGTGAAATTTTAGAGTTCTTCAGAATAATATAGTTTTCTTAAAGAAAACTTAAAATTAAACTTTGAGACTTCAAAGTGATTACTTGACTTATACTCAATGAAAATCAAAAAGCAAACTAGGAAGCTAGCCGTAAGCTGTACTTGAGTACGGTAAGGCGACGCTGACGTGGTTTGAATTTGATTTTCGAAGAGTATTACTGCCCTTCATTTCTTATTAGCTGACTTTATGATATAATGAAAAACGAGGTAAATTGAATGAAAAGTATAAAATTAAATGCTCTATCTTATATGGGAATTCGTGTCTTGAATATTATTTTTCCCATCTTAACTGGTACCTACGTCGCGCGTGTCTTGAACCGAACTGACTATGGTTACTTCAACTCAGTTGACACTATTTTGTCATTTTTCTTGCCCTTTGCGACTTATGGGGTCTATAACTACGGTTTACGGGCCATCAGTAATGTCAAGGATAACAAAAAAGATCTGAATAGAACCTTCTCTAGTCTTTTTTATTTGTGCATAGCGTGTACAATTTTGACCACTGCTGTCTATATCCTAGCCTATCCTCTCTTCTTTACTGATAATCCAATCATCAAAAAAGTCTACCTTGTTATGGGGATTCAACTCATTGCCCAGATTTTTTCAATCGAGTGGGTCAATGAAGCTCTGGAAAATTACAGTTTTCTCTTTTACAAGACTGCCTTCATCCGTATCCTGATGCTGGTCTCTATTTTCCTGTTTGTCAAGAATGAACACGATATTGTTGTTTATACACTTGTGATGAGTTTATCGACGCTGATTAACTACCTGATTAGTTATTTTTGGATTAAAAGAGACATCAAACTTGTTAAGATTCACCTAAGTGATTTTAAACCACTCTTTCTCCCTCTGACAGCCATGTTAGTCTTTGCCAATGCCAATATGCTCTTCACTTTTTTAGATCGCCTCTTCCTCGTTAAAACAGGGATTGATGTCAACGTTAGTTACTATACCATGGCTCAACGAATTGTGACCGTTATAGCTGGTGTTGTAACAGGAGCTATCGGAGTAAGTGTGCCTCGTCTCAGTTACTATCTAGGAAAAGGCGATAAGGAAGCTTATGTCTCACTTGTTAACAGAGGAAGTCGAATCTTTAACTTCTTTATCATTCCACTCAGTTTTGGACTCATGGTTTTAGGACCAAATGCCATCCTACTTTACGGTAGTGAAAAATATATCGGAGGCGGTATCTTAACCTCTCTCTTCGCTTTTCGTACGATTATCCTGGCACTGGATACCATTCTTGGTTCCCAAATTCTCTTTACAAATGGCTATGAAAAACGAATCACAGTCTATACAGTCTTTGCAGGATTGCTCAATTTGGGCTTAAATAGTCTCCTCTTTTTCAACCACATCGTGGCGCCTGAATACTACTTACTGACAACTATGCTATCAGAGGCCTCTCTACTTGTTTTCTATATCATTTTCATCCATAGAAAACAACTCATCCACTTAGGACATATCTTCAGCTATACTATTCGATACTCGCTCTTTTCACTTTCCTTTGTAGGAATCTATTTCCTGATTAATTTCTTGTATCCTGTAGATATGGTCATTAATTTGCCATTTTTGATTAATACTGGTTTGATTGTCTTGCTATCAGCCATCTCTTATATTGGTCTACTTGCCTTCACCAAAGATAGCATTTTCTATGAATTTTTAAACTATGTCCTAGCCTTAAAAAATAAATTCAAAAGATCATAGGAGTTTAAAATGAAACAACTAACCATTGAAGATGCCAAACAAATTGAATTAGAAATTTTGGATTATATTGATACTCTCTGTAAAAAGCACAATATCAACTATATTATTAACTACGGGACTCTGATTGGGGCTGTTCGACATGAGGGCTTTATCCCTTGGGACGACGATATTGATCTGTCCATGCCTCGAGAAGACTACCAACGATTTATAAACATTTTTCAAAAGGAAAAAAGTAAATACAAACTTTTATCCTTAGAAACAGATAAAAACTACTTTAACAACTTTATCAAAATAACCGACAGTACGACTAAAATTGTTGATACTCGAAATACAAAAACCTATGAGTCCGGTGTTTTTATCGATATTTTCCCTATGGATCGCTTTGATGATCCTAAGGTCATTGATACTTGTTACAAACTGGAAAGCTTCAAACTACTGTCTTTCAGTAAACATAAAAATATTGTCTATAAAGATAGCCTTTTAAAAGATTGGATACGAACAGCCTTTTGGTTGCTCCTTCGACCTGTTTCTCCTCGTTATTTTGCAAATAAAATCGAGAAAGAAATTCAAAAATATAATCGTGAGAATGGGCGCTATATGGCTTTTATCCCTTCTAAATTTAAGGAAAAGGAAGTCTTCCCAAGCGGTACCTTCGATAAAACAATTGATTTACCCTTTGAAAATTTAAGCCTTCCAGCACCTGAAAAATTTGATACTATTTTGACACAATTTTATGGAGATTATATGACCCTACCACCAGAAGAAAAACGCTTCTACAGTCATGAATTTCACGCTTACAAATTGGAGGATTAGGATGCAGTATTTAGAAAAAGAAGAAATTAAAGAAATTCAACTAGCCCTGCTGGACTATATTGATGAGACTTGTAAGAAACATGATATTCCTTATTTTCTAAGTTATGGAACCATGCTTGGAGCTATCCGCCACAAAGGTATGATTCCCTGGGACGATGATATTGATATTTCCCTTTATCGTGAAGATTATGAGCGTTTACTGAAGATTATTGAAGAAGAAAATCACCCTCGCTACAAGGTTCTTTCATATGACACTTCTTCTTGGTACTTCCATAATTTCGCATCGATTTTGGACACTTCTACTGTTATCGAAGACCATGTTAAGTACAAGCGTCATGATACCAGCCTTTTCATCGATGTCTTCCCAATTGATCGCTTTACAGATTTGAGCATTGTCGACAAGAGCTATAAGTATGTAGCCCTTCGTCAACTAGCTTATATCAAAAAATCACGCGCAGTTCACGGTGACAGCAAGTTAAAAGATTTTCTAAGATTATGTAGCTGGTACGCCCTCCGAGTGGTCAATCCCCGTTACTTTTACAAGAAAATTGATCAGCTAGTCAAAAATGCTACAACCAACTCTCCTCAATATGAAGGAGGAATTGGGATTGGTAAGGAAGGTATGAAAGAAGTATTTCCAATTGATACCTTTAAAGAACTCATCTTAACTGAGTTTGAGGGCCGTATGTTGCCTGTCCCTAAAAAATATGATCAATTTTTAACCCAGATGTATGGGGATTATATGACACCACCATCAAAGGAAATGCAAGAGTGGTATAGCCATAGTATTAAAGCTTATCTCAAAAGCTGATTAAGCAGTAGTTTACAAGAAAAAATATAACAAAAAAGAGAAGATCGTTACACCTTCTCTTTTTTCTATTTAAATTGCTTCTGTAACAAAACTACGGCTTTCCAATACTTTGAGCATAGCATTAGCTGTATCTAGGGCTGTAAAGAGGGGCACTCCGTGTTCAATGGCTGAACGGCGAATCTGCTCACCATCTTCGTCTGCAGTTCGTTTGGTTCCTACTGTATTAATGATAGCTTGAATTCTTCCTTTGCGAACAAAACTTGGAATATCCTTATCGTCATCACCAATCTTACCAACAGGTTTGGCTTGCAATCCATGACTGGCAAAGAAGGCTGCTGTCCCTTCTGTCGCGAGGATTCCATAGCCAATATTTTGGAAACGACGAGCCAAGTCCAAGGCTTCTTCTTTGGCATCATCAGCTATGGTAAATACAACGTTACCAAAAGTTGGCAAGTGTAAGTAAGAAGCTTCAAAGGCCTTATAGAGAGCTTTTTCCAAAGTTGTATCAGAACCCATAACTTCCCCTGTTGACTTCATTTCAGGACCAAGCAAGCTGTCTACCTTAGCTAGTTTGGTAAAGGAGAAGACAGGTGCCTTGATATGAACGCGGGTGCTTTCAGGGTAAAGTCCATCTTGGTAGCCAAGTTCTTCAAGTTTTTGACCAAGAATAAGTTTGGTTGCTACTTGAGCCATAGGGATATTGGTCACCTTAGAAAGGAATGGAACCGTACGGCTGGCACGTGGATTAACCTCAATAACATAGACTTTTTCATCCTTGATAACAAACTGGATGTTCATCATTCCAAGGCAGTTAAGACCGATTGCTAGACGTTTAGTATAGTCTGCGATGGTTTCTTGCACCTTTTGCGACAAGGTTTGTGGTGGGTAAACGGCCATTGAGTCACCTGAGTGGACACCGGCACGTTCGATGTGCTCCATGATACCAGGGATGAGAACATTTTCTCCGTCTGAAATAGCATCAACTTCACACTCTTGTCCAACGATATAAGAGTCAACAAGGACTGGATGGTCAGGACTAGCCTTAACCGCTGTACGCATGTAAGAACGAAGATCTTCTTCATTTTCTACGATTTCCATAGCACGTCCACCTAAAACATAAGATGGGCGAACTAAGACTGGGAAGCCAATCTTGCGAGCTGCAAGCACTGCTTCTTCTTCATTGGTAGCCGTTTGTCCTGGTGGCTGTGGAATGTCCAAGTCTTTTAGAGCTTGCTCGAAGAGGTCACGGTCTTCGGCACGGTCTAGGTCAGCAACCTGTGTCCCAAGGATGGTCACACCTGCTTTTGCCAATGGCTCCGCAAGGTTGATAGCTGTTTGACCACCAAACTGAACGATAACACCTTTTGGTTGCTCCAAGTCAATGACGTTCATAACATCTTCGAATGTCAATGGCTCAAAGTAAAGCTTATCTGATACAGAGAAGTCTGTTGAAACGGTCTCTGGATTTGAGTTCATGATGATAGCTTCATAACCAGCTGCCTGGATAGCCTTAACAGAGTGAACGGTTGCATAGTCAAACTCAACCCCTTGCCCGATACGGATTGGACCAGAACCTAGAACTAGAACGGATTCCTTATCAGACTTGATAGATTCATTTTCCCAACCATAAGTTGAATAGAAATATGGTGTCTCAGAGTCAAATTCTGCCGCACAAGTATCGACCATCTTATAGACTGGGACAATCTTGTTTTCCAAACGAAGCTGGCGAACTTGGTCAGCTGTCGTTTCCCATAGTTCAGCAATCTTACGGTCTGAAAATCCATTGAGTTTGGCAGTTTTCAGGACATCGACATCCTGAGGATGTGCGCCCAATTCTTGCTCAATCTCAAAGATATGCAAGAGTTTATCAAGGTAGAAGATATCAATCTTAGTCAAGTCAGCAATCTCTTCTGGTGTGTAGCCACGACGAATGGCTTCTGATACATAGAAGAGGCGATCATCTTGGGCTTTGACAACTTTTTCAATCAAGGCATCATCTGAAACCGATGCAAGCTCAGGCATTTCATTGTGGTGCACTCCAATTTCAAGGGAGCGACAAGCCTTAAGAAGAGATTCCTCGATGTTACGACCAATCGCCATGACTTCTCCAGTTGCCTTCATCTGGGTACCAAGACGGCGCTCACCCTTTTCAAACTTGTCAAATGGGAAACGCGGAATCTTGGCAACCACGTAGTCAAGGGCTGGCTCAAACATGGCATAGGTTGAACCTGTAACTGGGTTGATAACTTCATCTAAGGTCAAACCGACAGCAATCTTAGCAGCCAATTTGGCAATTGGATAACCTGTCGCCTTAGATGCCAGGGCTGACGAACGTGATACACGAGGGTTTACTTCGATGACGTAGTACTTGAAGCTGTGTGGATCAAGAGCCAGCTGAACGTTACATCCACCTTCAATCTTGAGGGCACGAATGATGCTCAAGCTCGCGTCACGTAGCATTTGGTTTTCATAATCTGACATGGTTTGCGCAGGGGCAAACACGATGGAATCCCCTGTGTGAATCCCAACTGGGTCAAAGTTTTCCATGTTACAAACAACCAAAGCATTGTCAGCTGAGTCACGCATCACTTCGTATTCGATTTCCTTGAAACCAGCAATCGAACGCTCAATCAAACATTGGGTGACAGGTGACAATTTCAAACCATTTTCAGCGATTTCACGCAATTCTTCCTCGTTGGCACACATACCACCACCAGTACCACCAAGTGTAAAGGCTGGACGGACGATGACTGGGTAGTCAATTGTTGCTGCAAAGGCAACAGCTTCTTCGACTGTGTTGACAATTTCAGATTCTGGAATTGGTTGGTTGAGCTCTTCCATCAATTGTTTAAAGAGGTCACGGTCCTCCGCTTGATCAATGGCAGATAGTTTAGTTCCCAGAAGCTCAACACCAAGTTCATCTAGGATACCATTTTTAGACAATTCCATGGCCATGTTGAGCCCTGTCTGACCACCAAGGGTTGGTAGCAAGGCATCTGGACGTTCCTTACGAAGAATACGCGTTACAAACTCAAGTGTAATCGGTTCAATATAAACCTTGTCCGCAATCTCCTTGTCTGTCATGATGGTGGCAGGGTTTGAGTTAACCAAGACAACCTCATAACCTTCCTCTTTCAACGACAAGCAAGCCTGGGTCCCAGCGTAGTCAAACTCAGCAGCCTGACCAATAATAATCGGACCAGAACCAATCACCATAATTTTTTGAATATCAGTACGTTTAGGCATAGTTTATGATACAAAGCCCGTAAAGAACACAGTGAAAATAGGAAACTCGGTGCAGACGCCTTCAGCGTCAAGACGATGTTTATCTTTTTCACACAGTTCTTAGGGCGTGTTCACTTCCGCGAACAATGTATCTTCTCCTTTCTATTCGGCAACTCTCAGGTTGCCATTAAATAAATTCTCCGACGATTTTTTAGCGAAACGATACTTTTCGGTAAAAAATCTAGTGCAGGGAGTTTTTAGTTCGCCTGATAGCGACTAAAAGAAACGACCTGCCTTTCTATTCGTCGCCTCACAGAGCGACATTAAATAAGATACAAAGGACGAATAGAGAGCAATTGAATTTTAGGAAACCAAGGAAGGATTGACAATCCAAATTGGTTTCTCTAAATTCCGAGCTTCCCGTCCGTGTTCAGTTACATAAATTCTCCAACGAGCTTTTACTCGTTCTTAGTTTGATTGTTTAAAAGCTTCCATCATCTCGATAAACTCGTCAAATAGGTAGCTTGCGTCGTGTGGACCAGGGGCTGCATCTGGGTGATATTGAACAGAGAAAGCAGGTTGGTATCTGTGGCGCACACCTTCGACTGACTTGTCATTGATTTCTTCGTGGGTAATAATCAAATGCTCTGGCAAATCCTCACGGCTAACTGCATAACCATGGTTCTGACTGGTGAAGTCTACTCGTCCTGTTGCAATTT
This sequence comes from Streptococcus mitis, assembly GCF_946190275.1. Lineage (GTDB taxonomy): Bacteria > Bacillota > Bacilli > Lactobacillales > Streptococcaceae > Streptococcus > Streptococcus mitis_DC. The sequence continues at coordinate 71,063 of NZ_CAMHZQ010000004.1, read as the reverse complement.
CACGTACCGCATGGTTGAATCCACGGTGTCCAAACTTCATCTTGTAGGTCTTAGCCCCATTTGCCATTGCAAAGAGTTGATGCCCCATACAAATACCAAAGATTGGAATTTTTCCTTGCACACCACGAATCATGTCGAGTGCTTGTGGAACGTCTTCTGGGTTACCTGGACCGTTTGACAACATAACTCCGTCAGGATTGAGATGGAGAATTTCTTCCGCCGTTGTTGAATAAGGAACAACCGTCACGTTACAGTTTCGCTTAGAAAGTTCACGTAGGATTGAGTGCTTGAGACCAAAGTCAACTAAGACAACACTCAAACCAACTCCTGGAGCTGGATAGGATGTTTTAGTAGAAACCTGCTTGATATTGTCTGTCGGCAAAACTGTTGCTTGGAGCTGATCCGTCACATGGTCCATACTGTCCCCAACATGAGTCAAGGTTGCACGCATCGTACCATGTTTACGGATAATCTTGGTAAGAGCACGCGTATCAATCCCTGAAATACCTGGAATTTTCTTAGCTTTCAAAAATTCATCCAGCGTCATTTGATTTCGCCAGTTGCTAGCTCGACGTGCTTCTTCGAAAACAACGACTCCCTTACAAGTTGGAATAATGGATTCGTAATCATCACGGTTAATTCCATAATTTCCTACTAAAGGATAAGTAAAGGTCAAGATTTGTCCATTATAAGACTGGTCTGTAATGGATTCTTGGTAGCCGGTCATGCCTGTATTAAAGACGATTTCGCCTGTTACATCAATATCTGCTCCGAAGGCCTTGCCTTCAAAAACTGTGCCATCTTCTAATACTAGAAGTCTTTTTGTCATATTTTCACCTCTCGTGGACGCTCACTGGCGTCTTTTAACGTCTTGTGTTTTAGTTGGCGTTTCTACTCGCCAGTACGGATTCTAAGATTGCCATTCGAACAAAGACACCATTGGTCATTTGTTGGACAATCCGTGATTTTGGTGCTTCAACCAAGTGGTCTGCGATTTCTACATCACGGTTGACTGGAGCTGGGTGCATAAGGATTGCTGTTTCTTTCAAGCGCTCGTAACGTTCTTGAGTCAAGCCATGTTGGGCATGGTAGTCTTCTTTTGAAAAGACAGCTCCACTATCATGGCGTTCATGTTGCACACGAAGAAACATCATGACATCCACCTGATCAATAATTTCATCAATAGTTACAAACTGTCCATAGTCTGCAAACTCTTGACTTCTCCATTCCTCAGGTCCAGCAAAAAAGAGTTCAGCTCCCAAGCGTTTCAAAATCTGCATATTGGATTTGGCAACGCGTGAATGGTCCAAGTCACCTGCAATAGCGACCTTGAGCCCCTCAAAGTGACCAAATTCCTCATAAATAGTCATCAAATCAAGCAAGCTCTGGCTAGGGTGTTGGCCCAAACCATCTCCACCATTTATGATGGAAGTCGTAATCGTGGGACTAGCAATTAACTCTCTGTAGTAGTCAACCTCTGGGTGACGAATCACACAGACGTCAACTCCTAAAGCAGACAAAGTCAAAATGGTATCATAAAGTGTTTCACCCTTATTGACTGAACTAGTCTTCACATCAAAGTCCAGTCGCTCCAATCCCAGTTTAATCTCTGCCACTTCAAAGGACTTATGCGTCCGTGTAGAATCCTCAAAGAAAAGATTGGAGACAATCGGATGGTCCTCATAGGGAAGCTGAGCTCCATTTTTAAACTCAATTCCTCGCTTGATCAATTTCATGACTTGATCGACAGTGAGGTCTTCCATGGACACCACATGGTTCAATGCTTGTTGATTTTCTGACATGGCTACTCCTTTAGCTTTCTAAGCTTCTTCAGTAATCAGAACTCTGTCTTGGCCATCAAGTTCTGTCATCTCTACGATGATTTCTTCAGAACGACTAGTTGGTATGTTTTTTCCAACGTAATCTGGACGGATTGGCAACTCTCTATGTCCACGATCGACTAGAACTGCTAAACTCACGCGCGCAGGACGACCATGACCGACAATATTATCAATAGCAGCACGGATAGTACGGCCTGTATAAAGCACATCATCCACCAAGATAACTTCACGATCTGTCACATCAACAGAAACCAAAGATGTATCTTCTCCACTTTTAACATCATCACGGAAAGGTTTCGTATCCAATTCCACAACAGGAACTGAAAGATTTTCTAACTGCTCCAAACGTTCTTGGATTCGGTGGGCAATAAAGACACCACGCGTTTTAATACCAGCTAAGACGATTTTATTCAAATCTTTGTTACGTTCGATAATCTCATAAGTAATACGCGTAATCGCTCGTTTGACGGTCAATTCGTCTACAACTTCTTTTGCCTTCATGACAAACCTCCAAAAAGAAAAGTCTCCTTAAACAAGGAGACTTGAAATGTATAGCCAAGCGAGCCCTACTGCAAACAGTATAGACTTCACCCTACTACTTAATCGTTCTCCTTGCCTGCCTCACGGGACAGGTTTAAAGGAATATTTAGTTATCAATTACTATAGCACAAAGCATGCTTAAAATCAAGCAAAAACTTTCGATGTTCCATCTTACAAATTGCTAAAATCATATAACTGTGGGTACTGGTCACACTCTGGATTTTTAGGATGGCAAATGGCTCTTCCAAAATAAATCATGGCCTGATGGGCTGCTAACCATTTTTCAGGTGGCAAAATATCCATGACCCGCTTTTCCACCTCAAGTGGTGTCGCTGACTTTTTAACGATATCGTGGTGCTTACAAATACGCTCCACATGAGTATCAACTGCAAAAGCTGGAATCCCAAATCCCACACTCATGACAACATTGGCCGTCTTGCGACCAACACCTGCCAAACTCTCCAATTCCTCACGTGTCTGAGGGACTTGACCATCAAAATCGTCTAGTAGCTGTTGGGCACATTTTTTAAGGAATTTAGCCTTATTCCGATACAGTCCCAGGCGAGAAATGTGTGAAGCAATCTCACTCTCAGTTGCCACAGACATGGCTTGTGGCGTTGGAAAGGCAGCAAAGAGACCTGGTGTGGCCTTATTTACCGCTGCATCCGTTGTCTGGGCTGACAACATGACCGCAACCAAGAGTTCAAAATGATTGGTAAAATCAAGACTGGGCTTGGCATCTGGAAACAGAGCAATAATTTCTTCTAGCACCTTTCGTGCTCGTTTTTTTGACAAGACCATTATTCGTCTCCGTCAAATAATCCTTGTAAGCCAGCAAAAGGACTGTTTTCTTCTTTCTTAACTGCTTGTTGAGCTTGGTATTCTTCCTCAGTCATGATTTGCCAGTCATTTCCTGACACAAATCCTTGACCAGCTTCTTCTTCAGCCGTCAAGACCTTGATAGGAATGTTTAGTAGGATATTGTCTGACACGCTCTCAGCAAGGTCAAGTTCTCCATTTTCGATAGGTAGGACCAAGTCATCGTCTAAAACTTCCTGATCTAGTTGGTTAGTTGCACCTTCCATGAAAACTTCCGTTACTGGATAAGATTCAACTAACTCAACTGGCTCCATACTACGACTTGAAGCAAGGACAATGGTATAAGACAACTGATAATCTAAGAAATACATACGGTCTTCGTACTGTACTTTCCCAACAGCAAGGATATCTTTTACATCTAAAATTTCTTGATTACGTGCACGCAGGTCTGCGGCTAGGTCTAAGGTTTGTTCAAAATGCAAGCCTTCAGACTGCTTACGAATTTCTTGAATATTTAATTTCATACTTCCTCCATAAAGATTTACTCTCTTGATTATACCATGAAAAGGCTACAAATCAGCCCACCAAACTTTGTAATTAACATTCAAGTTTTTAATATATTCAATATGACATTTTTGTTTTTTAGTGCTATCTATAGGCAAGAATACATCAGAGCAAGGAGGATGCTAACATGGAAGATAAAGAACTCATTACTAATGCAACCCAACTCCTATCCGTGTTAAATAAAAGTTTCCAAAGCTGCAAACAGGGTACGGCAGATGATATTCGACTACAAGAGCTACTAAACACTACTATGCAAGAGCTCAAAAAAGCGGAAAAGTTGAACAACAGTATTTTAATCGACCTTGAGAAATTTTACCAACGTACCAGTCTACTTATTGGACTGGGTAGCCTAAAACTGAACGACCAAGCACGCACTGCTTTGAGAAACTACGACAAATTTCATTACGAGCATGTCAAACACGTACTGACTCTTTATGGACCTGTTTTTAGATTCTAGAGATTAGAATTTTCAGTTTTCTATTGACAAAATTTCCTTAAAGGTATAGTATAAAGATACTAATACTCGGAGGTAAGGGAGACATGAACAACTAAGTCTATCAAATAAAGAACCTTTATTTAGTAGATCTTGTTTTTGTCTCTTTTTGTGTGCTCTTTTATGCTCTTTTTCTGGCATGTTAATAGAGTTTTTTTGACATAGACTTTGGGCTCTACTAGGTAAAGTAGAGCTTTTTGTTATGCACTATGAACATTCTAGAAAGGACAATCATATGATAAAAATCAATCACCTGACCATCACACAAAACAAAGATTTACGAGATCTTGTATCTGACCTAACAATGGCCATTCAAGATGGTGAAAAGGTAGCTATTATTGGCGAAGAAGGAAATGGCAAATCAACCTTGCTTAAAACTTTAATGGGGGAAGCTTTGCCTGATTTCACTATCAGGGGAGACATTCAATCTGATTATCAATCAATAGCCTACATTCCTCAAAAACTCCCTGAGGACCTGAAAAAGAAAAGTCTACACGACTACTTCTTTTTAGATACTATTGATTTAGATTACAGTGTCCTCTATCGTTTAGCTGAGGAATTGCATTTTGATAGTAATCGCTTTGCTAGTGACCAAGATATCGGGAGCCTATCGGGTGGCGAAGCTTTGAAAATTCAGCTCATCCATGAGTTAGCCAAACCCTTTGAGATTCTATTTTTAGATGAACCTTCAAATGACCTGGACCTTGAGACAGTTGATTGGCTAAAAAGACAGATACAGAAGATGAGGCAAACCGTTATTTTCATTTCCCATGATGAAGACTTTCTTTCTGAAACGGCAGACTCTATTGTCCACTTGCGACTGGTCAAGCACCGTAAAGAAGCGGAAACACTAGTAGAGCACCTAGACTATGATCGCTATAGTGAGCAGAGAAAGGCTAATTTTGCCAGACAAAGCCAGCAATCTGCTAACGACCAAAGAGCCTATGATAAAACCATGGAAAAACATCGGCGAGTCAAGCAAAATGTAGAAACTGCACTTCGAGCTACCAAAGACAGTACTGCCGGTCGCCTATTGGCTAAAAAGATGAAAACTGTCCTCTCACAAGAAAAACGCTACGAAAGGGCAGCTCAGGCCATGACCCAAAAGCCACTTGAAGAGGAAGAAATTAGACTCTTTTTCTCAGATATACAGCCATTACCGGTATCTAAAGTCTTAATCCAACTGGAAAAAGAGAATTTGTCCATTGGTGAGCGAGTTTTGGCTCAAGGACTTCAACTAACTGTTCGTGGCCAAGAAAAAATCGGTATCATTGGCCCAAATGGTATTGGGAAATCGACTCTGCTAGCCAAGTTTCAACAGCTGCTTAGCGCCAAAAGAGAAATTTCGCTTGGTTTTATGCCACAAGATTACCACAAAAAACTGCAATTGGATTTATCACCAATAGCCTACCTCAGCAAAACTGGTAAAAAAGAGGAACTACAGAAAATCCAATCTCACTTAGCTAGTCTCAATTTCAGTTATCCAGAAATGCAGCATCAAATTTGCTCCTTATCTGGCGGACAACAGGGAAAACTCCTGCTTTTGGATTTAGTCCTGCGTAAACCAAACTTTCTCCTGCTGGATGAACCTACACGAAACTTTTCTCCAACTTCTCAACCTGAAATAAGAAAACTCTTTGCAACCTATCCAGGCGGTATCATCACTGTTTCGCATGACAGGCGTTTCTTAAAAGAGGTCTGTTCAAGCATCTACCGCCTGACAGAACACGGTTTGGAGGTAGTTAATTTAGAAGCTTTATAAATTTTCAACATAGTAAAAATCCAGAGACGATCTCTGGATTCTTTTTACATCTGTTTTAAACGTTCAATCCGTTCTGGGATAGGTGGGTGGGTATAAAAGAGCTTTTGGAACCCTCCCCCTTTCTTGGGATCATTGATATAAAGTGCACTGCTGGCATCATCGACGTGGTGATGCATTGGTTCACTATTGTCCAACTTGCGCAAGGCATTGATCATCCCTTGAGGATTGCGGGTCAACTCGACACTGGAAGCATCAGCTAGAAATTCCCTCTGACGAGAAATAGCTAGTTGCACCAAGGTTGCAGCGAGAGGTGCCAGCACAATTGCAAGTAGGGAAACCACTAGCATAATGATTTCAAGACCATTTCCATCTCGATCATCGTCACTTCGTCTGCGACCTGCTCCACCCCACCACATCATACGACCTGCCATACTAGAAAGCATGGTGATAGCACTAGCAAGGGCAACAGCAATAGTCGAAATGCGAATATCGTAGTTACGAATATGACTGACTTCATGTCCCATAACAGCTTCTAGTTCTTCACGATTCATGATAGCTAGGAGACCTGACGTCGCAGCAACCGCTGCGTTTTGAGGGTTAGAACCTGTAGCAAAGGCATTTAAGGCTGGATCATCAATGATGAAAACACGAGGCATAGGAATCTGAGCCACCATAGCCATATCTTCTACTACATGGTAGAGGTCTGGTGCCGTTTGCTCATTAACCTCACGCGCTCCATTCATGGACATGACGATCTCTGTCGATTGAAAAATCATGGACAAGGCATAGATAAAGCCGATAATCAGAGCGATAACCAAACCGCCAAGCCCAGACCGCATAAAGAGGTAACCAACCGCATAGCCAACAAGAGCTAAGAGTAGGAAAAATACCAGCAACAAAATCCACGTTTTTCGTTTATTGCTTGCAATTTGATCAAACAACATCTTAGTCACCTAAACCGCTAAAATCAACTTTAGGTACTACCTTTTCCTCATCTGGAGTTTGAAGGAAATCTGCTGCTTTAAATCCAAACATTCCAGCGATAATATTGCTTGGGAAAGTTTCTAATTTTACATTGTAGTTGCTGACAACACTGTTGTAAAGTTGACGAGAGTAAGAAATTTTATTTTCTGTATTGGTCAACTCCTCTTGCAATTTAACAAAGTTGGCACTGGCTTTCAAATCTGGATAGCTTTCTGCAACTGCAAAAATACCTGAAACCTGACGAGTAAGGGCATCACTAGCTTTCATAGCTTCTGCTGGTGAAGTCGCTGCCGCCACTTGGTTACGCAGTTCTGCCACCTTTTCAAGGGTAGAACCTTCATACTTAGCATAACCTTTTACAGTTTCAATCAAGTTTGGCAAGAGGTCATTTCGACGTTTCAACTGAACATCAATCTGGCTCCAAGCCTCCTTGGTTTGCATACGATTTTTAACCAAACCGTTATAGCTAACAATCACAAAAATAACAATAAGAGCCAAAACTCCAAGAATAATCCAAGTCATGATATAAGTCCTTTCTGCTTTTAGATTAGTACCAGTATATCAAATTTTTAATGATTGTGGTAAAATAAGATGATACTAAAGAAGGAAATAACTATGAAACCAGAAACATTTTACAACCTGCTTGCCGAGCAAAATCTTCCACTTTCGGACCAGCAAAAAAAACAATTTGATCGTTATTTTGAACTCTTGGTCGAGTGGAATGAAAAAATTAATCTAACAGCTATTACAGACAAGGAAGAAGTTTATCTCAAACATTTTTACGATTCGATTGCACCCATTCTGCAAGGCTTGATTCCCAATGAAACTATCAAACTTCTTGACATCGGTGCTGGGGCAGGATTTCCTAGTCTACCAATGAAAATCCTCTATCCTCAGTTAGATGTGACCATCATTGATTCACTCAATAAGCGCATCAACTTCCTCCAACTTTTGGCTCAAGAACTGGATTTAGACGATGTTCATTTCTACCATGGACGTGCCGAAGATTTTGCCAAAGACAAAATCTTCCGTGCTCAATATGATTTTGTAACGGCTCGTGCGGTTGCCCGTATGCAAGTCCTATCTGAATTAACTATTCCCTACCTTAAAGTTGGCGGAAAACTATTGGCACTCAAGGCCAGCAATGCGCCTGAGGAGTTATTAGAAGCTAAGAATGCCCTCAACCTCCTTTTTAGTAAAGTAGAAGACAATCTCAGCTACGCCCTACCAAATGGAGATCCGCGTTACATCACAGTGGTAGAAAAGAAAAAGGAAACACCAAATAAATATCCACGTAAAGCTGGTATGCCCAACAAACGTCCGCTCTAAATTTTTTACTAAAAATGATTTACAAAATCAACCTCGCTTTTTTATTTCTAGGCTCGGGAAAAAATGATTTACAAAATCAACCTCGCTTTTTTATTTCTAGGCTCGGGAAAAAATGATTTACAAAATCATTTTTTTCTGCTATACTATCCTAAGCAAAGGTTTTTAATGTCATCCCGTGAGGTGACGAAGACGCAGAAATATTTGAAACTCTTTAAAGTCTAGATTTTAGAGAAGTCTTACTCTGAGGGCCTATTGCTGTAAAATAATGGGCTCTTTTTTGATGCCCAAAAGTGAGGTTTATATGAAACAAGAATCAACTGTTGATTTGTTACTAGACGTTGACCAACGTCCTTCGGCTGGAAAAGGAATTCTCCTTAGTTTCCAACACGTTTTCGCCATGTTCGGTGCGACCATCTTGGTACCCTTGATTTTGGGAATGCCTGTATCTGTTGCCCTTTTTGCTTCAGGTGTTGGAACACTCATCTACATGATTTCAACTGGATTTAGAGTTCCAGTTTATCTAGGATCATCATTCGCCTTTATCACAGCTATGTCACTGGCTATGAAGGAAATGGGTGGGGATGTATCTGCTGCCCAAACAGGGGTTATCTTGACTGGTTTGGTCTATGTCCTTGTTGCTGCCGGTGTTCGTTTCGCAGGTACAAAATGGATTGATAAACTCTTACCACCAATCATTATCGGACCTATGATCATCGTTATCGGTCTTGGACTTGCAGGTTCAGCAGTTACTAACGCTGGTCTTGTAGCGGACGGAAATTGGAAAAATGCTCTTGTAGCGGTTGTTACTTTCTTGATTGCTGCCTTTATCAATACAAAAGGAAAAGGCTTCCTACGAATCATTCCTTTCCTCTTTGCCATTATCGGTGGTTACCTCTTCGCATTAACTCTTGGCTTGGTTGACTTTACACCAGTTCTTAAAGCCAACTGGTTCGAAATTCCTGGTTTCTACTTGCCATTTAGCACAGGTGGTGCCTTTAAAGAGTACAATCTTTACTTTGGTCCAGAAACTATTGCCATCTTGCCAATCGCTATCGTAACAATTTCTGAACATATCGGAGACCATACTGTTTTGGGTCAAATCTGTGGCCGTCAATTCTTGAAAGAACCAGGTCTTCACCGTACTCTTCTTGGTGACGGTATCGCAACTTCTGTTTCTGCCTTCCTTGGTGGACCAGCCAATACAACTTACGGAGAAAATACAGGGGTTATCGGTATGACTCGTATCGCTTCTGTCTCAGTTATCCGTAACGCAGCCTTTATTGCGATTGCACTTAGCTTCCTTGGTAAATTCACTGCCTTAATTTCAACTATTCCAAACGCTGTTCTTGGTGGTATGTCAATCCTTCTCTATGGAGTTATCGCCAGCAACGGTTTGAAAGTCTTGATTAAAGAACGTGTTGATTTCGCTCAAATGCGTAACCTCATCATCGCAAGCGCTATGTTAGTCCTTGGACTTGGAGGAGCTATCCTTAAACTTGGTCCAGTTACCCTTTCAGGAACTGCCCTATCAGCCATGACAGGAATCATCTTGAACTTAATCTTGCCATACGAAAATAAAGATTAAGAGTCTAAACACACCTAATCCACTCAGACGACTGAGTGGATTTTTTTAATGTTAAAATAAAAAATTCTTTCTAAAAAAGGAAAGCTCTGCAGCCTTCCTTTGTCTTACTTACGTTTCTTCTTCGCTTTCTTCATTTTATTCGCCATGCGTTTCATGGATTGTTTCATGGCAAATTCACCGATTTTACCTTTTAGACCGCCACCAAACATCTGGCTCATATCTGGCATTCCTGCTCCTCCGAGAGCTGACAAGTCAGGCATACCACCTTGTCCCATCATTCCTTCAAGGGCAGACATATCCATCCCTCCCATATTTGGCATATTTTTAGGAAAGTTGTTTGGATTGATTCCCATCTGCTTCATCATCTTGTTCATATCACCAGACATAACACCCTGCATGAGCTGTTTAGCTTGGTTAAAGTCTTTGATGAATTTATTGACTTCGACAAATGTATTTCCAGAACCCGCAGCGATACGACGGCGACGGCTTGGATTTAACAAATCTGGATTTTCACGTTCTTCAGGTGTCATTGAAGACACAATAGCACGTTTGCGCGCAATCTGACGCTCATCCACCTTCATGTTTTGAAGGGCTGGATTGTTAGCCATACCTGGAATCATCTTGAGTAAGTCTTCCATTGGCCCCATGTTTTGCACCTGATCCAATTGATCGATGAAATCATTGAAATCAAAGGTATTTTCGCGCATCTTCTCAGCCATTTCAAGGGCTTTTTGCTCATCGTATTCTTGAGAAGCTTTCTCAATCAAAGTGAGCATATCCCCCATGCCAAGGATACGGCTAGACATACGGTCTGGGTGGAAGGTTTCAATGTCCGTAATCTTTTCACCCGTACCAGTGAACTTGATTGGTTTTCCAGTGATGTGACGAACCGATAGAGCCGCACCACCACGAGTGTCGCCATCAATCTTAGTCAGGATAACCCCAGTGACTTCTAACTGAGCATTAAACTCACGCGCAACATTGGCCGCTTCTTGACCAATCATGGCATCAACGACGAGCAGAATTTCATTTGGTTGAGCTAGTGCTTTCACGTCACGAAGCTCATTCATCAAAAGTTCATCAATCTGCAAACGACCTGCCGTATCAATCAAGACATAGTCATTATGATTAGCTTGGGCTTGTTCCAAACCTTGACGAACAATCTCCACAGCTGGAACCTCTGTCCCAAGAGCGAAGACAGGCACATCAATCTGTTGTCCCAAGGTCTTAAGCTGATCAATAGCAGCAGGACGATAAATATCCGCCGCAATCATCAAAGGACGGGCATTTTCTTCCTTCTTGAGTTTGTTGGCCAATTTACCAGCAAAGGTTGTTTTACCAGCCCCCTGCAAACCGACCATCATGATGATGGTTGGAATCTTAGGAGACTTGATAATCTCAGCCGTATCAGAACCTAAAACAGCTGTCAATTCCTCATCAACGATTTTAATAATTTGTTGCGCAGGATTAAGGGTATCAATGACCTCATGCCCGACTGCACGCTCACGAACTTTCTTGATAAAGTCCTTTACAACAGGCAAGGCAACGTCGGCCTCAAGCAAGGCCAAGCGAATTTCTTTGGTTGCCTCTTGGACATCAGATTCAGAGATTTTTCCTTTTTTACGTAGATTTTTAAAGACGTTTTGCAAACGTTCTGTTAAACTTTCAAATGCCATGTTTCTTCCTCTTATTCTCTATTATCAATGCTTGTTAAAATTTCTATCTGCTCTTGCAGAAAGTCATCCTTGGGATAGCGCTCCAAAATCTGGTCAAAAATCTGACTGCGGACAATGTAGTCCGAGTACATGTGCAATTTCATCTCATAATCTTCCAGAATCTTTTCTGTCCGCTTGATATTGTCATAGACAGCCTGACGACTGACACCAAATTCCTCGGCAATCTCAGCAAGACTATAATCATCAGCGTAGTAGAGCTCGATATAATTCATTTGCTTATCTGTCAAAAGCGCCGCATAAAATTCAAAGAGCGCATTCATACGATTGGTTTTTTCGATTTCCATAACTTTTATTATACCAAAAATTAGCCTAATCTACCACATTAGTAGGCTAATTCGAGAAGATAGCTAGGTAAATTTGAAAAAGACGAGATCCTAGCCCCAAGTAATTTCCAATTGATAGCTGGCAAAGGGTTGTCCCTCTTGATTTTGTAGTTGATAATCTAAATGAATCTTTTGCCCATCAACTTCATAACGGCTCGTTTGGATGATAAACTCCTGCATGCCCATAGGTGTGGGAATATAGGCTAAACTATCGCTATCCTTTAGAAAGCGCATAATGGTCTTGGGATTGGAAAATCGGCTCATCACAAGTTCTTGACCATGAAATTTAATAACCACTTTTTCCTTTTCCTCATTATAGAAAAGCAGGTAGCTATAATCTCCCTTTTCATGCACTTCTACATCATAGAGTTGGTCAATCACTTCCAACTGCTCATCAAACTGAATCGTATTTCGCATCCGAATCTTCACATCAGGTCCTCTTTCTTGTCTCTTGTCTCTTGTCCTACTATTTTACCAAAAACTCTAGCTTTTTGCTATAATGGTCATATGAACGAAAAAGTATTCCGTGACCCAGTTCACAACTACATCCATGTCAATAATCAAATAATCTATGACTTGATTAATACAAAAGAATTTCAGCGTTTGCGTCGTATCAAACAACTGGGAACTTCCAGTTACACCTTCCACGGTGGAGAACATAGTCGCTTCTCTCACTGTCTAGGAGTCTATGAAATTGCACGACGCATCACAGAGATTTTTAAAGAAAAATATCCAGACGAATGGGATCCTGCCGAGTCTCTCTTGACCATGACCGCTGCTCTCCTACATGACCTTGGTCATGGTGCCTACTCCCATACTTTTGAACATCTCTTTGATACAGACCATGAAGCCATTACTCAGGAAATTATCCAAAGTCCTGAAACGGAGATTCACCAAGTCCTGCTACAAGTAGCGCCAGACTTTCCAAAAAAGGTAGCCAGTGTCATCGACCATACCTATCCTAACAAGCAGGTCGTGCAACTCATTTCTAGTCAGATTGATGCGGACCGCATGGACTATCTCTTGCGCGACTCCTATTTTACAGGAGCATCCTATGGAGAATTTGACCTGACTCGCATCCTCCGAGTCATTCGTCCTGTTGAAAATGGTATCGCCTTTCAGCGCAATGGCATGCACGCCATCGAAGACTACGTCCTCAGTCGCTACCAGATGTACATGCAGGTTTATTTCCACCCCGCAACACGCGCCATGGAAGTTCTCCTACAGAATCTCCTCAAACGCGCCAAGGAACTCTATCCTAAAGACAAAGATTTCTTTGCACGAACATCTCCACATCTCCTGCCTTTCTTTGAAAAAAATGTGACCTTGTCTGACTATCTGGCTCTGGATGATGGGGTTATGAACACCTATTTCCAGCTATGGATGACCAGTCCTGACAAGATTCTTGCTGACTTATCGCAACGCTTTGTCAACCGCAAGGTCTTTAAATCCATTACCTTTTCACAAGAAGACCAAGACCAACTCGCTAGCATGAGAAAATTGGTTGAGGATATCGGCTTTGATCCCGACTACTACACTGCCATTCATAAGAATTTTGACCTCCCTTATGATATCTATCGTCCCGAATCTGAGAATCCACGAACACAGATTGAGATTCTACAAAAAAATGGTCAACTGGCGGAACTCTCTAGCCTTTCTCCTATCGTCCAATCCCTTGCTGGCAGTCGCCACGGAGATAATCGTTTCTATTTTCCAAAAGAAATGTTGGACCAAAACAGCATCTTCGCAAGTATCACCCAGCAATTTTTACACTTGATTGAGAACGACCATTTTACCCCAAATAAAAACTAGAAGAGGAAATTTATGAGTATTAAACTAATCGCCGTCGATATTGACGGAACTCTAGTCAACAGCCAAAAGGAAATCACTCCTGAGGTCTTTTCTGCCATCCAAGATGCCAAAGAAGCTGGTGTCAAAGTCGTCATTGCAACTGGCCGCCCCATCGCAGGTGTTGCCAAACTTCTGGACGACTTGCAGCTGAGAGACGAGGGTGACTATGTTGTGACCTTCAATGGTGCCCTTGTCCAAGAAACTGCTACAGGACATGAGATTATCAGCGAATCCTTGACTTATGAGGATTATCTGGATATGGAATTCCTCAGTCGCAAGCTCGGTGTCCACATGCATGCCATTACCAAGGATGGAATCTACACTGCCAATCGCAATATCGGAAAATACACTGTGCACGAATCAACCCTCGTCAGCATGCCTATCTTCTACCGTACACCTGAAGAAATGGCTGACAAGGAAATCGTCAAGTGTATGTTCATCGATGAGCCTGAGATTCTCGATGCTGCGATTGAAAAGATACCAGCGGAATTTTACGAACGTTACTCCATCAACAAATCTGCTCCTTTCTACCTCGAACTCCTTAAAAAGAATGTTGACAAGGGTTCAGCCATTACTCACTTAGCTGAAAAACTCGGATTGACTAAAGATGAAACCATGGCTATCGGTGACGAAGAAAATGACCGCGCCATGCTGGAAGTCGTTGGAAACCCCGTTGTCATGGAAAATGGAAATCCAGAAATCAAAAAAATCGCCAAATACATCACTAAATCTAATGATGAATCTGGCGTTGCCCATGCCATCCGTACATGGGTACTGTAAAAGGAAAGAATAGACGAAAACCGCTCAGCTGAGCGGTTTTTGAATATCTAATTACTGCCCCCTGCCGGAATCGAACCAGCAACTACTCCTTAGGAGGGAGTTGTTATATCCATTGAACTAAGGGAGCTAGATAAAAACTCTGCTGAAGAAGCAGAGTTTTTAGTCGAATTAACGACGGATTTCTTTGATACGAGCTGCTTTACCTTGAAGAGCACGCAAGTAGTACAATTTCGCACGACGTACTTTACCGTAACGAACAACTTCGATTTTTTCAACACGTGGAGTGTGGATTGGGAAGATACGCTCAACACCTACACCGTTAGAGATTTTACGAACTGTGTAGTTTTCTGAGATACCAGCACCTTTACGTGCAATAACAACACCTTCAAAAATCTGGATACGTTCACGGTTACCTTCGACAACTTTCGCGTGTACACGAACAGTGTCACCAGGACGGAATGATGGGATATCTGTACGAAGTTGACCTTCAGTCAAGCTTTGGATTAATGGATTCATTTTATTCTCCTATCTTTGTCAATCTTGAGGAACCTTCCTCAGCGGATAAACTGTATTTTTGTGCGTCCATTACACACAAGATACAGTTTACCAAATTTCCACAAAAAAGTAAAGAAATTTATAGCAGAATTCCTAAAAAAATCGCAACCAAACCACCTAGGTAGGTCAAAGTCAGGTAAACGTAAAAAACCTTCTTATCGCTTAACAGTCTTTGAAGTTCATCATTCAAGGTAGAAAAAGTTGTTAAACCTCCACAAAAACCCGTCACTAAAATAGCATAGACTTCCTTAGACTCTACATGATTGTAGAATAATCCAATCAAAAAACACCCTAAAAGATTTGCTATAAGCGTTCCAAGTGGCAATTTAGAAGATTGATTATAGCGGGAAAAGAAATAGCGCACTAAAGCTCCGAAACCACAAGCAATTGCAAGATAGACGATTACCATTTCTTCCTCCCTAAATAGTAAGCTAAAAGCATACCTCCACCGATGCTCAAAAGTAAATACAGGACTAAACTAAAATAACGCCCTGTATCAAGCAGTTTCACAGCATCAAGCATGAGACTAGAAAAGGTTGTTAGACCTCCGCAAAAACCCGTCCCCAGCGCTAAAACCAAGCCCTTACTAGTTCCCTTATAGACCAGATAGCCCTTGACAAGATAAACCAGACAGAAAATTCCCAGATAGTTGACAAAGAGAGTGCCCCAAGGAAAGTCAGGACTGGCTGGTAACCAAGTGGAAACTAGGTAGCGAACAAGTCCGCCCACCATAGCAGCTAGAAAAATCCCTAGCGGATAAAATTGTTCTTTTTTCATTTGATATTTTGATCCTGATAATCACGCGAACGTTTGAGTATATCAGAAAAAGTCGAGACAATAGTCTCCTGATAGCGCTTGTCCTCTACACGACTTCTAACCTTTTCAAAAATAGCTTCTTCTCTCTTAGTATCTAAAATCGGTTTACCTGAAGCTTTCTTATAGGCAACTACACCCTCAACCAAATGCATTCGTTCTTCTAAGAGCTTGACGATTTGGTCGTCGATTTGATCAATTTCTTGGCGAATAATATCTAAATCCATACAGTCTCCTCCTTTATTTGAATTATTGTATCAAAAAGCCACCAAATAGGCTAGTAAAATCCCAACTCACGATAAGAAAAATGCACTGATTGATTACATCAGCGCACTTTTGTGCTTATCCTACTTTAGCAGCCAATTCTTCTGCGAATTGTTCTAAGCGTTCAATATCTTCTTCCTCGGCAGAAAGGTCAACTTTGACACATTCTGAACCTTTTTCTGCTCCTGTTGACACAAAAACACGGTCAAAGTCATCAACAGCTTTACAGAATTCATCGTAGAAGGTATCTCCTGAGCCGACTACTCCGTAGATTTTACCATTCAAGTTGAGATCTGCTAGGTCTTCGTAGAAGTCCATCATCTCATCTGGCAATTCACCATCACCATAAGTATAGGTCGCAACGATAGCGATGTCTGCTTCTAAGAAGTCTGAAGCGTCAACAGTTGTACATTCATCAACATCGACATCCAAGCCCAAGTCACGTAATTTGTCTGCTACAATATCTGCAATTTCTTCGGTATTACCGGTCATACTGGCAAATACAATTTTTGCTAATGCCATATCGTCCTCCTCAATTTATCTTTCTCCATTATATCACATCTTTTTCATTTTAAAAATAAAAATTCTTGTGCTACAATGAAATGAGAAAGAATTGAGGTTATTTATGGACATTTGCCATCAAATTTTAGAAAAAATCAAAGAATACGACACGATTATCATTCACCGTCATATGAAACCAGACCCTGATGCCTTGGGAAGTCAAGTGGGATTGAAAGCTCTTCTCAAACATCATTTTCCAGAAAAAACCATCAAAGCCGTAGGTTATGATGAACCAACTCTTACTTGGATGGCTGAGATGGATCTTGTTGAAGATAGTGCCTACCAAGGCGCCCTTGTCATCGTCTGTGATACGGCGAATACTGCTCGTATCGATGATAAGCGCTATAATCAAGGTGATTTTCTCATTAAGATTGACCACCATCCAAATGACGATGTATATGGTGACCTATCTTGGGTGGATACTAGTTCAAGTAGCGCTAGTGAGATGATTACCCTATTTGCAGAAACAACCCAGCTGGCCTTGTCAGATTGCGCTGCTGAGTTACTCTTTGCAGGAATTATTGGTGATACAGGTCGCTTCCTCTACCCTTCTACGACTGCACGGACTCTTCGCCTGGCTGCTTATTTGAGAGAACATAACTTTGACTTTGCAGCTCTCACCCGAAAAATGGACACTATGAGCTACAAAATTGCAAAACTTCAAGGCTACATCTACGACCATCTGGAAGTGGATGAAAATGGAGCAGCTCGCATTATCCTGAATCAAGAAGTCTTGAAACAATTCAATGTTACCGATGCTGAGACTGCTGCTATTGTGGGAGCTCCTGGTCGGATTGACAGCGTCAGTCTCTGGGGAATTTTTGTGGAGCAGGCTGATGGCCACTACCGCGTTCGCTTACGCAGTAAAATCCATCCTATCAATGAAATCGCCAAGGAACATGATGGTGGAGGCCACCCTCTAGCAAGCGGTGCTAATTCCTATAGCCTAGAAGAAAACGAAATCATCTACCAAAAGTTAAAAAACTTGCTTAAAAACTGATAAAATACTTGCCAAACTTTTCAGAATCTGATAGACTAGTATGGTAACAATCTATGGCTCGCAAAGAGACCATGGCAGAAAGGAAATATTGCAAAATGAAAAAAGATATCCATCCAGAATATCGCCCAGTTGTCTTCATGGACACAACTACTGGTTACCAATTCCTTAGCGGTTCAACAAAACGCTCTAACGAAACAGTTGAGTTCGAAGGCGAAACTTACCCATTGATCCGTGTGGAAATTTCATCAGACTCACACCCATTCTACACTGGACGTCAAAAGTTCACTCAAGCAGATGGACGCGTGGATCGTTTCAACAAAAAATACGGTCTCAAATAATGATAAAAAGACAGCTTCGGCTGTTCTTTTTTGTTTCTTGAAATCAACTGCTGTTTTCATGTTCCAAACTCAAAAAAACTTTGCACTCTAGCTAGCCACACGATGGTTTCTAGAGAACAAAGTTTTTTCTTGCCTAAAAAGTATAAAAGATCTATACTAGCTATATATAGTATAGATTGGAGATATACCATGACTACATCACTTACTAAGCAATACAATTTTAAAATCAATGAGTCATCAATGGAACAAGCTAGAGCTATCATCAAGGAAAAAGGAATGACTATGACGGATGCTATTAGTCTTTTTATCGAGCAAATTGTTCTCGAACAAGATTTGCCAATAAAAACTGCAGAAGATTTACACCGTGAACGATTGATTCAGGAACTACAAGCCCAATCTGAACGTGCCTTAAGAGAATATGAATCTGGACAAGGAACTTCCCTAGACGATATGAGGCTACGATATGACTTATAAAGTGATTCTATCTACCGAAGTGAGTCAAGCAATTGACAGTATTCATGATTACATTACTACTGTTCTTTTATCACCCCAGTCGGCTAAAAATACTGTGGCCAAAATTTTAGACGGCTTAAAAAGTTTAGAAACCTTTCCTGAGGCTGGCTTTGATGCAGATGAAAAAATCGGACTAAAAATCAACAGTAAGTACCCAACACGAGGAAAAATTATCGGGCAATATATCTTGCTTTACTTTATCGACCAAACTCAAAGAACTGTTTTTCTTTCCCACTTATTCCACACCAAAAGCGACTATGTTACTTTGCTACAAAGCAAAAATAATAAAAATTCAAAATCATCATTTTGATGTCAACTGCTCCCTTAATAGCCTTGTGATTATAAAGAATACAGTCTTCATTTTAACTAGAAAACAAAAAAACTTTGCACTCTAACTAGCCACACGATGGTTTCTAGAGAACAAAGTTTTTTTATTAGAGCAGATTTACTCTTCCTTATCTTGATTTTCAGTTCCTTTAGTTGTATTGTCTTCCCAAAGGATACGCTCGATACGGTGGAAACCTGACCAACCTTCTTCTGTCTTGTTTTCATCCATGTAGTCTGCTAAACGGAAGTCAATCTTGACATCTGACTCACCAAAACTCTCGGCAATCGGTTCTGAACGCTCATAGGACATACGAATCAGTGGATAAACCTTCTTAGCTTCTTCTAACTTACCTTCTTTCAACAGTTTGACAAAGCCTTCCGTATCTGTCAATAGCTTATCGATTTGCTCTTGAACAAAAGTTTTATAATCAGCAGTGGCCTTATCAAGCATTTTTTGCTTATCTTCAGATAAGGCTGTAACCTTAGATGAACCAGTTGTATCTGCTGATTTTTCAAACCTAACAGCACAAGCTGTCAATAGCAAGACTGAAGATAAAAGGACAAAACCTAGTTTTTTCATTGTTTACTCCTATCGGTCCAGGAAACCTGAATTAATTTTACGTTTTATTATATCATGTTTCACTCATTTTTCAATAAATTTTCAGAAAATTTAATATTATGAATAGCATTACAAATACAAAAAACTAAGCCTAGGACAATCTCCAAAGCTTAGTTTGATCTAGTTTCTTAATTTCCAGCGTAATATTTTTGAATTCCTTTAATAATGCCTTCAACTAACTTATCTTGGTATTGATCACTACGGATTCGTTGGTTTTCTTCTGGATTATCCATATAACCCAATTCTAATAACACAGCAGGTTTCGCAGTCTCACGAAGAACAGCGAAGGTGGCTTGCAGAAGTCCAGCATCTCTAGCTCCTGTCTCGGTCAAGAGAGATGAATGAAGGTCAGCGGCCAAACGATTACTTTCACTCATTCGGTCTGGATTATTATGCCAGTACTGATTAATCTTGCTCGGGTAACCTGCATCTTCCTTATAAGAATAAGTCTGTATTCCCAGATTCAGTGTTGTGTCATTCCCAGTAGCGTTAAAATGAATACTAATAAAGAAGTCTGCATTCGTCTTATTTACCATACGAGAACGCTCTGTCACAAAGTCAACATCCACATCACTATCACGAGATGTTAAAACTGTATAGCCAAGTTCTTCTAAACGTTTCCGTAATTTACGAGAGACCTGTAGATTCAAATCTTTTTCAGCTATTCCATAATAGTAAGCGCCCGAATCACGTCCACCATGCCCAGGATCTAGGAAGATAGTTTTAGTATAGCGCCCCTTTTCAAATTCTTTTGGAAGTTCTTGAACCCATTTACCATTATCTTTGAAAAAATGGCTACTTCCATTAATAGTATAAGTTCCAGTGACATAAACGCCATCTTCTTTAAGATAATACCAAGCTTTATAATCTTGATCATAAATCCACTCTTTGTGAGCCATGTAGCCACCAGATTTTAGATAGTAAGAGCCAACCCATTGCTGTTCAGCATAGTGCCCACCTGACTTGAGATAAAACCAGCTTGAGTAGTTAGGATCGTACACCCATTCTTTATCTGCCATAGCCCCACTGGACTTCAGGTAATAATTTCCCTTCCAGGTATTAGCCATCATGGCACCATTTTGATCAAATGCATACCATTTACCATTGATTTGACTCCATTGGTTAGACAGATATTTTCCCGAACCATTGGCGTAGTACCACTTGTTAGCCATCTGATACCAGCTATTTTCAAGTAAGTAACCATTCTTATCAAATAGGTAGCCCTCATAAAGAGTATCTGTAAATTTGACACCCGTTTGACTATAATAAGTCCACTTCCCATCTTCTTTTACCCAACCAATTTGTAGCTTAGACTCAGTAGGAAGAGTTGGCTTTGTCTCCTGCTCACTCGAACTAGGGCTAGTTGGCTGAATTTCTGTAATTGCTTGAGAAGCATTTGCAGAGCTAGTAGCTGAACTACCGGTAGAGTTATTCGTAGAATGACTAGCATCATTAGCTAGAACTGTTTGGCTAGTAAATCCAAGAAGAGCCAGAGCAAGAATCGTAAATTTCTTATATGATTTCATTTATAACCTTTCTAGGGGAATGGAATCCCTGTGTTATTGAGTTCTTTAACTTCCTTGATGAAGGAATTTTTATTATAACTTTCTCTTTATATTATACACTAAATGCAATCAAATATAACAAAAACTGCTAATACATCTTATTTTTTATGTCACTGAAAAAAGTAAAATCTGTGTATCTGGTTTCTACTTTATATTTGGATTTACTATGTACAAGGGAGATGTTATAATAAAAATAGGAGGAGATAAAATGAACCAAAAAGCTAAAGCCTTTACACTTGCTACAGTTCTAGCACTTTCATTGTTAGGAGCTGGAAGTCTTGCACCACAATCCGTTGCTGCTAATGATAGGCTGGTTTCCACTCAAGAAATCAATGGTCAGTCTTATCATATCTTGAACTCAGAGGTAACTAGTAGTTCTGCCGGTACTAGCTTAGTTGGAATTGAAGGGACTTTCTTGACGCCAGATAAGCAGGCTATTTTAGACCGTATCAATGCCATTCGAAAAGAGGCGGCAGATGAAGGCCTAGTTACTAGCTACGTTCCTATCAAATGGTCAACTGCACTAGAAAAAACAGCCTTTGTTCGTGCAGCAGAAGCTTCTATCACCATTAATCACACACGTTTGTCCAGAAAGAACATTTGGAGCGCTTGGCCTACAAGAAATTTCTCCCTAGCAGAAAACTTAGCTTGGAACTATGACGGATTTATGACGGCTATTAATCAATGGTATGAGGAAAAAGCAGATTACGTCAAATCTCGTAGTGGGGCAAGTGTCTCTGGTCAAACCGGACACTACGAATCCTTAATTAATCCAGAATTGACCTATATGGGGTTGGCAGCTTTTGAAAATCCTGTCACTCAAAATGGGTGGGTTACCGTTGCACAAAGTTTTGGAACATCATCTGGTGGCTCTGAAGAATTAGCTGGTGGTTATGGAAAAGCCATTCAATACACAGAAGCAAATTCTTCTCAGATTCAAACATTTGCGACTAAGGCGAATCTTTTTGACAAAGACTTGAAGGCCATCGGAACTCATAAAACCAAAACTGCAAATACAAATTCAAGTCAGAAATTAGACGATGAGACCAATGACCCTGCCGAATTTCTTAATCGACTAAGAAGTTGGTTCGATCATTCCCAATACTTCGGAAGTTGGATTCGATCAAACGGACGTTGGTGGTTTAAACATAATGACGGCTCATACACGAGTAACGGCTGGGAAAAAATAAATAGAACTTGGTATCACTTTGACAACTCTGGTTGGATGCAAACAGGCTGGGTGAAAGACGGTAGCTGGTACTATCTCGACGACTCAGGTGCTATGAAGACTGGTTGGCTCAAAGATAACGGTAGCTGGTACTACCTTCAAGACTCAGGCGCTATGAAAACAGGCTGGATGAAAGTATCTGGTAAATGGTACTATGCCTATAGCTCTGGAGCGCTCGCAATCAATACAACGACCCCTGATGGCTACCGTGTCAATTACGACGGTGAGTGGGTATAATGAACTAAAACAAAAATAAACAAAGGACAATCATTATTTAATTTTAAAGATGATATCCTTTGTTTTTTTATATACTTTTATTGTCCACTGCTAAGCACAATTCTTAGATTCACTCTGAAAAAGATTAGACTTTTAACCTTAAAATTGATAAAATAAAAAGAAAAATAAGATAAAAGGAAACTATAAATCACCATGATGAACATGCAAAATATGATGCGCCAAGCACAAAAACTTCAAAAACAAATGGAACAAAGCCAAGCTGAACTTGCTGCTATGCAATTTGTTGGCAAATCTGCTCAAGACCTTGTTCAAGCGACCTTAACTGGTGACAAAAAAGTTGTCAGCATCGACTTCAATCCAGCTGTCGTTGATCCAGAAGACCTTGAAACTCTTTCTGATATGACCGTTCAGGCCATCAACTCTGCTCTTGAACAAATCGATGAAACGACCAAGAAAAAACTAGGCGCTTTCGCTGGAAAATTGCCATTCTAAGCATAAAAAACAAGCATTCAAGAGAATACTTGCCTATCGTGGGAGGAACAACTGTTCCTCTTTTTGCTTACTAAAAATTAAAGAATTCCATCGCCTGTTTGAAAAGCAAATCCGTGTACTCAGGGTCTTCTTGGGCAATTGTAACTTGCTCTTGAATCATTTCCAAGTCATCCGTTATCATGCCATCTGCTCCTAACTGAACAGATTTATCAAAGGACTCTGAACTATTGATGGTCCACACGTACAATTTTTGATCGGTATTCCAAAGCTTGTTAACAAAATTTTCATCTAAAGTTGAATACTCCATGGTGTAGCCTGTGGCTTTCGTTCTTGGAAAAATACTATTGTAAGGTAGGATGAAATAGACTGGAATTTGTGAGTCGTAGGCCAACACCTGGTCAATCACATGGTAGTCTAAGGACTGCATTTGATGGCCATTCTGTTTAATGATAACTCCATATTTGTCCATAAAGCGTTTCATCATATCTGGACTATCTTTCCGACTGGTTTTAATTTCAATAAGGAGTTTTTGATGCAATTCATTGGCTTTGTTAAGATAATCATCAAAACTAGACACCTTGCTATGATAACCATTTTCTGAAATATCAAGTTTGGTTAATTCATCCAAAGTTAAATCCTGAGGATTGGCATTAACTCCTGTCAAATGCTTGATATTAGCATCATGCATCATGACAAACTGGCCATCTTTTGTTTCCTGAACATCCGTCTCAACAAAGTCTGGTTCTAGTTGGGCTGTCCTCTCTAGCGATTGGACAGTATTTTGGACACCATTTTTATCTGAAACACCGCGATGAGAGATAATCAAGGGTCTATGTGCTACTGGCGCTTCCAAATAAACATAGCCCTCAAGAGCGAAAAAGATACCTGCACAGCCCATCACTCCCCATCTCATCCAGTGGTCTTTCTTTCTCCTTGGTGTGATTTCTAGCTCTTCTCCTGTCAAAAAGGAAACAAACTTAATGAGAAAGTAAGTCAAGGCCATATAGTGGAAATTCTTAATCAAGACAAAATTAATGATTCCTAATACAAGAGATTCCTTATGGGTCAGACCATCCATCAGTACCTGACTTGCTAAGATTGGGATCAAGAGAAGAATGAAAAATAGATAGGTTTTGACGATAATCCAGAGCAAGTTCCAAATATAAAACCAAGATTGCCTTTTCGTCTTCTCTAGACTGTATTTGACTGCTTCTTTGACTGTTTTCTTCTCAAACAAAAGCTGGGGTAGGGCAAACATCAAACGTATTGAAATGTAAAAGAGCAACAAGGCTAGAACAGTGATTACCAAACCGACCAACCAATACTTATCTTCTACATAGGCTACTATGAATTCCGGAATGACAATTTTATTGAGGTAATAAATCTTTAAAATCTTTCGAATCAATGGAAAGAGCATCATGACATAAAAGAAAATAAAGGCCATTTTGGAAATCGTCACTTGCTTCATAAACAAGAAACTTTGACGAAAGACCTTGCGACTGTACTCCAGTAGGGTTCTCTTTTCATGATAGAGGAGGTGCCGGGCTCCGATAAAGAGAAGTCCTAGCTGGTAATAGGCAATCAGTAAATTAACGATTACCAGAACAAATAAAGCAAGACTAACAAATGGCGAACCCTTTATAATAGCAAAAATATTGTTGTAGGAAAGAAAAAGATAACCTGTCTGACGGAGCAAAAGTCCAGCAATCCAAGAATTAAGTGGTAACCAGACAAACTCAATCATCATAAATATCAAGAAAAAGAGAAAGAGAATTTTATCTAGATTAAAGTAGATTTTCCTAAAACCTAGATTTTTAGGTTTTTCAGGTTTCATAGGCACTCCTAGTCAAATAATTGAGATAAGTCCAAGCCTCCAAAAGGATTGTTTGATAGGCTACTTTCTGTCTCTAACAATTCTCTAGCTTGATCCGACTCTAGGAAGGACTCGTAAACACGCGCCGTCATACGAGCATCCTCCAAGCTATTATGGGACTGTCCTTGAAATCCGAGAAATGAGGCAACAGTTTGCAATTTGAGATTGGCAATACCATGTAAATCCGAACTCCGACGTTCAAAAGCTTCATCATACAAATCTACCTTGTACTGCTGGCTGTAGTCTAAACCGTGGTCCTCTAAAATAGGCAAATCACTTTTAACAGCATTGTAGCCTATCATCGGCAAAGAACCCACAAACTCTTGGAATTCTTTTATAACTTCCTCCACTGGGGGAGCATCTTTTAAGGTTTCAGCTGTAATCCCAGTCAAACCATTGATAAAACTCTTTAGAGGCACACTAGTATGGACATAGGAATCATAAGCATCGATTTCCTGACCATCTCTAAAACGCACTGCCGATACTTGAATCAAGTGTGTTTGTCCTTCGTGCTGATTAAATTCTAAGTCAAAAGCAATGTAATCTTCTAATCGTTCCATTCTCTACCTCTCCTATACTGTTATTTTATACTCTTCGAAAATCTCTTCAAACCGCGTCAGCTTCGCCTTGCCGTAGATATATGTAACTGACTTCGTCAGTCTTATCTACAATCTCAAAGCAGTGCTTTGAGCAGCCTGCGGCTAGTTTCCTAGTTTGCTCTTTGATTTTCATTGAGTATTAATTGAGCAACTATACTATTTAGAAACAAAAGAAGCCATCAGGTTAGCATTTAACCTAAACAGCTCCTTGATTATCCTCCAAATAAACGAGCAAAAAAGCCTTTCTTAGTCGATTGGACTTCTTCTTTTGCTTGGTCCAGCTCTAGCTTAAGATTTTCTTGATCCTTCATGGCTTGAAGGGTCAATTGTTGCTGCTGATCGAGTTGTTTGTCTTTCTCAGCAATCTGACGGTCTTTGATACGCATCTGCTCGTCTTTTTCTGATAACTGACGATCCTTGGCTTTTAATTGTTCATAAAGACGAAGAATTTCTGCATTCTTCTCATCAACCAGAATCTCCATCAGTTCACGTTGCTTGACATCTTCACTGACAGGCTCATCTTCAAAAATCGTTTTTTTATAGATTTCTTCTAGCTTAATCAAGCCACTTCTGGTAACAACTGTTACCCCTTTGTCATTTTTATCTGTGTCTTCTTCTGGTAATTCTTTGACACGGTTATTGATTGCTTGGCGAGATAATCCTAAGACCTCTGCAATCTCACTGACGGTCATTTCAATACTCATAATATCCTCTGAAACGTTTTCTAGCTTTTCTTTACTTAAATCTTATCATAAGCTAGAAAAACTGTCAAATTTCCGCTTAATCTAAAGCCTTCAAAAAGGCTAACAAGACTTGGGCAGAGCGACGTCCAGCTTCGATAATAAACTCATCAAAAGAGATGTTTGCTTCATGATTTGCATTGTCACTCATAGCTCGGATGACTAAGACTGGAAGATTAAGAGCATGCGCTGCCTGAGCAATAGCTGCCCCCTCCATCTCAACAGCCAAAACATCTGGGAAATGGGACTTAATCGCTTCTATCTTATCATTTCCTGCAACAAAACTATCTCCTGTAGCAATCAAACCAAGATGCCATTTTTGGTCCAATTGAGATAAACTCTCTTGGATTTTGGCGACAAAGGTTTTATCTGATTCAAAATACAGCGGTTGTTGCGCCATTTGTCCATAAGCATAGCCAAAAGCTGTAACATCCACGTCATGATAGGCTAATTTGTTAGCAATCACGACATCCCCAACAGCAATACCTTCTGCTACTGCCCCAGCTGATCCCGTATTAATTAAAGCATCCACTTGGAAATGATCAGCCAAAATCGCCACACTCATAGCAGACATGACCTTACCAATTCCACTTTCTACAAGAACGACTTCATGAGAAGCAATGGTGCCTGTATGATAGGTATTCCCCAAAACAACTTGCTCTTGGGCATTGTCTAAATGCTGGACCAAATAAGCTAGTTCTTCTGGCATAGCTGCAATAATTCCTATTTTCATTTCAATTCCTTTTCTATTACAAAAGTTTCATTGCTAAGACAAGCAAAATCAAGAGAAAGATGACTGCAAATAAGATTTTATTCAACTTAGAATTGAAGACATTTCTCTTGGTATTTTCAATGCGACGGCTTTTATGAATAGACGGTTCGACCTGAATCTTCAAGGTTTCTTGGCTAAAGCCATGATCCTTAGGATTGGCATAACCAAAACGAGAAGAAGAGGTTGGTAAAATCTTAGTCTCCTCATCATCTAGCAAAGGGGGACCTGAAATTTTTTCGCCTCTATTAGCTCTTTCAATCATTTCATCCGTTAATAAAGGTTTACCCATACTGACCTCCTCTATTTTTTCTGCAATTCCCAATACTGAACAGCCATAATTGTCTTGGCATCACAGATATGACCTAATTGGATTAATTCCTTGGCTTCTTCTAAGTTCACTTCAAGGACTTCTAAGGTTTCATCTTCATCCTGCGGACGCGGATTTTCCACCTTTGTCAAATCGCTTGCTAGGTATAGTTTTAGTTTTTCATTACAAAAGCCAATGGCTGAATAAAAGTCATATAAGAGTTCTAACTTCCCTGTATAGGCTGTTTCTTCCTCTAATTCACGCAGGGCTGCTGCGATAGGGTCTGTATTTTCTCCTACTTCCAATTTTCCAGCTGGAATTTCGTAAGAGACAGCCTCGATGGCTTTGCGGTACTGCTTGACCAAGATGAGTTTTTGTTCATCCGTTACTGCTAAAACACAGACAGCCCCATTGTGGAAAATCAAATCCCGTTGGGCAGTTCCCTTACCTTCTGGTAATTCAACCTGATCTTGAACCAGTTTAAAAATTGGTCCTTGATAGATCTCTTTTCGACTAAGCGTTTTTTCTTCAAATTCCATGATAGGCTCCTACTGATTCTTAGGATGATGAGGAAGGCGTGTTGCATATTCGTCTTTATTGACCTGACGACCGCGACCAATCGCAATCGCATCCGCTGGCACGTCTTTGGTAATAGTTGAACCAGCACCAACGAGGGAATTGTCACCAAGTTCTACTGGTGCAATAATGGTTGAATTTGAACCAACAAAGACATTGTTACCAATGACTGTTTTGTATTTGTTTTTGCCGTCATAGTTGACTGTAATGGTTCCAGCACCAAAATTAACCTTGCTACCCACTTCACAGTTTCCAATATAAGTCAAATGACCAGCCTTGGTATTCTCACCGATTGAAGAACCTTTCACCTCAACAAAGTTTCCAATATGGACTTGGGCACCCAGACTTGAACCTGGACGAATGTGGGCATACGGACCGACTGTCACTCCATCAGCAACACTACTTTCTTCAATCATAGAATTGGTAATGACAGCTCCTGCTCCGATAGTGCTATCCACTACATAAGTACCATTTGTCAAAACAGTCTCAGCACCAATTTTCGTTTGCCCCTTCAAGGTAACATTGGCTTCGATTTGAACTTCGGGAGCAATCTCAACATCAATATCGATATAAGTTGCTTCTGGATTGACAAAGCTAACACCATTGACCATGTGCTGATGATTGATGCGACGACGCATAACTGACTCAGCTGTCGCAAGAGCCACACGATCGTTTACCCCAAGACTTTCATCAAAATCTTTCAAAGTATAAGCGCCGACTTTTTCACCGGCTTCACGGAAAATGCCAATGACATCTGTAATATAATATTCTCCTTGAGCGTTATTGGTATTGATATTTTTCAAAGCCTCAAACAAACGCTCGTTGTCAAAAACATAGGTTCCAGTATTAATTTCCTTGATTTGCTTTTCAAAATCTGTAGCATCCTTCTGCTCAACAATGCGAAGAACCTCAGCATTCTCATTACGAACAATTCGTCCATAGCCAAAAGGATTATCTGTTTCAGCAGTCAAGATAGTGGCCACATTTTTATGATTGATGTGGAAATCAATCAAGTTTTTCAAGCTTTCACCTGTGATTAAAGGAGTATCTCCTGCGATGACCAAGGTATGACCTGACAAACCTTCTAAGATAGGCTCTGTCATCATAACCGCATGACCAGTACCTAACTGTTCAGATTGAGTCACAAATTCTGTCTGTTCAGCCAAGACCTCTTCAACCAATTCTGCCTTGTGTCCGACAACTGTTACTGTCTTTTCAGGTTGGATAGCTCCCACACTACGGAAAACATGTTCCAACATAGAAATACCCGCAACCTTGTGCAACACTTTTGGCAAATCAGATTTCATGCGAGTCCCTTTACCCGCTGCTAAAATAATGGCATAATTTGACATAATCTTCTCTTTTCTCTAGAAATTCCCTTTTATTATACCATATTTCAAATCATTCCGCGCTCTTGAATGAAAAAATGCTCTAAAGTCCTTTCTTAACCCATTTTTTGAGTATTTTTTTTTTGATTTTTTTTCATTTTTAAGGTAAAATTATGAGATATGAGAAAGAAAATAAATCCGCTTATTTTGTTTGGTTTTTTTGGGATTATGATTTTCATTTTAATCCTGAATCGCCCTCGTTTTGAGGACCATCCTGTAAAAACAAAGTCAAATATCGCGCAAGTAGAAACGCAAGCGCTACATAATATAGATAAACCGGTGATTGATGTTTCTGGTTGGCAACGTCCTGAGGAAATTAATTACGATACTCTCTCCCAAAACATTTCTGGAGCTATCGTTCGCGTCCATAGTGGCGCTCAGTCTTCAAAAGAGAACGATGCTGCCTTTGTTAATGGGGTAGATAAGGCCTTTAAAACCCATATCACCGAATTTCAAAAACGAAATGTACCAGTTGGTGTCTATGCCTATGTAGCTGGAAAAAGTGTCCAAGAAATGGAAAAGGCTGCTGAAGTTTTTTATAACGCTTCATCGCCATACAGCCCTAGTTACTATTGGCTAGACGTGGAAGATAAAACCATGTCCAATATGAACGAAGGTGTTGAAGCCTTTCGAGCAAAACTAGAATCACTCGGTGCAAAAAATATCGGCATCTACGTTGGGGTCTACTTCATGGAAGAACACAGTATTGATACAGACAAGTTTACGTCTGTTTGGATTCCTTCCTATGGTTCAAATACTGGATTTTTCGAAAGCAAACCTAATACGGACTTAGATTACGACATCCACCAGTACACTTCTAAAGGAAAAATTGCTGGCTTTGACCACGATTTGGATATCAACGTCATTTCTTCCTTAAAAAACAAAGAAGAAACCTTTAGAAAACTCTTTTTAAAACCTTAAAAGCATTTGTTTAGCATTTGCTTTTTCTTTTTGTGTTTGATTGTGATACAATATAGTAAGGATTTTTTGAAATAGAAATAGTTGGAGGAAAAATATGCTCTCATGGTTAGCACGCTTTATTAAAGGGATTGTGATTGCTCTTGGATTTATCCTACCGGGAATTTCCGGAGGGGTTCTAGCAGCAATCTTAGGCATTTACGAACGGATGATTGGCTTTCTGGCCCATCCCTTTAAAGACTTTAAAGAAAATGTTTTGTACTTTATTCCAGTTGCCATCGGTATGCTTCTGGGAATCGGCTTATTTTCCTACCCGATTGAATACCTGCTTGAAAATTATCAGGTCTTTGTCTTATGGAGCTTTGCGGGAGCTATCATTGGTACTGTTCCTAGCCTTCTCAAAGAATCAACTCGAGAATCTGACCGAGACAAGATTGATTTAGCTTGGTTCTGGGCAACCTTTATCATTTCTGGACTAGGTCTCTATGCCTTAAATTTTGTTGTTGGAGCCTTAAGTGCCAGCTTTCTTAATTTCGTCCTAGCTGGTGCACTGCTGGCTCTTGGCGTATTAGTTCCTGGCCTCAGTCCATCAAATCTACTTTTGATTTTGGGTCTCTATGCTCCTATGTTGACTGGTTTTAAAACCTTTGACCTCTTGGGAACCTTCTTCCCGATTGGAATTGGTGCAGGTGCAACTCTCATCGTTTTTTCAAAATTGATGGATTATGCCTTAAACAACTACCACTCACGCGTCTATCATTTCATCATCGGAATCGTCTTATCAAGTACTCTTTTGATCTTGATTCCAAATGCAGGAAACGCTGAAAGTATCCAATACACTGGTCTTTCACTTGTTGGATATGTCATCATTGCCTTCTTCTTTGCACTGGGAATCTGGCTTGGTATTTGGATGAGCCAATTGGAGGATAAGTATAAATAATGGCAAAAAAAGTTAAAGTCAAAAAAACATTAGTAGAACAAATTCTGTCGAAAGCAGGTATCCCACATCAGGGGATTCAAATCAATGCCCTGGAAGGAGAACTTCCTCAAGATTATGAACGAGATCAGATTTTCAAAACCTTGGCTCTTTTGGGAGACAAGACAGGACCAATTATCGGAATTGTCCCTATCACTCAACACTTGTCGGAAAAGAAACTAGCCAAAATTTCTGGCAATAAAAAAGTGAGCATGATTCCACAAAAGGACTTGGAAAAAACAACAGGTTATATTCATGGAGCCAATAATCCCGTCGGAATTCGTCAGAAACACAATTATCCCATTTTTATCGATAAAATTGCTCTAGACTTGGATCAAATGATTGTCTCTGCTGGGGAAGTTGGTCACAGCATTATCGTTGCTCCCCAAGACTTGGCTAACTTTGTAAAAGCTGACTTTGCAGATATCTTGGAGGACAGCCAATAATGAAACTCTACTTTGTCCGCCATGGCCGCACAGTCTGGAATCAGGAAGGACGCTTTCAAGGTGCTAGTGGAGATTCTCCCCTTCTTCCTGAATCCATTGACATTCTCAAAAAACTTGGCCAATATCTCAAGGAAATTCCTTTTGATCAGATTTATTCAAGTGATTTACCTCGAGCGGTCAAATCTGCCGAGATTATCCAAAGTCAACTCAAAACGCCCTGTCCTTTAGAAAGTGTTCCTAATCTCCGTGAATGGCAGCTGGGGAAGTTGGAAGGTTTGAAAATTGCAACCTTGGAATCTATTTACCCGCAACAAATCAAAGCTTTCCGATCTAATCTTGCTCAATTTGACACTCAAATGTTTGGAGCCGAATCCCTCTATAGCACAACACAACGGACCATCCAATTTATCAAATCATTAAAAGATAGTCCAGCTGAGCGTATTCTAATTGTCGGTCACGGTGCCAATCTTACTGCCAGTCTTCGTACTCTTCTAGGATATAAAGAGCCACTTCTTCGTAAAGATGGCGGTCTAGCAAACGCCAGCCTGACAATTCTAGAAACCGTTGATTTGGAAACATTTACTCTCAATATTTGGAATGATACTTCCTATCAATAACAGAACTTGATTTTAGCGTCAAGTTCTTTTTAGTTTTGAAAGATTATCCGTGAATTTCTTACTTATTTATGATAAAATGGGAGTATCGCAAAAAATGACTCATCGTATTCAATTTTGAGTAAAACTAGGAGGATCCCATGTCAACAGAACATATGGAAGAACTAAATGACCAGCAGATCGTTCGCCGTGAAAAAATGGCTGCGCTCCGTGAACAAGGAATTGATCCTTTCGGAAAACGCTTTGAACGCACTGCAAATTCACAAGAATTAAAAGATAAATTTGCAGACCTCGATAAAGAACAATTACACGATAAAAACGAAACAGCTACTATCGCAGGACGCTTGGTAACCAAACGTGGTAAAGGTAAAGTAGGTTTTGCCCACCTTCAAGACCGCGAAGGTCAAATCCAGATCTACGTTCGTAAGGATGCTGTCGGTGAAGAAAACTACGAAATCTTCAAAAAAGCAGACCTTGGTGACTTCCTTGGTGTCGAAGGTGAAGTGATGCGTACTGATATGGGAGAACTCTCTATCAAGGCTACTCACATCACACACTTGTCTAAGGCCCTTCGTCCTCTACCAGAGAAATTCCACGGTTTGACAGACGTTGAAACAATTTACCGTAAACGTTACCTTGACTTGATTTCTAACCGTGAAAGTTTTGAGCGCTTTGTCACTCGTTCAAAAATCATTTCTGAAATCCGTCGTTACCTTGATCAAAAAGGTTTCCTTGAAGTGGAAACACCTGTTCTTCACAACGAAGCTGGTGGAGCTGCAGCCCGTCCATTTATCACCCACCACAATGCCCAAAATATTGACATGGTGCTTCGTATCGCGACTGAGCTTCACTTGAAACGCCTTATCGTTGGTGGTATGGAACGTGTCTATGAAATTGGCCGTATCTTCCGTAACGAAGGAATGGATGCTACTCATAACCCTGAATTTACTTCTATCGAAGTCTACCAAGCTTATGCAGACTTCCAAGACATCATGGACTTGACTGAAGGCATTATCCAACATGCTGCTAAAGCTGTCAAAGGCGATGGCCCAGTCAACTATCAAGGTACTGAAATCAAAATCAACGAACCATTTAAGCGTGTTCACATGGTGGATGCTATCAAAGAAATTACTGGTGTCGATTTCTGGCAAGAAATGACTTTGGAAGAAGCCAAAGCTATCGCTGCTGAGAAGAAAGTTCCAGTTGAGAAACACTACACTGAAGTTGGTCACATTATCAATGCCTTCTTTGAAGAGTTTGTTGAAGAAACCTTGATCCAACCAACCTTTGTCTATGGCCATCCAGTAGCTGTATCTCCACTGGCTAAGAAGAATCCTGAAGACGAACGCTTTACTGACCGTTTCGAGCTCTTCATCATGACTAAGGAGTACGGTAATGCCTTTACTGAGCTCAACGACCCAATCGACCAGCTTAGTCGCTTTGAAGCCCAAGCTAAAGCCAAAGAACTTGGTGACGATGAAGCGACAGGCATCGACTACGACTACATCGAAGCTCTTGAATACGGTATGCCACCAACAGGTGGTTTGGGAATCGGTATTGACCGTCTCTGCATGCTCCTCACTGATACAACAACTATCCGTGATGTATTGCTCTTCCCAACAATGAAATAATCACTTATCCTCTGGTACTTGCCAGAGGATTTTTTGATGCAAAAAAAGACTGAGTAAAAACTCAATCTCTACTTTTCACTTCTTTGGTTGCTACATCTTCTCCAAACCATTTTTGGCTGATTTCTTGGAACTTTCCTTCTTGGTATAGTGCGATAAAAGCTTGATTTAAAGCTTGCAGTAATCTTTTGTCAGCTGGTCTAACTCCGACCGCAAAGGATTCACTTTCAAATCCAGCTGAAAAGACATTGTAGTCATTTAATATACCCTCAGACTGGAGGTAATAATTAGCATACACTCGGTCAATCAACAAGGCATCAATCCGGTCATTTTTCAAATCAATCAAGGCCTCATTAAAACTCTGGTACTGATTAGCCTTCTGGTCTTTTACACGATTTTTCAGTAAGTCTGGCTGGGCTTCAAAATCCAAATAACCAGAGGAACCGGCTTGGGCTCCCAAAGTCTTATCCTTCATATCCTCTACTGAATGAATTTTCTGGCTTTTCTTCGCAACCAGAACTTGCTGATTTTCCATATAAGGAATGCTAAAAGCAACCTTCTCTCGGCGTTCATCAGTGGCAGAATAGCCATTCCAGATGGCATCAATAGTTCCATTTTGCAGTTCTGTCTCCTTCATATCCCAGTCAATTGGCTGAAATTGAACTTTAAAACCTAATTTTTCAGAAACTGCTTGCGCCAAGTCAATATCAAAGCCTGTGTATTGGCCATTCTTTTCTTCAAATCCCATAGGTACGAATGTATTGTCAAAACCAATAGTAATGATTCCCTGCTCTTGATACTTATCCCAGTTATCCTGCTTTGGATCGCTAGCCTTCTGAGTACAGGCCGTTAAAAAGAGAGTCAGGAACGAAACCAATACCAAAGCAATTTTCTTATTAGTCATCGGCACCTCCTACTTGGGCTCAACCTTGAGAATCTGATCTGCGATATTTTCAGCGAATTGTAAATCGTGGGTAACCACAATCTGCGTCATCCCAAGTTCCCTATTTTGCAAGATCAGTTTTTCCACTTCCAAGCGCAATTCTGGATCTAGTGCCGAAGTTGGTTCATCGTAGCCAATGATTTCTGGGTCAATCATCATAGCACGCGCCAAGGCCACCCGCTGCTTTTGCCCACCTGATAGTGAGAATGGATAGGCATCTGCATGTCCTGCCAGTCCTAATTGTTCCAAAAGACCACGCGCCTTCTTCTCTGCCTCTTCCTGCTTCATTCCCATTGTTTTCACAGGCGATAAGGTCAAATTGTCTAGAACTGATAAATGAGGGAAAAGTTGAAAATCTTGGAATACAAATCCTAGTAGATTGCGCTTCTCCAATTCATCCAGTTCTAAAGGTTCTCCATTATAAAAGATTTGCCCTGAATCGATGGTTTCAAGACCCGCAAGCATGCGTAAGAGAGTTGTCTTACCTCCACCAGAAGGTCCAACGATAGCTAGGATTTGCTTTTCAGGAATGTTTAGACTGAAATTAGATAAAATTTGCTTTTCACCAAATCCCTTATTGATATTTCGTAATTCTAACATGGCAGCCTCCTATCTATAGTAACTGTACTTCTTCTCAACTTTTTTGGCAAGAATGGTCACAATACCAATCAAAATCAAGTAAATAGCACCTGCCAAGAACATAGGAACCAGACTAGCATCACGATTTGCAGCTGTTCGACTAGCTAAGATAAGATCTGAAATTCCTAGAGCATAGACCAGAGATGTATCCTTGACCAAACTCATGACTTCATTAAAGACACTAGGAAGAACAATCTTGGTCACCTGAGGCAAAATAATATAGCGCACTGTGGCAAAAGGACTAAACTTCAAGACCTTAGCAGCCTCATATTGACCTTTAGGAATGGTATCAATCCCTCCACGGAAAATTTCAGCAAAGTAAGCCGCATAATTGAGAACAAAAGCAATAATAGCCGCAGGAAGACGATCCAAACGAATCCCAACACTTGGGAGAACATAATAGATAAAAATCAATTGCAAGAGCAAGGGTGTGCCTCGCATAATCCAAATGTAAATGTTAATCAGATGATGGAGGAGCTTCCAATGGACTTGCAAGGCAAAGGCAATCAAAACACCCAAGGGAATAGAAAAAATCAAGACCAGTGCAAAAACCTGCAAAGTCATGCTTGCACCGCTCAATAAACTCGGTAATATCTCAAACAAATAAGACATACTGCACCTCCTAAAAATAATTGCTCCTATTATAGCATAAATAAACAAAATAACCAAGAATTTTTGTAAAAAAATTCTCTTTAAAAAGAAAAACTATATCTATCAAAAATGATAAGATACAGTTTTAAAAATATATTCTTACAATCTCTCAAACAATTCTTGCATTTGCACATCATCTGGAACCAGTTTTAAGTAAGCTTGTGCATTGACTTTTGCTTCCTCAAAGTAGCCCAATTCACGCAAGAGATAGATATAGTGTTCCAGAAACTCTGGATTGTCCTTTAAATCTTCTGCCAACTCTTGGTAAAGCTCATAGGCAGTATCCAAATCGTCCATTTCTTGATAGGAACGAGCAATCATCCACTTGGTCAAGAGATTTTCTGGCTCCTCACTTTGCAAGTCTAGAATGTCTTCATAACGCTCCTGCTCCAGATAAATAGTTGCTAGACGGAGTAAGATTTCTTCCGTATCCTCAGCATCTTCTTTAGCAGTAAGGAGGTAGTTCTCTGCTCCACTAGCATCATGCAATTCATAGGAAAATTGTGAAGCTACTAACAAGAGTCTTGTTTCAAAAGGATTTTTCTCCAAGCCTTGCTTAGCGATACGCAGGGCTTCTTGAACTTGGTGTTCCTTATGTAAGGCCTGGCTATATCCATACTCATAACCTTCAAAGGCAGGAGAAATGGTATCGATCTGCTTAAAGTAGAGGACAGCTTTTTGATATTCTTCTTGATCAAAGTAAAGGCTGGCCAGCTCAAAAGCTGTTAGATCATCGTATTCTAACTCCAGGGCTTTTTCTAAAAACTCTGTGGCCGTTTCAAATTTCCCTAACTGGGCATAGGCAAAGCCAATTCGTTGATAGGTGGAAATGCCCGTTTGCTCATAAATCGAGCGATTATCTAACTGGGCATAGCCTTGAATGGCCTCTTGGTAATTTTCCAATTCACTATCTAATTCTGCCAAACCCAATATCAAGAGAGGATCATCTGAATAACTCAAAGCCTCCAGCAATTTCTCACGCGCCACATCTGTCAAACCTTCCAACTGGTAAAGGTCTGCTTTTAGAGCCAAAGCCGAAACATACCAGTCACTGTCAGCTTGGATTTCCTCAAGATAGGCAAAGGCTTCCTCAATTTGACCATCCTCGCTAGCAATTGCTGCTAGATTAAGATGAACCTCTGGGAAATCCTCTACGATTTTCAGGTAAATTTCCTTGGCCTGAGGATAAAAACCAATCCCTTCAAGATAAGTTGCCAACTCATACAGAAGGTCACTTGAATCATTTTCTAAAGCTTTGGCGAAATAATGCTCAGCCTTGGCTAAATCTTGCTCTTCCAAAGCCTGTAACATCTGTTGACTATTGTTCACTCTTGACTTCCTCTCCCTCTACTTCATATAGACCACTGACTACCTTATACCATTCGAAAATAGCTGAAATGACAACCTTAGCAGAGGCATAAACCGGAATACCAAGCAAGACTCCCCAGATACCAAACATAGAGCCCGAAGTTAACAAGACAAAGAGAACATTAATAGGATGGATGTTTAATTGACTTCCCAAAATCAATGGAGAGACAAAACGGCCTTCAATAGTTTGTTCTACGATAAAGACAATCACTACTTTCAAAAGCATGACTGGACCAGCAATCAAACCCAATACTAGAGCAGGGAGCATGGCTAAGAAGCTACCAAGATAAGGAACCAGATTTAGAATACCAGCAGTAACACCCAGCGTAACCGCATAGCGTAGACCAATGATCTTGAAGAAGATCATAAACATTACCGCAACAATAATAGCCACTGTCACTTGCCCTCGAACATAGTTGGACAACTGCTGATTCACATCTGATAAAACTTGTCCAACAGGTTCTTTCAATTTCGTTGGCATGAATTGGGTCAAATAGTGACGTAGTCCTTTTCCATCACGTAAGAGATAAAAGAGCATGAACGGAACGATAATCAAGGCAACAATCACTTGAGAAGCCCCGCTAATAAAGGCACTCACCCAGTTTACTGCCTGAGAAGAAACCTTGCTCGCCCAAACTGTAGCCTGACTAGAGAAGTTTGTCAAAACTTGTTCTAACTGAGGCCTGAAATCATCTGGTAAACGCTTGGTTACCAAATCATCAATAACCCTATCAGCATCTTCAAGGTAGATTGGTACATTTCTTGCAAATGTTAAGACCTGACGTTGCAGATTTGGAATCGCTACTGCCAAGCCCCAAATGATAAAAAGAGCGATAATCACAAAAACAGTACTGATTGCTATGACACGATTAACCTTATGCTTCTCCATCCAATCAACAATAGGATTTAATAAATAATATAGCAAACCAGATAGAATAACTGGCAACATCACGACTGCCAAAAAGTCTAAAACAGGTGAAAATAGAAAACTAATCTTACTTAAAATAAAAAGATTCAGTCCCAATAATAAGGTTACCAAAAATACCGTAATGGCCTTGTTATCCAAAAACCACTTGAAAAACCAAGATAGGCTAAAATGTTTCTCTTTTTGCTCCATAAATACTTCCTTTCTATTGTTCTCCCATTATACCATTTTTAAATCAAAATAACTCTTTTTTAAAGTGCTTACATGGAGACCGCGACATAAAAAATCTCCTCAAAAGAGGAGATTCGATTAGTCTTGAATATGACGGTCTAAGTTCTTCTGATAATCAGCATTGGATTTGGCTTTTTCATCAGCAAATTTCTTGCGGAACTCATCCATTTCTTTAGTAGTGACAATCTTATCTTGGATTTTCAGATACTTGTAGCTATTTTCACTAGTCTTGTCACCTACCCAGCCACCGGCACCACTGCCAGGAACCATTTTCGTCACTAGCATTTGAGCACCATCAGAGTATACTGGAATAACAAGTGCACTATCTGACAACCAAGCTTGAGCCTTAGAATATTTGGAATAACGTTTTTGAAGGTCTGTTTTCTCACTATTTGCATCATCAATCAGTTCTTTGTATTTATCCAATCCAACTGTTTTAATAACTGGATTGTCTGTTCCTGGTGCCACACCAAGAGCACTTAGGAGACTTGGACCTGAAGTTGGATCAAATACATCTAGATAAGTCGATGGATCTGCAAAGTCTGGAGTCCAACCACTGACTGCATTAATATCCCAGTCGGTATTGGTATTGGAAGTAGCTAGGACAGTCATACTGCCCAATTCGTCATCAGAAACTTGTTGAATATCAACAACTACATTGTCAGAGCCTAAGGCTTCCTCAATGGATTGTTTATAAGACTGAACCTGACGAATAAAATCTGGATTTGATGAAGAAATTGGCAAATCTAAATGAATTGGGAACTGGACTCCATCAGCTTGAAGGGTTTTCTTAGCAGCTTCAAACTTAGCTTTAGCCTTGTCTACATTATGAAGTGAATCTTGGGCATCATCAAGACTAACATCTTTCCAGACATTATCCAATTTATCCAATTCTGTCTTAGTGACTTGACCAAATGTTTGATCTCCTACTTGAACAAATGTTGGAGGAGTGAAACTTGTCCGTAACTTACGAGGTCCTACTTCATCAC
Organism: Streptococcus mitis; assembly: GCF_946190275.1. Taxonomy (GTDB): domain Bacteria; phylum Bacillota; class Bacilli; order Lactobacillales; family Streptococcaceae; genus Streptococcus; species Streptococcus mitis_DC. Next base: position 31,361 of record NZ_CAMHZQ010000004.1, on the reverse strand, counting down.
CAAATACTTGAGAGATCCCTGCTTTACGATCTACCGCAAAAGCCAAGGCTTGACGGAAATCTTTGTTTAACAAGGCTTTCTTAGTAGAAGTTTTTTCTGTATCACTTGTTTTAGCAGTGTGATTGTATGACACACGATCAATATTAGTAGACATATAGAATACGCCACCTCTTTGTTGACCATATACAATATTATCCTTGTACTTTTCTTTTAGACGTTCATAGTTGGCAGAGTTTTTAAAGAGTGGAGCAGCTGGATAATGTCCCTCATCAAAACCGCGACCTAGAGAGTCTGCATCTTGACCATCAAAGAAAGATAACTTGATATCATCAATAAAGACATTTTGTTTATCCCAGTAGTTTTGGTTTTTAGTCATTTCGATAGAAGACTTAGATGTAAGACCTTTGAGGAGATAAGGCCCATTGTATAGAATGCTCGTTACATCCGTTGGTTTACCAAAGTCATCTCCTTTAGAAGCTAAAAAGTCTTCATTAACTGGTGCAAGGACTCCCATTGTTGTTTTTGAATTCCAGAAAGATTCTGGATGATTCAAAGTATAGACTACAGTATAATCGTCAGTTGCTTTTACCCCAACAGTAGAAAAATCTGTTGTTTTCCCATTTACATAGTCATCCAATCCTTTGATAGAATCCTGTACGAGATAAAGAGCCTGTGATTTTTTATTTGCTGCATGCTTCAGACCAGTTACAAAGTCTTGAGCCTTGACTTCACCATACTCTTCCCCCTCATTGGTATACCATTTGACACCCTGACGGATTTTATAGGTATAGGTCAAACCATCTTTGGAAACAGTCCAATCTTCTGCAACTGATGGAACAAGATTCCCATATTGGTCATTTTCAAGCAAACCGTCAATAACGTTACCTGTGACCTGTTTAGTGCTGACATTTCCAGAAACTGTATAATCCAAAGTAACAGGATCTGATGAGAATACATAGGCATAAGTAACTGGTTTAGTTGCTGGTTTAGTTGCTTCTTTATTACCATTACCAGATGAACACGCTGCTAGGACAGCTGCCGAGAGTACAGCAACTCCTGCTGCTAAGAAAACACGATTTTTCATAGTCAAACTCCTTTTAAAATTTGATAGATTCATTATAGCACTTTTAAGAAGAAAAGTAAGGAAAACAATCTCAATATTATTATATTTTTCAAAAAAACAATCAATTATTTTTTTAAAGTGCTTACATCTAATTGGATGTCTTTAATTGGCTTGTTTTTGTGATATAATAGTCTTATCTTTATATAGAGGTAAAGTTATGAAAGAAACTGTTTATTTTGGAACTTATACACGTCGTACTTCTCAAGGGATTTACAAGGCAGACTTTGATACAGAAACTGGTCAGCTTTCAAATCTAGAACTTTTTGCTACTGAGCCAAGCCCAACCTACCTTGCCTTTGACCAGCACCAACATTTATACACTGTTGGTAGTCAAGACGATAAGGGAGGAATTGCAGCCTATCAAACTGACGGGACTTTATTAAATCATGTCGTTGAAGAAGGAGCCCCCCACTGTTATGTTGCCGTTGATGAAAAGCGTGATTTGGTTTATGCGGCCAACTACCACAAGGGACAGGTCCTTGTTTATAAACGTCAGGAAGATGGTCGTCTTCTACTTAGTGATGTTGATCAACACAGTGGCCAAGGTCCACATGAAAATCAAGCTTCTCCACATGTTCACTATACAGATTTAACACCTGACCACTATCTAGTGACCTGCGACTTGGGTACTGACCAAGTAATTACTTATGATCTTGATCCAGAAGGAAAATTATCTAAGCTCTATACCTATCATAGCCAGCCAGGAGCAGGCTCACGCCATATTATTTTCCATAACCATTATAAAATCGCTTATCTCATTTGTGAACTCAATAGCACTATCGAGGTTCTAATCTACGATGGTGTTGGCGAATTTGAACGCATGCAAGTCATTTCAACTCTACCAGACGGTTATGAAGGCTTTAATGGTACTGCTGCTATTCGTCTCTCTAAAGATGGTAAATACCTCTACGCTTCTAACCGTGGTCATGATTCTATCGCAGTATATACAATTCTTGCAGACGGTAGCTTAGAGTTATTAGAAATCGTTCCTACACATGGTCAGACTCCACGTGATTTTGATTTGACACCAGACCAAGAATTTGTCATTGCTGTCCATCAGGACTCTGACAATGTAACCGTCTTTAAACGCAATTCTGAAACTGGACGTCTAGCAGAACTTTCTAATGACTTCCATGTTCCAGAAGCAGTCTGCATCAGTTTTGCCCCTTAAGAAACCATAAAAAATGAACTTGATAACTCAAGTTCATTTTTTCTTATAGTCTTTTTCCGACATTAATACGGTTAATGGCACGTTGCAGTGCAATCTTCGCACGACGTTCTTGATCAATCAAGTTTTTGTCTTGTGCTTCTTCAATTTCACGCTCTGCTCGAAGTTTGGCACGTTCTGCACGACTGATATCGATATCACGAGCACGTTCTGCAGAATCCGCAACGATTGTGATGGTATTATTGGCAATTTCAATAACGCCCCCGTTTACTGCAATCCAGTTCACGTGATCTTCATCATCAATACGCTTTACCTTTACTTCATCAACTGCTAAAACCGCAATCATATTTTCATGTCGTGGCAAGATCCCCATCTCACCATCCAGAGTTCGAACCGATACATAGCTGGCATGGTGATCATAGACGAGACCATCTGGTGTCACGATCTGGACAGTTAACTGAGCCATAGATCACCTCTTAAAATCCCATTTTTTCAGCTTTGGCAATCACATCTTCGATAGAACCTACACCACGGAAGGCATCTTCTGGCAAGTGGTCATGTTTACCATCAAGGATTTCCTTAAAGCCACGAACAGTTTCAGCAACTGGAACATAAGAACCTGGCTGACCAGTAAATTGTTCCGCAACGTTGAAGTTTTGTGACAAGAAGAACTGGATACGACGGGCACGAGCCACCAAGGTCTTTTCTTCATCAGAAAGCTCATCCATACCAAGGATAGCAATGATATCTTGCAACTCATGGTAACGTTGAAGGACACGTTTTACTTCTGCAGCAACTGCATAGTGCTCTTCTCCAACGATTTCAGGTGCCAAGGCACGTGAGCTTGAAGCAAGTGGGTCAACGGCTGGATAAATACCCAATTGTACCAACTTACGTTCCAAGTTTGTTGTTGAATCCAAGTGAGCGAAGGCTGTTGCTGGCGCTGGGTCAGTATAGTCATCCGCTGGCACATAGATAGCCTGGATAGAGGTTACAGAACCCTTCTTGGTTGATGTAATACGTTCTTGCAATTGACCCATTTCCGTAGCAAGGGTTGGTTGATAACCAACGGCTGATGGCATACGACCCAAAAGGGCAGATACTTCTGAACCAGCCTGAGTGAAACGGAAGATATTATCGATAAAGAGAAGCACGTCTTGGCCTTCTACATCACGGAAGTATTCAGCGATTGTCAAACCAGTAAGGGCAACACGCATACGTGCTCCTGGTGGCTCATTCATCTGACCAAATACCATGGCTGTTTTCTCGATAACACCTGATTCTTTCATTTCCCAGTAAAGGTCGTTCCCCTCACGAGTACGTTCCCCAACACCAGTAAATACTGAAATACCACCGTGTTCTTGGGCAATGTTGTGAATCAATTCTTGAATCAAGACAGTTTTACCAACTCCGGCACCACCGAAAAGTCCAACTTTACCACCTTTAAGGTAAGGGGCAAGAAGGTCGATAACCTTAATCCCTGTTTCAAGGATTTCAGAAGAGGTAGACAACTCATCAAAAGTTGGAGCTTTTTTATGAATTGGCTGACGCTCTGCGTCTTCTGTAAAAGGAGCTTCCAAGTCAATGGTATCTCCCAAAACGTTGAAGACACGTCCCAAAGTTTCTTTACCTACTGGTACAGAGATTGGACGACCTGTGTCCAATACTTCCATTCCACGAGTCAACCCATCTGTTGATTCCATGGCGATAGTACGGACCATACCATCTCCCAACTCCAAGGCTACTTCAAGGACGATTTTTGTTTTTCTTTCGTCATTTTTGTAGACGACAAGTGCATTGTTAATCTCAGGAAGTTTTTCCCCTGCTGCAAACAAGACGTCTACAACGGGACCGATAACCTGAGCAATTTTACCTGAACTCATCTCCTTCTCCTATTCTATATAAGATACTGTCGGTTCCTAGCTCAACTAGGTCCTAATACTCTTCGCAAATCTCTTCAAACCACGTCAGCTCTATCTGCAACCTCAAAACAGTGTTTTGAGCAGCCTGCGGCTAGCTTCCTAGTTTGCTCTTTGATTTTCATTGAGTATAAGTTCATTTTCATACGAGCTGGACTAGAGCCTATTCTAAGGCACTAGCACCCGCTACGATTTCTGTAATTTCTTGTGTAATCGCCGCCTGTCTGGCACGGTTATACTGAATTGTCAAATCATTAATGACTTTCTTAGCATTATCTGTCGCTGTTTGCATGGCTGTCATACCGGCAGCATTTTCAGCTGTCTTGGCATCGATAATAGCCCCGTAAATCATACTTTCTGCAAACTGAGGCAACAACTGCTCCAAAATTTCTTCTCGGCCTGTCTCTAATTCAAAAGTCAAGCTGTAGTCTTCATCCGCTTCATTGGGATCCAAGTCAACAATCGGAAGCATTTGTTCCACACGCATTTGACTGGTTAGCGTATTGACATGGTGGTTGTAGCAAACATAAAGCTCATCAAAGAGTTCATTTTGGTACATTTCAACAGTTTTTGAAATAATCTTACGAACTTCATCAAAGCTAGGTTGGTCTGCCAAGCCACGTAATTCATAAAGTGGTTGAATACCACGAGCCTTAAAGAAATCAGCTCCCATTCCACCGATACAGATCATTTCAAAACCTTTACCGTCTGGATGGTATTCTTCCTTCAACTCCATAACGGCTTTCAGAATAGAAGAATTATAACCTCCAACCAAACCGCGATCTGAAGTAATGACGATATAGCCTGTCTTCTTCACGGGACGGCTAATCAACATCGGATTGGTTGAACCACCAGCTCCATTACCATGAAGAATATCTGTCAAAAGTTTGCGAACTTTCTGAGCATAGACTTGGAAGTTACGAGCTGCTTCTTCAGAGCGACCTAGCTTAGCAGCCGATACCATTTGCATGGCATTAGTGATTTGACTCGTATTTTTTGTTGAGGCGATTTTTGTTTTAATATCATTTAGAGATACTGCCATCTGACACCTCTATTCTTATTGGAAGCTGGTTTGATTGAGAAACTCTGTAATCGCAGCATCCAAGACTGCTTCTTCTGGCAAGTCTTTTGTATCACGAATGGTTTCCAAAATCTCTGGATGTTGAGCATCAAAGAAGGCATGGAACTCTTCCTCGAAACGAACAATATCATCTACTGGAACAGTATCCAAGAAACCATGTGTCAAAGCATAAAGAATGGTTACTTGTTTCTCAACAGGCAATGGTTTGTGAACAGGTTGTTTCAAGACTTCAACTGTACGACGTCCACGGTTCAATTTAGCCTGTGTTGCTGCATCCAAGTCAGAACCAAACTTAGTGAAGGCTTCCAACTCACGGTATGAAGCAAGGTCGATACGAAGTGTACCAGCAACCTTCTTCATAGCTTTGATTTGTGCAGAACCACCCACACGTGATACAGATGAACCCGCATCGATGGCTGGACGAATACCCGCATTGAAGAGACCATCGCCAAGGAAGATTTGTCCATCAGTGATAGAAATCACGTTGGTTGCGATATAGGCAGAGATATCTCCTGCTTGTGTCTCGATAAATGGCAGGGCTGTAATAGATCCACCACCAAGTTCATCAGAAACTTTAGCTGAGCGCTCAAGCAAACGGCTGTGAAGATAGAAAACATCCCCTGGGAAGGCTTCACGACCTGGAGGACGACGAAGCAAGAGTGACAGTTCACGATAAGCTACCGCTTGTTTTGATAAATCATCATAAACGATCAAAACATGTTTCCCTTGATACATAAATTCTTCTGCCATGGCAACCCCAGCATAAGGAGCTAGGAAGAGCAATGGAGATGGTTGTGAAGCAGAGGCTGTCACAACGATTGTGTAGTCCAAGGCACCGTACTGACGTAGTGTTTCTACTTGCGTACGAACTGTTGATTCTTTTTGTCCAATCGCTACGTAGATACAGATCATATCTTGACCTTTTTGGTTCAAGATTGTATCAATCGCAATGGTTGTTTTCCCTGTCTGACGGTCACCGATAATCAACTCACGTTGACCACGACCAATCGGTACAAGGGCGTCAATAGCTTTCAAACCGGTTTGCAATGGTTCTGATACAGACTTACGTTGCATAACACCAGGAGCTGGCGCTTCTACTGGACGAGTTTTATCAGTGTGGATTTCTCCAAGACCATCAACTGGACGACCAAGCGGATCCACAACACGACCAATCAGACTTTCACCTACTGGGACTTCCATGATTTTACCTGTACGGCGGATTGTATCGCCTTCACGGATATCTGTAAAGTCACCTAGGATGATAATACCAACGTCTGTTGACTCCAAGTTTTGAGCCATACCATAAGAGCCGTTTTCAAAAATCAACAACTCTCCACTCATGGCATTTTCAAGGCCATGAGCACGCGCGATACCATCCCCGATATAGGTTACAACACCTGTTTCAGTCACATCAAAATTGGGTTTGAAATTTTCAATTTGTTGCTTAATTAAAGCGCTGATTTCTTGTGCGTTAATTGCCAAAAGAACACCACTTTCTATTTCAAATTTTCTTTAACAACTTTAAGTTGTTGTTTAATACTCACATCAATTGTCTTGTGATTGGCAAAAATGACAAAACCACCAATGAGACTTTCATCGATTTGTTCTTTTACACTCCTTACTTTAAGAGACATTTTTTTCTCAATCAAAGGGAGCAAGCGACTCTTCTGTTCATCAGTTAGAGGATGAGCAGAAGTAATCGTCACTTCAAATCGATTTGTTTCTTTTTCAAGTCGGTTCAAGCAATCTACAAGCATATCATAAAAGAGGTTTGCTCTGTGATTGTAGATAAGAACCTGGATCAAGTTTTGCAATAAAGGTGACACAGAGTCTTGGAAGAAAGCAATTGTTTTTTCCTTATCAGACTCGTCTACTGCCACTTTTTTTAAAAAAGAAGGTAAACCTGTTTCTTCAGCAACTTGCTTGATTTGAGTCAAGTCTGAAAAGATACGGTCTTCTTCTCCTTTTTCAAGTACCAATTGGACAAAAGGCATGCTGTATTTTTCAATTACCTTTACTGTTTTCTTGTCCATTAAGCTTCTCCTAGCTGATCGATATACTGATCAATGAGTTCTTTATGGGCATGACCGTCAAGGTTTTGTGAGATGATTTTACCAGCTAAGCTGATTGTCAAATCTGCTACCTCACCCTTAACGCTTTGTAAAGCTTCAGCTTTGTTTTGAGCAATTTCTTGGTTTGCTTTTTCTTTTAAGCGTCCTGCTTCTAGTTTAGCATCTGCTAAAATACTAGCTTTACTTTTCTCAGCTGTTTCTTTCGCATTCTCAATGATTGTCTTAGCTTCTTTACGGCTACCAGCCAATTCATCTTCGCGTTTTTGAGCCAATACTTCTGCTTTTTGACGTGCTTCTTCAGCTCTGTCAATATCTGAAGCAATTTTTTCAGCTCTTTCTTCGAAAATGCCTGTAATATTAGACCATGCAAATTTTTTAATCAAGACTAGCAAAAGGATAAAAGAGCCAGCGATTAAAATAAAATTACCAATTAATTCACCTACTGTTACGTGCATCAGTTACTCCTTTCTACTCTTCATCATTAATTTTATTTCCTAGGTACATAGAGGATAATAGTGTAAAGACATAGGCCTGTACACAAGAAATGAACACGGAAAATGCAGTCCAAACTAAGTTTGTCCCAAATGCGATTGGATACCAAAAAATAGCCTGATGTGAAAGTAAGAGAAGCAAGCTTGTCATTACTTCACCTGCAAAGATATTCCCAAAAATCCGCAAAGCAAGAGAAAGGAAATTCGTGACTTCTTCAAGTAGATTCATCGGTGTCATAAATGCAGGAGTTACAAAACCTTTTAGGTATTGTTTAATCCCACGACGACGAATCCCCTCAATGTGCGCCATCACAATAATACAGAAAGACAAGACAAGGTCAAATGAAAGATTTGCAGTTGGCGATGTCCAAAGGTTTGTCCCATCTGTTGTTTGAAGTTTAGCCATCAAACCAAGATTATTGGCGATGACCATAAAAAGAAATAAACATAAGTAAAAGAGTGAGTAATCTTTCATGTAGTGGGAACCAAGGTTAGGTTCTGTAAATCCAATTACAAAATCATAGAGATACTCTAGTACATTTTGTTTACCTTTGGGTTTCAAGGTCATATTACGACTTGCCCAATAGATAAATGCAAAAATCAGAAACACAGACAGCAAAGTCAAGGCTGTCAAAGTTAAATCAAAGGTAACAGGACCAATATTGATGGTTGGATTGATACTTTCTTCCATCTAACATTCTCCCTTCTCCAATTTATATTTCGTTATTTAATAATAAATGAGAAGACAAGAGTTACGAAGAAAGTTCCTTCAATAAAGGCAACCCCTAAAAACATCAAGCTACGAAACTCAGCGATAATATCTGGTTGGCGAGCTACTGATTTCAACAAACCATTCATCAACATACCCTCACCAAGAGACACACCCATACAGGCAAGACATAGACCGAAAAATGTTAAATTCATGACGAATTCTCCTTTTAATTAAAATTTACTTACTTAGTTTAGTCCTAAAAATTGGATTTGTCAACTTTTTACTAACATTGAAAGCGTTTAATGAAAATTATTTACAATTTTACTATTTTTAAGCCTATTATATAGAAAACTTTGTAAAAAACTTGTAATAAATCCGACCATTATCTAGACCTTTCTGAAAAATATTGAAAAATCCGAGATGTAATCTCGGATGAAAATTAATATATTTTCTTTAATCTAATGCTCTTTAGTAAGTAGGATTAAAGGGAAAGCAACTAGAAAGCTTTCATCTCCTACATGTTTATTAAGCACGAACTGTGACGCTGGTTCCATCTTCCTTATAAAGATTGATGAGACCCTCTTTGAGAGCGCGAACCATGTCTCCTGCTTGAACAGGTTGTGGAACCTTGATTGTCAAGAGTTCCATCGGATTTGGAGCGCGGTCAATTTTATTGCCTTTGGCATCATGCAAATCTTCGATATAAGTTTCAAAGTGACGGAAACCTGGGCCATAAAACTCTACTTGGTCTCCTTCGTTAATGACATTCCGTTGACGAATGGTTGCTGTTTGTGTCGCATCATCATAAGAAACCACTTCAGCGACAAACTTGTACTCAGGTATTTTACGACGAGCACCAAATAACTGTTCATTTTCAGATGGTGTACCGTAGTAGAAACCTGTTGCTAATTCACGTTGGGCAACCTTCCACATCTCATCAATCAAGTCTTGCTTGATAGCTTCAAACTTCTCTGGACTTTCTAGATAAGCATCAACAGCTGCCTTGTAGCAGTTGGTTACTGTTGATACGTAGTGAATAGACTTCATACGTCCTTCGATCTTCAGACTGTCCACACCATTTTCAATCATATCTGGGATATGGTCAATCATGGACATATCAACAGCTGACATTGAAAATTCTTCAGGAATTTCACCTTTCAAACTCTTGCGTTCTTTCCCAAATGGCATATCGTAGAGGTCATATTTCCAACGGCATGACTGAGAGCATCCACCACGGTTAGCATCACGCATACTCATGTGGTTTGAAAGAGTACAACGACCAGAGTAAGAAATACACATGGCTCCGTGGACAAAGGCTTCAATCTCAACATCTGTACGTTTGCGGATTTCTGCCAATTCTTCCATTGAAACCTCACGCGCCAAAACGACACGAGTCAAGCCCAGTTCTTTCCAGAACTCAAGAGTTTCATAGTTAGTCGCACTGGCTTGAGTTGAAAGGTGAATTTCAAGGCCTGGTGCTTCAGTCGCTGCAATCATAATCAAGGCTGGATCAGACACGATAACTGCCGCAATGCCGATATCACGTAGTTTACGGAACCACTCACCAGCACCAGCTTCATTTCCTTCGTGCATAACCATATTGGCAGCCACATAAACCTTAGCACCATACTTGGCCGCAAACTGGACACCTTCTTCCATCTGTTCAAAGGTAAAGTTTCCTGCACGGCTACGAAGACCATAGGCCTGACCACCGATAAAGACAGCATCTGCCCCATACTGAACAGCTACTTTTAACTTCTCTAAAGTCCCTGCAGGTGATAAAACCTCAGGACGTTTTAATGTTTTTGTCATGTTTTCTCCTATTTGCAATATAAAAGTTTGACGTTTTTCCTTCTCATTTTATAGTAAATAAGCGATAAAATCAAGCCTAGACAGATTGTTTTGACAATTCTAATCTTTTAATACTCTTCGAAAATCTCTTCAAACCACATCAGCTTCCATCTGCAACCTCAAAACACTGTTTTGAGCAACCTGCGGCTAGCTTCCTAGTTTGCTTTTTGATTTTCATTGAGTATAAGATTTTCATAATGACTGATAAATTGTCGAAAATTAACCTAGTTTTAACAAGTGGTCAAAAATCCAGATAAAGTAAAAACCAGTATCCAATGATACTGGCTCGTTAAACTACATAAATCAGTCCTTAGATGACTACTCCCACTCAACGGTTGCAGGTGGTTTACTTGTAATATCGTAGACGATACGGTTAACGTGGTCCACTTCGTTTACGATACGTACTGAGATTTTTTGAAGGATTTCCCAAGGAATTTTGGCAAAGTCAGCTGTCATACCATCGATAGAGGTGATGGCACGGATTGCAATTGTGTAGTCATATGTACGACCGTCACCCATAACACCGACTGAACGAACGCCTGTGTTCACTGTGAAGTATTGCCAGATATCGCGGTCAAGTCCAGCTTTGGCAATTTCTTCACGTAGGATAGCGTCTGATTCGCGAACTGTTTCAAGTTTTTCTTCAGTAATTTCTCCCATGACACGGATAGCAAGTCCTGGTCCTGGGAATGGTTGGCGCCATACGATGTGGTCTGGCATACCAAGCTCTGTACCTAGGGCACGAACTTCGTCCTTATAAAGAGTGTTGAGTGGTTCGATCAATTCAAACTGCATGTCTTCTGGAAGACCACCCACGTTGTGGTGTGACTTAATAGTTTGAGCTGTATCTGTACCAGACTCGATAACGTCTGTGTATAAGGTACCTTGAGCAAGGAATTTCACATCTTTGAGCTTGCTTGCTTCGTCATCGAAGACATAGACAAACTCGTTACCGATGATTTTACGTTTTTGTTCAGGATCAGAAACGCCAGCAAGTTTATCAAGGAAACGTTTAGCAGCGTCTGCTTTGACGATATTCAAACCAAACTTACCACCAAGCATGTCCATAACTTGATCCGCTTCTCCTTTACGAAGAAGACCGTGATCCACGAAGATACAGATCAATTGATCGCCAATCGCTTTTTGGAGAAGAACTCCAACAACTGAAGAGTCAACACCACCTGATAGACCAAGAAGGACACGTTTACCACCGACAGTCTCACGGATTTTTTGGATCTGCATGTCGATGAAGTTATCCATTGTCCAGTCGCCTTTAGCCTTACAGATGTTAAGGGCAAAGTTACGAAGGATATCATTCCCGTATACAGAATGACGAACTTCTGGATGGAATTGGATACCGTAAATGTGTTTATCTGGATTTTCGATGGCTGCGTATGGGCAGTCAGCTGATGTACCTGTACGAACAAAGTCAGCAGGAATTTCAGTAACCGCATCACCATGGCTCATCAATACAGTTTGTTCATCAGGTGTTGATTCAAAAAGCGCTGATGGTGTATGTGTTAGGGTTGACTGACCGTATTCACGATTTCCAGCATCACCTGCAGGAACAACTTTTCCTCCAAGTTTATGGGTCAATAACTGCATACCGTAACAAATTCCCAAAATAGGAATTCCGAGTTCGAAGATTTCTGGGTCAATATCGAATGAACCATCTTCATATACAGAGTTTGGACCACCTGAAAGGATGATTCCTACAGGATTAATTTCACGAACTTCAGCAGCTGAAATTTTATGACTTTTTAGTTCTGAAAAAACGCCAATCTCACGGATACGGCGTGAAATCAGCTGGTTGTACTGGCTACCATAGTCCAATACGATGATTTTTTCTACATCTTGCAAATCAGTTGAAATGTTGCTCATCTTTTTCCTTTCTCAAAAGAAATATCTTTTTTCAATATTCTATCACAAATAAGGGCGAATTACCAACTAAACAAGGCGAAGATTGACTTTTTCTAGTTTATTGAGGTACAATAGAGAAAAGATAGAAATGAAGTGAAAAATATGCTACCTGCTTATATGAAAATCCATGATCAGATTAAAAAGGATATTGACGAACATCGTTGGGCTATTGGGGAGAGGCTTCCTAGTGAACGAGACTTAGCAGAGCAGTTTGCGGTCAGTCGCATGACCCTCCGACAAGCTATTTCCCTCTTGGTCGAAGAAGGTGTTTTAGAGCGCAGAGTTGGAAGTGGCACCTTTGTATCCAGTACACGTGTACAAGAAAAGATGCGAGGGACAACCAGTTTTACTGAAATTGTTAAGTCCCAAGGTAAAGTACCCTCTAGCCAACTCATTTCCTACAGAAAAACTATTCCCAATGAGCAGGAAGTTGCCAAGCTAGGAATTTCTCCAACGGAGAATATTATCCGAATGGAACGGGTCCGCTATGCCGACCAAGTCCCTCTGGTTTATGAAGTTGCTTCTATTCCTGAAAAATTCATTAAGGACTTTAAAAAAGAAGAAATTACTAGTCATTTCTTCCAGACTCTACAAAAACATGGCTATCGTATCGGCAAATCACAACAGACCATCTATGCTCGCCTTGCTAAGGAAAAAATCGCTCACTATTTGGAAGTTGAAAAAGGACATGCTATTCTTGGGCTGACTCAGGTTTCCTACCTAGAAGACGGGACAGCTTTTGAATACGTAAAAAGTCAGTATGTAGGCGAACGCTTTGAATTTTATCTTGAAAACAATTAATACTCTTCGAAAATCAAATTCAAACCGCTTCAACGTCGCCTTGCCGTACTCAAGTACAGCCTGCGGCTAGTTTCCTAGTTTGCTCTTTGATTTTCATTGAGTATAAAATACTATGCAAAAACTCTCTGTCACGGACAAAGAGTCTTTTTATTTTTCTAAGAGTAAATCTTTCAACGAAATCAGGGTTACAGCAAATAATATCATTGCCATACCAAGAAAATCAATGGGATAAAATTGTTCATTCATTATTAAGAAGGCAAAGAAAACCGCCGATATTGGCTCAATTGAAGCCAACAAACTTGACTTGACCGGTCCTATCAAACTGGCTCCTTTAAGGAAAGCTGTATAGGCAAAGACAGTCCCGATAAGGATAATACCCGCAAAAGCAAGGAGAAAATCAAGACTAGTCGGGATATTGGCCTGTAGAACCCCTGTAAAAGGAAGGGCGACCAAACCTGCTATTACCATTCCCACACCGATGACCAAACTGCTCCCCCACTTCTTAATCAAGGCTATGGGTAAAATAATATAAAGGGCGTAAGTCAGAGCAGAAAAGAGCCCCCAGAATAAGCCAGAAGGTGTCATGGATAACTGGTCCAACTGCCCATGAGTTGCAATCAGGAAGGTTCCTCCTATGGCTAATATGATAGAAACAATCTCTCCCAGTGTCGGTGCCACCTTATCCTTGATACAGCTATAAATCAAAATTCCAACAGGACAAACATACTGAAGCACCGTCGCAGTCCCTGCATTGGTTTCCTGAATAGCAGTTAGATAAGCAAATTGATTGAGGAAGAGGCCAATTAGAGCAAAAATGAGAAGAGACAGCAAACTTTTTCTATCCTTTAAAAAGGCCAGCATTCTATCCTTTGCAGTAGCATAAGCCAAGAGCATGAGAATTCCACCAGCGATTAAAAGACGCAAGTTGGTCAAAACCAGAGCCGAAATTCCGTGTGCCATCAGGTATTGGCCACTCGTTCCTGACAAGCCCCAAGCAATCCCAGCCACAACTGTTAATAAAGTCCCTTTTAAACTATTTGACATGTCTCTCCTTACTCTTCTTTGCGAATCAAGTCCATCACTTGATTGCGGTCTAAAATCCATTGAGCCCTCTCATCCTTTTCATAGGTACGATTCGATAGGAAAATGACCGCTTCTTGCTTCTGACGATTCCACATGATAAAGGTACCTGTATAGCCCGTATGGTCTAGCCAATCTCCTTCCACATTCCATGCCAAAGAACGTTCCTTGTCATCCAAAGGAGAAAAATTTTTACTCAAATCTCTTGCAAAATCATCTGCTAAATAGTGTTCTAAAAAGATTTGTAAATCCTTTACAGTCGAAAACAAACCAGCACTCCCTGCATGTCTGCCCAGGAGGCGAGCCTTGGGATCATGTACCAGACCTGCCTCGACACCTCTGACGGTTGGAACAGCAAGCTCAACAGGCCCAAATTGAGTTTCCGTCATTCTCCAAGGATTCCAAACTTGTTCCTGTAAAATCTCATCCAAATCCTTATCAAAGATTCTTTCCAAAATAAAGCCCAAAAGTAAAAAATGGACATCCGAATAAAGAAAGGCTGGCTGACTTCGTCTCTTGAGATGAAACATAGCTTCCTTTAATTCAGAAGCTGTTAAAAGATCACGATTGGGAATAAAAGGATCAAGATCTGTAGCGTGGGTTAAGAGCTGGCGAATAGTGATGTCTGGATAATCACTCTCAGCTAAAAAATCGGTTACTGGTCTGTCAATATCTAATTGACCGTTTTCCCACAAGAAGGTAAAAACGGTGCCAACCCCAACAACCTTGCTGACACTAGCTATGTCATAAACGAGTCCTGCCTCAGTCTGCAAGCCATGCTCTGGGTCACTCTGGCCTAAATAGAACTCCGTCCATTGATTGTCCTTAAAATACGCAAAAGAGGCTCCGGGATAAATCCCTGCCTCGATTTGTTCTTCTATTTTTTTAATAATCTTGGTCCACTTCATACTTCTTCAAACCACAATTCAACATTATTTCTATCTTTTCCAAGGAAGAATTTTTCAGACTTAGGAATAAAATATTCTGTAGACTCAAACTTCTTACGAAGACTTGCTATGTCTAATTCGTTGACCAAGAACTTAAGCATAGATAAGTCCCAGGTAACCGTACTGTCCACAGTCAAATCCTGCCCCTGTGCTGGAATAAAATCAAGGGATTCCCCAATTTCAGATGATTCC
This sequence comes from Streptococcus mitis, assembly GCF_946190275.1. GTDB lineage: Bacteria > Bacillota > Bacilli > Lactobacillales > Streptococcaceae > Streptococcus > Streptococcus mitis_DC. The sequence continues at coordinate 16,004 of NZ_CAMHZQ010000004.1, read as the reverse complement.
AAGAAACTTTCGATATCGGTTGGGAAATGTAATTCCATAGAAATCTCAAATTTACTTAAAGAAATTGACTCCAGATCTGTTTGAAATCTAGGCTTTTCTTCTACTTCTACTAGACTTGCTCTGTCATCTTCTGCATGAATCAAAATCAAATCATTTTCGGGTGAAAAAATCTCAAAAGCGTAGCCATTTTGACCTTTATATAATTGATGAATCGAATCTGTTTTAGCTAATAAGGCCTCGATTTCTAAGGGATTTTCCACCTTGACAATCAATCTAGCCAGTTTTTTTCTTCCCTCTACCTTACGAGTGCGCATACTTGGAGCTTCTTCTAAAACCAGCTTTTCTAAACCTGTTTGATCACCTAGTGACAGAAAGGCTGACTCTTCTAATAAGGCCTTCATGCCAAGGGTTCCTATATAAAATATTTCATTTAATTTTCTATTATTAACTTTTAAAGTAGGAATAATCCGTACAATCTGATTTACATTCATAAATTCCTCCATCACTTTTTATTTTAAAGGATTTTAGAATTTTTTACAAGAAATTATGCTCAGATTTACTTTTTTTCGTAAAATTTCATCTAAAAAACCGAGGATTTCCCCGGTTTCAATTTCTTATAGGTAAAGGAATTTGAAGATAGCTACTGCCGCAATTGCTGCTGCGATCGGTGCTACTACTGGTACCCAAGAATACCACCATTTTGAATCGCCTTTGTGCTCACCAAGAACTGATTTTGGAAGGAAAGCATGAAGGAGACGTGGTCCCAAGTCACGGGCTGGGTTCAAGGCAGGTCCTGTAGGTCCACCAAGTGATGTTACCAAAGCCATAACAAGGAATCCAAGTGCCAAGTGAGCTACTGAAAGTCCTGAAGCAGTATGTGGTGCTACTTGGGCTTTGATTGCTAAATCAGAAAAGTCAACATTTTGACCTGCTTGACTAGCCATTTGTTTCATGTATTGAAGCACTTCAGAACCAAAGAAGTTTTTAGTCATTCCAAGGGCTGCAAAGAAAAGAACAAATGATCCAACAAACTCATTTACAAAACCATTAACAGTTGCTGCAAAATGTGATTCTTTTGTACCATTATCCAAACTTGAAATTGTTGAGAAAGTACCCAAAATGTTGTTTGGATTTTCAGTTTTCAAGTAGTATGGGCGGTGTGTTGCCACAACCAAGGCTTGACCAAAGATAGCACCCAAAACTTGTGCAATGATATAAGGCGCAACTTGTGCCCAAGGGAAAAGACCGCTGATTGCAAGTCCAAGAGTGAAGGCTGGGTTGATGTGGTTTCCAGATACGTTACCAAACATTAATGCTGGGATCATAACCCCCATACCATAACCAACAGCGATAACGATCCAGCCACTTTGGTGACCTTTCGTACCTTTAAGTTCAACGTTGGCAACTGCACCATTTCCAAGAATGATCAAAATAGCAGTTCCCAAAAATTCAGTGGCATATTTAATTGCCCATGTGAAATCCATTTGATAGATTCTCCTTAAAATTTTTTAGACAATCCTTATTCTATCAATTTTTATATCTTTTAGCAACTACTTTTCCGAAAGATTATATAAGAAAGCGGTTTTATTTCTTATAAAAAACAAAAGGATTAAGGGAGTGAATTTCCTTAATCCGTTAGTCTCTCAAGCCTGACGCTGACCAAAGTCCTTAATCATCTGATCCATTTCTTGTCGACTCGGAGTTGTCAGCATATAAAGGTAATCTCCTTGAAGTTCTGCGAAGGCAGCTGGCATGATTTTTTTAACCTTGAACTGCTGACTGTATTTGGCAAGCAAGTCCTCCTCAGAATAGACATAGTGAGCATTTGCACGGCGAGAAGTAGCCAAACAATACTGCGGTTCAAACTCTGACACTGGGAACTCTTCTCCCGCGACAATAGCCGCATAGCCACGATAGAGGTCCAAGGAATGAGCAAAATTATAAACATCAATTGTAAAACCACCTGCAGGACGGTTATTGTACTCAATGGCAATGTAGTCGTCCCCGTCACGGAAGAACTCAATATGGAAGAACCGTTCTCTCATACCAAATTCTTTGACAATTGCCTCACCATATTTACGTAATTTAGGATCCATATCCTTGAGAACGTAATAAGAATTGTCCATCTTGTAAATCATGAGATCAAGCGGTGTATAGGCGTAGTCAAAGGTCGTTGAAAAGACAATCTTTCCATCCTTATCCACTAGACCATCAAAGGTACAAATTTCGCTGGAAGTGACAAATTTTTCAAAGAAATAAACAGTTGAATGATCCCACTCAGTCTTGAAGTGATTGACATCGTCTTCCGTCTCAAGTTTAAAGGTTGCGGCTGCTCCCACTCCATTATCAGGTTTGGCAATCATTGGAAGGCCGATTTCGTTCACTGCTTGATCAACATCTGCTTCCGTCTTGATAACAGCTCCAGGAACCACAGGGACACCTGCTTTTTTAAAAAGCTTCTTCATTTCAGACTTAAATTTCGTCTTTTTGAGATCCTCTGGTTTGGCACCAAAAACATTGAATTGCTCACGAAGACTTGCATCCAACTCTAACCAATATTCATTGTGGGACTCGATACGGTCGATTGGGCCATGCTTATAAAATAGAAAAGCAACTGCACGTTTGACTTCATCTATGTTCTCAAGATTGTCAACACGGAAATATTCTGTCAGGCTATTACGCAAAGGTTCATCCAATTGCTCGTATGGTTCCTGACCAATTCCCAAGACAGTGATTCCTTTATTGGCTAGCTCAATAGTAAACTGTTGAAAGTTTTGTGGATAATAGGGAGAAATAACAAGGTAATTCATAGGTCACTCCTTTTATAAATAGAGATTGCCAAGGAAATAAGGCATTTGTTTGCGCCACCATTCCCAGTCGTGGGCGACATCATGTCCCCATTCAGCAAACCAGGCTGGAATTTGTTTCTGGTCAAAGGCTTCTTTGAGCTTGTAAAAGGATGGTAAACCATCTTGTTCCCAGGCTCCAAGACCCGTACACAGCACAATCTCTGCCTGACGGTAACGGTCAATAAACCAGCCGTCGTTTTGATTCCAGATATAATCAACTGGCGAGTTTTGGTAAATAGCATCGTCGTTGTAGTAATCACCGACAAAGAAACGTGCGTCGTAAACACCACTGAGGGCAATCACTTTGGTAAATACATCTGGATGCTGGAGGAAGAAATTGAGTGCATGGTAGGCACCCATCGAGCAACCTGTCGTCATCATGCCATCAAACCAACCTGTCTTATGCTTGATAAAAGGAATGGCCTCCTCAATCACATAGCGTTCGTAGGCACGGTGCATCTCTGCTTGGTCATGACCGTTTTTCCAAGTGGCCAACCAGCTCTCACTATCCACACTAGATAGGGTAAAGAACTGGACACGGCCTTCCTCTATAAAGGAAGCACAGGCATCAATCATGCCAAAATCATAGTATTCGTTGTGACTACCACCTGATGAAGCAAAGACCACAACTGGAATCCCAGCATGACCATAACGGTTGAGGTACATTTCACGGTTAAGATTGCCACTCCAGTGGCTAAGATGTTCAATATGCATATTTTCTCCTTTCTTACTTTACCAGTTTTCTGCAAAAAATCTCAGACAGTCTGGTAAATTCTCCGACCAAGGGATTTCACTATGTAGGGCACCAGACTGAACTTTTAAGACAAGATTATCCAAATGAACTCCCCCTGCTATCAAATCATGGTAATAGCGAAGCGATGAGTCAATATAGGCTTGCTTGATATTGCCAGCCATCAGGGTCTTGTCCGTATCATCCGCTTCTTCTGTTCCTACATAGATAAAGATCCGCTGGTCAGGCGATAGTTTCTGGCGCTCGATATAGCGGTTAAAGGCCTCTTGGTGAAGCCAGTTGGCAGATGAAAAGACACCTAGACAACCAATTTGGTCTTGGTATTCCAAACCGATAAACTGAGTAATATTGCCTCCTAGTGAGGAACCAATCATGGCTGTATGCTGGCGGTCTGCTTTTGTACGATAAGTTTCATCAATAAAAGGCTTGACCACCTCCATGACAAACTCGGCATACTCCACACCCTTACCGCCAAACTGCTGCCCTGGGATAGGAGATTCTTGGAACTTCCAAGCTGCATACTCATTCATCCGCCCCATACCATCATTATCAATCGCTACGACAATCATGCGACTGATATCAGGATTACGCTTAATAGCTGGGATAATCTTCCATGAATGACCAATGAAAGACTCCTTGCTATAAAAAACATTTTGCCCGTCATGAAAGTATACAACAGGATAGGAACGGTCCGTGTCTTTCTCATAATCTTTTGGCAGAAGAACACGTACACGGCGCTCCTTACCTGTATAAGGAACTTTAAGTTTGTGTTCTTTCATTTTTAGATAAAAGTAGGATTGATTCATTGTCAGAAAACTCTCTATATTCAAAATTTATTCTTATTATATCACAGTTTAAGAAAAAAAGTCAGTTTTTCTTCCATTTTTGGATTAAAAACTAACTTTTTCATTTAATTTTCTAAATTCTTTTGGATTTTCTGATTAGAGCAGATTGTCAATCAAGTCATCTACTTCATCTTTTTCAGCTTGAGGTGTAATCTCAGTAATCATGATTCCAGCCACAGCTCGCTCAACTAAGCCTTCAACATCCATACGTGCTTCATACTGCTCTGCATTCTTAATCTTAGGATTAGTCTTTGGGCGATCTGGTGCAAAAATCGTACAACAGTCTTCAAACGGTTGGATTGAAATGTCAAAGGTATCGATTTCCTGGGCGATGTCAATGATTTCCAACTTGTCCATGGTAACCACAGGACGAATGATGGGAGTGTTGATAACTGCATTGATAGCCTGCATGCTTTCGAGGGTTTGGCTAGCTACTTGACCAAGGCTTTCCCCATTGATAATAACCAAACCATTTCGGACCTCACGGATACGGTCGGTAATCCGCATCATAAAACGACGGGTCAAGGTCATAAGATAGGCTTCTGGAGCTTTAGCCTTGATTTCCTCTTGAATCTCAGTGAAAGGTACTTCGATAAACTGGATATTGCCACCAAACTTGGTCAATTTACGAGTCAAATCCTGCGCTTTCTTGAGGGCGCCTGGACTAGTGTAGGGTGGGCTGGCAAAGTGAACGGCCTCAATATCTACCCCACGTTTAAGAGCTAGATAACCTGCTACAGGTGAGTCAATCCCTCCTGACAACATGAGCATGCCTTTACCAGAAGTTCCCACAGGTAATCCACCTGCTCCTCGAATGGTTTCATAGGAAAGATAAGCCGCCTCCTCACGAATCTCCACCTGAAGATTGATGTCAGGATTTTTCATCTGAGCTTGCACATTTGGAATTGCTTCGAAAACAGCCCCTCCAAGCGTTTGGTTGAGTTCACGACTATCAAGTTCAAAGTTGTGGTCGCTACGCTTACTAGAAATCTTAAAGGTCATACCTTCCTTGTAGATGTCCTGCATAATCTCTTGCACAGAAGACTTCAGAACTTCTACAGATTTTTCAACCTTATACACTGGAGAAAAATTCTGAATTCCAAAGACTTGCTTGAGTGATTCTGCTACTGCTGTGTAATCAGCTCCATTGAGGTAAGCGTGGGCACGGTCGCGATCTGCTGTTACCTTAACTTGGGGATAGATAGACAAAACGTCCGAAATATTATTACGAAGTTTATTGATGAAACGCATACGGTTTTTACCCTTGGTTGACAACTCTCCGTAGCGAATCATAATTTCTGAATACTGCATGAATGCTCCTATCTTACTTTTCTAGTTTGATTATAAATTAATTTTAGCTTGGTCAAGAACTGCTCGACCTGACTCATATCATTTTCAAGGTCTAGGCTAAGACGCACAGCTGACTGGGCCTTATCCTTATCCACTCCCATGGCTATCAAGGTGCCTGCAGGTTTCCCAGCCTTGGATGAACAAGCCGAGGTTGTGGAAATGAAAATATCATAGTCTTCAAAGGCGTGAACAATGACCTCACCACGAACACCCTTAATTCCAAAAGTCAGGATATGAGGGGCAAAATCTTCCTCATCAGAGAAGACAAAAATATCCGGATAGTCGAGAAGAGCTTGGCGAATCACTGCCTTCATCTGCCCAGTCTTGCTAGTAAAGATATCTAGCTTTTCCATAGACAAACGGAGAGCCTTGGCTGTCGCAGCAATCCCTGCCACATTTTCAGTTGTCGAACGGTAATCACGCTCCTGACCACCACCAGTCAACAGTGGCGTAATTTTCTTACCAGACTTGATATAGACAAAACCAACACCACGAACTCCGTGGAACTTGTGACTAGAAAAAGTCGCGAAATCCACTCTATCAGTTAGATACTTTTCAGTCGGAATTTTAGCAAGTGCCTGAACTGCATCAACATGAAAGGAAATAGTTGGCTTGTCTGCCAAGAGTTCTGAAATAGCCTCAATAGGTTGGATAGAGCCGATTTCATTGTTCACTGCCATGACAGAGACGAGGGTCGTATCAGGTCTTATCAAATCTGATAACGCTTCAACATCTACAAATCCTTTGTTATCAACTGGAGCAAAATCTACTTCAAATCCTTGACTTTTCAACCAGAGGGCTGACTCTTTGACTGCCGGATGTTCAATGGCTGATACAATGATGTGTTTTCCAAACTGAGCCTTTTCAAAGGTCACACCCTTGATGACCCAGTTATCTCCTTCTGTCCCACCAGAAGTAAAGAAGATTTCATCGCTTTTCTTACCGATTAAATCTGCAATCTGTTGGCGAGAAGCATCTAAGATCCGTGTTGCCTGGTCTCCCAAACGATGGAGACTAGATGGATTTCCTAAAATTTTTGAAGCGACCTGCATATAAGTTTCAAGGGCTTCAGGATAGGGCTTGGTCGTCGCCGAATTATCAAAGTAAATCATGTTTTCTCACGCTTTCTAAAATCACTCCTTCTATTGTATCATGAAACGGAGCTTGCGACAAGAAAGGGCAATTCCTCTTTTTTTAAGATTTTTTTAAAGAAATGCGGTATAATAAATTTTAATTAAAGGAGAGAATGCATGTCTAATTATCGTAGAACTTCAAAACCAAAAACAGAACACATCAAAAAAGGCTTTACAGTCTTTCAAAAAATCGTTGCGACTATCGCTAGTATCCTTGGCTTGATTACCGCAAGTATCACGATCATGAACGCCTTGGATAATAACAAAAATACTAAAAAAGAACCTGCGACAAGCCAGACGACAACCATTGTCAAAGAAATTCAAAAGGAATCCCCTAAGGAAAACACTAGTCCCAATAAGGAAAACAACACTTCTCAAGAAAAAGCACAACAAGAAGAAACACCAAAATCTAGCGTCAAGGAAGAGAAAAAAGAAGAGCAGAAAACATCAACTCAGGATTCTTCTACTCCTGCTCCTACTCCAAGTAAACCTGCTACTGAAAACGAAAAACAGTCCAATACCCCAACTTCGGAAAATAAAACTAATCAATAATCACTAAAATAGCCTCCTTCCAAATTTGGAAAGAAGCTATTTTTTTATTGTTGTAAAACTTTTCTTGGTTTGGTACCTTCAGCTGGACCAATAACACCTGCCATCTCAAGCTCTTCCATGAGACGGGTCGCACGGTTAAATCCAACTGACAAACGACGCTGAATCATGGACGCACTAGCTTTCTGGGTCTCAATGACCAAAGCCTTGGCTTCTTCAAAAAGCGGATCTCCACCAGTTTCACCATCTGAGAATTCACCTTCATTTTCAGAAACCTCACCTGGATCAAAACTCTCATCGTAGTCCGCATCTGCCTGAGCCTTGATAAAGTTTACGATGCGTTCAACATCATCATCCGAGATAAAGGAGCCTTGTAGACGAACTGGATGATTTTCATCAATCGGTTTAAAGAGCATATCTCCTCGACCAAGCAGTTTCTCAGCTCCATTTTCATCTAAAATCGTACGGGAGTCTGTTCCTGATGATACCGCAAAAGCCACTCGAGATGGGACATTGGCCTTGATCAGACCAGAAATGACATCAACGGATGGACGCTGAGTTGCAAGAATCATGTGGATACCTGCAGCACGCGCCTTCTGTCCAAGACGGATGATGGCATCTTCCACTTCCTTGCTGGCCACCATCATGAGATCAGCCAACTCATCCACAATCACGACAATGAGCGGTAGCGGAACCTGCTTATACTCAGACTGGGAATTGAACTCTTCTACCTTAGCATTAAAACCTGCAATGTTACGAACCCCCACCTTGGCAAAGAGTTCATAACGATTTTCCATTTCATCCACAACCTTTTGCAGGGCCTTGCTGGCTTTGCGTGGATTGGTCACAACTGGAATCAGGAGATGGGGAATGTCATTGTAAACAGACAACTCAACCATCTTAGGGTCAACCATCATAAATTTAACCTGATCTGGTCTCGCCTTCATGAGAATGCTAGCGATAATGCCGTTAACCGCTACTGACTTCCCTGAACCCGTTGAACCTGCGACGAGCAAGTGGGGCATTTTGGAAAGGTCAAAAGCCCTTGCGGTGCCATTAACTGCCTTCCCTAAAGGAATTTCCAAGAGATTTTCTGCTTTCGTTTGAGATTGTTCCCATAGTTCTCGGAAAGAAACTGTCGCAATCTCAGAGTTAGGGACTTCAATTCCGACTAGAGATTTCCCAGGGATAGGTGCTTCGATTCGGACATCCTTGGCTGCCAAGGCTAGAGCGAGGTCATCTGCGAGATTGGAAATGCGGTTGACCCTTACACCTACTGCTGGCTTGACTTCATACTTGGTCACTGATGGCCCAATTTCGGCCCGTTCAACCGTTACCTTGATACCAAAGCTAGCAAAGGTTTCTTCTAGGATTTTGATGTTTTCACGAACGATTTTCTTCTCTTTAGACTGGTCTTTTGGTTTATCTGGGGCAAAGAGTTGTAAGCTTGGAAGTTTGTATTCAAGAGCCCCCTTGGCTGAAAAATCGACCTGAACATCTTCATCATCAGAGCCATCTTCCTGTTCAGCGAATTCAAGTTCAGCTTGAGGCAAGATGATTTCTGGTTCCACCCACTCTTCTTCTGGAATAGGTGGAACGTCAAGCACAACATCTTCTGTCAAAATTTCACCTGTTTCCATATCGACAGGAGGCATATTAAGCAAGCCTTTCTCAGCCTCTTCTTTTTCTAATCTAGCCTCTTCCTCAGCCTTTTGGCGAGCTTTTTCTTCTTGTTTGACAAAGCGTTCCTCTTTTCGACGCTCATGCCCTTCCCGCCATTTGGTAAATCCTCTACTGAAGAATTCAGCAATATCGTAAACAGACCAAGGACTGATTAGGAGAGCGCCTGCTAAAATCAAGATAGAACCAATAAAGTAAGTGCCGATATTTGAAAAGAGAAAGGCAGTTGGCACATAGAGTCCAACACCAATCAAGCCCCCTCCAGCAAAACTGGTCGTTCGAAAACCAGTCAAATCCGTCACAACCTGAGCCAGGGTTCCTTTTAGAACGGACTTATCCAAACCATATTTCCAAACTAAGTAGGCCTCCAAAATCAAGAGCAAGCCAGCAAATATGGTGAAAAAGCCAGATAGGAGCCCTTCCTGTTTTCGTATCCACTTGAAAAAGAAGAGGTAGAGCAGAATACCAAATATTGCTAGATAAGCTAGGCTACCCACCAGCAAGCGAATTAAATTGTAAAGAGTGATACCTGCAGCTCCTAATTTCAAGGCTGCGAAAATCAATAAAATCGCGATTCCCAACGAAATCAACATTCGTTGAATCGCTTCTTTTCTTTCGAGTTCTGCTTTAGACGGTCTCCGTCTTGTTTTACTTGTATTCTTGTTTGCCATTCTTCTATTATACCATATTTCACAGGCATTTCGGAAAGAGAAAAAGACTGCACCAAACGGTCCAATCTTTTCATTTTTCTATTTTTTATGCTTGTGGTTTGCGTAGGTAACCATAGACCACACCACTTACGATTGCTCCTACCAAGACAGAAACGAGGTAAAGGAGAGCATTTGAAGTAAGGGCGATAACGAAGATTCCTCCGTGTGGCGCCATGAGTTTGATACCAGTAAGACCAACGAGTCCACCTGCTACTGCTGAACCAAGGATGAAGCTTGGGATCGCACGAGCTGGGTCAGCTGCACCAAATGGGATCGCTCCTTCAGTGATAAATGACAAGCCCATGATGATGTTTGTCAAACCAGAGTTGCGTTCTTCCTTAGTAAATTTATCTTTGAAAAGAAGGGTTGCGACAAAGATTGCAAGTGGTGGCACCATTCCTCCAGCCATAACCGCTGCCATAGCTACAGAACCGCCTGAAGAAACAGTCGCTGCAAGTGTACCTGTACCAAAGACATAAGCCGCTTTGTTAACTGGTCCACCCATATCGACAGCCATCATTCCACCAAGGACGATACCAAGAAGGACAGCTGAACCTCCTCCAAGACCGCCTAGGAAGTCATTCATAGCAGTGTTGATTGCTGCCATTGGAATGTTAACAGCTAGCATGACAAATCCAGTCAAGATTGTTCCAAGAAGTGGCAAGAGAAGGATTGATTTAGCACCTTCAAGTGAGCGAGGAACTTTAACGTATTTCTTGATAGCAAGAACTAAAGCACCTGCGATAAATCCACCAACAAGGGCACCTAGGAAACCAGATGAGACACCTGCAAGAGTTGAAGTTGCTTCACCACCTGCTGCATAAGGGATTTTACCAAAGGCAAAACCTTCTTTGGCAATAGCGCCAGCCACGAAACCAGCTACCAAACCTGGTTTTTCAGAGATAGAGTAGGCAACATAACCTGCAAAGACTGGAAGCATCAAACCAAAGGCTGCACCACCAATTTTCATGAACATAGAAGCTAGCTCATGGTAGGAACCAAGATTACCAAGATTTTCATTTGGAACACCCAAAGCACCATCAATCAAGAAGGCAAGGGCAATCATGATACCACCACCGATAACGAATGGCAACATTTGCGATACACCACTCATCAAGTGTTTGTAGAAGGCACCACCAAGGCTTTGTTTTTCGTTAGAGGCTGTTGCAGCTTTTGCATCATTAGCGGCACGGTAGACTTCCGCATCTCCTGAAAGAGCCAAGTTAATCAACTCTTCTGTCTTACGGATCCCGTCAGCAACCGGACGATTGATCAATGGTTTGCCATCGAAACGATCCATTTCAACTGCCTTGTCTGCTGCGATGATAACAGCTTTAGCCTTACGAATGTCTTCAGCAGTTAGTTGGTTTCCAACACCGCTAGCACCGTTGGTTTCGACCTTGATACCAACCCCCATTTCAGCAGCCACTTTTTGAAGAGCTTCTTGGGCCATGTAAGTGTGGGCAATACCTGTCGTACAAGCTGTAACAGCAACGATAAAGTCACCAGAGTCATTGGCAGGTACTTGAACAGGTTCCTCAGTTTTTTCTGAAGCTTGGTCAAAAAGTTCAATGACTTGGTCAGCTGATGTTGCTTGACGAAGTTTATCAGCAAAGCCGTCTTTCATCAAGTATTGAGACAATTCTGCCAAGGCAGCCAAGTGGGTATCATTAGCACCTTCTGGAGCCGCAATCATGAAGAAGAGGTCAGTTGCTTGTCCATCCAAGCTCTCATAATCAACACCCTTATTTGACTTAGCAAAGAGAACTGTCGCTTCTTTGACAGCAGCGTTTTTGCTGTGAGGCATAGCAATTCCGTCACCCAAACCTGTAGAAGTCAGAGCTTCACGCGCCAAAATTCCTTCTTTAAAAGTTTCAAAATCTGTCACATAACCGTGGTCTGTCAAGCTTTTAATCATCTCTTCGATGACAACTGTTTTTTCAGTTGCCTGCAAATCCAGCAACATAACATCTTTTCTCAATAGGTCTTGAATTTTCATCGTTTTTCTACCTCAACTTTTTCATATGTTTCTTTAATAAATTCCGCCGTTGCCAAGTCGTCTGAGAAGGTGGTTGCCGTTCCGCAAGCCACTCCCCATTTGAAGGCTTCTACTGCATCTTTAGATTTGACAAATTCACCTGTAAATCCAGCGACCATAGAATCACCAGCTCCGACTGAATTTTTCACTGTTCCCTTGATTGGTTTAGCAAAGTATGCTCCCTCAGATGTGACAAGAAGTGCACCGTCCCCAGCCATGGAGATAATGACGTTTTGAGCTCCTTTGGCCAGTAACTGACGAGCATAGTTCTCGATTTCATCTAAACTTTCGAGTTTCACTCCAAAGATAGCTCCAAGCTCGTGATTATTTGGTTTGACCAAAAGTGGCTGATAGTCCAAACTATCAATCAAGGTCTGTCCTTCAAAGTCACAAACGACTTGCGCACCCGTCTGACGCGTCAAGGCAATCAAATCTTTATAGATAACATTGCCTAGATTTTTAGCACTTGAACCAGCAAATACAACTGTATCTTCTGCAGTCAAACTAGATAAAATAGCTTTCAACTCTTCTAGCTGGGCTGGTTCAACAGTTGGACCCGTTCCGTTGATTTCTGTTTCTTGGTCTGCTTTAATTTTGACATTGATACGAGTATCTTCTGCTACTTGGACAAAACGTGTCTCGATTTCTTCCTCTGCCAAAGTATCTGTGATAAATTTACCAGTAAAGCCACCGATAAATCCAGTCGCTGTATTTGGAATATCCAAGCGTTTCAAGACACGACTGACATTGATTCCTTTCCCACCAGCAAACTTATCATCACTGTCCATACGATTGACACTACCGACTTGAACTTGGTCCAAACGCACGATATAGTCAATGGATGGATTGAGTGTGACTGTATAAATCATACTTCTATTACCTCCGTTTTCTCCTTAATAGTCTGCAAGAGCTCATGCCCTTGACTTGTGATAACAATAGCTCGTTTGAGTGGTGCTACCTTGGCAAAGCAAGTTTGTCCTATTTTTGATGAATCCACTAAGACGTAGGTCTGTTTAGCATTCTCCAAAATAGCACGCTTCACAGCTCCCTCCTCCATATCAGGAGTCGTATAATAACCATCGTCCACACCATTCATCCCGATAAAGGCACGGTCAAAGTGCAATTGGTTAATCTGGTTAAGAGCAACGCCCCCGATACTAGCATCTGTCGCCATCTTGACACTTCCTCCAACCATGACAGTTGGAATCTGCTTTTCAACCAACTGAGCGGCATGGTGAATCGAGTTGGTCACGACTGTAACATTCTTATTGACCAATTCATGAATCAAAAAAGCAGTTGTTGTTCCAGCATCGATAAAGATGACATCTTTTTCTTTAATGAGAGAGGCTGCCTTCTGAGCTAGCAATTTCTTCTCTTGAAGGTTTTTGACAGATTTTTCTTGAATGGTTTCTTCTTCCTGCAAGGAATGGGGCAATTCTGCTCCGCCATGCACGCGACGAAGCTTGTTTTCCGCTTCCAACTCATCCAAGTCTCTTCGAACCGTTGATTCTGAGGTCTCTAGCAAACTAACTAATTTTTCTAGAGAAACTACATGATGTTGATTTAACTCCTCTAAAATCAGTTGTTTCCGCTCTGTTTTTAACACTGAATCACCTCCTGTTATCGTTTACACTATTCATTCTATCACACTTTCTTTCAAAGTCAAGCATTTTTTATCATTTTCTTTCAAAATCTATCATTTTTCTTATTTCCAGAATTTTTATTGCAAGATAAGAGCCTTTATGGTAGACTATTTGAGTAAGTATTGGAAGATTACTCAAGAGGCTTAAGAGGCCGTGTTGGAAACGCGGTAGGCGTGTAACAGCGTGCGTGGGTTCGAATCCCATGTCTTCCGTAGAAAAGAAAAATTATTTCTAGGATGCAACAAATGTTGTATCTTTTTTTATCGCTTTTTTAAAAATAGGGTCTGTTTTAGGGTCTGTTTATGACTCCTTTTTTCGCAAAAGAATACCAAGGAATACCAAAGACAAAAACAAAAAACGTTGATTTAACAACGTTTTACCAAGGAATGCAAAAGAATGCAAAGGAATAATGGAGCCGGTGGGAGTCTCTGGTACATTATTAAATCAAGCTATATTTAATTTTATAACTCCTTTTATAACTCTTGAACAAAAAAACGCGATTGCTCACTGTTTTTATTTTTAACAAAACCACTACTCTCACAAGCAGATGATTTTACGCATTTGAAATGCGTTTATTCGATTTACATTTCTTGGATTTTAAATCCATTTTTAAGCAAACAAAAAAACCGCAAGCCTGAGCTTGCGGTAGAAAGAACAATTTAGAAAGTTTCCTTTCATTTTATTTTTTAAAATTATTTAGTTGTAATCAAGCCTTCTGGCTCAACCGTGAACTCTGGCTTGTCTGCCATTGTTCCGTCTGCTTTAAGGTAGTACCAACCTTTTTTATCAGCCGATTGAATAAAGGCATTTGATACCATGTTACCGTCTTTACCGTCTAGGTAGTACCAAGTGTCCTTGTACTTGACCCAACCTGTCTTCATAGCACCTTCTACATCGAAGTAGTACCACTTCTCAGCGATTTTCTTCCAACCTGTAGCCATTGCGCCTGAGTTGTCGAACCAGTACCAATTGCCGTCTGTGTGCTTCTTCCATCGGTCTGCAAGCATGTAGCCTGACCCGTCGAAGTAGTACCAAGTACCATCAACCTTCTCAAACTTGTCTTTAGGATAGCTTCCGTCTGAGTGTACGTACCAATAGCCTGTATCGTTCTTCTGCCAGCCTGTTTCGGCGCCCAGGCCGTTCTCAATATCTCGCTTAAACTGTTCACGGCTAACACCCCATTTCGCAAGATAGGGATACGGGTCAACGTGGTCTGAGTTGTTGTTTGGTTGGTTATTGGTACAGTATTCATGCGTTTTGATACCTGCCAAGTCGTCTGTATCAAGCGTTTTTGGCAAGCCTGCTTCGTCCGCAAGATTTCGCAAAAGCGGAACGTATAACCTATAATCACGGTCGAATTCTTCTTGTGTCTTATGGCTTTCAATCAATTCAACTGCTGCATAAGTTTCAGCATTCCAACCGCCGCCAACATCCCATGAGCCATTGTTTACAGGGCCTACCTGCATAACACGACCATTACCAACGACATGAGAAAAGAACCCAAGTTCAGGGTCCTTTCTGTAGTGATAATCCGCCTCATTTTGAGCGGTTGAGTTACGGTTCCCTGTAGAGTGAGCATGCACTTGACGGTACGGCTCAAACCCAACAATCGGCAAGTCCGTACGTAGTCTACTTGTATCAATATCCATGATTACTGTCCTTTCCACGCATCATTCATCTGCTTCACTGCTGACTCTACAAACACTTCAAGCTCTTTATCCGTCATAGTGACATTGTACTTTTTAAGCTCTGAAATCATGTATACTTTTGCCTGTTCTAGCTTTTCATCACCCTTATAGCCCGTTTCTTGAGCTACCTGCTCTACTGCATGAACTGCATTTTTAGCTAGAATTTCAGCGATTTTTACAGCTTTTTCTCCACCTTTTTGCAAAAGGTAGTCTTTCACTGCTTTCACGATACTGCCTGCGGCTACCGCTAAAAAGCCTGTCGCAAAAGCGATAATCAATTCATTAAATTGTGACATGTGTTTTTCCTTTCTTATTCATAGTAGAATGTGATATCAAGGCTAATAATCCTCGTTGTGACTCCTACGCGTTTGAAGTTTTCAATTGTTTCGCTACTCAGATAAAAAATGCACGAACTATCAGAGATATACGGCGATTTTGTCGTGATTAACGGGAATTCGCTTGTACCTATTCTTACTTTTGTTATTTTCTTATTTTCAAGAGTTGTTTTTATATCTCTATTAGATACCCAAATACGATAATCTTCATAAAAAGAGAGATACGCGTTTTTTATGGTAACACTTTTCAAGCTCTCCCACACCAGTCTACTACCTATATATCTCTTGGCAATCTCCTGATCGCCTAACATTATCCTTATTCTATCTTTCATAACTACACCTACTTAAAGATGTCATAAATCGTGTTAGGATCTTTGGTTGGAAGGGCATCGTACTGCGCTTGTGTTCCTGCCCAATACTTGAGGGCTTGTTG
>NZ_CAMHZQ010000003.1 GCF_946190275.1 Streptococcus mitis | reverse complement strand
CGAACACAGAAGTTAAGCCCTAGAACGCCGGAAGTAGTTGGGGGTTGCCCCCTGTGAGATATGGAAGTCGCTTAGCTCTAGGGAGTTTAGCTCAGCTGGGAGAGCATCTGCCTTACAAGCAGAGGGTCAGCGGTTCGATCCCGTTAACTCCCAAAGGTCCCGTAGTGTAGCGGTTATCACGTCGCCCTGTCACGGCGAAGATCGCGGGTTCGATTCCCGTCGGGACCGTTTGAAATAACGTAAGTTATTTTAGACTCGTTAGCTCAGTTGGTAGAGCAATTGACTTTTAATCAATGGGTCACTGGTTCGAGCCCAGTACGGGTCATATCTGCGGGTTTGGCGGAATTGGCAGACGCACCAGATTTAGGATCTGGCGCTTAACGGCGTGGGGGTTCAAGTCCCTTAACCCGCATTAAGATATAATAAATGAGCCGGCTTAGCTCAGTTGGTAGAGCATCTGATTTGTAATCAGAGGGTCGCGTGTTCAAGTCATGTAGCCGGCATTTTTAGATAGAAGAAAACAGTGCGAACGTAGTTCAGTGGTAGAACACCACCTTGCCAAGGTGGGGGTCGCGGGTTCGAATCCCGTCGTTCGCTTAGAGAGGCCGGGGTGGCGGAACTGGCAGACGCACAGGACTTAAAATCCTGCGATTGGTAACGATCGTACCGGTTCGATTCCGGTCCTCGGCATAATATAGAGCACCCTTAGCTCAACTGGATAGAGTACCTGACTACGAATCAGGCGGTTAGAGGTTCGACTCCTCTAGGGTGCATTTTTCTATTTAACTCGGGAAGTAGCTCAGCTTGGTAGAGTACTTGGTTTGGGACCAAGGTGTCGCAGGTTCGAATCCTGTCTTCCCGATTCATGGCGGTGTAGCTCAGCTGGCTAGAGCGTCCGGTTCATACCCGGGAGGTCGGGGGTTCGATCCCCTTCGCCGCTATAATGATCTTGTTGGACCTTTAGCTCAGCTGGTTAGAGCTCTCGGCTCATAACCGAGTGGTCGTAGGTTCAAGTCCTACAAGGTCCATTTGAATAGTATGGAGGATTACCCAAGTCCGGTTGAAGGGAACGGTCTTGAAAACCGTCAGGCGTGTAAAAGCGTGCGTGGGTTCGAATCCCACATCCTCCTTTTCATTAACGCGGGATGGAGCAGCTCGGTAGCTCGTCGGGCTCATAACCCGAAGGTCGTAGGTTCAAATCCTGCTCCCGCAATAAGGCTCGGTAGCTCAGTTGGTAGAGCAATGGATTGAAGCTCCATGTGTCGGCGGTTCGATTCCGTCTCGCGCCATTTTTACTTATAGTATGTATGCGGGTGTAGTTTAGTGGTAAAACTACAGCCTTCCAAGCTGTTGTCGCGAGTTCGATTCTCGTCACCCGCTTTGAACTTTGTTCTTTGTACCAAGTTTTTAACTTGGGCGCGTAGCTCAGGTGGTTAGAGCGCACGCCTGATAAGCGTGAGGTCGGTGGTTCGAGTCCACTCGTGCCCATTAATTGGAGAATTACTCAAGAGGCTGAAGAGGACGGTTTGCTAAATCGTTAGGTCGGGTAACTGGCGCAAGGGTTCGAATCCCTTATTCTCCGTTTTATTGAGAGTTTATAACTCTTTTTTTGTATTTTTAAGAATAGTAGAATAAAAACTTCAGATTTGTAAAACTTAATTGGATTACTTATCTGAAGTTTTTTTGCGCTCTTTGTCAACTATAGTGGGCTGCAGAAAAGCTAAAATCTTTATATATTGTCGTTTTTATGGTTGTGCTTGTTTATTACTACTTCCAACTCTTGAGTGAAATTTCTCCGCTATTGAGCCAGATTTCTTTTCCGTTATCACATTGTACTAAAAGTTTTCCATTTTCAGAGATATCTTTAGCAAGTCCCTTGTAGTCTTTTTTATCCAGTGTGAAAGCAACTTCTTTTCCAAGAACGAATGATTGTTTTTTATATAGGTATAATAGCTCTTCTGCAGGTGTTTCGAAGAAAGCACGCCAGATCTCTATGATTAATTCATTTCTTGTTATAGGTGCTGGTACTTTAAATAAACTACCAGCTTTTTCTTTTAATTCTTGAGGGAAGTCTTTGATAGCAAAGTTGATTCCTATTCCAATAATGATATCTGTGACTAAGCCTGTTTCTACAGAGGTCATTGCTTCAGTGAGAATTCCTCCAATTTTATGATTATTTAGGTAGATATCATTGACCCATTTTATGTCGACATCTATTAAAGTTAGGTTCTTAATGGCTTTGTGGACAGCTCCTGCTACAAGTAGTGTGTAGGATGGTAATTGGTCATATGGAAGATTTGGTTTAAGATGGAGGGTCATATAAATTCCACCTTGAGGAGAGTAGAAGGAGCGTTGAAAACGCCCACGCCCTGCTGTTTGATAGGAAGCTAGATAGAGGGTGTTTGCTTCATTCCCTAAATCAATTGCTTCTTTTGCATCGAGTTGTGTTGATCTTGTTTCGTGTTTAAAACTGATTTTAATTGGAAGATTTTGTTCTATAAGTTCTGGAAGAATAAGGTCTCCATTCACCAGTTTATAGCCTTTGTTTTTGATACTATCAATTTCAATGCATTCTTGTTCTAAACGCTTGATGGCTTTCCAAATTGATGTTCGAGTTAGTGATAGTTCTTCTGCAATTTTTTCTCCGCTGATATAATCGATTTCTTTAGCTAGAATTTGGTAGACGGCTTGGTAGGATTTCATAGTGTTTCCTTTCTCACTAGTTGGTGTTGAGAATATTCTTTTCTTGTTTGACTTGGAGTCTGATTAAAGTATTGTTTATAAGCTTTAGAAAAATGTAGTGGATCTGAAAAGCCTACCGAGTATGCTATTACCTTGATTGACTCTTGGGTATTTTCGAGGAGTTGTTTAGCTCGATACATTCGAACGTATAGTAGGTATTCTTTTGGGGATAAGGTGTTAAATTCTTTGAATACGCTTGATAAGTAGCTTCTGTGAACGGATAGTTCTTTTGCTAAATCTTGAATTGTAAGTGATTGAGGATAGTGGCTATCAATTAATCTTTTGCATTCAAGATAGAGTTGGTGGGTCGATGAAATATTCTTTTTCTTCTGGTTGGGAGCAATAGTTCCCAGATGAAACATCAGTTCATGGAGTTGTCCCATGATATGGAGTTGAGCTAATTCATTTGATTTGGTAATCTGAGCGAAGCGGACAATGTCTGAGATGAGTTTTGCAGTAGTCTGGGTATGACAAGTTTCAGATTGGATGAGATAGGATTGATCAGAAATTTGAGAAAGAGCAAAATAGTCAGGAGCCTTCCCTCCAGTGATTCCTAACCAGTAGTAGGCCCAAGGTTCTTTACTATCTGCTTGATAAAAGGTTAGTTCATCTGGTTTTAATAGAAAGAAATCTCCTTCTTTTAAATCAACAATTTTACCCTTGTAATGAAATTTTCCTTGTCCTTTACTAATGTAATGTAGAACGTATGTATCACGAATGGCTGGACCAAAAGAGTAATTTGGTGTGCATTCCTCATATCCATAAAAGCTTAGGGAAAGGTCGATTGTTCCAGTCTGGTATTCTGAAAAAACTAACATGTGCTACCTCCTACCTAACATTTTACCATATTCTTGAGACATTTTTCTATTTTAGAAAGCGATTTCAGATGATAAAATAGAGTCAATAAAGTGATGAGGTGAAGTAAATGGGAGTTAGGATAGAGAATAATCTATTTTATGTTGAGAGTAAAAATCTAAGTTTGATTATTGAAAATCGAAATGGCTACTTACTTTTGAAACATTTAGGAAAGACTATTAAGAACTATAAAGGTTCCAATAGTGTTTATGAACGAGATCATGCCTTTTCAGGAAATCCAACAGCTACTAATCGAACCTTTAGCTTAGATACACAACGTCAAATTTTTGGACAACATGGTTTGGGTGACTTTAGAAAACCAACTTTACAGGTTCAGCATGATGCAACTGAAGTAACAGACTTTCGATTTGTAGAAGCAAAGATTTTAAAAGGTCAAAATGGACCACAGGGCTTACCTTCTCCACATAGCATGGACGATACAGAGACTCTTGTCTTAATGTTAGAAGATTCTAAGGCTCAACTTAGTCTGACTTTGTATTATACTGCTTTTAATAATGATTCGACAATTGCTAGCTACAGTAAATTAGAGAATAATAGTAATAAGGAAGTTGTCATCCATAAAGATTTTTCTTTTATGGCTGATTTCCCTGCTGCAGCTTACGAAATCGTAACTCTTCAGGGAGCTTATGCTCGTGAAAAGACTGTCAGACGTCAACAGGTAGAACAAGGAATCTTTTCGATTAGTTCGAACCGTGGAGCTTCTGGGCATGCTCAAACACCAGCTCTTCTACTATGTGATCAAGGAATCACAGAGGATGCAGGGAATGTGTTTGCTATTCAACTAATGTATAGTGGAAACTTTGAAGCTTTTGTTCAAAAGAATCAATTGAATGAAGTTCGGCTGGCTATTGGGATTAATCCGGAAAACTTTTCTTGGAAGTTAGACCCTGAGGAATACTTTGAAACACCGGTAGCTTTAATGACCTATTCAGACAAGGGATTAACTAGTATTAGTCATGAAAGTCAGAATTTTGTACTGAAGCACATTATGCCAAGTAAATTTTCTACAAAAGAACGCCCAATTCTAATTAATAACTGGGAAGCTACTTACTTTGATTTTCAGAGAGAAAAACTGTTAGAGCTAGCTGATGAAGCTAAGAAAGTTGGCATTGAACTTTTTGTATTAGATGATGGTTGGTTTGGCAATCGCTTTGATGATAATCGTGCTTTAGGTGACTGGAGTGTTAATGAGGAAAAACTGGGTGGAAGTTTAGAAAGTCTGATTTCAGCTATCCATGAAAGAGGTTTGCAGTTTGGGCTTTGGTTAGAACCTGAGATGATTTCTGTAGATAGTGATTTGTATCGTAAACATCCTGACTGGGCTATTCAGGTTCCTGGCTATGAGCATACTTATTCTCGGAATCAATTAGTACTTAATCTTGCCAATCCTCAGGTAGTAGAATACTTGAAAAATGTATTAGATGAACTCCTATCTTATCATGAGATTGATTACATTAAATGGGATATGAATCGTAATATGACTAACCTAGGAAATGGCTTTACTTATCTAGAAACACAGATGCAATCTCATCAGTACATGTTGGGGCTTTACGAACTCGTTTCTTATCTGACAGAAAAGCACAGCCATATTCTCTTTGAGTCCTGCTCTGGTGGTGGTGGACGAAATGATCTTGGTATGATGCGCTATTTCCCACAAGTCTGGGCTAGTGATAATACTGATGCTATTGCACGTTTACCAATTCAATACGGTTCATCCTATCTCTATCCAACCATTTCTATGGGGGCTCATGTGTCAGCAGTACCGAATCATCAGATGGGTCGAACGACACCATTAGAAACACGTGGTCATGTAGCAATGATGGGAAATTTGGGCTATGAGCTTGATTTGACAAGTTTATCAGATGAAGAGAAAGCTACGATTGCTAATCAGGTGAACTTGTATAAAGAATTACGACCAGTAGTTCAGTTAGGACAACAGTATAGACTAATTAATCCTGATACTGCATCCAATGAAGCAGCTGTACAATTTAATTACAAAAATCAAACGATTGTAACCTACGTTCGCGTTTTATCAGTTGTAGAGACCATGGAAACAACTTTAAAGTTAAAAGATTTGGATGAAGAGGGACTATATGAATTACAGGAAAATGGCGAAGTTTACTCAGGTGCAGAACTAATGTATGCGGGTTTAACTGTTATTTTATCCCAAGGAGATTTTTTGAGTAGACAGTATATTTTTAGAAGACTATAATAAAGGTGTATAAATTTATAAAGGAGGCTTTCCAATGAAATGGTATAAGAAAGCAGGTTTTCTTTTAGTCGCTGGGGCTAGTTTACTAGGACTAGCAGCTTGTGGTCAGAATAATCAATCGACTGATGGAAAGGTAACGATTGAATTTTTTAACCAGAAGACCGAAATGGCGGATACTTTGCAAAAAATTGTAGATAATTTTGAAAAGGATCATCCTACTATTGATGTAAAACTGACGACTGTTCCGGCAGCTGGAATTGTTCTGAAGACTCGGATTTTATCAGGAGATGTTCCAGATATTGTTAATATCTATCCTCAAAATATGGATTTTCAGGAGTGGGCAAAAGCAGGTTACTTTACAGATATGACAGGGAAATCTTATCTTGAGAACATTAAGAATGACTACGCAGAAAAGTATGCAATCAATCACAAGATTTATAGTGTGCCTTTAACTGCTAACCTTTATGGAATCTATTACAATAAAACAAAGTTTAAAGAATTAGGACTTGAGGAACCGAAGACTTTTAAAGAGTTTCAAGAGATTGTTAAAAAGATAAAAGATAGTGGGAATTCTCCGTTTGCAGTTGCAGGCAATGAAGGATGGACATTAAACGGTTATCATCAACTTTCTCTCATTACCATTACAGGCAGTGGAGATGCAGCTAATAACTATCTTCGCTTTTCAAAACCAAATGCTATTTCTGTAGATGATGCTATTTTAAAAGCAGATGCAGAACGACTAGATTTGTTGGCGGATAATGCTCAAGATGGATGGCGTGGTGCCTCTTATAACGATGCGGTGGTAGCGTTTTCGAATGAAAAAGCCTTGATGATGCCACAAGGATCATGGGCATTAGCGGCAATTAATCAACAGGATCCAAAATTTGATGTGGGGATGTTTGCCTTCCCAGGAGAAGAAGTAGGAAAAGAAGCCACTGTTGGTGCAGGGGACATGGCATTATCAACTTCAGCTACTACCAAACATCCTAAAGAAACCGAAGAATTTATCAGCTATATGACTAGTTCAAAAGCTATGCAAGCATATTATGATGTGGATGGATCACCAGTTGCTGTAAAAGGTGTACAGGAAAAAGAAGATTCAGCACTTGCAGAGATTTCTAAACTAGCATTTACGGATAAACATTATGTTTGGTTGGGCCAACACTGGAATTCTGAAGAAGATTTTTTTAATCTAAGTGCAGGTTACTTGATGGATAAAAATCTGAAAAATATGGCAAACAATCTCAATGCTTTCTTTAATCCAATGAAGGCAGATTTGGACTAGAATAGGAGTTAAGATGATATGGCTATTCGAAAATTTTTAAATAAATACTGGGGTTGGACTTTTTTGCTCATCCCACTTGCATTACAAGCTATCTTCTTTTACTTTCCGATGGTACAAGGTGCTTTCTATAGTTTGACTAACTGGACTGGATTGACCTATAATTATAAATTTGTTGGTCTGAATAACTACAAATTGCTGATGATTGATGGAAAATTCTTCACAGCCATTGCTTTTACCTTGGTTTTAACCCTGGCATTGATTATTGGAGAGATTACAATTGGGATGGTTGTGGCTCGAGCCTTAAATTCTAAGATGAAAGGGCAGACCTTCTTTAGAGCATGGTTCTTTTTCCCAGCGGTTTTGTCTGGATTGACAGTTTCCTTGATTTTTAAACAATTCTTTAACTATGGTCTTCCAACGATTGGAAAAATTTTAGGGATTAGTTTTTTACAAGAAAGTCTATTAGGAACACCAATCGGAGCGGTAGTGGCAACTATTTTTGTTCTTCTATGGCAAGGAGTAGCAATGCCAATTATTCTCTTTCTTGCTGGTCTTCAGAGTATTCCAAGTGATATTTTGGAGGCGGCATCAATTGATGGTGCAACAAGCAAACAAACTTTTTGGAAAATTGAATTACCATATTTGTTGCCAACGATTTCTATGGTTTTTATCCTAGCTCTTAAGTCCGGTTTGACTGCCTTTGACCAAATTTTTGCCTTGACGAGTGGTGGTCCAAATAATGCTACAACGTCTCTTGGTCTTTTAGTCTATAACTATGCCTTCAAGAGTAATCAATATGGATATGCGAATGCAATTGCCTTGATTTTATTCTTAATTATTGGAATTGTTTCTCTTATCCAAATCAAACTATCAAAGAAATTTGAAATCTAATAGGGGAGTCTTACACATGAAAAAAGAAGAAAAATTGAATCAGTTTTGGAAGTATGTCCTCTTGATAGTAGGTGGTATTCTCATACTTGTTCCTTTGTTGGTAACGGTTTTTAGTTCCTTCAAGACAACCAAGGATATCATGAATCATTTCTTTGGTTTGCCCAATCCTTTTACGTTAAGTAATTATGAACGATTAGTTTCGGATGGGATTGGAGGCTATTTCTGGAATTCAGCTGTTATTACGGTGTTATCATTGATTGTAGTAGCCTTCTTTATACCAGCTGCAGCCTATTCCATTGCTCGAAATATGTCCAAGAAAAAAGCCTTTGCAATTATGTATTCGCTCTTGATCTTAGGGATATTTGTTCCATTTCAGGTGATTATGATTCCTATCACAGTTATGATGAGCAAACTCGGTCTGGCAAATATGTGGGGGTTGGTACTACTTTATCTAACTTATGCAATTCCACAGACTCTCTTCTTGTACGTTGGTTATATTAAAATCAGTGTACCAGATAGTTTAGATGAAGCTGCAGAAATTGATGGGGCTGATCGATTTACAACTTACCGTCGAATTATCTTTCCAATGCTGAAGCCCATGCATGCTACAACCTTGATTATCAATGCATTATGGTTCTGGAATGACTTTATGTTGCCATTGTTAATTTTGAATAAGGATTCCAAGCTGTGGACTTTGCCTCTCTTCCAGTACAACTACCAAGGTCAGTATTTTAATGACTATGGGCCAAGTTTTGCATCCTATATTGTGGGAATTGTAACAATTACTGTCGTCTACCTCATCTTCCAAAAACATATTATTTCAGGCATGAGCAACGGAGCAGTGAAGTAAGAAGAACTCATGGAATCTATAGTCTTTGACACAGAGGAAGGGTTCAGCTTGTTGATAATTCTATGTAGAAAACAAGAAAGTAGTACTTAGTTTATTGAAGTCTATATTTAGTACGAGTTTGATGATAAACAGAGATTTAATACTCAATGAAAATCAAAGAGCAAACTAGGAAGCTAGCCGCAGGTTGCTCAAAGCACAGCTTTGAGGTTGCAGATAAAGCTGACGTGGTTTGAAGAGATTTTAGAAGAGTATGATATGAATTTGATTTACGAAGCCAAGTCATATGAGACTTGGCTTCAATTAAAAAAAGGAGAGTAATGATGCCAATTCAGAATAAAACCATGTTGATTACCTATTCAGATAGTCTGGGAAATAATCTTAAAGACTTATATGAGAATTTGGAAGAGCATTTTGGAGATGCTATTGGAGGAGTTCACCTTCTACCATTTTTCCCATCAACAGGTGATCGTGGATTTGCGCCTGTTGACTACGACGAAGTGGACTCAGCTTTTGGTGATTGGGAGGATATTAAGCGTTTAGGTGAGAAATATTATCTTATGTTTGACTTTATGATTAATCATATTTCTCGTCAATCCAAGTATTATAAGGACTATCAAGAAAAACATGAAGCCAGTGAATTTAAAGATCTCTTTTTAAACTGGGATAAGTTTTGGCCAGAAAACCGTCCGACACAGTCTGATGTAGATTTAATTTACAAGCGTAAGGATCGTGCACCAAAGCAAGAGATTGTGTTTGAAGATGGTTCAGTGGAACATTTGTGGAATACCTTTGGTGAGGAGCAGATTGATCTTGATGTGAGCAAAGAAGTAACGATGGAATTTATCCGTAAGACCATTCAGCACTTGGCAAGTAATGGATGTGATTTGATTCGTCTAGATGCCTTTGCTTATGCAGTGAAGAAATTGGATACTAATGATTTCTTTGTAGAACCAGATATTTGGGATTTATTGGACAAAGTTCGAGATATCGCTGCTGAGTATGGGACAGAGCTTTTACCTGAGATTCATGAACACTATTCGATTCAGTTTAAAATAGCAGACCATGATTACTATGTTTATGATTTTGCTCTTCCAATGGTGACACTTTATACTCTTTACAGTTCCAGAACAGAGCGTTTGGCCAAGTGGTTAAAGATGAGCCCAATGAAGCAGTTTACGACGCTAGACACCCATGATGGGATTGGAGTAGTAGATGTCAAGGATATCTTGACTGATGAGGAAATCGACTATGCTTCAAATGAGCTCTATAAGGTTGGAGCTAATGTCAAACGTAAGTACTCCAGTGCCGAGTATAACAATTTAGATATCTACCAAATCAATTCAACCTACTATTCAGCGCTTGGAGACGATGATGTCAAGTATTTCCTTGCACGATTAATTCAAGCTTTTGCTCCAGGTATTCCTCAAGTTTACTATGTGGGGCTATTAGCAGGCAAGAATGACTTGAAATTATTAGAAGAAACTAAAGAAGGTCGAAATATTAATCGTCATTACTATAGCAATGAGGAAATAGCAGAAGAAGTCCAACGTCCTGTGGTGAAGGCCCTTCTCAATCTATTTTCTTTCCGTAATCGTTCAGAAGCATTTGATTTAGAAGGAACTATTGACGTTGAAACATCAACAGCCCACAGCATTGTAATCAAACGTCAAAATAAAGATAAGTCCGTAACAGCAGTAGCAGAAATTGATTTGCAAAATCAGACTTATCGGGTAATTGAGAACGGAATTGAAGTAACATTTTGAAGCCTTGATATGGTTGATAAAATAGGGTTTTTATTTTAGAAAACGTTTCCTTTGTTTTCAAATTGCTAAAAAAGTGGTACAATAAAGGGTAGCTTACTATTATCTGAATCAACTGATTTGGAGAGAAAGGATTCATTTTGAAATCAATAGGCTTTATTGAAAAGCTGAAAGGGTTGTCTAGTAAAGAGCTGATTTTATTGGGAATTATCCTGAGTATCTTTTTACCCTTTTATCTTTTTGTAGTTGTATTCTGTTTATATATTATCAGTTTAATTTTTACAGGAGACATGAAAAGTATTCTTCAGAAAATGAGGGAGCATCCGATGCTGCTTCTTTTTCTGGGCTATAGTACTGTTATATCCGTTTTTGCACAAAATTGGATGGGAGTTGTGGCTTCAGTAGGAATTTTTCTATTTACTATTTTCTTTTTGCACTATCAGTCGATTTTATCACATAAATTCTTTCGATTGATTTTGCAGCTCGTCTTGTTTGGTAGCGTCTTGTCAGCTGCTTTTGCGAGTTTAGAACATTTCCAAATTGTGAAGAAATTTAACTATGCTTTTCTTTCACCCAATATGCAGGTTTGGCATCAGAATCGTGCAGAAGTGACCTTCTTTAATCCTAATTATTATGGAATTATTTGTTGTTTCTGTATCATGATTGCTTTCTATCTGTTTACAACGACCAAGTTGAATTGGTTGAAAGTATTTTGTGTGATTGCAGGCTTTGTGAATCTCTTTGGTTTGAACTTTACGCAAAATCGAACTGCCTTTCCTGCTATTATCGCTGGAGCCATTATTTATCTCTTTACGACCATTAAAAACTGGAAGGCCTTTTGGCTTAGTATTGGGGTCTTTGCGATTGGCTTGAGTTTCCTCTTTTCTAGTGATTTGGGAGTTCGGATGGGGACTTTAGACTCTTCTATGGAAGAACGCATTTCTATCTGGGATGCTGGGATGGCCTTGTTTAAGCAAAATCCTTTTTGGGGTGAGGGGCCATTGACCTACATGCACTCGTATCCTCGGATAAATGCTCCTTATCATGAACATGCTCATAGTCTTTATATTGATACGATTCTGAGTTATGGAATTGTGGGGACTATTTTACTAGTTTTGTCTTCTGTTGCTCCTGTTCGCTTGATGATGGATATGAGTCAGGAGTCGGGGAAACGCCCGATTATCGGTCTTTATCTGTCTTTCCTTACAGTGGTTGCTGTACACGGAATCTTTGACTTGGCCCTCTTCTGGATTCAGTCAGGTTTCATTTTCTTGCTAGTTATGTGCAGTGTTCCATTGGAGCATCGAACCTTGGTATCGGACATGACGGATTAAGTTTTATAAGATTAAAATTCTTCTACCTTGGGTAGGAGAATTTTTTACTGGGAAAAATTATTTCCAAATCGAAATAGTTGACAGATGGAATGGCGAGTGTTATAATTACTTTATTCGTTTCGATGTAGAAATAAAAGGAGGTGTCATGAAAGATAGTCATTTGGTAGCCCATCATATTCGTTTGTTGAATGGGCGGATTTTTCAAAAGTTACTTAGTCGGGATCCTGAAGCTCTTTATCGGAGTGAACAGGGAAAGATTTTAGCGGTTTTATGGAATAGTGAAACTGGCTGCGCAACTGCGACAGATATTGCTTTGGCGACTGGACTTGCTAATAATACGCTGACGACGATGATTAAAAAGCTAGAGGAACAAAATCTTGTAACCGTTAGTCCATGTGGAGAGGATAAGCGTAAGAAGTATTTAGTTTTAACAGAGTTGGGGCAGTCTCAGAAAGAAGTGGGGCATCGTGTCAGTCAGAAATTGGATAGGATCTTTTACAAAGGATTTTCAGAGGAAGAAATTCGTCAGTTTGAAGCCTTTCAAGAAAGAATTTTGGCTAATCTGAAAGAGGAGGAAAATGAGGTTTAAAATGGAGCAAATTAGCTGTTTATAAGTAAAGGCCACTTTTGACTTTGTTTTCCAACTCTTAGGACAAGGAAACTATGTGGTTAGCTATGGTCAGAATCGGATTGGTTGAGTTGCCTATGCCCAGTACGATATCTTCCGTCTAGAAAACGGGAAAATTGTGGAGCATTGGGACAATAAGGAAGTCATGCCTAAGGTAGAAGACTTGACCAATCGATGGAAGTTTTAAATTGAGGATACAGAATGATTGAATACAAAAATGTAGCTTTACGTTACACAGAAAAAGATGTTTTGAGAGATGTCAATTTACGAATTGAGAATGGAGAGTTTATGGTTTTAGTTGGTCCATCTGGCTCAGGTAAGACGACCATGATCAAGATGATTAATCGTCTTTTGGAACCAACTGATGGAAATATTTATATGGATGGCAAGCGCATTAAAGATTATGATGAGCGTGAACTTCGTCTTTCTACTGGTTATGTTTTACAAGCCATTGCTCTCTTTCCAAATCTAACGGTCGCGGAAAATATTGCACTGATTCCTGAGATGAAAGGATGGACTAAGGAAGAAATTGCTCAGAAAACAGAAGAGCTTTTGGCTAAGGTTGGCTTGCCAGTAGCTGAGTATGGGCATCGTTTGCCTAGTGAATTATCTGGTGGAGAACAGCAACGGATCGGTATTGTTCGTGCTATGATTGGTCAGCCTAAGATTCTCCTCATGGATGAGCCTTTTTCAGCCTTGGATGCTATTTCGAGAAAACAGTTGCAGGTTCTGACTAAAGAATTGCATAAAGAGTTTGGGATGACAACGATTTTTGTGACCCATGATACGGATGAGGCCTTGAAGTTGGCGGACCGTATTGCTGTTTTACAGGATGGGGAAATTCGCCAGGTAGCGAATCCCGAGACTATTTTAAAAGCTCCTGCCACAGAATTTGTAGCAGACTTGTTTGGAGGTAGTGTTCATGACTAATTTAATTGCAACTTTTCAGGATCGTTTTAGTGATTGGTTGACAGCTCTATCTCAACATTTGCAGTTGTCACTTTTAACCTTGTTACTAGCTATCTTTATCGCGATTCCCTTGGCTGTTTATCTTCGCTATCATGAGAAGCTGGCGGATTGGGTCTTGCAGATTGCTGGGATTTTCCAGACTATCCCGTCACTGGCCTTGTTGGGGCTCTTTATTCCTTTGATGGGAATTGGAACCTTGCCAGCTTTGACAGCTCTAGTGATTTATGCGATTTTTCCGATTTTGCAAAATACCATCACTGGGCTGAAGGGAATTGATCCGAGTCTGCAAGAGGCTGGGATTGCCTTTGGGATGACCAGATGGGAACGTCTCAAGAAGTTTGAAATTCCACTTGCCATGCCTGTTATGATGTCTGGGATTCGGACGGCAGCTGTCTTGATTATCGGTACGGCAACCTTGGCTGCCTTGATTGGGGCAGGGGGACTGGGTTCCTTTATCCTTTTGGGAATTGACCGTAATAATGCCAGTCTGATTTTGATTGGGGCACTTTCTTCTGCAGTGCTTGCTATTGCCTTTAACTTCTTACTAAAAGTGATGGAAAAAGCAAAATTGCGGACGATTTTTTCTGGTTTTGCCTTGGTTACCATATTACTTGGTCTATCTTATAGTCCAGCCCTCTTAGCTCAAAAAGAGAAAGAAAACTTGGTTATTGCTGGTAAATTGGGTCCAGAACCAGAAATTTTGGCCAATATGTATAAGTTGCTGATTGAAGAAAATACCAGCATGACTGCTACTGTTAAACCGAATTTTGGGAAAACAAGCTTTCTCTATGAAGCTCTGAAAAAAGGCGATATTGATATCTATCCTGAATTTACTGGTACGGTGACTGAAAGTTTGCTTCAACCATCACCCAAGGTGAGTCATGAGCCAGAGCAGGTTTATCAGGTAGCGCGTGATGGTATTGCCAAACAGGATCGTCTAGCCTATCTCAAACCTATGTCTTATCAAAATACCTACGCTGTGGCTGTTCCGAAAAAGATTGCTCAAGAATATGGCTTGAAGACCATTTCGGACTTGAAAAAAGTGGAAGGGCAGTTGAAGGCAGGCTTTACACTTGAGTTTAATGACCGTGAAGATGGCAATAAGGGCTTGCAATCAATGTACGGTCTCAAGCTTAATGTGGCGACCATGGAGCCAGCCCTTCGCTATCAGGCTATTCAGTCAGGCGATATTCAAATCACGGACGCCTATTCAACCGATGCAGAGTTGGCGCGTTACGATTTACAGGTTTTGGAAGATGACAAGCAACTCTTCCCACCTTATCAAGGAGCTCCACTGATGAAAGAAGCTCTTCTCAAGAAACATCCAGAGTTGGAAACAGTTCTCAATAAATTGGCTGGTAAAATTACTGAAAGCCAGATGAGCCAGCTCAACTACCAAGTCGGTGTTGAAGGCAAGTCAGCAGAACAAGTAGCCAAGGAGTTTCTACAAGAACAAGGTTTGTTGAAGAAATAGCTTGAGAATCGTAAGTTCAACTTACTTAAACGACTATATAGAAGAACGCTCAGACAATTTCGTCTGGGCTTTTTTGGTGTCAGAATTAATGATTTTCATTTTTAAATGGAAAATAAGAGCAAATTTTTAGGATTTTCTAAAATTTTACTGTAAATACACTTGACTATTCACAAAATAGGTGTATAATGTGTTGTGAACTACTTAACAAATAAGGATTTCCAGCTCATGTCGACTAAGGATGGAAATCTTGTGTATAGACAGTTCAGTAGATATATAATAGAGCGTTGCGTCCGAAAGTCTATCCAGACACGGCTCTTTAAAAACAAAAGGAGAAGATTATGAAAACAGAACCGATTCATCGTACCAGTATGTGGAAATTTAAGTTAAGTGCTGCCACCATGACTTTGATTCCCGCTGCCGTGGGGATTAACTATGTTGCCAAAGCCTTGGCGGAGGGGTTAAAGTTGCCCGTTTGGCTGGGGTCTTTGGGAACCTTTCTTACCAGCATGTTGGCTGGGCCAGTTGCCGGTGCCATTAGTGGTTTCATCAACAACGTGATCTATGGGCTGACCTTATCGCCAATTTCAACCGTGTATGCGATTACCAGCATCGGAATTGGGATTGCTGTCGGAGTTTTGCACGCCAATGGGTGGTTCTCGTCAGCGCGACGAGTATTTGTTTCTGCTATTATTATTGCCATCGTTTCAGCTGTCATTTCAACGCCACTCAACGTCATCTTTTGGGGTGGTCAGACCGGTATCGCTTGGGGTGACTCATTGTTTGCGGTAATGGTCGCCAATCATGCACCAGTGTGGCTGGCCTCATTTACCGATGAGTTTGTCTTGGATATTTTGGATAAAGTCTGCGTGGCCTATCTGGCATTATTCATCTATCGTCAGCTGCCGAAGCGGATGGTGCACTTCTTTAGCGATGATAAATGATGACTGATAAAACATTGATTTCTGGAGCGCCACGGGTCAAGCTCAAGTGGTACCAGGTGATCGATCCGATTACTAAGCTCTTGTTCATCTTGGACATGACGTTGTTGAGCTTTGCCAGTATGAATTTATTGCTTCAGGTCGGATTAATTCTTGTCGCAACACTGCTATTGTTATTTTCCAAATTGAGTTCTACCACCTTTAAGGCGCTGGGATTCAGCCTGTTTCTGATTTGCACCATGCTGATCATCCAAGGGTTATTTTACAGTCGGAATCAAACTGTGCTGTTTTCTGTGCTTGGGGTGTCGTTCTACAAAGAAGGCCTGATTTACGCCACCACTCTGGGTTGTCGAGTATTGGTGATTATTTTGACCAGTGGCTTTTTTATGGTGACCACGAGTATTTCAGAAAACGCAGCCTATTTGGAACTGTCCGGATTGTCTTATAAAACCGTCTACGTTCTGATGTCGGTGTGTTATATTTTGCCGGAAATGATGCGCAATATGCGGAAAATCCAGCAGGCACAAAAAGTTCGCGGAACCAATCCGCAAAAAACGTTGATTCAGAAATTAAAGTCAGTCCTGCCGGTTCTAATTCCATTGGTGATTAAGACCTTGGATCAATCGATGACGCGGTCGATTTCTCTCCAACTGAGAGGTTTTGATAATCTCAACCGGACTGTCAGAACCTCCCAGCGCGTGTATCGCCTGTCGCGGACGCTGCACATTGGTCTGACTGGATTGGCAATTTTATTGATTGGGTGGAAGATATGGACGAAGATAAACGGATTGTAATTGAAAATTTGACCACCCGTTATCCGGGTACTGAGCAACCACAACTGCGTCAGATTAACGCGGAGGTTCATACCGGCCAGGTGGTTGGGATTATCGGGAATAGCCACTCCGGCAAATCGACTTTGTGCCGTGTGCTGGCAGGGGTCATTCCCAAAATTGTGTCTGCTGAGATTGAGGGCGATTGGCACATGTTTGGCCAGCGAGTGTCCGACAATTGGCCCGTTTATAATGCCATGAATGGAGTTGTACTGCAAAATCCAGCTGGCCAACTAAGCGGGTTGGCAGACACGGTTGCCGATGAAATCGCCTTTGACTTGATTAATCAGGGAATGGCTGAAGGACTGATTCAAAAACGGGTTGAAGAAGTTGCCACGCAAATGGGGCTGATTGAACAGCTGAATTTGCGTCCCGAGAGCCTTTCCGGTGGTCAGATCCAGCGGTTGGCAATTGCCACGGCGATTGTGGCTAATCCGGCTGTTTTGATTATGGATGATCCGACCAGTGAAATGGATCCCCTTGGCCGCCGGCAATTTTTCCAATGGCTGGCCCAAGTTAAAGAGACGACTGTCTTCATTGTCACCAGTGAAATTGACGATTTGTGCGAAGTCGCCGACGTTGTGTGGGTGCTGCACGAGGGTCAAATGGTAGCCCAGGGCAGGCCGGGTGAGGTGTTTAATCATTTGGCAGCTGACTGGCAGATTCCAGCCCCTACAATCCAGCAACTTGCTCAAAAAATGGATTGGCACTTGGCTGATGGCCGGTATCCGGTGAATTACGCTGATCTGAAGGAGGTTCGTTATGTCCACAATTGAACTAAGCCACCTGACGTTCACTTATCCGGAACGGTCCTTTAGCTTGGATGTTGAAGACAAACACTTCGCCGATCCGATGGTGGCTATTGTCGGCCAAAATGGTGCCGGCAAATCAACGCTCTTCAAATTGTTGACGGGTTTGCTGACACCACAAACCGGTGTGATTAAGATCGATGGAGAAAATTTTAATGATCTTAAACCAGTCGAAAAGTTACTGAAGGTTGGGATTACTTTTCAGAATCCTGACGATCAGCTTTTCAACCCGACCGTTCAACGAGAGGTGGAGTGGAATGTCGCGCAGGTCATGGATGACCACGACACGATTACGAGGCGGGCTTTAGCGGCTCTAAAAAGAGTTGGCTTGGATGATAAAACAGCTGAAAGTCCATATGACCTGTCATTGTCGGAACGCAAGCTGTTGAGCGTTGCCACAGTTTTGGCAGTGGATCCAGCGATTTATTTATTTGATGAGCCGATGATGTCGCTTGATTGGGAAAGCCGGCGCAAGTTGACCGCAATTTTCCATCAGTTGGCTGATTCGGGCCACCAAGTTGTGACCATCACCCATGACATGGATTGGGTCGCCGCCGAGTTTGAGTCGGTGTATGTTATGGAACACGGGAAGTTTGGCTTCGCCGGCAGTCCACGGGAATTGTTCAGCAATCACGAACTTGTCCAGCGAGTGGGATTACTACCACCGCGGATTATGGACATAGCGGAGTCGCTGGGTGATTCACAGACATATTTATCGGTTAATGATTATTGCCAGAAAAATCGAGATGTATAGAAAAAGTCACCTCTGCGGGTTTTCCAGGTTGAAGGATTAACTTCAGCTTCTGGCAAGAACTCACATGGGTGACTTTTGTGTTTAATAACGTTTCATGATCATCGGGTGCTTCCTCAGATCACTCGGTTTGATTTTACTTTGTTTCATGGTCATAATCATATACCATTTCTTTCGGATTTTTTGTTTGACTAATAAAAAATATGTCTTCATAGGTCTTCGCATTTTTAGCGCCCATTAGGATCATCAGTATTATTTTCTGAATTAGGAGACTGTCCCATCACTATTCGAACTTCGTCTCCCAACTTACGCTGTTCCCATTCAATGGGGTAGGGCAAATCCTCATGACAGCCGTTTACCGTGAACAGTGGATATTCTGGGCAGCTACCAATGTCTTTTCAATCTATCTCTTGTGGGGAGAAAGCCTGCAAATTCAAGGGAAATATCTAATTTATCTCATTAACAGTCTAGTTGGTTGGTATCAATGGAGCAAGGCTGCTAAGCAGAATACGGATTTACCTAACAAAGATAAAAAACTCAGTAGCCTAGAAATAAGGTAACTGAGCTCTAATCTATATTCAATTTTTAGGAATGAGAAGGTCTAGATAAAATTGGACAACTTCCTGGTCTGTGAAGTCTTGTCCTTTTTTGAGCCACCAGGTCAATGTCTCGATAAAGTTGGACACGACTAAGTGTTGGAGGTAAGAAGTAGGCAAACTCGGGTGAGCTTCTCTTAAATCATCAGCCATCACGGAATAGACATGGTGTTCTAACTCTCTCTGGAGTTGACGGAGGAAGTAGTCATTTTTGGAAAATAGCAGACTGGTGATATGGTCTTGGTTTTTCTGAAAATGGAGAAAGAGGTGGGCGAGGTAGTCCTCGGTTGAAATGGATTGCTCTCTTTCAAAGAGGTGATGGAAGAGGTAGCGACAAAGTTCGTCCAGAAGTAGTTCCTTGCTCTCATAGTGACAGTAAAAGGTGGAACGTCCCACATCTGCGAGGTCAATGATATCCTGAACTGTAGTGGATTCGTAGCCCTTCTCGTTCAAGAGTTGTAGAAAAGCTTGATATATGGCTTTTTTTGTTTTGCTGATACGGCGGTCAATGTTCGTCATGTGGACACTTGAGGCAAATTGTTCAGAACTGAATAAAGTTGACGTTTTGCTTCTATCCTTTCTTTGAGTTTTAGCGGATAATGATAATGAACAAGATGTTCATAAATCTATTATAACAAAGGAATGAGAAAGATGAAGGCAAAATATACTATTTGGATAGCTTTTTTCTTAAATTTAAGCTATGCTATTGTTGAGTTTATCGCAGGAGGAATCTTTGGTTCGAGTGCTGTTCTTGCTGATTCTGTCCATGACTTGGGAGATGCTATAGCTATTGGCATATCGGCCTTTTTAGAAACAATCTCAAATAGAGAAGAAGATAGGCAGTACACCTTGGGTTACAAGCGATTTAGTCTTTTAGGAGCACTAGTGACTGCTGTGATTCTTATCACAGGATCCATCCTAGTGATTTTGGAAAATATAACTAAACTTTTTAATCCACAGCCCGTCAATGATGAAGGTATCCTCTGGCTAGGAATCATTGCAGTCAGTATCAATGTGCTAGCTAGTCTAGTAGTTCGTAAGGGAAAGACAAAGAACGAGTCAATTCTCAGCCTGCACTTTTTTGAAGATACACTTGGTTGGTTGGCTGTCATTCTAGTGGCGATTATCCTTCGATTTACAGATTGGTATATCCTTGATCCGCTCTTATCGCTTGTCATTTCCATATTCATTCTAACAAAAGCCCTTCCTCGTTTTTGGAGCGCGCTCAAGATTTTCCTGGATGCTGTGCCAGAAGGACTAGAGACAGATGATTTGGAGAAGGATTTGGAGGCTCTGACCAATATCAAAAGTGTCAATCAACTTAGCATTTGGTCCATGGATGGTCTGGAAAATAATGCCATTGCCCATCTCTGTTTAGAAGATTGGGATCAGATGACGGAAACAAAGAATCAAGTACGTCAGCTCTTAGAAGAAAGAGGAATTCAGAATATTACCATCGAAGTGGACACCAGTCAAAGCAATCATGCGCAACATAAGCGAAAGGTAACAGCCTTAGAGCAACCTCATGGGCATCAACATTAGAAAAGAGGTTGGGGGAAAGTCTTTAAAAGTAAAAAGCGCATAGTATCAGGCATTGAAAATATGATACTATGCGTTTTTTTGTGAGGATATTTACTTCATTTTATCTTGAAATTTAGTTTTTGCCTAGCTTATTTAATATCTTAATCATTCCTTGTACTTTCTCTCAGAGTCAGTCTGGTTCCCAACATGGTCAGGCTAGGGATTTTGCGACCGTGGAGTACTTCCTTGTTAAGAATATCCATACCTGCTCGGCCCATTTCTTCGGTATAGACGGTGATGCTGGAGAGGGGAGGATAGACTTGCTTGGTCAGGCTGGTGTCGTTAAAGGAAATAAGACTGACGTGGTCTGGTAGGCTGATTCCAGCTTCTTGGAGGGCACGGAGGGCACCGATAGCTAAACTATCGCTGGCTGCGAAAAAGGCTGGTGGGAGTTGGTCTCCTAAACTCTGAATGGCCTCTTTCATTAAGTCATAGCCAGACTGGGCAGTAAAGCTTCCTTGAAAGACTAGTTCATCATGATAGATTCCCTTTGCTTGACTGTAGTTTCTGAAATTTTCCAGCCGCTTATCCTCAATGATTTCTTCTTGGTCGGTTGTTTCCTCAAGCCCTGTTAGAATCCCGATACGATCCATTCCTTGACTGAGGAAATAATCGACAACCTGTTTCATGGCAGTGTAAAAGTCTGTGATAATGCAGGTATGTCCTAGCGAAAGAGTATCACTGTCTAGAAAGACAAGAGGCTTTTGGTATTCTTCAAAGGCAGAAATCTGAGTTCGGCTAAACTTTCCAATGCAGAGAATTCCAATCACTTCCTCGCTCAGGGTAAAAGGATGGTCATTAAAATAGCGCAAGATATCATAGTCCAACTCTTGGGCTCTTTTTTCTATGCCTAGGCGAATCTGGTAGTAGTAGAGGTCGTCCAGCTCCCCTTGTTCGCTGACCCATTGTATAATGGCAATCTTTTGCTTGGGCTTGTGGGACTCGCCTGTCTTGAGGTGCTTGGTGTAGCCCAGCTCTTCAGCAACGGTTAAAATACGGTGTCTGGTTTCTTCTGTAACAGATAGGCTCTGGTCGCGGTTGAGGACACGGGAAACAGTCGCGATAGAGACAGAGGCTAGCTGTGCAATGTCTTTTAAGGTAGCCATAAATCCTCCTTGATTAGATTAGTATATCATATTTTTCTGTATTTTACTGATAGTTTAGTAAAAGTTTAGTAAAAAGGATTGACCTTGGAAAATCCCTTGGATACAATAGAAGAAAACGATTACACATTAAGATGACTTAACGGACAGTAAAAGGAGAAATCATATGACACAACATCTTACTGCTGAAGCTCTTCGCAAAGACTTTCTTGCCGTTTTTGGTCAAGAAGCAGACCAAACTTTTTTTTCACCAGGTCGTATTAATTTGATTGGTGAACACACAGATTACAACGGTGGGCACGTTTTTCCAGCTGCTATTTCCTTGGGAACTTATGGGGCTGCTCGCAAACGTGATGACCAAGTCTTGCGTTTCTACTCAGCTAACTTTGAGGACAAGGGTATTATCGAAGTGCCTCTCGCTGACCTCAAGTTTGAAAAAGAGCATAACTGGACCAATTATCCAAAAGGAGTTCTTCATTTCTTGCAAGAAGCTGGGCATGTGATTGACAAAGGGTTTGATTTTTATGTTTATGGGAATATCCCAAATGGTGCTGGTTTGTCTTCTTCAGCATCTTTGGAACTTTTGACAGGGGTTGTGGCAGAGCATCTCTTTGATTTAAAATTAGAGCGTCTCGATTTGGTTAAAATTGGAAAACAAACAGAAAACAACTTTATCGGAGTCAACTCTGGCATTATGGACCAATTTGCTATCGGTATGGGAGCGGACCAACGTGCAATTTACCTAGATACTAATACTTTAGAATACGATTTGGTGCCACTTGATTTG
Source organism: Streptococcus mitis (assembly GCF_946190275.1). Classification (GTDB taxonomy): domain Bacteria; phylum Bacillota; class Bacilli; order Lactobacillales; family Streptococcaceae; genus Streptococcus; species Streptococcus mitis_DC. The sequence continues at coordinate 148,264 of NZ_CAMHZQ010000003.1, read as the reverse complement.
AAGGACAATGTCGTTGTTATTATGAACACCAATAAACGCCGTGAATTGGCGGACTCTAAATACAATGAACGTCGTGCTGAGTGTGAAAAAGCAGTGGAAGAATTGCAAGCAGCCTTAGATATTCAGACCTTGGGTGAATTGGATGAGTGGGCCTTTGACCAATACAGCTATCTGATTAAAGATGAAAATCGCTTGAAACGTGCTCGTCATGCAGTGCTTGAAAATCAACGTACCCTCAAAGCTCAAGCAGCCCTCCAAGCAGGAGATTTGGAAACATTTGGTCGTTTGATGAATGCTTCTCACGTTTCTCTAGAACATGACTATGAAGTAACTGGCTTGGAATTGGACACCCTCGTTCACACAGCTTGGGTACAAGAAGGAGTTCTCGGTGCTCGTATGACAGGGGCAGGTTTTGGTGGCTGTGCTATTGCCTTGGTGCAAAAAGATACTGTTGAGGCCTTTAAGGAAGCTGTTGGCAAACACTACGAGGAAGTAGTTGGATACGCTCCAAGCTTCTATATCGCTGAAGTTGCAGGTGGCACTCGCGTCCTTGACTAGTCAAAAGGAGGCTCTATAGTGACCTTAGTAGATAAATTTGTAACACATGTCATTGCAGAAAGTACCTTTGAGGAAATGGATCGAACCTACCTGACCAATCGTGTCTTGGCACGAGTGGGAGATGGTGTTTTGGAAGTTGAGACCAATCTGGATAAATTGATTGACCTCAAGGACCAGCTTGTCGAGGAGGCGGTTCGATTAGAGACGATTGAGGATAGTCAGACTGCGCGTGAAATCCTTGGTGCTGAACTGATGGATTTGGTGACTCCTTGTCCGAGTCAGGTCAATCGTGACTTTTGGGCAACCTATGCCCACTCTCCTGAGCAAGCGATAGAGGATTATTACCAACTCAGTCAGAAGAATGACTACATCAAACTCAAGGCTATTGCTAAAAATATTGCTTATCGTGTTCCATCTGACTACGGAGAACTTGAAATTACCATCAATCTCTCTAAGCCTGAAAAGGATCCCAAAGAGATTGCGGCAGCCAAGTTGGTGCAAGCTAGTAATTATCCTCAGTGTCAGCTTTGTCTAGAGAATGAGGGATACCATGGTCGGGTTAACCATCCAACTCGCAGCAATCACCGTATTATCCGTTTTGAAATGGCTGGTCAGGAGTGGGGTTTCCAGTATTCTCCTTATGCTTACTTTAATGAGCACTGTATTTTCTTAGATGGCCAGCATCGTCCCATGGCCATTAGTCGTCAGAGTTTTGAACGTTTGTTGGCTATCGTAGAGCAGTTTCCAGGATATTTTGCTGGATCTAATGCCGACCTGCCAATCGTTGGTGGTTCTATCCTAACCCATGACCACTATCAGGGAGGGCGTCACGTATTTCCTATGGAATTGGCTCCCTCGCAAAAGACCTTTCGATTTGCTGGTTTTGAGCAGGTCAAGGCTGGAATTGTCAAGTGGCCAATGTCAGTATTGCGTTTGACTTCGGATTCCAAAGAAGATTTGATCAACTTAGCTGACAAGATTTTGCAGGAATGGCGTCAGTATTCAGATTCTGCAGTGCAGATTTTGGCAGAGACAGACGAGACACTGCATCACACTATCACACCAATTGCTCGTAAACGCGATGGACAGTTTGAGTTGGATTTAGTCTTGCGGGACAATCAGACATCACCAGAACATCCTGATGGCATCTATCATCCTCACAAGGATGTCCAACATATCAAGAAGGAAAATATCGGCTTGATTGAGGTCATGGGCTTGGCAATCTTGCCACCACGTCTGAAAGCAGAAGTGGAGCAAGTCGCTAGCTATCTTGTAGGAGAAGCTGATACAGTTGCCGATTATCATCAGGAATGGGCATACCAACTTAGAGCCCAATATCCAGACCTAACAGATAAAGAAAAAGCCCTTGAAATCGTCAAGAACTCTGTGGGTGCTATCTTTGCTCGTGTGCTTGAGGATGCAGGAGTCTACAAGCAGACAGAACAAGGACAGGCAGCCTTTATGCGCTTTGTGGAGCAGGTAGGAATTTTACCAGACTAGGAGCTTTCTCCTTGCACAGTCCTATAAAAAGTAGTATCATAGTGTCGTTTGAAATATCAGGAGGAAACGATGAAAGATTTTCATTTTGACGCTATATCTGCCTTTGAAAATTACGAAATTGAACAAATGAGAGATGGTCACGTTGTTGTGACGACCAAAGTAGTGGACTCGTCGCTCAACTACTATGGCAATGCCCATGGTGGCTATCTCTTTACACTTTGTGATCAGATCAGTGGTTTGGTGGTCATTTCGCTAGGACTAGACGGAGTGACTCTCCAATCCTCTATCAACTACCTCAAAGCAGGAAAACTCGACGATGTGCTGACCATTAAAGGAGAATGTGTCCATCAAGGTCGCACAACCTGTGTAGTGGATGTCGATATCACCAATCAAGAAGGCAGAAATGTCTGCAAGGCAACTTTTACCATGTTTGTCACAGGCCAGCGGTCAGAAGACAGACAGGTAAGGATATAGAGACAGGTGAGTGGGATAAATTTATCTCACTTATTTTTTTGTTCATTTTACTATAAAAAAGATTGACAACGCTTTCAAATCATGTTATTATTAAAGCATAAAATAAAAAGTAGAAAAAGCTATGGAAAGATAAATCTTATTAGCTATAAGTTTGTTGTCTTTGATATTAACCGTCTCGGTAATAAGTCACTTTCCTGCTAAAAATCAGGGCTTTGATTCAGGACTTGTGTTTGTTGCTAAGTAAAATGGTTTTAATAGTTTAATTAAGAAAGGAGTCTAGGATATGAGTTACAACTTACCTAACAGATATAAAAACGGAGATTTTTAATTGTCCTAGGATACCTCTTTATTCTGTTATATAGTAAAGGACAGTGCATTTCTTAGCAAGACTTTATCGTCAGATATTATAATATAAGTTTAAGAGGTTTTATATGATAAGTAACTGGTTTATACTTTTAATTTTAGACAAAGATGAAAATCTTTTAGAAATTAGTTGGGGATAAAATCATGAAAAAAACATTGAAAAAAATTGCATCTACTGCTTTGATTGGATTCTCTCTACTTGGTATAGGTAGTTCAGTGGTTTCCGCAGCAACTGTATATTATAAAGGTAGTGCAGTATATTGGGACTATGGTCGTGCAGCAGCTGTATTTAGTTATTCAGATGTTCAATCAAGTGATTATGAGCATAGAGCAACTGCGAATGGTGTTTCTTCTGGATGGAAAGATCCTGGAGTAATGGCCTCTGTAGTTGCGTTTATCGGAGGCGGCACTGCACAATGTTACTGGAATTGTCGAGGGTAATAGCCTATGACTAACAAAAACATTTTTCTAGGAAAATTAAAATACCTAGCCCTGTTTTTGGTTGCTGTTCAGAGTATATTATTTGCTCTGACAGCAATTTTTTTTACAGGTGTATCTTATCAAGAAACATGGCAGCAGTACAACCAGAATAATCGAACTCTAACGCTGTACCTTCAAAAGCTAAATCCAATTCAGCAAGAAAAAGCGTTTCATTATTTAAATGAGAGGAGTGATTTAGCCGTTTGGACTCATCGAATCATTCAAGATTCTAAAGGCGATGGTATACAAAAACATTATATAGATGCCATGGGAAATTCTGATTATTTTTCTGATTTTAACTATCACCATTCAAATATTTTAACTAAGTCACAGCTAAAAGTCTTACTAGAGCATGTGGATAGTAAGAAAACGATAGGAATTGCTGAGGCGTCTCATGATACGCTTTATGAGCTACCGAGGCCTTTATTTACTATTCCGATTGTTATTGATCGATTAGAGCAAGTTTATCAAAAAACCAATACTTTAACGGGAATCTATCATGTAAATGGTTTAGAATCAGAAACGGACAAAAGTGAATTTATCAAACAGTTTGCGAGTGCCACAGGCTTATCAGAGGAAAATTTTCTACAGGAAAAATTTGGTAGTCGTCGTGATTATGGTCTAGTTCCTTTTGTACTCATAGGTTTGCTGTTATTTACAATGTTAACACTGTTAATATTATTGCTTGTAATTGTTCTTCAGGCCTATGAAAAATTTGGTAGTCTCACCCTACTGGGATGGAGTCGAAATGAATTTTGGTTAGCATTATTTAAACCTATTATTTATCCATCGGTTCTTAGCACACCTATATTAGCTGTAGGCATTTGGTGGTTGACAGGCTGGTCCCAAGTTTCATACTATATTTTGCTACCTATCATGGGCCATATAGTATTTTCAATGTTGGCCTTAGCTACTATTCTCGTTATTCCTAGTTTGATAGTTTATTCAGTGACTGCTTTGTCTGCTATTCACAAACGTTTTCCAAGTAGACTATTGACTATTTTAGGTATTAGTTCCTATATTGCGTTAAGCAGCATCTTAATTGCTACCAGTTATGGCCTAGATGGTCCTTTGTACCGTTTTATGGATAATGTCCATATTGCTAGGGCGTGGAAAAGTGTTGAGAATATGCAAGTAATTGATTCTTTTTCTGAAGGCGATGACTTGGGAACACTGGCAGGTACGAGTAATACATTAGAATTAAGTATGTATCATCTTTATACAAAAATAGGCCATGATGAAGGTGTCTATTTAATTCAAAGTCAATACTACGGACAAGATTTTTTTGCGAACGTGACTGCTTATCAGAATCTACCTAGTAAACCATTTTGGTATCTAGTTTATTCTTATAATTATTTAACTGAACTAGGTTTTCAGTTTTCTGAAGAAGAATTAAATGAGATACGAAGTGGTAGCAGATTGTATCTGATTCCAGATAGTTATACAACTGAGGAACAGCAACGTATGCGAGCATATTTAGAAGAAAGTGTCAAAGTCTATGATGGGGATGTGGAGACACCATTTACACAAAATCGTCAATTCATTTATAAAAACTATTCCACAACTAAAGATATTTTCCTTTGGTCCACAAATTTACAGGAAGGGGTAACTAGTAAGGAGCCGATTATTTTTGTAGCTAGTCCTGAAAATCTTTATTTTAAAGAGAGTGCAAATCTTGTTGTTTCGGGTTTCAATGGTTATCTCAAAATACGTAATCAGAATATTCTGACTCGTGTGAAGGAAGAGATAACGACTCATTTTCCAGATCTTATGGATAACGATATTCAATTTACACCAGTTAGACGATATATTGATGGACGCCAGAAAGAGTTGAGTTATACTTTTTATCTATTTGCTAGCGTTATATTGGCCATATTGATTAGTTTAACTTCAATACTGATTGCTTTGGTACTGATGTATCGAATTGCTTATCAAGATCGGTTAGTAGTGCAATACTTTTTAGGATTTGGTTTATGGGCACGTTATAAAGGAATTATGATTTTGGTGATTGCTTCTGCTATTATAGAGGTACTAATTAGTTTCTTATTGAAAACAAAATTGGGTATAGTGTCCGCCGCTTTATCTCTATGCTTGCAGTTAGTTCTTCTATATGGTTTTCTTTTGCGGAAAGAACAGCAGAAAATCTTAAATATATTTAAGGAGTAAGAATATGCCAACTATTTCAGTCAGACAGTTATCGAAATATTACGGTGCAAAACGTGTTATTGAGAATATTTCATTTGAGATTTCGGATAGAGAATTTGTTGCGTTGATTGGTCCATCCGGTTCAGGAAAATCTACGTTACTCAACCTTATTGGCTTATTAGAAACTGTTGATGAGGGAACAATCATGATTGATGGTGAGATTCTACCACAAGTTAACTCAAAAAAGGCAACCCATCTCCGTCGAAATGTATTAAATTACTTGTTTCAATCTAATGCCCTGATTCCAAATGAAAGTGTTAGTGATAATTTGATGCTAGCACTTCATTACACTGATTTAACTAAGAAAGAAAAAGATAAAAAAATAAAGACAGTTTTAGCAAAAGTTCACATGGAATCTTTCTTGGAGAGTCGTATTAATGAGTTATCAGGTGGAGAACAGCAGCGAATTGCTATCGCTCGTGCTATTCTAAAGCCGGGAGAGTTGATTCTAGCAGATGAGCCAACTGGCTCCTTGGATCCACAAATGGCTCAAACAGCCTTTGAATTACTGAAACTGCTACGAGATGAGTATGGGAAAACGATTATTTTGGTAACGCATAATATGAATCAGGCTCAGCAATGTGATAGAATTATTGACTTAGAAGGCTTAAAAGATTTGAACTGATACGTGTTGCTACATAGATTTCTCATTGTTAGGAGATATTCATGAAAAAGAATTGATTATTATTGCATTGTGAAACCAGATAGAGATAATCCTAGTCGTTTGAAGTATATTTTAGTAATTGAAAATCTCGTTAATGATTTACTCAAATTGACTTTGTATATTAACCAGCAAGAAGTAGAAGTTTTACTTATTCATCCATTTCAAAAAAGGTATCATACTTTACAAAATTATTCCAAAAAACAGTTATAAAAATACAGTAACTCTCCTTAGATATGGCATTTCTTGGGAGAGTTTTACATTTTATACAACTACTTTCCTAAAGTATAAAAGCTAATAAACTAGGATTACGATAGATGTTTTTATTTCTTTTTATGATTTAACACGGCATTGAGTACAATGGCAAGTAGGCTGGCTACGACGATTCCGTTTGAGAAGAACATTTGGAAGGCTGTCGGCATGCTGACAAATAGATTACTGTTGTTGAGTCCGACACCTGCAGCGATTGAAACTGCTGCGATAAGGAAGTTGTGTTCATTGTTAGCAAAGTCAACACGAGCGAGGATTTGCATCCCTTGAATAGATACAAAACCAAACATCACCAGCATGGCACCACCGAGGACAGGGCTTGGAATGATTTGGGCAAGGGCGCCAAACTTAGGTAGCAGTCCAAGTAGAACCAGGAAACCTGCTGCGTAGTAGATTGGCAGACGAGTCTTGATACCTGATAATTTAACCAAACCAACGTTTTGTGAAAATCCTGTGTAAGGGAAGGTGTTAAAGATTCCTCCGAGAAGTACGGCAAAACCTTCTGCGCGGTAACCGTTGCGAAGGCGAGTGCTGTCGATTGGATCTTTTGTGATATCAGACAAGGCCAGATAAACACCAGTAGACTCAACCATAGACACCGTTGCGATGATACACATCATGACAATAGATGAGATTTCAAAGGTTGGCATCCCAAAGTAGAGTGGAGTTGGGACATGGACAAGTGGTGCTGCTGCAACAGGAGAGAAGTCCACCAAACCCATGCTAGCAGCAATGGCTGTTCCAACAACTAGACCAATCAAAATGGAGATAGACTTGATAAATCCTTTGGTAAAGATGTTAATCAAGAGGATAATCAGAACAGTAATAGCGGCCAGCAAGAGACTTTGACCAGTTGGCTCTGGAACGTTATTTCCCATATTTCCAATAGCGACAGGAATCAAGGTTAAACCAATCGTGGTAATAACAGATCCTGTTACGATAGATGGGAAGAGATTGGCTACTTTTGAGAAAATGCCTGAAACAAGAACCACGTAAATCCCTGATGCGATAAGGGCACCAAACATAGCGCCACTACCATGGCTTTGCCCAATCATAATCAAGGGAGCGACCGACTGGAAAGCAACTCCTAGAACGACTGGGAGTCCAATACCAAAGTATTTGTTGAGTTGGAGTTGGAGGAAAGTTGCCACCCCACACATGAAGATATCTGTAGAAATCAGGTAGGTCAATTGCTCAGTTGAATAGCCAAGGGCTGTCGCAATCATGATGGGAACCAGGATAGATCCTGAGTACATGGCTAGTAAGTGCTGCAAGCCAAGAACGGCTGCTTGTGAATGTTTTTCTTGAGTTTGCATTAGAGATCTGCCTCCTTAAATACGACTTGACCATTTTCAAACCGATCCAAACGAGCGAGTGATAGAACAGGGTAGCCTGCTTTTTCAAGCAAATCACGGCCATCTTGGAAGGATTTTTCAATCACAATACCGATAGCTTCGACTGTGGCACCAGCTTGTTCGATGATTTGAATCAAGCCTTTGGCAGCTTGGCCATTAGCAAGGAAATCGTCAATAATCAAGACCTTGTCCTCTGGTGAGAGGAATTTTCCAGCGATGGAAACGGTGCTAGTCACCTGCTTGGTAAAGGAGTAAACTTCGGCGGTCAAGATGCCTTCATTCATGGTGATGTTTTTAGCTTTTTTGGCGAAAATCATCGGTACATTCAAGGCTTCAGCTGTAAAAATGGCTGGGGCAATACCCGACGCTTCAATGGTCACGACTTTGGTAATACCAGCAGAAGCAAATTTTTCCGCAAAAACCTTACCGATTTCTCGCATCAGGCTAAAGTCAACTTGGTGGGTTAAAAAGGAATCCACCTTGAGGATGTTATCACCCAAGATATGCCCATCCTTGAGGATGCGCTCTTCTAATAATTTCATAAGACCTCCTAAAGTCTAAAAGATGCTTCATTTGCTTGTTTAGAGTTTCTAGCAAGAAATAGAAAAAGGACCTACTTAATCTTTAAGTAAGTCCCCAAAATAGGCATGGCCCAAAGACCATCCCCTCAAGCTGACTTACTTATTGTTAGGTGTTCCGGCACCTTGTAGAAACGTCGTGCCAATTCACGACATAAACAAGTAAAACGATATTCAATTTTAAATAGGCTTGTACCAATGTTTTTATTTTACACCAAAAAACTTTAGAAATCAAATATTTTGTTAGTGTTTTGATTTAAAAAACGAACAAAATGAAGAAAAATAGACAAATTTTCAATTGTAAGCTAACATTTGTACTCAATGAAAATCAAAGAACAAAGTAGGAAGCTAGCCGCAGGCTGTACTTGAGTACGGTAAGGCGACGCTGACGTGGTTTGAATTTGATTTTCGAAGAGTATTAGAAGATTTTTTCATCATAAAAGACATATTATCAAGATTTTTCAACACCTGACAATATGCCTTTTTCTAACTTTAAAGACTTTTTCCCAATCTTTATTATTCTATTCACTAAATCTTAAAAAATAACCATCTGGATCCAAGACTGCAAACTCGTGAGGATAGATATAGTGATCCCCAACACGAAATTCTCTTTTTGTCAGTTGACGATGGATGGGATAGTTAGCTGACAGCAGATTTTGGTAGAGCTGGGGGACATCCTTGATGCCAAAGGAAATATTGACACCGCGCCCGAAAGGATAGGTCAGTTGGGCTAATTCTTCTGCGCTGCCTTCTTCTAACATGAGCTGGCAGTCTTCAAGCGAGAGGAAGAGAAATTTCTCCTCGGGGCGCTCGTATTCGACAGAGAATCCCAACAAGTCGCAGTAGAAGTGGCGCGACTGTTCGATGTCAGATACTACAAATTCAGGAATGACAGCTTGATAGTCCATTCGTTTTCTCCTTAGAGTTCAATCTCCATGAAAATGGGTGTGTGGTCTTGGCGCGCACCGGAGTCAATCATATCAGACTTGGTCACCTTGTCAGCCACGCGGTTGCTTGTCAGCCAGTAGTCGATTCTCCAGCCTGTATTGTTGATTTTAGAAGTCTTGCTGCGTTGTGCCCACCAAGTGTAGCGTTCTGGAACATCGCCATGAATATGGCGGAAGGTGTCGGTAAATCCAGTTGCCAAAAGGTTGGTAAATCCAGCACGTTCCTCGTCGGTAAATCCTGGTGAACGGCGGTTGCTGGCAGGATTTGCAAGGTCGATTTCATTGTGGGCTACATTGTAGTCACCGGTCGCAAGGACTGGTTTTTCTTTGTCTAGTTCAGCCAAGTACTCAGCATATTTAACATCCCAGACTTGGCGTTCTTCCAAGCGTTTGAGGCCATCGCCAGCGTTTGGAGTGTAAACTTGCGTTACGAAAAAATCATCAAATTCTAGCGTGATGATACGACCTTCCAAGTCCATGGTAGACGGAGCACCGATTTCTGGGAAAGTGACAGTGGGTGTGAGTTCTTTCTTATAGAGGAACATGGTTCCAGCATAGCCTTTACGGGCAGGCTCTTGAGAAGAGCGCCACGTGTTTTCGTAGCCTGGGAAGAGTTCTTCTAAAATTTCCAAGTGTTTTTTTGTAGGCCCTTTGGCAGAAAGCTTGGTTTCTTGTATAGCGATAATATCAGCATTTTCAGCGACCAAGGTTTGTAGGACTTCTTGGGACAATTTGGCACGAGCTGAGTCACTAGTTAGGGCAGCGTTTAGGGAATCAATATTCCATGAGATAAGTTTCATAAAGTTACCTTTTTCATTCAGATTATAGATTTTATTATACCAAAAAAAGGTCTATTTCCCCAACGTATGGTTTGAAAAATCACTCTTTAGACTTTATCCTGAGAAAATAAAAATCCCCTAAACTATTTAGAAAAAAATCTAAATAGATCTTGTGTTTAGAATGGAAAGGTGTATAATGTTATTTAGAAAAACATCTAAATAGAAAGTGAAGTGTACAAATATGTCAAATAAGAGAACAATCCTTCTTTTTGTGGTCTTGGCTTATGGCCTTGCTTGGATAGTATGGTTGACACTATGGCTAAGTGGTGTTGGTCTAAATTCTCCATGGAGTCAACTTGCTAGTATTGTAGCCATGTGGATGCCTGCACTTGCAGTCTTTCTCTTAGGGAAAATCACGAATCAACCTAGTGGAATCAAATCTAAATTAGTCGTGAATCTCAAGAGGAACTGGCGCTTTTACTTACTAGCTATCTGGTTACCAGCTGTCATCAGTTTTTTAGGAGCGGGACTTTATTTTCTTGTATTCCCTAGCAATTTCAGCCTTGGTTTTGAATCTATTCAAGCCATCTTACAAGAAAAAGGTGTCTCTCAATCAGCCATTCCCTTATCTTTCTTGGCCTTGATTCAAATCCTAGCTAGTTTGACCTACGCTCCTTTTTTTAATAGTTTTTTTGCATTGGGAGAGGAAATTGGTTGGCGTGGCTATCTTTACCCAGCTCTAAGAGGACGCTTTTCAATAGTTCAGACTCATGTCTTGCTTGGTCTCATTTGGAGTATTTGGCATCTACCAATCAATTTGCAAGGCTATAATTATGGACTATCTTATTTTGCTTATCCCGTTTTGGGAGTTGTTGCTATGTTTCTATTTTGTTTTAGCCTAGGAATATTGTTGAGCTGGTTGTTGGAAAAGACAGGTTCTATCTGGGCTTCTGCCCTATTTCATGGGGCAATCAATGCAACTGCCGGTATTGGGTTACTATTTCAATTACCAGGAGAAAAAGTTTCAAACCTCTTGATTTTAGGCCCATCACCGACAGGAATACTATCAGTTCTACCTTGCTTAGTCCTAGCCCTACTAATATTACAAAGGGAAAGGAGCCATTATGAGTTTTGCAAATAGTTTTAAAGCCTTATCTCATCCAGTTAGGAGAGAGATTTTAAATTTACTCAAAGCAGGTAGATTATCTGCAGGAGAAATTGCCAGTCAATTCGAGTTGACAGGTGCAACTATTTCACACCATCTCACGATTTTGAAAGCAGCGGATTTGATTCATGAAATGAAAGAAAAAAACTTTATTTATTATGAGTTAAATACATCGGTTTTAGAGGATATAATGGTTTGGTTAGCAGATCTGAAAGGAGATCATTTTGATGAAGATAAAAATCAATAAGAAATTGGTATTATTTACGAGCATTCTTATCCTACTACCTTCCCTTGTAGGTTGTGTTTTCTGGAATCAATTACCAGAGGAGATACCCACTCATTTTAATCTACTGGGTCAAGCGGATGGCTACAATCATAAAATGTCTGCTATCTTTGGATTACCGACTCTCATGCTTTTGATGCATTGGTTGCTTCTATTTATAATGATTAAGGATCCTAAATCTAGCAATATCAGTTCAAAAATACAATTTTTGATTTACTGGATTATTCCTTTTGTATCTTGTCTACTAATGATTTCTATCTTCGGAGAATCTTTGGGTTATTCCATGATAAGTGGGCTACTAGCTCAGATTTTTATGGGAGTCGTGATGATCGTAATTGGAAATTATCTACCAAAAACACACCGAAATTATATAATCGGTATTCGACTACCGTGGACCTTGGAGAATGATAAAAACTGGAGAAAAACACATCGATTAGCTGGAAAAATTTGGGTATTAGGAGGATTGTTATTGTTTCTAAATTCCTTTGTTCAAATATATGTTTACTGGGTATTCTTCTTGACACTTTTCTTTGTAGTGATAATTCCTAGTGTCTATTCTTATCAATTATCAAAATTAGAATCTTGAAACAGGTATTTGAGTCATTAGTTAGAGAAGTTGGTCTGATAAGTCTATTTCCCCAACGTATGGTTTGAAAAATCACTCTCTTTCGTTTATAATGAAGAATGATTTTATGAAAGGGAGTGAAAACAAATGAAATTTTACTCATATGACTATGTGCTTAGCCAAATCAGTCAACAAAATGGAATGATGATTGGCTTTGGGATTGTGCTCCTAGCTATCACAGGATTTTTTGCTTTTAAAGCCTATCGAGATAAAAAGGGGACTAAGTTTCGGGAATTGGTCATGATTTTGGCCTTGACCTTGGTGGCCATGCTTTTGGTGACAATCTCAAAATACCAGACCAATCAAGCCTCTAACAACCAATTTCAAACCTCCCTTCATTTCATAGAGGTTGTTTCCAAAGACTTGGGAGTGGATAAATCAGAAGTTTATGTCAATACTTCTGCAGCCACTGATGGAGCACTTATCAAGGTAGGTTCAAATTTCTATCGTGCCATGAACGGGAGCCAACCAGACAAGTATCTTTTAGAGAAATTAGAATTGCATCAAACAGACGCTATTGAATTGGTGGAGGTAAACAAATGACACTCAATTATATGGAAATTTTAATCAAACTGGCCTTGGGTCTTTTCTCGCTTGTTTTTGTTATCAATGTGACAGGAAAGGGAAATCTGGCGCCTAACTCTGCGACAGACCAAATTCAGAACTATGTTCTCGGTGGTATTATCGGTGGGGTGATTTACAATAGTTCTATTAGCATTCTCCAGTACGCAGTGATTTTGATGATGTGGACGATTTTGGTCTTGACCCTCAAGTGGCTTAGTAACAATGTTCATTTTGTCAAACGCTTGATTGATGGTAAGCCAACTCTCCTCATCAAAAATGGTCAGATTGACCCAGAAGCCTGTCGTTCAGTTGGCTTGTCTGCAGCGGAAGTAGCCCTCAAGCTTCGTAGCCAAGGGATTTTCCAGATGAAGCAGGTCAAACGCGCTGTGCAGGAGCAAAATGGCCAACTCATCGTGGTCCAAATGGGAGATGAAAATCCTAAGTATCCAGTTGTGACTGACGGTGTGATACAAGTCGATGTTTTGGAGTCGATTGGTCGTAACGAAGAGTGGTTGCTTGACAATCTCAGCAAGCAAGGGCATGACAATGTAGCCAATATCTTTATCGCTGAGTATGACAAGGGTGCGGTCACAGTCGTAACCTATGAATAAGAAAAACCTGGGGTCTTGGCCTCAGGTTTCTATTTGCAATCAGAAAGGGATGTTATGTCCATTATTCAAAAACTTTGGTGGTTTTTCAAGTTAGAAAAACGCCGTTATTTAGTCGGGATTGTGGCTCTGGTCTTGGTTTCCGTCCTCAATCTCATTCCCCCTATGGTTATGGGGCGGGTCATTGATGCCATTACTTCGGAGCAATTAACCCAGCAGGACCTCCTTCTTGACCTATTTTACTTGCTGCTTGCAGCCTTTGGGATGTACTATCTGCGCTATGTTTGGCGTATGTATATCCTTGGAACTTCCTACCGTTTGGGGCAGATTATGCGGTCTCGTTTGTTTGAGCATTTCACAAAAATGTCTCCAGCCTTTTATCAAACCTATCGGACGGGGGACCTGATGGCACACGCAACCAATGATATCAATGCCTTGACTCGTCTAGCAGGTGGTGGGGTCATGTCTGCGGTGGATGCCTCAATCACGGCGTTGGTGACCTTGATGACCATGCTCTTTAGCATTTCATGGCAGATGACCTTGGTTGCCATTTTGCCCCTGCCTTTCATGGCTTATGCCACCAGTCGTTTAGGGAGAAAGACTCATAAGGCTTTCGGAGAATCGCAAGCTGCCTTTTCTGAACTCAATAACAAGGTACAGGAATCTGTATCAGGTATCAAAGTGACCAAGTCTTTCGGGTATCAGGCGGACGAGCTTAAGTCCTTTCAGGCAGTCAATGAATTGACCTTCCAAAAGAACCTGCAAACCATGAAATACGATAGTCTCTTTGACCCTATGGTTCTCTTATTTGTTGGTTCCTCCTATGTGTTAACCCTCTTGGTCGGCTCCTTGATGGTTCAGGAAGGGCAAATCACCGTTGGAAATCTGGTCACTTTTATCAGTTATTTGGATATGTTGGTCTGGCCTCTTATGGCCATTGGTTTCCTCTTTAATATCACTCAGCGAGGCAAGGTTTCTTACCAGCGGATTGAGGAACTTTTGTCTCAGGAATCTCCTGTAAAGGACCCAGAGATTCCTCAGGATGGTATTGAAAATGGGCGCTTGGAGTACGCCATTGACAACTTTGCCTTTGAAAATGAGGAAACACTGACAAATGTTCACTTTAGTTTGGAAAAAGGGCAAACTCTGGGATTGGTTGGTCAGACAGGCTCTGGAAAAACGTCCTTGATCAAGCTTCTCTTGCGTGAATACGATGTGGATAAGGGTGCTATTTACCTAAACGGTCATAATATTCGTGACTATCGTCTGACAGACCTTCGTAGTCTTATGGGCTATGTTCCTCAGGATCAGTTCCTCTTTGCGACTTCAATCTTAGACAATATACGCTTTGGGAATCCTGATTTACCACTTTCAGCGGTCGAGGAAGCGACTAAGCTAGCCCAAGTTTACCAAGACATTATTGACATGCCCCAGGGATTTGATACGCTGATTGGTGAAAAAGGAGTCAGTCTTTCTGGTGGTCAAAAGCAACGTCTAGCCATGAGTCGGGCGATGATTTTAGACCCTGATATCTTGATTTTGGATGATTCTTTGTCGGCCGTGGATGCCAAGACAGAGTATGCGATTATCGACAACCTCAAGGAGACGCGAAAGGACAAGACAACCATTATTACGGCTCATCGCCTCAGTGCAGTTGTCCATGCAGATCTAATCTTGGTTCTGCAAAATGGTCAAATTATCGAACGAGGCAGGCACGAAGACTTGCTAGCTTTGGATGGCTGGTATGCCCAAACCTACCAGTCTCAGCAGCTGGAAATGAAAGGAGAAGAAGATGCAGAATAAACAAGAACAATGGACTGTATTGAAGCGCTTGATGTCCTATCTCAAGCCTTATGGACTCCTTACCTTTTTGGCACTCAGCTTTCTCCTAGCGACGACGGTCATCAAAAGTGTCATTCCCCTTGTGGCTTCCCACTTTATTGACCAGTATCTCAGCAATCTTAACCAACTCGCTGTGACGGTTTTGCTGGCCTACTATGGCCTTTATATCCTACAAACTCTGGTCCAGTATGTCGGCAATCTTCTTTTTGCGAGGGTGTCCTACAGTATTGTTAGGGATATTCGTCGGGATGCCTTTGCCAATATGGAGAAGCTGGGCATGTCTTATTTTGACAAGACGCCAGCAGGCTCCATCGTCTCTCGTTTGACCAATGATACCGAAACCATCAGTGATATGTTTTCGGGGATTTTATCCAGCTTTATCTCAGCAGTTTTTATCTTTCTGACAACCCTTTATACCATGTTGGTGTTGGATTTTCGTTTGACTGCTTTAGTCTTGCTCTTTCTCCCCTTGATTTTCCTTTTGGTCAATCTCTATCGGAAAAAATCGGTGAAAATTATTGAGAAAACCAGAAGTCTCTTGTCAGATATCAATAGCAAGCTGGCTGAAAACATCGAGGGAATCAGGATTATCCATGCCTTTAATCAAGAGAGGCGCCTGCAGGCAGAATTTGATGAAATCAACCAAGAACACTTGGTCTATGCCAACCGTTCTGTAGCCTTGGATGCCCTCTTTTTGCGCCCTGCCATGAGTTTGCTGAAACTCTTAGGTTATGCGGTCTTGATGGCCTACTTTGGCTATCGCGGACTTTATCTAGGAATAACAGCTGGAACCATGTATGCCTTTATCCAGTATATCAATCGTCTCTTTGACCCCTTGATTGAGGTGACGCAAAACTTTTCAACTCTTCAAACGTCTATGGTTTCTGCAGGTCGTGTTTTTGCCTTGATTGATGAGAGGACCTATGAGCCCCTTCAAAATGATGGGCAAGCCAAAATCCAAGAAGGCAATATTCGTTTTGAACATGTATGTTTCTCTTATGATGGAAAACATCCGATTCTGGATGATATTTCCTTCTCCGTTAACAAGGGTGAGACCATTGCTTTTGTGGGGCATACAGGTTCTGGGAAATCTTCGATTATCAATGTCCTCATGCGCTTTTATGAATTCCAGTCAGGGCGAGTTCTCTTGGATGATGTGGATATCAGGAACTACAGTCAGGAAGAGTTGAGAAAAAACATTGGTCTGGTCTTGCAGGAACCCTTCCTTTATCACGGGACTATCAAGTCCAATATCGCCATGTATCAAGATATCAGTGATGAGCAGGTTCAGGCTGCTGCAGCCTTCGTGGATGCAGATTCCTTTATCCAAGAACTTTCTTTAGGCTACGATTCCCCTGTTTCCGAGCGTGGTTCTAGTTTTTCAACTGGACAGCGCCAGCTTCTTGCCTTTGCTAGAACAGTCGCCAGTCAGCCTAAAATTCTGATTTTGGATGAAGCGACAGCCAATATTGACTCTGAAACAGAAAGTTTGGTTCAAGCTTCTCTGGCTAAGATGAGACAGGGGCGGACAACCATTGCCATCGCCCACCGTCTTTCGACCATCCAAGACGCCAACTGTATCTATGTTTTGGACAAGGGGCGCATTATCGAGAGTGGAACCCATGAGGAACTCTTGGCCTTGGGAGGGACCTATCACAAGATGTATAGCTTGCAGGCAGGGGCTATGGCCTAATACTCGTTGATTTTCATTGAGTGTAAGAAGGAAATCCTTCAAATTACAGATTTCTTTCACCGCCTTTTCCATTTTGTGGTATAATGAAAAATGTTGACAAATAGTATAATAAAAACAAAGGAGAAACAGCATGCTGAAATGGGAAGACTTGCCCGTGGAAATGAAATCAAGCGAGGTTGAGTCTTACTACCAGCTTGTCTCTAAAAGGAAGGGTTCGCTGATTTTCAAGCGTTGTTTGGACTGGGTTCTAGCCTTTGTCTTACTGATTCTAACCTCTCCCATCTTTCTCATCTTGAGCATTTGGATTAAGTTGGATAGCAAGGGGCCAGTGATTTATAAGCAAGAGCGCGTGACCCAGTACAATCGACCTTTCAAGATTTGGAAGTTCCGTACCATGGTGACGGATGCGGATAAAAAAGGAAGTCTGGTGACTTCT
This sequence comes from Streptococcus mitis, assembly GCF_946190275.1. GTDB lineage: Bacteria > Bacillota > Bacilli > Lactobacillales > Streptococcaceae > Streptococcus > Streptococcus mitis_DC. The sequence continues at coordinate 130,878 of NZ_CAMHZQ010000003.1, read as the reverse complement.
GCTAACGATAGCCGCATCACCAAGGTTGGCAATTTTATCCGCCGTGTCCGTTTGGACGAACTGCCTCAGCTGGTCAATGTCCTTAAAGGCGAAATGTCCTTTGTCGGTACACGACCTGAAGTGCCACGCTACACAGAGCAGTATAGCCCTGAAATGATGGCGACCTTACTTTTACCAGCAGGGATTACCTCTCCAGCCAGCATCAACTACAAGGATGAGGACACTATTATCAGTCAAATGACCGAAAAAGGCCTGTCAGTTGACCAAGCCTATGTTGAACACGTCCTTCCTGAAAAGATGCGCTATAACCTCGCCTATCTCCGAGAGTTTAGTTTCCTTGGAGACATCAAAATCATGTTTCAAACCGTGTTTGAAGTGTTAAAATAAAGTAGTCATGAGAAAATGATACTCTTCGAAAATCAAATTCAAACCACGTCAGCTTCGCCTTGCCGTACTCAAGTACAGCCTGCGGCTAGTTTCCTAGTTTGCTCTTTGATTTTCATTGAGTATGAGTACAGATAAAAGGAGCAAATCAATGCCAAATTACAATATTCCATTTTCACCACCCGATATTACGGAAGCAGAAATTGCTGAAGTAGCGGATACCCTTCGTTCTGGCTGGATTACAACGGGTCCTAAGACAAAAGAACTGGAGCGTCGCTTGTCTCAATATACACAGACGCCTAAGACTGTCTGCCTCAATTCTGCAACTGCGGCTCTTGAGTTGATTTTGCGCGTCTTGGAAGTGGGACCTGGTGATGAAGTCATCGTTCCAGCCATGACCTATACAGCTTCATGTAGTGTCATCACTCACGTAGGGGCGACCCCTGTCATGGTGGATATCCAAGCTGATACGTTTGAGATGGACTATGATCTGCTGGAGCAAGCCATCACTGAGAAAACTAAGGTGATTATCCCAGTAGAACTTGCAGGGATTGTTTGCGACTATGATCGTTTGTTCCAAGTTGTGGAGAAAAAACGTGACCTCTTTACCGCTTCAAGCAAGTGGCAAAAGGCCTTTAACCGTATTGTGATTGTTTCTGATAGTGCCCACGCTTTGGGATCAACTTACAAGGGTCAACCGGCTGGTTCTATCGCTGACTTCACATCCTTCTCATTCCATGCCGTTAAGAATTTTACAACTGCTGAGGGAGGAAGTGCGACTTGGAAAGCCAATCCAGCGATTGATGATGAAAAAATGTACAAAGAATTCCAAATTCTTTCACTTCACGGACAAACTAAGGATGCTTTAGCTAAGATGCAACTGGGCTCGTGGGAATACGATATCGTCACACCAGCCTACAAGTGCAATATGACCGATATCATGGCGTCACTTGGTTTGGTACAATTGGACCGCTATCCAAGTTTGTTGCAACGTCGTAAGGACATCGTGGACCGCTATGATCGTGGTTTTGCAGGTTCTCGCATCCATCCTTTGGCACACAAGACTGAAACTGCCGAATCTTCACGCCACCTCTACATCACCCATGTAGAAGGAGCGAGCTTAGAAGAGCGCAACCTCATCATCCAAGAATTGGCCAAAGCAGGAATTGCAAGTAACGTCCACTACAAACCGCTTCCGCTCTTGACAGCCTATAAGAATCTTGGTTTTGATATGGCAGATTATCCCAAGGCCTATGCCTTCTTTGAAAATGAAATTACGCTCCCTCTTCATACTAAACTAAGCGATGAAGAAGTGGACTATATCATTGAGACTTTCAAAACAGTTTCTGAAAAAGTACTAGCTTCATCAAAAAAATTGTAAAAAAGTCTTGACAAAGAAAAAACAAAGTATTAAAATAAGTTCAACAAATCAGAAAAGTAACTATTTTTGATCTTCAGGGAGCCTGTGGTGATTGTGAACAGGTGGTTGGAAGTAGTGAAAGTGGGCTGATTTTAAAAATGAATTTGAAACAATGAAAATTCGGTGCGCACACCTTACAGTGCAACTTGTTGTTAGACAAGGTAGAGATGTAAAGGGGATAGTCCCTTTATAATTGAGGTGGCACCGCGTTACCAACGCCCTCACATGGAATTTAATTCTGTGTGTGGGCTTTTTTCTTTCGGTCATTTTGTTTTTCTTTTATTAGGGCGTTAAGTCGCTTTGATGAACTTAAGTTCTATCTGCAGCTCCTTGCCTACTACTAAAAGCAAACAAAAAGCCGAATAAATACAGAAAGAGGAAATTTTTATGACAACCAAAGGTTATTTTGGACAATTTGGTGGTAGTTTTGTACCGGAGCCGATTCAGGCTTTGTTGGATGAGTTGGAAGTGACATTTGAAAAGTACAAAGATGATCCAGAGTTTTTGGCAGAATTTCGTCATTACTTAAAGGACTATTCAGGTCGCGAAACACCGCTCTATTTTGCGGAAAGTTTGACAGATCACTTAGGTGGTGCTAAGATTTATCTCAAGCGCGAAGACCTTAACCACCTTGGTTCTCACAAGCTCAATAACGTTTTAGGACAAATTCTTTTGGCTAAACGCATGGGCAAAAAACGAGTAATCGCAGAAACAGGAGCTGGTCAGCACGGTGTTGCGACTGCAGCTGCTGCAGCTAAGTTTGGTATGGCCTGTGATGTCTACATGGGGGCAGAAGATGTGGAACGTCAACGTCTCAATGTCTTCCGTATGGAGATGATGGGAGCAACTGTTCACGCAGTTGAAACGGGGACACGAACTCTTAAGGATGCGGTTGATGCAGCTTTTGGAGCATGGATGAATGATCTTGAAGCCTTCTACGTTCTGGGATCTGCTGTGGGGCCTCACCCTTATCCTACGATTGTACATGAGTTCCAGAAAGTCATCAGTGAAGAATCTCGCCGTCAAATCTTAGAAAAAGAAGGCCGTTTACCAGACTACGTTATTGCTTGTGTAGGTGGTGGTTCCAATGCCATCGGTGCTTTTTCTCAGTATGTGGCTGATGAAGAAGTTAAATTGGTTGGGGTCGAAGCTGCTGGTCATGGACTTGATACAGACAAGCACGCAGCTACTATGACAAAAGGTAGTATCGGAATTGTCGACGGAATGAAGACCTATGCAGTCTTTAAGGAAGACGGAGAGTTGGCTCCAGTTTACTCTATCTCAGCTGGTTTGGACTATCCAGGGGTTGGTCCAGAACATGCTTACTTCAAAGACTCAGGTCGCGTGGAATATGTGGCTGCGACGGATGAAGAAGCTGTTCAGGCTCTCCTCCTTCTCAGCAAGACTGAAGGAATTATCCCAGCAATTGAAAGTTCACACGCTATTGCAGAAGCAGTTAAACGTGCACCGAATCTAAGTAAAGATGAGATTATCATCATCAATGTCTCTGGTCGTGGGGACAAGGACGTAGCTGCGATTGCAGACTACCTAGAAGCTAAAAAATAAAAGATGGAAAAATTATAGTCCTTTCTCTCACAGAGAGCTTGTGGTTGCTGGAAACAAGCAGAGAAAGCTGTAAGGTTGGGTCCATCTGAAATAAGAGAAGAAAACATAATTCTCAAGGGAGTGCCCTTTATCGCACAGCCTGTTACAGGAGGTATCTGAGACAGGAATGAGAGATAGGAGAAATCCTATAATTGAGGTGGCACCGCGAATTTCGTCCTCACGCAAGTTATTTTGCGTGGGGATTTTTATATATTTATTATAGGTTCAGCTATTCAGTTTTAAATTATTTTTAATCATTAAATAGACTGCTAAAAAAATTGCGAACGAAGTGAGCTTTTAAAAGATATTTCCCGCCATAGTGGTATTCTAGAGAAGCAAAGATGCTTCTCTAGAATGGAATTTTTGAGACCTAAGGCTCAAAAATTAGGTCTTTCATTTCCTGGATTTCTAAAATCATCCACTGGATAATTTTACCTCCCGTCCGCACTATTTAAGGGAAATAGAAAAAAGATAATAAATTAAGACTAAAAGTATATAAAGAAAAGAATCGAAAGGGAAATTACAATGGAACGAATCATTCATGGAGATGTCTTATCACCAATCTTGGCTTATATGCGCCTAAAGGGGCAACACAAGGTTATCTTAGAGAGTATTCCGAGAGATAAGGAAACAGCTCGTTTTTCTATCCTAGCCTATAATCCAGTTTTTGAGATTAAGTTTGAAAATGGAGTTCTTTATCAAAATGGGCAAGTGATTGATCGTGATCCCTTGGATTTCCTTTATGAAATAACTCATAAGAGCCAACACCATTCAGATCTACCTTTTGGTGGAGGAGCCATTGGTTTTGTGGGTTACGATATGATTTCTCTTTATGAAGAAATTGGTCAAATTCCTGAGGATACAATTGGGACGCCAGACATGCATTTCTTTGTCTATGAGAGTTACATGGTCTTTGACCACAAGAAGGAAAAAATCCATGTCATCGAGGATGTTCTCTATAGTGAGCGTAGTCAAGAAGACTTGGAAAAAGCCTTGAACCAAGTACTTGAGGAATTACGCCTCCCTGCTCCAAATGAATTTGAAGACTTGAATCTATCTCCGTTAGACTTCAAACCGCATATCGCTCCTCAGAAGTTTGAGGAAATGGTGGAAACAGCTCGTGACTTGATTCGTAATGGCGATATGTTCCAATGTGTACTTAGTCAACGCTTCTCAGCAGAAGTTACTGGAAATCCATTTGACTTCTACAGAAATCTCCGCGTGACTAATCCTTCTAATTACCTTTATTTCTATGATTTTGGGGATTATCAAATCATCGGCGCAAGTCCTGAAAGTTTGGTTTCTGTCAAAACTGGCATCGTGACAACCAATCCGATTGCAGGGACGCGACCAAGAGGTGCTACGGATGAAGAGGACAAGGCTTTGGCGACAGACCTACTTTCTGATGAGAAGGAAACAGCAGAGCATCGAATGTTAGTAGACTTGGGTCGTAATGATATTGGTCGCATCTCTGAAACGGCCAGTGTCCAAGTCACTAAGTATATGGAAGTGGAGCTTTTCCGCTATGTCATGCATTTGACCAGTGTGGTCAAGGGGCGTTTGCTTCCAGAACTCACTGCCATGGATGCCTTGAAAGCAACACTTCCAGCTGGAACTGTTTCTGGAGCACCAAAGATTCGAGCGATGAGACGCATCTATGAACTGGAAACAGAAAAACGTGGCGTATACGCAGGAGCAATCGGCTACTTGTCTGCGACGGGTGATATGGACTTCGCCATTGCCATCCGAACCATGATTCTCAAAAATCAAACAGCCTATGTGCAGGCCGGGGCAGGGATTGTCTACGACTCTATCGCCCAAAACGAATACCAAGAAACCATTAACAAGGCTAAATCTATGACTAGAATTGGAGAACTAAGACCATGATTTTATTGATTGACAACTATGATTCTTTTACCTATAACTTGGCCCAGTACATTGGGAATTTTGCAGAAGTTCAGGTCTTGAGAAATGATGATCCCAAGCTGTATGAAGAAGCTGAAAAAGCAGATGGTCTGGTCTTTTCGCCCGGCCCAGGTTGGCCAGTTGATGCTGGTAAGATGGAAGACATGATTCGTGACTTTGCCGGCAAAAAGCCGATTCTTGGAATTTGTTTGGGCCATCAAGCCATTGCAGAAGTCTTTGGTGGTAAGTTAGGTTTGGCTCCAAAAGTCATGCATGGGAAACAGAGCAATATCAGCTTTGAAGCGCCATCTGTTTTGTATCAAGGTATCGAGGATGGCCGTGCAGTCATGCGTTATCACAGTATTTTGATTGAAGAAATGCCCGAAGATTTTGAAGTGACAGCTCGTTCGACTGATGACCAAGCTATTATGGGAATTCAACACAAAAACCTACCGATTTATGGCTTCCAATACCATCCAGAGAGTATCGGAACGCCAGATGGCTTGTCTTCTATTCGGAATTTTATTGAGAAGGTTGTAAAGTGAGGAAACTAGGATGAAAGAGATTATTGAAAAATTAGCAAAATTTGAAAATTTATCAGGTGTGGAAATGACAGATGTCATTGAGCGTATCGTAACTGGGCGTGTAACTGAAGCACAGATTGCTTCTCTTCTCTTGGCCCTTAAGATGAAGGGAGAAACACCTGAAGAACGCACAGCCATTGCCCAAGTTATGAGAGGCCATGCCCAACACATTCCAACTGAAATTCATGATGCCATGGACAACTGTGGTACAGGTGGGGACAAGTCTTTCAGCTTTAACATCTCGACAACTGCAGCCTTTGTCTTGGCTGGTGGTGGTGTTCATATGGCCAAACACGGAAACCGCTCGATTTCTTCAAAATCTGGTTCTGCAGATGTTCTCGAAGCCTTGGGCATCAACCTAGACCTCAAACCAGCTGAACTAGGTAAGATCTTTGATAAAACTGGAATCGTCTTTCTCTTTGCCAAAAATATGCACCCAGCTATGAAATACATCATGCCAGCTCGTTTGGAATTGGGAATTCCAACGATTATGAACTTGACTGGTCCCCTGATTCACCCAATGGCTTTGGAAACACAGCTTCTTGGAATTAGTCGTCCAGAACTTCTAGAAAGTACAGCTCAGGTTTTGAAAAATATGGGTCGCAAACGTGCTATTGTAGTAGCTGGACCAGAAGGACTGGATGAAGCTGGCTTGAACGGAACAACTAACATCGCACTTCTTGAAAATGACGAAATCACCCTGTCAAGCTTTACTCCAGAGGATTTGGGGATGGAACGCTACGCTATCGAAGATATTCGTGGAGGGAATGCTCAGGAAAATGCAGAAATTTTGCTCAGTGTTCTCAAGAACGAACCAAGTCCATTCTTGGAAACTACAGTTCTGAATGCAGGTCTTGGTTTCTATGCTAATGGTAAGGTAGATAGTATCAAGGAAGGAGTTGCCTTGGCCCGTCAAGTGATTGCTAGTGGCAAGGCCCTTGAAAAACTCAGACTGTTACAGGAGTACCAAAAATGAGTCAGGAATTTTTAGCACGAATTTTGGAGCAGAAGGCGCGTGAGGTGGAGCAGATGAAGCTGGAGCAAATCCATCCCCTGCGCCAGACCTATCGCTTGGCAGAATTTTTGAAGAATCATCAGGATCGCTTGCAGGTAATCGCTGAAGTCAAGAAGGCTAGCCCTAGTCTGGGAGATATCAACCTCGATGTGGATATTGTGCAACAGGCCCAGACTTATGAAGAAAATGGAGCAGTGATGATTTCTGTTCTGACAGATGAGGTTTTCTTTAAAGGCCATTTGGATTATCTGCGGGAGATTTCCAGTCAGGTAAACATTCCGACGCTCAATAAGGACTTTATCATTGATGAAAAGCAAATCATCCTAGCTCGCAATGCAGGTGCGACAGTCATCTTGCTCATTGTGGCAGCCTTGTCCGAAGAACGCCTCAAGGAACTTTACGACTACGCGACAGAGCTTGGTCTGGAAGTCTTGGTGGAAACCCACAATCTAGCTGAATTAGAGGTGGCTCACAGACTTGGTGCTCAGATTATCGGAGTTAATAACCGCAACTTGACCACCTTTGAAGTCGACTTGGAGACCAGTGTAGACTTGGCTAAACACTTCAAAGACAATTGTTTGTATATTTCTGAATCGGCTATTTTCACAGGACAGGATGCGGAACGACTAGCACCATACTTTAACGGCATTTTAGTGGGGACAGCTCTCATGCAGGCGGAAAATGTTGCTCAGAGAATCAAGGAGTTGCAAATTGACAAAGGTTAAAATTTGCGGATTATCGACCGAGGAAGCGGTGGAAACAGCCGTTTCAGCAGGAGCGGACTATATCGGTTTTGTCTTTGCACCTAGTAAAAGACAGGTGACCTTGGGTCAGGCTACTGAGCTGGCAAAGCTTATTCCTTCAGACGTAAAAAAGGTTGGCGTATTTGTTTCACCAAGTCGGGTAGAATTGCTAGAAGCCATTGACAAAGTTGGCTTGGACTTAGTTCAAGTTCACGGTCAGGTGGCAGATGATTTGTTTGAGGATTTGCCTTGTGCTAGCATTCAGGCGGTGCAGGTGGATGGAGAGGGGCATGTGCCCAGTTCTCAGGCAGACTATCTACTCTTTGATGCCCCTGTGGCAGGGAGTGGTCAGACATTTGACTGGGGCCAACTGGATACGACAGAACTAGCTCAGCCATTTTTCATCGCAGGTGGGCTTAATGAAGACAATGTAGTAAAAGCAATTCAACACTTTACTCCCTATGCAGTAGATGTATCGAGCGGAGTGGAGACAGATGGACAAAAAGATCATGAAAAGATTAGAAGATTTATAGAGAGGGTAAAGCATGGCATATCAAGAACCAAATAAAGATGGATTTTACGGAAAATTCGGCGGACGTTTCGTCCCAGAAACATTAATGACAGCAGTTTTGGAGTTGGAGAAGGCCTATCGTGAAAGTCAGGCAGACCCAAGTTTCCAAGAGGAATTAAACCAACTCTTGCGCCAGTATGTAGGGCGTGAAACTCCCCTTTACTACGCAAAAAATTTGACCCAGCATATTGGCGGAGCCAAGATTTATCTTAAACGTGAAGACCTTAACCATACAGGGGCCCACAAGATTAACAATGCCTTGGGACAAGTTTTGCTTGCCAAACGCATGGGTAAAAAGAAAATTATCGCTGAAACAGGTGCTGGTCAGCACGGTGTGGCAACTGCAACTGCTGCAGCCCTCTTTAACATGGAATGTACCATCTACATGGGTGAGGAAGATGTTAAACGCCAAGCCCTTAATGTCTTCCGTATGGAGCTTTTGGGAGCCAAAGTTGAGGCAGTGACAGACGGTTCGCGCGTGCTCAAGGATGCAGTCAATGCAGCCCTTCGTTCATGGGTGGCTAATATCGATGATACCCACTATATCCTTGGTTCTGCCTTGGGGCCTCATCCATTCCCAGAAATCGTTCGTGACTTCCAAAGTGTCATTGGTCGAGAAGCTAAACAACAGTACCGTGACTTGACAGGTCAAGATTTGCCAGATGCCCTAGTAGCCTGTGTTGGTGGTGGGTCGAATGCTATCGGGCTCTTCCATCCATTTGTAGAAGATGAGTCAGTAGCTATGTATGGGGCTGAAGCAGCGGGACTTGGTGTGGATACGGAGCACCACGCAGCTACCTTGACCAAGGGTCGTCCTGGTGTTCTTCACGGTTCCCTCATGGATGTGCTCCAAGATGCCCATGGTCAAATTCTTGAAGCCTTCTCTATCTCAGCAGGTTTGGACTATCCTGGTATCGGTCCAGAGCATTCTCACTACCACGATATCAAACGTGCCAGCTATGTCCCTGTGACAGACGAGGAAGCCTTGGAAGGATTCCAACTCTTGTCTCGTGTGGAAGGGATTATCCCAGCCTTGGAATCTAGCCATGCTATCGCTTTTGCGGTGAAATTGGCCAAAGAACTTGGACCAGACAAAGCCATGATTGTCTGCCTATCAGGTCGTGGGGACAAGGATGTGGTTCAAGTCAAGGACCGCTTGGAAGCAGATGCAGCAAAGAAGGGAGAAGCTCATGCCTAAGACACTAACAGAAAAATTAAATGCTATAAAAGTAACTGGAAAAGGAATTTTTGTTCCCTATATCATGGCTGGAGACCACGAAAAAGGTTTGGATGGTCTTGCTGAAACAATCCACTTTTTAGAAGATTTGGGTGTCTCTGCCATTGAAGTGGGCATTCCCTTTTCAGACCCTGTTGCAGATGGACCTGTTATCGAAGAAGCTGGCTTGCGTAGTTTAGCCCAAGGGACTTCGACACAAGCTTTGGTTGAAACCTTGAAAATCATTCAAACAGAGGTTCCGCTGGTCATCATGACCTACTTCAACCCCCTCTTTCAGTACGGTGTTGAGAACTTTGTCAAAGATTTGGCAGATACAGCGGTTAAGGGCTTGATTATTCCAGACCTTCCTCATGAGCATGCCAACTTTGTAGAGCCCTTTTTGGCAGATACAGACATTGCTTTGATTCCCCTAGTTAGTTTGACAACAGGGCTTGAGCGTCAAAAAGAGTTGATTGAAGGGGCAGAAGGTTTTGTCTATGCCGTTGCTATCAATGGGGTGACAGGGAAATCTGGTAATTACCGTGCAGATTTGGACAAGCACTTGGCACAACTTCATCAAGTGGCCGATATCCCAGTCTTGACAGGTTTTGGTGTATCTAGTCAAGCCGATGTTGAACGCTTCAATGCGGTATCAGATGGTGTTATCGTTGGTTCGAAAATTGTAAAAGCTCTCCACGAGGGAGAGCCGATTGAGGACTTTATCAAACAAGCAGTAGCTTACCAAAAATAATCAAACAAGCAGCAAGTAAGAGGAAAGGCACAAAAGGAAGTCTTTCCTTTTTCTTTTGTAGGAGAAAGGCTAGGATCCCCGTCGCAGAAGCAAACTGAATCAAGATCAGTAATTCTGTCACACTAAAGACGAGCGCACAAGAAGCCAGAAAGAGAAAATCCCCTGCGCCCATGCGAATATCAATAAAATGAGCTAAAATTCCAAGGGCAAGGAAGAAGACCATGACCAGGTTCCAGTCAGAGCAGGCTATTAGGAGTAGATGAAAGACAATCCAGACCAGTAAGGGATATTCCTGATGGCGAAAGTCGTAGATGCCCAAGGTCAAACCAGCAGTGATTAGGATGACTTGCCCCAAGGAAAGAAAACCCCAAGACCAAGATAGAAAGAGGAGTCCTAAGCCTAGTTCAAAGAGGGCATACCAGACAGGATAAGGAGCCTTGCAGTAGCGACAGCGAAAGCGATTGAAGACCTGCGAGAGAATCGGAATCAAATCTAAGGGACGCAAGCGAGTCTGACAGGAATCGCAGTGACTGGCTGGACTGATAATGGATTGCTCTGGAAAACGGTCAATGACCAAACCAAGAAAGGAAGCGAGAATGCTCCCGACAAGAAAAAAATAAAAATCAATCATACTTATCTATTCGTAAAAAATAGGAAAAGTAGTATAATGGGGAAACATAGATAAGATGGTGAGGCAAATATGACAATTCGTTTTGAAGAAAAGGTGAGCACAGAAAACGCTCAATTCATATGCCAATGGTCCAACTCCCTTGGCAAATCCTTTCAAGAACAATGGATGGGAACAATGATTCCTTTTCCCTTGGAAATTCAAGTCTTGCAAGATTTGGAAGGAATCTTTTCTATCTTTGATGGACCAGAGTTTGTGGGGCTTATCCAGAAAATCAGACTAGAAGACAGTAATCTTCATATCGGGAGATTTTTTATCAATCCCCAGAAACAGGGGCAAGGCTTAGGTAGCCAGGCTGTGAGGAAATTTGTTAGTTTGGCATTTGAAAATGGAGACATAGATAGTATTTCTCTAAATGTCTTCGAGACAAATCAAGCAGCCAAGAACCTCTATAAAAAAGAAGGATTTGAAATTGTTCAAACCATTGAAGCACCTGTACGAAAATACCTTATGAAAAAGTTTAGGTAGAAAGCAAAAAAGCCTTGGTTCCCAAAGCTTTTTTATGTTATAAACTCATTAAAAGAACCCCCAGTTAGATTTGGAATATTTTTTATTCTGTGTCACATAAAAATAAATAAAATGAATGGCTATAGCTAGAGCTAAAATGGTTGTTATACTCACTACTATTATAGGATTAGAAGCAAAGATTAAAGAGAGAATCAAGGCAGCCAGATAGAGTGTCGCTTGGACACAGTAGTAACTTTTCGAATAGCGAAGATAGTGTTTGTTATAGGGCCCATTTACTAGGACAGCAGCTTGAAAGAGGCCAAATCCGATATAAGAGAAGCTGGTTGCAAAGAGACGATTAGCTTCAGGATTCTGAAGAAAACTCATCGAAACGGTCATCATAAGAAGTCCAATGAAAATAGGATAGTGACTGTAAATTAGAAATAGTCCCTTTTGATTAGATTTTTCATCAATAGCATGGTCGAATTGACCAAAATAAAACAAGAACAGAGAAATCATAATAATGAAATAAAGAACCGAATAAATCGAGAAATTCTCGATTGTAAAGAAGTTAGCTAGCTCCGTAATCATCTCTCCAAACATAATAATGACAAGAAGGGAGATACGCTCGATTAAATGGGGGAGATTTACCTGGTAATGCTTATCTTTATTAAGCAAGATACTTGGCATAATAAATGTTAGCAGAATACTAGCAAATAAGATATAGACTCTAAGGTAAATAGGAAGAAGAGCTGCTAGATAGAATCCTAAACTTCCTAGACCTGTTATCCATAGAAAACCTTTGATACTTTCCCGATTAGCATCATCGGTTGATTTTCTAAAAAATTCAACCAAATATTGAAAAAATAAGGTAAGGGTTAATGTACCAATAGCCCAACAGAGATAATGAAAATATTGTTGCCAATCAGGTCCAATCATATTGGCTATAAAGAGTAAAATTCCCATTTTGATAAACATGATTACTATGTTAAATAAAGAGTTCTTTCCATAGCGATTGGTATAATCGGTTTGAATCATCCAGGAATCGATGAGAAACAAAGTAGCAATGAAAAAATCAAGGAAAGAATTCCAAGTCAAAATACCGTTATGAAGATGGTCGATTAAAGTAGTTACTTTTGAAATTGCAAAAACAAAAACTAAGTCATAAAAAAGTTCTGAAAATTCTACACGTTTATGTTTAATAAGAGTTGTCATCTTAAGACCTTTCTATTTTAGAAGTACAATTTATTATAACAGAAAATGGTAATGAGAGAAAAGGAGATGCTTAAATAACTTCATGTGACGCGAATGAACTGCGCCACAAAAGTTAGGTTTTTTCTGTCTAACTTTTGGGGTGCAGTTCAGAAGGGGTGTTTTTTCTATCGTTTTTTAGTGCTAAGACTACACAAAAAAGCCTTGATTCCAAGGCTTTTCCTGTTGTATGTAGATGCCCCCTACATGAATTTGTATGAAATTTTCATATTGAAAGTAATCAAAAATATTGAAATATAGATGATTTTCGGAAGGTACTTTTAGGTATTTTCAATGTCATGATTTAAAAATGGGACAAAAGTGGGGCAAAAACCATACAGATTCTAAACTGTATGGTTCTTTTTTTATCTAACCAAGAAAGGTTAAAACTTATTAAAACAAATGCAATCAACTGTTGAAAACTTTTTAGTCCGTGTAATATAAAAACAAGTAAAAAGTTGAACTATAGGGAATATTGTGTCATAATAGGTAATAGATGAATAATTAATAGATTGGAAATAATGCTTTCTTACCTTAACAAGTTGAATTGGTTATACATTTTTTCGTCGCAATTGTGTCTATCTCTCGAGTTTAGCTAGTTTTTATAAGCTCTGGTTTCTAATCAATATAACAAATTTTAGAAGTGCATAAGACAAGATGGTGACATTACTACAGTCATTTCTAGTCACCATATGTTGCTGGCACAGGCTGTTTGTAGTGTTGGCTATTTACTAGTCAGTTTAATCGGAGTGTTTAATTTTTATTGTTGAAAGGTTTTTATATGGCGAAAATTCTATCTTTAGGTCTGACAGGTAAGAAATTACTTGCTCAGGGTTTCTTGTTTGTTCTGCTAGGTCTCATCTTGATGGTCACGGGGACTTGGTTGCCAGTAACAGTTATTCGCCTGGTTCTGTTTTTAGCTTGGATAGCAACGGTCGTAGATTTGCTATTAAGAGTTTTCAAAAAAAGCCAGTCAACGGATACCTTGGGAGTTGCACTGGTTAAATTGTTAGTGCTGGGATATTTGCTTGGCTCCAATCTTGCGACGGATGTGCCGATTTATATTTTGGCTCTTGTGATTGGAGTTTATCAGATTTTTCATGCTAGTATTAACCTTGTCACCTATGTTCTCTACCGCAAAAACAAAATTCGACCTCGTTTTCGTCTCTTACTAGATGGACTCGTACTAGTTTTTCTTGGTGGGACTAGTCTTTTGTCCTCTACAGGAAATTCTGTCTTTCAACTCTTTGTATTAGGGGCTTATTTTTTCCTTTATGGTGTGTCCAATATCCGTGATGGTTTCTTGTTTGAGGAGGAAATTGGGAAAAACCATCTCAAACGTCGTGTAAGAATGAGCTTACCTATTGTCCTAGCCGCTCTCATCCCTGCAAGAACTTTAGCAAAAATTAACAAATTTATGCTGGAAAATGCTGATGAGGAAGAAGATATCCATCTTGGAATAGTGAAGTCTGGTAAGACAGCAGAGCTAGAAATTTTTGTTCATACAGCTGAGACCTCCCTGTTTTCAGCTATTGGTCATGTGGATATCTGCTATCAGGGCCGTGTTATTTCTTATGGCAACTATGATCCGTCATCTGAGACCTTATTTGGCATGGTAGGAGATGGTGTCTTATATTTCTGTGACCGCGATAAGTACATTGATCTATGTAAACGTGAGAGTCAAAAAACACTTTTTGGTTACGGAATAGATTTGACGCCTGAAATGGAAAAAGCAGTTCAGAAAAAGTTGGCTGAATTGAAACAACTGACGATTCCATGGGAGCCAAGTGCAGATAAAATCATGACAGGTGATGGTAAGGAAGACTACACCTACGCTTATAAAATCAGACATGAGACAGATGGGGAACTTTATAAATTTATCAAATCTAAGTTTAAATCCTACTTTGTCTTATCTACAAACTGTGTGCTCTTGGCTGATACCATAGTCGGTCAGGCTGGCACCGATATCCTCTCACCCAAAGGATTTATCGCTCCAGGAACTTACCAAGCCTACCTTAATCGAGAGTTTGAAAAACCAAATAGTATAGTCGTATCTAAACATGTTTATTAAGGAGAATTTATGAACTTAGTAAAAAAATACACCCCGTTAATACTTTTTATAGGGCTGGTTGCTCTTGTAATTCTGAATGCATCGAGCTTTATATCAGGAGCAATCTCTCTCTTTGATGTAATATCAACCTTGATTTATGGTGCTGTTATTGCTTTTGTGCTTAATGTTCCTATGAAAAAAATTGAACAGTACTTAGTTAAATTGAAGGTAAAGGCAGAGTTGCGTCGTCCGATTGCCATGGTACTTGTTTTCCTAGCTCTTATCTTAATCGTGATTGCTCTTTTGGTTTTGGTGCTGCCAACCCTAGCCCAGACTATTAGTCAGCTGGGAACAGTCCTTTCAACAGTCCTTACTCAACTTGGGAAATTGCTAGGCAGCTCGGAATTTGTAACCAAAGACATGTTGTCAACTATCGTATCAGGCATACAGGGACAATCTAGTTCTATTAGCCAAGCTTTGATAGGTTTTTTATCAGGTCTGACTAGTAATATCGGCAATATTTTTTCAAGTTTGATGAATGCCTTTTTGATTATAGTCTTCACCTTTTTATTTTTATCCAGTAAGGAACATTTGGCAGCGATGACGAGTCGACTTCTAAAAGTTTTTCTTCCAGAGAAGGTGGTGATAAAGTTGACTTACATTGGACAAGTAGCACTAGAGACTTATGACCAATTTTTGATGAGTCAGCTGATTGAAGCAGTTATCATAGGAGTTATGATAGCGGTTGGTTACAGCGTGTTTGGGATACCCTATGGAGTAATGACAGGTATCTTTGCAGGAGTGCTATCGTTCATTCCTTATGTAGGGCCTATGATTGCTTGTGTTGTGGGAGCGATTTTTATCTTCACAGTGAGTCCTACTCAAGCCTTACTTTCTCTTCTTCTATATCAAGTTATACAGCTGATTGAAGGAAACCTTATTTATCCTAGAGTTGTAGGTCAGTCTATTGGTTTGCCAGCTATTTTCACGCTTGCGGCTGCTAGTATTGGAGGCAATCTCTTTGGCTTACTTGGGATGATATTCTTTACACCGATATTTGCTGTTATCTATCGATTGGTTAAGGAATTTGTCGTTGCAAAGGAAAATCAGCTAGATTAAGAAAAACTAAATTTAATAAGATATACTGAGAAGAGAGTGAGAGATTCTCTTCTCTTTTATTTTTAAATACTTTTCTACAAAAAGCTATTAGACGTTAAAAAAAGCCTTGGTTTCAAGGCTTATTTCTGTTGATTTAGATGTGCCCCCTGCAGGGCTCGAACCTGCGCCCCATAGCTTAAGAGTCTACTGCTCTACCAACTGAGCTAAGGAGGCAACAGAAAAAGCTGAGAATGTAACTTCCCAGCTATTTTAATATGCCCAAAATGGCAGCTAGATTATTTACGAAAGGCATCAAGGATATAGGTGAAACCAATAATTAAAAATGCAAAGGCAACGACATAAACGACAAAGACACTTGTAGCTACTGGATTGAACAAAATCACTAGACCTAGTAAAAATGCAAGCAACGCTATCCACATGATATGGTTGCCAATAATAGGGAAAATCAATCCCAGACGATTGCCTTTAAAGAAAGCTATAATGGCTTCTACAATTAACCAAATTCCTAAAATAGTTGGAATGACAACTGGCAGCGTCACAAAGCCATAGGCAACGAGGTAAAGAGCTAAGAGAAGATTAACAATCCCTTGGAAAAGATGAGCTGGTGAGCGAAGCTCTTTTGGTACAGAGAAATAGCCTAAAATAGCTGCTATAGAAGAAACCAGTAAACCAAATGCAATCCACCAGCTGTAAGCAACAAGATTAGCTACTGGGTTTGTAAATAGGAAAAGTCCTAAAAGGACAAAAACAACTCCTGCAAGGAATAGCGATAAACGATTAGAAAATTTCATTTCAATACCCCCTATATAGTATAGTATAGTTTGATAATAAAAATATTATACACCTTTTTAGAGGAAATATCAATAAACAAAATGGAAAATTTGGAAGTTTCAGTCTGATTTATGAAAAGAAAATCAGTTTTTATTATTTTGAAAATAAAAAGAGAAGATAAAATTTGTCTTCTCTACATGAAAATATTGTATGGCATCAAAGCAAAAGTAACTGGCTTTACACTATTTGTAAAGATGTAATTTGATTCAAAAAGAAAAGATAGATTTAAAATGTGGGACAAATGATGGGGTAAATCAGTTATAGACAAGCAAAAAAAGCCTTGATTTACAAGGCTTTTTCCTGTTGTATTTAGATGCCCCCTACAGGGATCGAACCTGTGACCCACGGATTAAGAGTCCGCTGCTCTGCCAGCTGAGCTAAGGAGGCAAAGAAAAAAGCTGTATTGGTGCCGAAACTTCACGGTTTGTATTGAACCCGCGCAATTAAGCAGGTGGGCAACTCGCTCTAACTGAAGCTGTTTCCGTGTGAGACGGCCTACATGCTGTTAGAAGACTTTTGTTTCCCTAATAATACAAAAAATAGTCGGTCAACACTTAAGTGTGAAGTCGTACACCACAGCGTTTCTATGTTTATATAATACCACTTTTTCAAAAAAAATCAAGAGGAAAGTGCAATTTTTTGAAAAGGATTTCAGATTTTTCGCAAACGGTCGATAGCTTCCTTTCTTTGAGCCAAAGCCCGTTCATATTTACCAGTATCTTCTGCTTGGAAATAGTGATGATTACGAATTTTTTCTGGTAGATAGTCTTGCTTGACCCAATTTCCAGGATAGTTGTGTGGATAGAGATAGTCTTGGGCATTCCCTAGTTCCTTGCTTCCGCTGTAGTGTCCATCACGCAGGTGTCGCGGAATAGGCAAGTGCCCTGATGTTTTGAGGTCAGCAAGTGCCTTATCCATAGCTACATAGGCTGAGTTGGATTTTGGAGAAAGGGCCAAATCAATCACGACATTGGCAATGAGAATGCGGGCTTCTGGGAACCCAATCTTCTGGGCAGCATCCAGAGCAGTCACGGTATGAATCTGGGCTTCAGGGTTGGCCAAACCGATATCTTCATAGGCGATAACGGTCAAGCGACGAGCGAGACTTGGCAGATCCCCAGCCTCAATCAAGCGGGCAGCATAGTGGAGACTGGCATCAACGTCCGAGCCACGGATAGACTTTTGCAGGGCTGAGAGGACATCGTAGTGACCGTCCCCATCCTTATCCATGGTAATGTAACTCCTCTGCAGGCTGTTTTCCATGATATCCAGTGTGATATGGCGGATGCCCTTGTCATTTTCGGGAGTAGAGAGAACAGCCAGATCCAGCGAGTTAAAGGCAGAACGCAGGTCTCCATTTGTAGAGGTTGCGATGAAATCCAGCGTATCCTCATCTAGCTCAACTGGGAAATCAAAGCCACGTTCAGGGTCAGATAGAGCTATCTGAATCGCTCCTTTGACATCTTGATTGGACAAGGGTTCTAACTCAAAAATCTGAACACGGCTACGAATGGCTGGAGTGACAGAAAAGAAAGGATTTTCAGTCGTCGCCCCAATCATGATGACCAGACCACTTTCCAAGAGTGGTAGGAGAAAGTCTTGCTTGGTTTTATCTAGTCGGTGAATCTCGTCCAGTAGTAGGACCAATCCACCAGAGAATTTAGCCTCTTCAGCGATTTCTTGAAGTCGCTTTTTACTATCAACTGTCGCATTGAAAGTTCGAAAGGCATACTTGGTCGTCCCAGCGATGGCAGAGGCAATACTGGTCTTGCCGATTCCAGGAGGTCCGTAGAGAATCATGGAGGACAGGCGATTGGCTTCCACCATGCGACGGATGATTTTTCCAGGTCCGACCAGATGCTCCTGACCGATGACCTGGTCGATGGTTTTAGGGCGCATGCGAAGCGCGAGATTGTCTGGCATAGCAGTCCTTTCTAACGTGGATTTTCTGATGTATATGTGGTAAGATGGTAGTATCTATTTTAGCATATTTCCGAGCAATCGGGGCGATTGAAGAGTCGCATAGAAAGAGGACCAAATGGCAACATACGGATTTTTAGATGTTTTAGAGGAAGAGTTGGAGAAGAACTTTCCCTTTGACTTTGAGATTAGTTGGGACAAGCGTAACCATGCGGTTGAAGTGAGTTTTCTATTGGAAGCGCAAAATGCTGCAGGTGTGGAGATGGTGGACGAGGACGGAGAGGTTTCATCAGACGATATCCTCTTTGAAGAAGCAGTGCTTTTTTACAATCCTGCCAAATCAACAGTCAATGCAGAAGACTATTTGACGGTCATTCCTTACCTACCTAAAAAAGGATTTTCTCGTGAATTTTTAGCTTATTTTGCGCTATTCCTTAAAGATACTGCCGAGGTTGGACTAGATGCCCTTATGGACTTTTTGGAAGACCCAGAAGCAGAAGAATTTGTCATGGAATGGAACCAAGAAGTCTTTGAAGAAGGAAAAGTGGGCTTGGAAGAGGGAGAGTTTTATCCTTATCCGAGATACTAGGAAGAAGACAAGCTTGATTTGAGTAAATGTAAAGGGAGGTAAATCTTGATAGCGGGAAAAAAATATATTGGTGCTTATAGCCGAGATGCTAGAGACTATTTTTCATTATTGCCTACAGAACGAGAAATAGTAGAGCAGTTGCAGGCTATATACAGAGAAGAGAAAGGGCTTTTTGTCTTATGTGGTAACAGAGGATCAGGAAAATCAAGTCTGAAAAATATTTCTTTGGAATTTGTTAAAAATCATAGAGGTGCTAAAGATAACAAAGAAATTCTTGTAGTAAATGTATCTTTTTTTAGTGGCAATAAAGATTTTCATAGAGAAATTTTGATGCAAATCCCTAACGCTATTACTAGAAGAATGAGCGATATTGAACATGATATTGATGATTATGTTTATAATGATGGCAGGTATTATCTGACTCTAGAGTATAATGCTGAGGAAAAAGAAAAAAAGTACGATAGGTTAGAAGAAAATCAAATAAGAAAAAATTTTTCAACAATACGTAGAAGACTGAAAAAAATTGAGGAAATATTCGAGATTACTTCAAATATTTATAATTTATGTAACGAGTTGTCAAATCAAACTAGTAATTTATTTGAACAGTTTAATCTTTTAAATAAACAGAATAAACTCCAAAACAGTAAGTTTCCTCTGTTTCAAAAAAATATAGTAGATATTTCAAATTTTCGAAAAAACTTTGACGAACTGTATCAAAAGGTTGAGTATTTTGGAAGAAAATCGGTCGAGTTGATAAAATTAGAGGAATTCTTGTTTATTTCTCGACAACAACTGCAATATTTTGATGTAGAAATAACAAATACAAAAAGATATTTAGAATCAACTACTTCAGATATATCAGCCGAGTCATCTATTGATTTAAATGCTGATATAGGAATAATAAAATCGGGATTACAATTAAGAGGGAAAATTTCTTCAAGTAATAATGAAGAGTTGTCTCGGGAGTTAAAAAGTATTGTTACTGAGGAATTAAAAGAGCGTCAGCTACTACGACTTTTAAAAAACATGTCTGAATACTTTAATATTACTTTTTCTATAGATGAATTAGATAAATGTAACACAGCTACGATTATTGATATGATTGATAAAAATAAAAGGTTATTCTTTGATTGTAATGTTTCGACATTGCTAATTACAGATATATCCACTGCAATATCTTTATTGGAAAAATCAGATTATATTTCTGAGCCTAATATCATTGTTGTTCCTGATTTAGGTATTTTAGATTATATTCACAGGATTAATAATAAAGGTCTACCCCTAAGTTATAATTTTATTAATATTCTAGATTCCTATTTTGTGAATAAAATGAATAATAGGGAGTTAAATTATGGTAGAAAATATGAGGGAAGAACTTATTTTTCTAAGGGATTTGAACTGTACAAGTTTATGAATTCGACTCTTTATAGAGATACAAATCAACTTTATAAGCCGATGATATTGAAATTTTATTGGGAATTAATTGATTTATTGGATTTTGTCGGGGAGTTATCTAAAGAAGAATATGAACAGTTTGAGAATAATTTTTTAAAAAATAATGATTTGCATTCTTTAAAAGTTAAGTTTATTCTGCGAAAAATAATAGATCAATTAACGACACAATCTTTTAATTACTTTTTTATTCTCGAAGATGAGCGAAGCAGGTATAGACATACTAAAGCATTGACGGAGTTTAAATTTAAACAACATGATATTGGCAAATTTTTGCGACAACTAGCTTCAAAACCAACGATACTTTCCGACGAGACATTTTTTTTTAAAATTAATCATATAGATTCTCAAACTCAGATTTTTTACAACTTTAGTATAGAATTTTCAGATTATCTAAAAGAATTGGGGATTGATGATAAAAACTTCAGAAATATCTTGTTGCAACTATCTGAACCAAGAAAGAAAGTTTTATCCGATGGAATAAGCTGTCGTTTTGCAGAGGAATTTTACGATCCTTCTCAAGGTGTTGAAGATGCACGAGCTATCGTAAAAAGAGAGAATGTGGTTGGTGTTATTTTATTCTATCCTTACGATCATTCAGAGAGTGCTGCCCTAACTCACAAGCCGTTACGAAATGGTATTATTGTAACTGTAACTGATTTTGATGAGATTATACTATATCCATATCTAGGTTATATTGGTTTACATTCTCACAAACCGGATTATCTAACAGAGTTTAAAGAAGAATTGAGTGATCAAAATATCCTAGTTTATGAAGTAGAAGATGAAAATTTGTGGGAAGGGTGTTTCGAAAAAGATAATAAAGGCCTTGAAGATAAAATTTTTGATGTCTGTAAAAAAGAAATAAACAGATGGCTTAGTGATATGAAATATAGAGCCAACAGGTAAACATCTTGACTAAATCATTGATTTATATTGTCATGTTATTGTATATCATTATATCTCCTTATTATGAAAACTGGTTAGCAGAGCTGGAAAAAGAATTAGACAAAGGAAGCTGATATAGAAATAGAAATTTCTGATTTTACAGGTTGCAAAATTGCCCTCTTTTGTGATGATAGAATTTTGACCATTTTGCGTGATGACAAGGAAAATATCCCATGGCCCAATATGTGGGAACTGCCAGGTGGTGGAAAGAGTGTCAGGGAAAATCTGATATAGTATTGCATTAAAAGAATATCCTTTCAAGGTTATTCTTTTAATTTTGTCCCAAAACAGTTGATTTTGTCCCAAAAATATAGTATTATTTTTGTAAGGAGGAATGAATCATGAAAAAATCAGATGTTCTTGATTTAATAAAGTATCATTACGAGGGCAGAGAGACAGAATTTAGAAATCAATCCATAGCAATTGCTCGGAACTTCAATAAACATGGTGATACACAATTAGCACAATATATTATGGGGTTAATGTCCCAAAGTGATAGATTCATGCCACAAATAGAGAATCCTAGTGAGTATTTGACTCCTGCTAAACTAGATATTGGTCCTCTCCCATTGCCTCTTTCAATTATGAATGATTTAAAAGGAATAATAAACGCTGTCAATCATCATATTGGAATAAATAAATTTTTATTTGTGGGATCTCCAGGTACTGGGAAAACTGAAAGTGTAAAGCAGGTGGCTAGACTTATTGGCAAGGAATTACTTGTAGTAGATTTCAGTCACTTAGTAGATAGTAAGCTGGGGCAAACAGTCAAAAACTTAGCAACTCTTTTTAATGAAATCAATAATCTTCCTTTCAAACAAAATTATATCATCCTATTTGATGAAATTGATTCCATAGTACTGGATAGGGTTAATCAGAATGATTTAAGAGAGATGGGACGAGTGACTTCTGCCTTTTTAAAGGAGTTGGATAGGCTGTCACCAGAAATTGTATTAATTGCAACAACAAATCTTTTTGAAAATCTTGATAAAGCAGTTACGAGAAGATTCGATGCCATAATTGACTTTGACCGTTATACTGATGAAGATAAAGTAGAAGTAGCTACTATTATTTTAAATGAGTTGTTAAAGCAATTTAAGAATGTAGCCAGAGATTTGAAATTATTTAAAAAAATTATATATAGTTCTAATACAATTCCAAATCCAGGTGATTTAAGGAATATGATACGAACATCATTGGCATTTAGTGATCCACAAGATCCACATGATTATCAAAAACGTCTCTTAAGAAGTTTGCATAGAGGAAAAAATTTATCTATTTCTAAATTATCAGAATTAGGTTTTACAGTTAGAGAAATTGAAATTTTAACAGGTGTTTCTAAAAGTAGTGTATCACGAGAATTAAGCGAGGGTTGACATGAATACATTATTGACATTACGTGGAAAAAGTTTTACACAAAAATCAAGAAATAATGGTATGGGACCAATAACTATACCCAAAAAAGCAATAATTACATTGGAACATTTGAAGTATCTTCATTTTTCATTAGAAGAAACGAAAACATATTGGGAGAAAAATAACATTATCGATGGTATTTTGATCAGTATTTACTATGATCGAATTGTTGCCAAAAGTAACCGTATCAATGGCTATTTCAATGTAGGAGGAGGGAATCCATTCCCTAATGATACCATTGTGGGAGCAAAATTCAATGAGGAGAAGACAAAACATATTGTTACTCATTATATTTCTAGAGATACTCTTAATAAAACAATAACCGTTTTAAGTAAGATAATTGAAGTTTTTGAGGAACATTTTGATAGAGCGATAACAAGTGAGATGTTCTCTGATTCATCAACGTTTGCTTCTATAAATTTTTCGGAGTATGGTATTTCAAAAAGCAAATTTCAACAGTATTTGAGAGATTCTTGCTTTATTGAGAATTTTGGGGTTGAGCACACTACTGTTTCTGATATTCAAAATTCTATCGTGACATTTTATGATGTCCATACAGACATTTTTAGATTACTGAATAAATTAAATATTGATATTTCAGAAGCTAATATTATGAATCAGACCACGGTCTTGCTTGATGAAAAAAATATTGAATTGCTACTATCAAAAGCTCCCTATCTTGTCTCCATGATTGTGGAAGATTTTTCTAAGTTATCTGTAGATGATTTTTCTTTAGATAATAATGATTTAAAAATAAATCTTCCATCTCCAATGAACGAACCAGTCGTTGGCGTTATTGATACCTTATTTGACAAAAGAGTTTACTTTAATGAGTGGGTAGAATATCATGATTTTGTCTCACCTGATATTAGAAAAGATAGCCAAGATTACAAGCATGGGACAGCTGTGACTTCTTTAATCGTTGATGGAGCCAATTTGAACCCTAATCTGGATGATGGTTGTGGAAATTTTAGAGTAAGGCATTTTGGTGTGTCACTACAAAGTGGATTTAATTCATTTACAATCATAAAACAGATAAAAGAGATTGTTTCTCAGAATTCTGATATTAAGGTTTGGAATCTTTCTTTAGGGTCCAATGATGAGATAAGAGAAAATTTTATCTCTGCAGAGGGAGCTTTATTAGACGAAATTCAATTTGAGAATGATGTAATTTTTATCATAGCTGGGACAAATGCTTCAGTAATAAATGGGAAACGTAAAAGAATAGGTGCTCCTGCTGATTCACTTAATTCTATAATAGTAAATTCTGTTGATTTTAATAATCAATCAGTGTCATATTCACGAGAGGGTATTGTTTTATCATTCTTTGTTAAACCAGATGTGTCATATTATGGAGGAGGAAATGGTGACTTTATAAATGTTTGTGAACCTCTAGGATTAGGTCGTGTAGCTGGAACAAGTTTTGCGGCACCTTTTATTGCAAGGAAAATGGCCTATCTCATTCATATTATGGGGCTTAGCCGAGAAGAAGCAAAGGCTTTGCTAATTGATGCAGCAATACCCTGGAATGATAAGAAAACATTCACTGATTTATCTTTGATAGGAAATGGTATTGTTCCAATAAAAATGGATGATATTTTATCTACACCTGATGATGAAATTAAATTTATTGTGTCAGATATCTCTAGGGCTTATGATACCTATAATTATGATTTTCCAGTACCTATTTCTAGTGAGAGTTATCCATATGTAGCTAAGGCAACAATGTGTTATTTCCCTAACTGCTCAAGAAATCAAGGGGTTGATTATACAAATACTGAGATGCAGCTTACTTTTGGTAGGTTAAAGTCAGACGGTATCGAATCGATAAATAAAGACAACCAGCATGCCGAAGATACCCCGGGATATGTGAGAGAAAACGCTGCTAGAAATATATTTAGGAAATGGGATAATGTCAAGCATATTGGAGAGTCGTTTACTTCTCGAAAGAGAGCTAAAGCAATTTTAAATCCATCTAATCCTCAGTGGGGAATGAGTATTAAAACAATCGAACGGTTGAAAAGCAGTGATGGACAGGGAGTACGTTTTGGTGTAGTAGTTACATTAAAAGAATTAAATGGAGTTAATCGTATTGAAGATTTTATTCAGCAAGCTGAATTAAGAGGTTGGCTAGTTAATAGATTACAAGTCGAAGCTCAAGTAGATCTCTTTAATAGTTTAAATGAAGAAATTGAATTTGAATAGTATATATATTATCATTATTCGAGATATCAGGGGTACAAGAGGGGTAAGATATGAACATTACTTATATAGTTGGAAATGGTTTGGATTTGCAATATGGTTTGAAAACAAGATATAAGGATTTCTATGAATTTCAAAATAAGGTTTACATAAGTAGGAAAGAGAACGAGGAAGAATATTCAAATTTCATTTATGAGTCTCTATTTTCTGATAAAGTAAATGATTATGAAAATTGGTCAGATTTTGAATTGTCAATTGGTAAATTGACAAAAGATAGCGACCTCATCTCCTCAAATATAGAAATGAAGGAAAAATTTATAGATGATTTTAGTGAAGTAGTTGATGATTTAAGAGAATATCTACGCATGCAACAAGAAAAAAACCTGGAGAAAGGCAATGTAATTGATTTTGCAGCTACTCTAAATGATATGAAGAAATCTCTCCCTGCAATCAATCGGCCTGTTATCGATAAAAAATATAATGAGAATCTATATCAAAGCGACATTGTGAATATATTAACTCTTAATTATACAAATGTAATCGATAAATTATATAATGGGTCAGCAAAAGTATTTAGGAATCAATTACGAGCTAATAATTATAATTTTCATATTCAGCCACCAATTTATGCACATGGGACTCTAGATATTTGTACTGTTTTAGGAGTTAGCGATGAGTCACAGATTTCAAATAGTTTTGATGAAGAACAAAAAGAATCCTTAATAAAAAATTTGGTTTTGAAGAGCTATAGAGAAAATATGGATGTTAAAAACGGTGATATAATAAAAAACTCTGATATCATTATTCTCTATGGGGTTTCTTTGGGAGAGACTGATAGGTATATCTGGAGTCAGATCGCTGAACGATCAATCAGCGGTTCTGTTCCTGTCATAATTTACAATTATGTACCTCATTTTGATCCAGGGAATCCCACTAGGGTGAAGCGTTTATATAAAATGGTAGAAGACAAATTTATACAGAATAGTGGTATAGACTTAGAGTTAGAGAAAAAATTAAGAGACAACCTTATTGTCGTTATTGGTAAAACTATTTTTGATCTAATAGAGAGGTAATTAAAAAAAATAAAATGGAAACATGGCAAGAGTTAAAAGTTACAGTCAAGCGTGAGGGAGAGGAGTTAGTTTCCAATCTCTTGATTGAGTTAGGTGCCCAAGGGGTAGCAATTGAAGATAGCATGGACTATGTAGGAAATGTTGACCGCTTCGGCGAGATTTTCCCAGAGGTGGAGCAGCAAGAAGAAATCGTAGTGACAGCCTACTATCCTGACACGGTGGATGTAGCAGTGGTTGAGGCAGATTTGCAGGCTCGCTTAGCAGAATTGACAGATTTTATGGATTTGGGTGAGGTCAAGATGGGGACGACTGCCTTGGCTGAGGAAGACTGGGCAGACAACTGGAAGAAATACTACGAACCAGCTCGAATTACTCATGACTTGACCATCGTGCCGTCTTGGACAGACTATGAGGCGACTGCGGGAGAAAAGATTATCAAGCTGGATCCTGGTATGGCCTTTGGAACTGGGACGCATCCAACTACTAAGATGAGCCTTTTTGCCTTGGAGCAGGTCCTTCGTGGTGGTGAAACGGTGCTGGATGTGGGGACAGGATCAGGGGTCCTCTCCATTGCTAGCTCGCTTCTTGGTGCCAAGGAAATTTTCGCCTATGACCTGGATGATGTAGCGGTTCGTGTCGCTCAGGAAAATATTGAACTTAACCCTGGAATGGAAAATATCCACGTTGCTGCTGGAGACTTGCTTAAGGGTGTTGAGATTGAGGCAGATGTGATTGTAGCTAATATCTTGGCGGATATCCTCATTCATTTGACACAGGATGCTTATCGCTTGGTCAAGGATGAAGGCTATCTCATCATGAGTGGGATTATCAAGGACAAGTGGGATATGGTGCGCGAGTCGGCTGAGTCAGCTGGATTTTTCCTTGAAACCCACATGATTCAAGGGGAATGGAATGCCTGTGTCTTTAAGAAAACCAAGGATATCTCTGGTGTGATTGGAGGCTAGCATGCAGCAGTATTTTGTCAAGGGGAGTGCAATCTCTCCTGTCACCATCGAGGACAAGGAAACCAGCAAGCATATGTTTCAGGTTATGCGCTTGAAAGAAGATGATGAGGTTACTTTGGTCTTTGATGATGGAATTAAGCGCTTGGCGCGTGTGCTGGATGTGGAAGCCCGTCAGTTTGAATTGGTAGAAGAACTAGATGACAATGTGGAACTACCAATCCAAGTGACCATCGCATCCGGCTTTCCCAAGGGAGACAAGCTGGAGTTTATCATTCAAAAAGTGACGGAACTGGGTGCTAGCCAAATCTGGGGCTTCCCTGCCGACTGGTCAGTTGCCAAGTGGGATGGCAAGAAATTGGGCAAAAAGGTTGAAAAACTAGAAAAAATCGCCCTCGGAGCAGCAGAACAAAGCAAGCGTAATCTGGTCCCAAGTATTCAGCTTTTTGAGAAGAAAGCAGATTTTCTAGCCCAACTTGACCAGTTTGACCGCATCGTAGTGGCTTATGAAGAGTCGGCCAAAGAAGGTGAAGCCGCTGCGCTCTTACAAGCGGTCTCTGGTCTTGAAAAAGGAGCCAAACTGCTCTTTATCTTTGGTCCAGAAGGTGGCCTGTCACCTGCAGAAATCGAAAGTTTTGAAACTAAGGGAGCAATCTTGGCAGGTCTTGGCCCTCGTATTCTACGAGCAGAAACAGCACCACTTTACGCTTTATCAGCCCTTAGTGTTTTATTAGAATTAGAGAAATAAGAGGAAGAAAATGGAACAAAAATACCGCTCAGAATTTCCAGAGAAGGAACTTTGGGATTTAACAGCCCTATACCAAGACCGTGAGGATTTCTTGCGTGCAATCGAGAAGGCTCGTGAAGACATCAACCAATTTAGTCGTGATTACAAGGGCAATCTTCATACTTTTGAGGATTTCGAGAAGGCCTTTGCGGAATTGGAACAAATCTACATTCAGATGAGCCATATTGGCAACTATGGTTTTATGCCGCAGACGACAGATTATAGCAATGACGAATTTGCCAACATTGCTCAAGCTGGGATGGAATTTGAAACAGATGCCAGTGTAGCCTTGACCTTCTTTGACGATGCCTTGGTGGAAGCTGATGAGGAAGTCTTGGACCGTTTGGGTAAATTGCCTCACTTGACGGCAGCCATTCGTCAGGCAAAAATCAAAAAAGCCCACTATCTAGGGGCTGATGTGGAAAAAGCCTTGACCAATCTTGGTGAAGTTTTCTACAGTCCACAGGATATTTACACTAAGATGCGAGCTGGGGATTTCGAAATGGCTGACTTTGAAGCTCATGGCAAGACCTACAAAAACAGCTTTGTGACCTATGAGAATTTCTACCAAAACCATGAGGATGCTGAGGTTCGTGAGAAATCCTTCCGTTCCTTCTCAGAGGGACTTCGTAAGCACCAAAATACGGCTGCTGCAGCCTATCTAGCTCAGGTTAAGTCTGAAAAACTATTGGCAGATATGAAGGGCTACGACTCTGTTTTTGACTATCTTCTAGCTGAACAAGAAGTGGACCGTGCCATGTTTGACCGCCAGATTAACCTCATCATGAAGGATTTTGCGCCAGTCGCTCAGAGATACCTCAAGCATGTTGCAAAGGTTAATGGTCTTGAAAAGATGACTTTTGCAGACTGGAAATTGGACTTGGATAGCGCCCTTAATCCTGAAGTGACTATTGATGATGCCTATGATTTAGTCATGAAGTCAGTAGAACCTTTGGGGCAAGAATATTGTCAGGAAGTTGCTCGCTATCAAGAAGAGAGCTGGGTGGACTTTGCTGCTAATAGTGGCAAGGATTCCGGAGGTTATGCGGCGGATCCATATCGCGTGCACCCTTATGTCCTCATGAGCTGGACAGGTCGTTTGAGTGATGTCTATACCTTGATTCATGAAATCGGGCATTCTGGTCAATTCATCTTTTCAGATAATCACCAGAGCTACTTCAACGCCCACATGTCGACCTACTATGTTGAAGCGCCGTCAACTTTCAATGAATTGCTCCTCAGTGACTACTTGGAGCACCAGTCTGACGACCCTCGTCAAAAACGTTTCGCCCTTGCTCACCGTTTGACAGACACCTACTTCCATAACTTTATCACCCACCTTTTGGAAGCAGCCTTCCAGCGTAAGGTGTATACACTGATTGAAGAAGGGGAGACCTTCGGGGCAAGCAAACTTAACAGCATTATGAAGGAAGTCTTGACAGACTTCTGGGGAGATGCCATTGAAATCGACGATGATGCAGCTTTGACTTGGATGCGCCAAGCTCACTACTACATGGGCTTGTATAGTTACACTTACTCAGCAGGACTAGTCATCTCGACTGCGGGTTACCTTCATCTGAAACATTCAGAAACTGGAGCTGAAGATTGGCTCAATCTCCTCAAATCAGGTGGTAGCAAGACACCACTTGAGTCAGCTATGATTATCGGTGCTGATATTTCAACAGATAAACCACTCCGTGATACCATCCAATTCTTGTCTGACACAGTTGATCAGATCATCGCCTACAGTGCCCAGTTGGGAGAGTAAATTAAAAGAGTCTGGGACAAAAGTCTAACCTTAAATATAAAAAGCGAACAAAACGAGTTATCTGACACTCAGAATTCTGTCTTGTTCGCTTTTTTTCTAATCTATCGATTTTAAAAATTTATAATAAAGAATTCCTAAAATCAAAATTTTTTGTCCTAGCCTCTTAAATTATCCCCAAAAGCTATCTTCTTCAGCTTGATCTGAAGAGAAGAGCCAAACTTCTTTGATTTTTCCGTCTTCAATACGGAAGAGGTCAATCCCGTTCATATTGAGTTCAGTACCATCAGCCCGTGTTCCAAGAAAAGTAACATTAGCTGCTATTAAATCCTTATTGTCAGAAACCCAATTTGTTATCACCTTAAAGGTTCCATTAGTTTTCTCAGCAAATGTAGCTAGGTGAGTTCCTAGCTTGTCCTTACCAACAACTGTACCAGATATACTATGAGTACCAGGTTGATGCCAGACAATATCGTCTGCCATCGTTTCAAAGACACCAGGAAAGTCACCGGCAATTAAAGCTTGGTTATAAGCGTTGAAAATTTCTAAGTTTGTTGACATATCTATTCTCCATTTCTTTTTTATGATATAATTGTAACAGTTACAAACAAAAAAACAAGTAGACACTTTTTCGATAGCTAGTATCAAAAGTAGTACTATTATTGATACTAAAAGATAAATTTTTTTTAAAAAATAGAAAGAAGATATTTTATGCCAAATAAAGTGAGTGAGTACGGTATTTGTCCATTTGCAACAACGCAGAGGGTTTTAACGGGGAAATGGGCACTGGTAATCATTTATCAGTTGAGTACGGGTACCAAACGATTTAAAGAATTGCAGAGATTATTGCCTGGGATTACTCAAACTATTTTGACCCGTCATCTCCGTCAATTAGAAAAGGATAAGATTGTTCAACGAAAGGTCTATGCCGAAGTTCCACCACGAGTTGAGTACAGCTTAACTGAAATGGGGCAGGAATTCAGAGTTGTTTTAGATGCTGTCGAGAAATGGGGTCTAGATTATATCAAGTTGCTAGAAATGTAGAAGTATTGACCATGTATCAAAAGTTACTTAGAAAAATAGCAGAAGAAAAACCAAGTTATCATGATGAAGAAATCCAGTGGTTGCTTGACCATTTGGGAGATCCTTCTCCAGAAATTCGCGATGACCTTGTTTTTACAAGCTTTGCTAGGGGGATTCAGGAAGAGTTGTTTTCACAGGAACAATTTCATTTCATTGCTGAGGAAATTTTATCTGATGGAGGGCTAGATAAAGAGATTGATAAGGTAGGTCTGTCAACCCTTGAACGTTCTTTTAGGGCACTTGTTTATGCAAATCTCTTGTCGGCGGATGCCAACCAGCAATCGGTTTTTTATCAGGGATTAAAAGCAGAAATTCGCAATGTCCTTTTAAATCAAGGCTTGTACTATCTTTTAAAAGAAAAGGATACAACGGGTTTTTCAAGTCAGTATGGTTGGGTTCACTCTTTTGCACATGGAGCCGATTTACTGACAGAGGTAGTTTGTCATCCAGACTTTCCTAAAAACAGGGTTCATGAAGTATTTGACATACTTGGTCAACTATTTAAAAGAATTTCGATTCGTTTTACAGATGATGAGGATTGGCGTTTAGCGAGAGTGATCTATGAACCTATTTTACAAGGGAAGTTGGAGCAAGAGAAAGTAGCTTCTTGGATAAAAACTGTTGATTTTCCGATAGAAGAAAGGGAGGATTTTTACAAATTTTCCAACTTTAAGTCCTGTCTGTTGGAAGTCTATGTCCAACTTGACCAGAGAAATAGTTTACAAGATGACTTGAAAGAAGCTATCCAGTCTTTTCAATACTAGGGATAAGCTAATATTGCCTATTGAGAGAGTTTCTATTGTATCCTCCTAACTAATAATGAAAACTAATAAAAGAGGTTGAATCATTTTCCAACCTCTTTTCCTATATCTTAATGGAATTGCATACCACCATCTACGATAATGGTTTGTCCTGTAATGTAGTTTGAATCTGGTCCTGCAAGGAAGCTGACGGCAGCAGCTACATCTTCTGGTTCAGATAGACGTTTTAGAGTAATATCTTTTGCAAATGTCTGCATACCCCACTCGTCATCTTTTCCTGCATTTTTACCAACTTCATGAGCGATGTCGTACATCATTGGTGTTTTCACAATACCTGGTGCGTAGGCGTTAACAGTGATGCCTGAGTCTGCTAGATCACGTGCTAATGTTTGCGTAATTCCTCGAACAGCAAATTTTGTTCCACCATAAACAGTTAGATTTGGGTTACCGACTACACCGGCTTGAGAGGTTGCGTTGATAATTTTACCTCCGTGGCCAAGTGCTTTAAATTGCGCTTGTGCAGCTTGTGAACCCCAAATGACACCACCAACGTTGATACCGAAAGTGCGTGTAAATTGTTCCTCAGTAATTGTATCAAGAGGAGTAGTTGGAGCAACACCAGCGTTATTTACGACAACATTTAAATCACCAAAATGGTCAACAACCTTTTGAAATGCTTGTGCAACTTCGGCCTGTTTCGAAACATCGGCCACGACAGCAAAGGCATTTTCAGCTGATAATTCGGCAACAGCCTTTTCAGCTGTTTCGGGATTGTAGTCTAAGACTCCTACCTTAAAGCCATCTTGAACCAATCGTTTTGCGATTGCAAAACCGATTCCTTGACCTGCACCTGTGACAATAGCAACTTTAGACATATGATTCCTCCTTGGTATTCACGATACCATTCAAACGTTCATAAAAGAACAGCAAAGGTTTACAAATAAGCTTCGATAATGGGTTTTGTAAACCCTATCAAAACTACGCTATTAGTATACACCTTTGAAAAAAATGTTTCAAATAAACACTACCGTCTTTATAGAATTTTATCCCGAAAATTTCCAAACAATTTTCTTGAAACCCTTTCCTACTTTTGATAGACTGGTATTTAGTTTTTAAAAAAGGAGAAAGAAAATGAAAAAATTTGTCGCTGAGTTAATCGGTACTTTCATGCTTGTGTTCGTCGGAACAGGAGCTGTTGTTTTTGGAAATGGTCTTGATGGCCTAGGTCACCTTGGAATCGCCTTTGCCTTTGGTTTAGCCATCGTGGTTGCAGCCTACTCAATCGGAACTATTTCAGGTGCTCACTTGAACCCAGCGGTTTCGATTGCTATGTTTGTTAACAAACGTTTGTCATCAAAAGACCTTGTCAACTACATCCTTGGGCAAGTAGTTGGAGCTTTCCTTGCGTCAGCTGCGGTATTCTTCCTCTTGGCGAACTCAGGGATGTCAACTGCTAGTCTTGGTGAAAATGCTTTGGCAAACGGTGTCACTATCTTTGGTGGATTCTTGTTTGAAGTCATCGCAACCTTCTTGTTTGTTTTGGTTATCATGACTGTTACTTCAGAAAGTAAAGGAAATGGCGCGATTGCTGGTTTGGTAATCGGTTTGTCATTGATGGCTATGATTCTTGTTGGATTGAACATTACTGGGCTTTCAGTAAATCCAGCTCGTAGCTTGGCACCAGCTGTTTTGCTAGGTGGCGCAGCCCTTCAACAAGTTTGGATTTTCATCCTTGCGCCAATCGTTGGTGGAGTTCTTGCAGCCCTCGTTGCGAAAAACTTCCTTGGAACAGAAGAATAATTGAAACTCAAAAAGCCTTGCTCCTCATCTCGAGGAACAGGGCTTTTTCGTATGATACTCTTCGAAAATCTCTTCAAACCACGTCAGTTTTATCTGCAACCTCAAAACAGTGTTTTGAGCTGACTTCGTCAGTCTTATCTACAACTTCAAAGCAGTGCTTTGAGCAACTTGCGGCTAGCTTTCTAGTTTGCTTTTTGATTTTCATTGAGTATGAGTTTAACGGTTGTCAATTTTCTCTGGATAAAGGTCGTGTTGGAAGAGGCGTTGTTCTGCCAAGCCTTCATACTTAGTTCCAGGTTTACCATAGTTGAAGTAAGGGTCGATTGAAATGCCGCCGCGCGGAGTGAATTTTCCCCAGACCTCTAAATAGCGAGGATCTAGCAAGTTGACCAAGTCTTTCCCGATGGTGTTGATACAGTTTTCGTGGAAATCTCCGTGGTTTCGGTAGCTAAAGAGGTATAGTTTGAGGGATTTTGACTCAACACAGAGCTTGTCAGGGATGTAGGAAATATAGATAGTTGCAAAGTCTGGCTGAGCAGTGATTGGACACAGTGAGGTAAATTCAGGACAGTTAAATTTGATAAAATAGTCATTTTCCACATGACGATTGTCAAAGGATTCGAGGACTTCGGGTTGATAGTCAAAAATGTAGTTGATTTCTTTGTTGCCTAGTAGGCTTAGGTTTTTCATTTCTTCTTGTTGTGACATGATTTTTTCTTTCTAATCTTAAACACCACGTTGATTATCGTAGAGGAGGGTATGCAGTTGAGGAAGGACGCGGACATTGCCCCAACTATCGTCAGCAGCGATGCGTTCCCAGAGTTCTTTGAGACGGTCCAGTTGGTCTTGGACAATATTTCCTGTAGCCTTGGGCTCAGGATTTCCTGCTGATAAGAAGAGAACATCAGGTTGGTAGCGTTCTTGAATCCCTTTTGCAAATGCCAAATCTGCGTCATCAAAGACAGGGATTTTAAAGGTGACCTTGTCTGGGTCCAGTTGGGAAACGATAAAATCCAAGGTCTCAAAGTTGACTTCCATTTTGGATGAAGGAGGTTTGGGGCTGAGAGTGACCTGGTCGATGTCTTTTAACCAATTTTGCCAGCGAGAGCCTTGAGTCTCAACAGCCAGAGTGACACCGCGTTCCTTGAGCTTAGTGACCAGTTGAGCCATGTTGGCTGCTAGGATAGCGGGATTTCCGCCAGACAAGGTAACGTAGTCGTAGCTCCCCAATTTATCCAAGGCAGCAATGACCTCGTCAGCAGTCATGCGAGTAGGTTTTTCAGAGCCATCCCAAGTAAAGGCAGAGTCGCACCAGTCGCAGTGGTAGTCGCAACCAGCAGTGCGGACAAACATGGTTTTCTGCCCAATAGCACGACCTTCACCTTGAAAGGTAGGGCCAAAAATTTCCAGAACTGGTAGTTTGAGGACACGTTCCCTAGTCATCTAACCACTCCCGTCTAAATTCCGCAAAGGCAGTCGGAGTCTCATAGAGACGAACATATTCCAAACGGAGACCGCGCTCGTCGGGCAACTCTTGACTCATGGTTTGAAAAATCCAGTAAACCATATTTTCAGCAGTCGTGTTCATATAAGGCAGGGTTTCATTGAGATAGCGATGATCCAAGTGAGGCTCTAAGTAGTTCTTGTAGATCGCTTTGATGTCTCCGAAATCGTAGGTCATGCCCCGTTCATCTAAAAATCCACTGACAGCAATCTGCAGATGATAAGTGTGGCCGTGCAGGGATTTGCATTTCCCTTCATAGTGAAAGAGGTGGTGAGCAGCATCGAAGGTAAATTCTTTTGATACCAAGGTTCTGTGAGGATTGTAGACCAGAGATTCCCCAGTTTCCTGTTTGATTTCTTTGGGTGCAAAAAACATTAGTCCTCTCCTTTCTGTGAGAGATAAACATCTAGACCATGCTGACGTAGGTGGCAGGCTGGGCAATCCCCACAGCCGCTTCCGATAATCCCATTGTAGCAGGTCAAGGTCTTTTCGCGAACGTAGTCAAAGGCACCGAGTTGGTCGGCTAATTCCCAAGTTTCAGCCTTGTCCAGCCACATGAGAGGCGTTTGGATAACAAAGTCGTAATCCATAGCAAGGTTGAGGGTGACATTAAGAGATTTGACAAAGACATCTCGACAATCGGGGTAGCCAGAGAAGTCTGTTTCGCAGACACCTGTCACGATATCTTTAATGCCTCGTTGTTTTGCAAGAACTGCCGCAAAGGACAGAAAGAGGTGGTTGCGACCGTCAACAAAAGTATTGGGAACCTCTCCCTCTTTTTGCTCAATCTCCATATCAGAGGTCAGGGCATTTTCAGTGATTTGACCCAGTAGAGACATATCTAGGATGTGATGACGAATGCCTTGTTCCTTAGCGATTTCTTGGGCAACTTGAATTTCGAGATGATGACGTTGACCGTAGGCAAAGGTGACAGCTTCGACTGTTTCATAGTGTTCTTTAGCCCAAAAGAGGCAGGTTGTAGAATCTTGACCGCCACTAAAGACGACCAAGGCTGATTGACGTTTCATAGTACTCCTTCCAAAATGCGAAATGTTCAGAGCACGCAAAAAGCTCCCATGAGGGAGCTAAAAAATACCAAGTAGAGGTTTTTTTTAGCGATGGCATGTCCCAAACATCGTAATATTCTACCTACAGTCTAGCATATTTTTTGAAAAATGGCAAAGGGAAGGAAAAAAGAGACCAAATAAAGCACTTGGTCTCTCGTTTGATTAGCTCAATTCAGCAACGATGGCCTTGATTTGTTCTGCTGTGTGAACACCAGCAACTTGTTTGACTACTTGACCGTCTTTTTTGAAGAGAAGAGTTGGGATAGACATGATTCCAAAAGCACGAGCTGTATTTGGATTTTCATCAACGTCCATTTTAACGATTTTCAAGACATCTTCTGAAAGTTCTTCAGACAATTTGTCCAAGATTGGACCTTGCATACGACATGGACCACACCAAGTTGCCCAGAAGTCTACCAAGACCAAACCGTCTTTTGTTTCTTGTTCGAATGTTGCATCTGTAATTGCTTTTGCCATTGTATTTCTCCTTTTTTAGTTATATTGGCTTAAATCTTGTTTCATGAGATAGAAGAAGACATCTCCGTAAGTCCCATGGTAGTCCAAATCATGACCGTTGTAAGTTAATTTTTGGACAGGGTAGTAGTCTGCGACGCCGATAAGGCAAGCTTGTTGTGAACGATCAAAATCTTCATAAGACTCGAAAGTCACAGTTTTTTCGTTCTTGCTGGCATCTAGATAGGTAATTTCAATCATTTTAAAAACTCCTTTGTTTAATGATGACTTTATTTTACTCCTTGTAAAAGAGAATGTCAAGAAAAATGATTGCGCACGCAACTTTTTTCTAAAATCATCTTAAATCAAGAAATCCAAACCAGTTTCCAAGCTTTCTTCGACAGCCTTTTGTAGCGAGGCTAGTGTCTTTTGCCCATCATTTGTCAGGCAGATAAAGCTAGAGCGCCTATCTTGATCGCAACACCTGCGACTGAGTAGACCGCAATTTTTAGCTTCCAAGCGAGCCACCATCCGAGAAACAGCGCTCGGACTCAGATGAAGTTTATCTGGCAGGTCAATCTGGCGTAGAGACTTTTCTTGAGCCAAGTCCAGATAGTAGAGCAGGTAAAACTCTTTCAAGGTCAGACTTTGTTCGCTCTGCTGGGCAATGGTCTCTTCCAAGAGACCTTCAATTTCTTTTTGCCGACGATTGAAGTCAAACCATTTTTCCAAATAGGTCATAGTATCTCCTTTCTTTTTAGAGTCATAAATAGAAGAAAGTCCATCCACGGACAGTTTCTACATCACAAGATGATTGCGCATGCAATAATTATACTACTTTTCAAGAAGGCTGGCAAGAAGGACGCTAAAATCTTTTATCCTATATCACGCCTGTTTTCACTAGTCTGTAATTGCCTGTATCCCCTTTCTTCTCAAACTTTCATCAACTCTTGTGTATTTCCTTGAAATTTTCTGAAAAAAGAGTAAACTGGTATGCAAGAAGTCTATTTCGTGGAGTTTAGGATGAAATTATATGTTCAATTAATGATTCTCTTTGTGATTTCTCTAATCGGAGAGGGGATTTCCAGTTTCTTTCATTTGCCCGTCCCAGGCAGTATTATCGGTTTGATTATTCTCTTTCTAGCCCTACAATTCAAGTGGCTGAGAACCAGACATGTCAACATGGTTGGGAATTTCTTGCTAGCCAATATGACCATTCTCTTTTTGCCACCAGCAGTGGGAATTATGGAAAAGTTTGATGTGATTGCTCCCTATCTTTTGCCTATCGTTTTGATTGTTTTTTTTGCGGCTGTTATCAATATTATCCTTATTGCCTTGGTGGTTCAGTTCATCAAGCGACGGTTTGAGGGAGATTATGAGAAAGGAGATGCCAAATGAGTGAATTTGTTTCCAATCCCCTGTTTGGGCTAGCCCTGTCTATCTTAGCTTATTTAGTGGGAATGCTGATTTATAGACGTTTTCCCCATCCTTTGACAACGCCCTTGCTTTTGTCAGCTGTTTTCATTATTATCTTTCTAAAGGTGACGGGGATTTCTTACCAAGATTACTACCAAGGTGGGGTTTATCTGAATAATTTGATTGTCCCATCGACCGTGGCTCTAGGTATTCCGCTTTATAAGAGTTTTCACTTGATGAAGCACCATGCTCGCAGTATTCTCTTTGGTAGTTTGTTAGCTGTAGTGGTCAATACCTCTTTCACAGCCCTTGTGGCTAAAATCTTTGGCATGGACTTTTTCCTAGCCATTTCTCTCTTTCCCAAGTCAGTGACAACCGCCATGGCAGTGGGAATCACAGAAAAATTGCAGGGCTTGACGACTGTGACCTTGGTTGTCGTAGTGGCAACTGGGATTTTAACCAGTGTGATTGGCCCAACCCTTTTGAAATGGTTGAAAATTGACGACCCAGTAGCAGTCGGACTTTCTCTCGGAGGAACAGGTCACGCGGTCGGAACAGGAACTGCCTTTCGATACGGCTCTGTAGCAGGAGCCATGGGTGGCTTGGCTATCGGTGTTACCGGTATTCTCTATGTCTTTGTAAGCCCCATTGTAGCCAGTTTGATATTGAGTTAATACTCTTCGAAAATTAAATTCAAACCGCGTCAACGTCGCCTTGCCGTAGGTATGGTTACTGACTTCGTCAGTTCTATTTACAACCTCAAAGCAGTGCTTTGAGCAACCTGCGACTAGTTGCCTAGTTTGCTCTTTGATTTTCATTGAGTATAAAAAGCAAGGAATTTGAGTTCCTTGCTTTTTTTAATCGTATGTTATAGAGTACTACTTTTCTTTGCTTAAGTGAATGACTTGGTCATAGTGTTTTAAGTCTTCTTCCGTGTAGTGGTGAATGATTTCAATGACTGTTTGAGGTAGGGAGAAGAGCAAGTCGCTAATTTTTCTGCTATTTTCCAAGTCAAGATTGGCCTTAATCTCATCTGCTAAGATAAGCTGGCTATCGTGGTAGAGGGTACGAGCGATTTCGAGGCGTTGTTTCTCGCCACCAGATAGACTGTCATTGCTAAGGATTCGATTTTTCAAATGTTCTAATCCTGTTTTTTTGAGGATATGATTTAAAGTCTCTTTATTTTTATCCAGTCCTAGAAGGATATTGTCGTCCAGAGATAGCGTGTCAAAGTAATGGCTATCTTGGAGGATATAGGAACTAAAGCTTGTGATTTCTTTACGTGACAGGTTTTGACCAGCAAAGCTAATCTGTCCACTTGTCGGTGTCTCTTCTCCATGAATGATATTGAGTAGGGTTGTTTTACCAGAGCCACTTTCCCCGATAATGGCGATTTTTTCTCCTTGCTTGATGTGCATGGAAATCGGAGACAGGAGGATATTCCCATCTTTTTCTAGGGAGATGGTGTTAAGCTGGATAGGGAAAATATTTTTTATGCTTCTAGGCGAGATGAAGTCAGACTGGTTCAAAAGTTTTTGGTATTTATTGAGAAGAGTTCGATTCGCTTTTCGGGTGTTGGTAAAGTAAGCCAACTCTTGGAATTGATAGCCAATATTGTGGGAAACCAGATAGATGGCCACAAAACTCGCCGCATCTAAATAATTATAGTAGGTCATAAAGCCACCGATGACGATTGGTGTGACGGAGCAAAAGGCATCGATGCTATTGATAAAGAGACTGTTTAAAGTGCGTTGTTTTTCATAGTTGATTTCGGCATCTAGACTGGTTTGTAATTGCTTTTGGTAGCGAGTAAAAAAGAAGTCTTGTCCCTGATAATGGCGAATTTGTTGGCTGCCACCAATAAAATTTGTCAAGCTTGATAAGTAGCTCTGGTTAATAGTTGACCGCTTTTCAGAAAGTGAATCCAATCGCTTTGATCCGATAGCACTGCAGAGTACAGGAAAGGAGTAGAAGAGGATGAAAATCAAGCCCAGGTAAAAATTGGTCCATAGGGCATAGAGAATGGACACAGTTGTGAAGCCAAGAGAAGAAATGATGATGACCGTTGGTTCGATATAGCTTTCTTCTAGTTGCTTGACGTCGTTTTCTAGGTCAGACAAAATATCCTTTTCATCAATCTCATAACTGTTTAAAAATCGCTTGAAAATAGCACTCTTGATTCCATATTTGAAGTCAGTAATTAAACGGGCATAGTAATAGCGTTTCCCAGCCAAACCTAGTAAGAGGATAAGATTACCAAGGATTCCTAGAATTAATACTTTCCAAAGAAGGCCTAGTTCTTGATTGGTAAAACTAGCAACAATATTCTGAACAAGGGCTGGCGTGATAATTGCTTCCAGCCAAGTAATGGCAATAGAAAAGAAGTAAAGTACAAGGTGCTTCTTAGTAACAAATCTTCTCAGCATAAAGAGTTGCCCTCCTTATCGATATACATGTAATTAGTTTTAAAGTCATTATACTCCTTTTTATTAAATACTTCATATAAAAATGTAAACTTTTGGGGGATATACAATTAAATGAAAATATCGTAATGACACAGATTGAAACAAAAAGCGAACAAAACAAAATTCGTTGTTTCGATTCGCTTTTTGTATTATTATTATTATCTAGATTTTTCTTGTAGCTCTGATAACATTTAGTCTGAGCAGGTACACTAATAGCTGATGGAATAAAATGTGTACTTTAGATTATTTCCAAGCGCCACTGGCATCTACATAGTAGCCATCTGGTGTGTAGGTATTGTGAAGCATCTTACCTGATGAAGCAAGGTAATACCAAGATCCGCTATCTTTTACCCAGCCTGTTGCCATAGCACCTGAGTTGTTTAGATAATACCAAGATCCACTATCTTTGATCCAACCTGTCGCCATAGCACCTGAATCTTTTAGGTAATACCAAGAGTGATTATCATATAGCCAATCGCTAGCAATCATAGCTCCTGATGATTTAAAGGCATACCAGTTGCCACCTTGATAGAGCCAAGTTTGATTGAACATGACTCCTTTATCATTCATAAAGTACCAAGTTCCCTTGTCCTTAACCCAAGCATTTTTAACTAATTGCCCTTGTTTTTGATAGTACCAGCTTTCACTGTAATTCTTTTTTAGCCAACTTTCTGCTTTTAGAATCGGATAAAGTATTTTGAAGGCTCCTCCCCCTCTGTAGGAATGACTGATAACTCCTGGTTTTTGAAGTTTCAATTCTACATAGTCGTCTTCCCAAGCAAATACTTTTTGACCATTGAGAGTCTCTGGTAAGGTAGCAGTGTAGGTCTTAGTTTGATAGTCCCATTTTGCATCAAGGTAGGTGTGTTGATCATTTGATTCGTCAATACGGAAGTAACCACTCTTTCCACCGTCATGATATACATCATCTACTACTTTAGTGGACCAGGTCTTTACTTCATTTCCGCTCTTGGCTTCTACCTTGATATCTCCTCTATAGCCATAAGGAACATAGAAATTCAGGTAACGCCCCTCTGTACCGACCATAGACTTGTCCTTTTCTTGACCTAGGAAATTGACTGTCTGATCTTGACCATTGAGACTAACCGTCCACTCGATTTTCTCAGTTTTTGGCAAATCCAATACTTTGATATCTACTTCATTGCCATTATTAAATCGGAGAATTTTGCCATCTTGATACCAAACATCACCCTTAATAACCCACTCTTCTTCAAGCTCGAAGGCCTTTCCTGAATGAGGGAAAACCAGTAAGGCTAGACCAGCTAAAGACAAACCAAATAATGTGATTTTTTTTGATACTTTCATTTTCTTAACTCCTTATTTTTGAAATAAAACAAATTGACTGTTTTCTGGATAAATTGATACATGTTGCTCTTCGTGAATTTTTGATGCATCTTCAAGTACTAGAGGATAAGAGTATTGATACAGTTCCTCTAAAGTGATTTTTCCGTTAGTATTGGTGTCTGCCATAGGCGAAATAATTTTATTTTGAAGTGGATCCCAACCTGTAAATACCGTTTTATCGCTACTAATAGATATCGTACAGTTTTTTTTCTCCATGACAAGTAGAGGTGGTTCACATCGTTTTTGATAGAAGATTTGAAAAGCTCTTGCATATTTGCAATAATCTCAGCTTTTGTTTTATCAGGGAAATGAACAACTTCGCTAAAGTTTTAGTTACTAAAAACCTTTTACATAGTATTAACATCTTCAATAGGTACTGCTCTCGTTGATGTTTCACCTGTTTTATACCACCAACGACCTTTTGATTGAATCCAACTGCCATTAGAGTGACTATAAGCCTTGGGAGAAATAGATTCT
This sequence comes from Streptococcus mitis, assembly GCF_946190275.1. Classification (GTDB taxonomy): domain Bacteria; phylum Bacillota; class Bacilli; order Lactobacillales; family Streptococcaceae; genus Streptococcus; species Streptococcus mitis_DC. The sequence continues at coordinate 88,793 of NZ_CAMHZQ010000003.1, read as the reverse complement.
TGAGCAGAAACTGGATATTTACTGGTAGTGTTGTCACTAGGCTCAGTGAAGCAACCGATGATAAGAAAAATTTTTCATAATCATATTGTCCTTTCTGTTTTATTTTTGTATAATCATAATCATATCACAAATAAAAAAACAGGTTTTATTTTTTGCAGAAATGGAAGAGGAATACTATGGAAAATTTTGGAGCAGTTTTAAAGGATATTCGTATTTCAAAAAATTTTCGTCTTAAAGATTTGGCTTGTGATAAGATTAGTGAGTCAACTATTTCTCGTTTCGAAAATGGGATTACAAAATTATCTATTGATCATTTTTACATGTTGTTAAATCGCCTGGGGATATCATTTTCGGAATTTGAAGAATTAGTTCATTGCTATTATTCTAAAAAAGAATGCTTTTTTGAAGAATTAGAACATGCTGTAAACTCTTCAGATATCATTTTGTTACAAGAACTAATAAAGAAAATAGAACTAAAACAAAAGCAGGAAAAAAGTTTATGCAATTGTCACATAAAATCGATTGCTGAACAACAGATTAATCGCCTTGCAAACCTTCCTTACAATACTTCTAAATGTAATGAGCTAATCAAGTATTTGCTTTCTGTAGATAATTGGATGGAGTATGAACTGAAAATTTTCTATAATTCGGTGTTTTTTATGAACACTAAAACCATAAGCTTACTATATAGAGCGGTAATCAAGAAAACACGACATTTTTTAAAAACAGATATGGGAACGCATAGAGTAATTCCTTTATATTTATTTAATTTAGAATTATTATTAAAAAATAATTTGTTAGATAGCGCTCAATTTTTTATAGATGATTTAGAAAATTTACTGACCAGACAAGGATATTATTTTGAAAAGACTTATTTGCTTTTTTTAAAAGGTATTTATCTCATAAAAACGAATCAAGTAGAGTTAGGCAAAAAAGAATGTTCCAAAGCTATGAGAATATGTAAGGAATATAATGATAGTGTCACAATAGAGAAATTAAACAGGACCTTTAAATCAGATTTAAAAGGATTTGTTTTTTAAATAAAGTTAGACAGAAAATGAGATAAAATCAAAAAGGATAGTCTCTCTGTGATGAGATGTTATCCTTTTTGATTTTAAAATTATTGCAAATTAACCTTGTTTCTCAAAATATAGTAGGTTCCGAGGTAAAAGATAGCTATGAATATGAGTTCTTCAACAATGGCTATACCTGCTCCCATATAGAAATGGTCATTAAGTCCTACAAGTGAATTGACATAGAAATTAGAACTAAGATTGAAGGAAAGTTCAATAAATCCAATGACGATTTGGATACCAATGTAGGCTGCAACAGCGAGTGCTGTACGGTATTCATTGAAAAGCTGTCCAATGGAAATAGCCAGGTAGATGCAGAGGATTCCTGAAATGGTATTTAGTAGGAAGGATATACCTGTAAGAAAGATCTGAGGGAGATGTGTTTCTACAAATGTAATCACATAAGAAAGAGGAATCCATTCTGGAACCGTTATGGCCACAATAATAACAGCGCTTAGAGCTAGGACAGCAGTGCTAATCAACGACCAGATAAAGGCACCGATTAGTTTGGCTGTGATGATATGGTGTTCGGATACTGGAAGGGTCAAAGTCAGATAGCCTTGGCGGTCATAGACACTTCCTTTGAAGCGTTTGATAATCAAGAAAAGAGTTGAAATCCCCAGTGTAATTATCAAGCCGCCAAAGACGAGAGCTAGAAAGATAAATAGGAAAGGTTTGCTATCTTTGAAAGATATATAATTATAGTAGTGGCCTTGCATTCCTATGAGGATAGAAAGGACTAGCACGGCTGCGTAGAGGGCTAAATACCACTTGTTAACATTTTTAAATTCGTAGCGAACTAAATTCCAAAACATAATAATCTCCTTTGCTTAGGCCTTAAATTCCTGACGGAAGAGTTGGTCAATGGATTCACCTGACTCATAGCGAATATCATCTACATTTCCTTGACGGACGACTTTTCCGTCTTTGAGGAAGACAATTTCATCCAAGATTGGCTCGATATCAGAAATCAAGTGGGTAGAAATCAAAACGGTAGAAGTTGGTGAGTAGTTATTGATAATGGTATTGAGGATATACTCACGGGCTGCTGGATCCACTCCACCAATGGGTTCGTCCAGAACGTAGAGACGAGCATCACGGCTCATAACCAAAATCAGTTGTACCTTTTCCTTATTCCCTTTTGATAATTTCTTGAGACGACTATTTTCATCAATGCCGAGGTCTGCAAGCAGATGATGGGCGCGTTCAAGATTGAAATCTTTATAGAAGGTCTTGAAGTAGGTTAGGGCTTCTTTGACCTTCATTTGTTCATTGAGATAGGTCGTATCTGGCAAATAAGCTACGATGGCCTTGGTTGCTGGACTTGGGTCCATGTCGTTGATGAGGACACGTCCTTGATCTGGTTGTAAGAGGCCATTGATTAGTTTAATCAGGGTTGTTTTTCCTGAGCCGTTTGGCCCAAGGAGACCAACAATTTTTCCAGCTGGGATGTCAAGGGAAACATTTTCAAGAGCTGGGGTTGCTCCATAAGATTTGGATACATTTTCAAATGCTAGTAATGACATAGGCTTAAACTCCTTTAATATAATCGCCGACTACGCCTGGTAGTTCTTCTTTTTCATAGCCAAAATGGGTCATGGAGGAAACGAAGTGTTCCAATTCTTCTTCTGATAATTGTTTGCGCGATTGGGCGATCAGCTCCTTATCTTCAGTCACAAATCGTCCAGTTGTGCGCTTGCTGTAGACAAATCCTTCTCGTTCAAGGTCTGATAAGGCTCTTTGGATGGTGTTGGGATTGACACCCGCCTCGCTAGCCAGCTCTCGCACGGTTGGAAGTTGTTGATTGGGTTCCAGTGTATGGGAAACAATCTGAAGCTTGATTTTCTCCATAATATGTAAATAGATGGGTTTTTTGTTGTCAAATGTCCAGGACATCTTGGTCTCCTTTCTTTTATCCTTTTGTCTTAATTAAATAGTACAACAAAACAAAAAACTTGTCAAGCAAAAAGAAGAATTGTTTTGGGAATCGCTTAAAAAATGGTATAATGAAAAGAAAACGATAAGGAGGGAAAGGATGCGTTGTCCAAAATGTGGGGCTACCAAGTCAAGTGTTATCGATAGTCGCCAAGCAGAAGAAGGGAACACTATTCGTAGAAGACGTGAGTGCGACGAATGCCAGCACCGTTTTACAACCTACGAACGGGTAGAAGAAAGAACCTTAGTGGTTGTTAAAAAAGATGGCACGCGGGAACAATTCTCCAGAGATAAAATCTTTAATGGGATTATCCGCTCAGCCCAGAAACGTCCTGTGTCAAGTGATGAAATCAACATGGTAGTCAATCGTATCGAACAGAAACTCCGTGGTCGAAATGAAAATGAAATTCAAAGTGAGGACATTGGTTCACTCGTCATGGAGGAGTTGGCTGAGTTGGATGAGATTACCTATGTACGTTTTGCCAGTGTCTATCGTAGTTTTAAGGATGTCAGTGAGCTAGAGAGCTTACTCCAACAAATCACTCAGTCCTCTAAAAAGAAAAAGGAAAGATAAATGAAGCCAATTGACCGTTTTTCTTATCTAAAGAATAATCGGGTGTCGCAAGATACCTCATCTCTGGTACAGTGCTACCTCCCGATTATCGGTCAGGAGGCACTGAGCCTTTATCTTTATATGATCAGTTTTTGGGATAATGGTAGAAAGGAATACCTCTTTTCAAGCATTCTCAACCATCTCAACTTCGGGATGGATAGACTGATAAAATCCTTGAAAATACTATCTGCTTTCAATCTCTTGACCCTCTATCAAAAAGGGGATGTCTATCAGCTAGCCATTCATGCTCCTCTTTCGAGTCAGGAGTTCTTGGAACATCCTGTTTATCGTAGACTTTTGGAGAAAAAAATTGGCGATGCAGCGGTGGAGGATTTGAAAGTTGAAAGTGCTGATGGAGACGAAATACCTGTCTCCCTCAATCAAGTCTTTCCAGATTTGGCAGAGCTGGGAAGTCAAGAAGACCTTGGTCTCAAGAAGAAAGTGGCCAACGATTTTGACTTGGACCATTTTCGTCAGCTCATGGCTCGAGATGGGCTTCGTTTTGCGGATGAGCAGTCCGATGTCTTAAACCTCTTTGCCATTGCCGAGGAGAAGAAATGGACTTGGTTTGAAACATATCAATTGGCCAAGTCAACAGCTGTTTCCCAGGTTATTTCAACCAAACGCATGCGTGAAAAAATTGCTCAAAAACCTGTTTCCTCTGACTTTAGTCCTAAGGAAACGACCATTATCAAAGAAGCCAAAAGCAAAACTGCCCTGCAGTTCTTGGCAGAAATCAAGCAAACACGCAAGGGGACCATTACCCAAACAGAAAGAGAACTCTTGCAACAGATGGCTGGCTTGGGCTTGCTGGACGAAGTCATCAATATCATTCTCTTGTTAACCTTTAATAAGGTAGATTCGGCAAATATTAATGAAAAATATGCCATGAAGGTAGCCAATGACTATGCCTATCAAAAGATTCATTCGGCAGAAGAGGCAGTTCTTCGGATCCGTGAGCGAGGGCAGAAGAGCCAGGCTCAAAAGACTAGTAAACCGAGTCCTACCAAGTCCAATGTACCCAAGTGGAGCAATCCAGATTATAAGAATGAAACCAGCGAGGAAACTCGTCTGGAACTAGAACGTAAGAAACAAGAACTATTAGCTCGATTAGAAAAAGGAGGAGATTAGATGGAAAGTGTCGGAGACGTACTCAAACGTCAACCTAGCCGTTTTCATTATCAAGATTTGGTCCAGAAAATCATGAAGGACTCTGATGTTGCGGCCTTTATCCAGCAAGAATCCTTGACTCCAGAGGAATTAAATCGCAGTATCTCCAAGTTTAATCAGTACATCACCGAGCGTGACAAGTTTCTCCGTGGTGATACAGATTATATTGCCAAAGGTTACAAGCCTATTTTGGTCATGAACCACGGCTATGCGGATGTTTCTTATGAAGAAACTCCTGAACTAATCGCAGCGGAAAAAGAAGCGGCTATTAAGAATCGTCTCAAGTTAATCAATCTGCCAGCCAGTCTCAAGAAAGCTAGTTTGGCTCAAGTTGACATGGATGATTTAGGTCGCTTGCCAGTTTTTGAAAAGCTATTAGCCTTTGTGGAGCAATATCCAGCTATTCGAAAAGGTCTTTACTTATATGGAGACTTTGGTGTGGGTAAAAGCTTCATGGTGGCTGCCTTAGCCCATGATTTATCAGAAAAACGTGGTGTTTCATCCACTCTCCTCCACTATCCTAGCTTTGTCATTGATGTCAAAAATGCTATCGGTGATGGCAATGTTAAGACCTTGGTGGACGAGCTTAGGCTGTCTGAAGTCCTGATTTTGGATGATATTGGTGCCGAGCAATCAACAGCTTGGGTGCGGGATGAAATCCTACAAGTCATTCTCCAATATCGGATGCAGGAAAATTTACCGACCTTTTTCACCTCCAACTTCAACTTTGAAGAATTGGAGCAGCATTTCGCTAAAGGGAAACATGGAAATGACGAAACCTGGGAAGCCAGACGAGTCATGGAACGCATCCGTTATTTGGCTGAGGAGACTCGTTTAGAAGGAGTGAACCGTCGATGACAGAAACGATTAAACTGATGAAAGCTCATAAGTCTGTTCGAAGATTTAAGGAGCAAGCCCTTCCTCAGGAAGACTTGACTGAAATCCTGACAGCGGCCCAAATGGCCTCGTCTTGGAAGAATTTCCAATCTTACTCTGTGATTGTAGTCCGCAGTCAAGAAAAGAAAGATGCCTTGTATGAATTGGTGCCTCAAGAAGCTATTCGCCAGTCTGCTGTTTTCCTTCTCTTTGTCGGAGATTTGAACCGTGCAGAAAAGGGAGCACGACTCCATACGGATAACTTCCAACCTCAAGGTGTAGAAAGTCTCTTGATTAGTTCGGTCGATGCGGCTCTTGCTGGTCAAAATGCCCTGCTGGCAGCTGAAAGCTTGGGCTATGGTGGTGTCATTATTGGCTTGGTGCGTTACAAGTCAGAAGAGGTGGCAGAGCTCTTTAACCTGCCTGACTACACCTATCCTGTCTTTGGGATGGCACTAGGAATACCAAATGAAGAACATGAAGTCAAACCTCGCTTGCCATTGAATCAAGTGGTGTTTGAGGAAGAATACCAAGAACAGTCAACTGAGGCAATCTAAGCTTATGACCGTGTACAGGCGGACTATGCTGGAGCGCGTGCAACCACAAGCTGGAGTCAGCGCCTAGCAGAACAGTTTGGTCAAGCTGAACCAAGCTCAACTAGAAAAAATCTTGAACAGAAGAAGTTATTGTAGAAAGTGAGAAATTATGGCCCTACCAACTATTGCCATTGTAGGACGTCCCAATGTTGGGAAATCAACCCTATTTAATCGGATCGCTGGTGAGCGAATCTCCATTGTAGAAGATGTCGAAGGAGTGACACGTGACCGTATCTATGCAACGGGTGAGTGGCTCAATCGTTCCTTTAGCATGATTGATACAGGAGGGATCGATGATGTCGATGCTCCTTTCATGGAACAAATCAAGCACCAGGCAGAAATTGCCATGGAAGAAGCAGATGTTATCGTCTTTGTCGTGTCTGGTAAGGAAGGGATTACCGATGCAGACGAATACGTAGCCCGTAAACTTTATAAGACCCACAAACCAGTTATCCTCGCGGTTAACAAGGTGGACAACCCTGAGATGCGAAATGATATCTATGATTTCTATGCTCTCGGTTTGGGTGAACCGCTGCCTATCTCATCTGTCCATGGTATCGGTACAGGGGATGTGCTAGACGCTATTGTAGAAAATCTTCCAAATGAATATGAAGAAGAAAACCCAGATGTCATTAAGTTTAGCCTGATTGGTCGTCCTAATGTCGGAAAATCAAGCTTGATTAACGCTATTTTGGGAGAAGACCGTGTCATTGCCAGTCCAGTTGCTGGAACAACGCGTGACGCTATTGATACCCACTTTACAGATACAGATGGTCAAGAGTTTACCATGATTGATACGGCTGGTATGCGTAAGTCTGGTAAAGTTTATGAAAATACCGAGAAATACTCTGTCATGCGCGCTATGCGAGCTATTGATCGTTCAGATGTGGTCTTGATGGTCATCAATGCGGAAGAGGGTATTCGTGAATACGACAAGCGTATCGCAGGATTTGCCCATGAAGCTGGTAAAGGGATGATTATCGTGGTCAACAAGTGGGATACACTTGAAAAAGACAACCACACTATGAAAAACTGGGAAGAAGATATCCGTGAGCAGTTCCAATACCTGCCTTACGCACCGATTATCTTTGTATCAGCTTTGACCAAGCAACGTCTCCACAAACTTCCTGAGATGATCAAACAAATCAGTGAAAGTCAAAACACACGTATTCCATCAGCTGTCTTGAACGATGTCATCATGGATGCCATTGCCATCAACCCAACACCGACAGACAAAGGAAAACGTCTTAAGATTTTCTATGCGACCCAAGTGGCAACCAAACCACCAACCTTTGTTATCTTTGTCAACGAAGAAGAGCTTATGCACTTTTCTTACCTGCGCTTCTTGGAAAATCAAATCCGCAAGGCCTTTGTTTTTGAGGGAACACCAATCCATCTCATCGCAAGAAAACGTAAATAAAAAAGTAGAATCTGGAATGACATTTCCAGATTTTTTTGATAGAATGAAGGTAAAGAAAACGCTATCAAAAAGAGGGGGCTGGTGATGAAACATTTGTTTAAATTGTTAATCTTATTACCCTGGTTTTACTTTTTCAGCTGGATTGAAAAGGCTAATAGAGATAGTAAATTTTTCCCGATTTTTTACTATTTTTACTGGATTTACATCACCCTCTATGCTCTTTTTAGCCTTGCTTGGACAGTTATTTCAGTTCTGTTTTTCAATATCGTCTTGAGAAATGTGGCAGACATCAAGTCTTGGGGCATTTGGCTATTATTACTACTTATTGCTTTTTCCAGTTCTTGGTTAACCTATATCTTTTTCAAAAAAATGCTTCGCTTGAGACGGGAGCTAGGGAAGTCTAAAGGCGGCAAGCATTGATTTATATTGGTAATAACATTTAATAGAACGAAACTAAAGAAAACAATTTTAAAGAGGAGGTGTCGATGATGAAACTGTCGTTTAATTGGTTTCATTTGATACTCTTATTTCCTTGTTTATATTTTTTCTATTGGATAGACAATGCTGACAGAAACAGTAAAATTTTCCCCATCTTCTACTATTTTTACTGGATTTATATTTCTCTTTTAGCTCTGTTTAGCATGGATATGACAATTTTTTCATTCTTATTTTTCACTTTTGTTCTAGATTATGTATCAGATGCTAGTGATTGGGGTGTTTGGTTGCTTCTGATAGTCTTATCTCTAGGCAGTGACTGGTTAACCTATATCTTTTTCAAAAACATGTTTCGCTTGAGACGAGAACTAGGGGAGTCTAACGGTGGAAGGCATTGATTTATACTCTTCGAAAATCTCTTCAAACCACGTCAACGTCGCCTTGCCGTACTCAAGTACAGCCTGCGGCTAGTTTCCTAGTTTGCTCTTTGATTTTCATTGATTATTATATTACTTTCTATTTGTAGGAGGTGGCTTATGGAACATCTAAAATCATTTATTACACGCTATTCTAAGGTCTATATTGGTTTAGTTCTGTTGATCTGGCTGGCTTTCTTCTTTGTTCCTTGGGATAAACCAGTTCTGGGAATATCTATCAATCTCTTAATCATGCAGAAAGTTTTACTAGTTTTTGGTATTCTGTCTATTTTGATGGCCTTGCTGTCCAAGAAAGTCAGTCTCTTTGTTTTTGGATTGATCTGCTGTTTTTCTCTTTGGATAAATCTATTTATCCTATTTGCGATTTTGCCGATTTTTGTTGGCAATTAAATCATCATAAAAGTCAGAGAGGTTAGCTTGGAAACTAGCCTCTTTTTCCTTTTCAAAATGGGGATTCTTCCTTGAAAATAATCAGTAATTGTGCTAAAATTAAAAGAACATTCTAAAATATTCGGAATTTAAAGTAAGGAAAAACATGGCTAATATTTTAAAAACAATTATCGAAAATGATAAAGGAGAAATCCGTCGTCTGGAAAAGATGGCTGACAAGGTTTTCAAATACGAAGACCAAATGGCTGCTTTGACAGATGACCAACTAAAAGCAAAAACAGTTGAATTTAAAGAACGTTATCAAAATGGAGAATCACTGGATTCATTGCTTTATGAAGCATTTGCGGTTGTCCGTGAGGGTGCCAAACGTGTCCTAGGCCTCTTCCCATATAAGGTTCAGGTCATGGGGGGAATCGTTCTTCACCATGGTGACGTGCCAGAGATGCGTACAGGGGAAGGAAAAACCTTGACTGCGACTATGCCCGTATACCTCAATGCCCTTTCAGGTAAAGGGGTTCACGTAGTTACGGTCAATGAATATCTGTCAGAACGTGACGCGACTGAAATGGGTGAATTGTACTCATGGCTTGGCTTGTCAGTAGGGATTAACTTGGCTGCCAAATCTCCAATGGAGAAAAAAGAAGCCTATGAGTGTGATATTACTTACTCAACTAACTCAGAAATCGGATTTGACTATCTTCGTGATAACATGGTCGTTCGTGCTGAAAACATGGTACAACGCCCGCTTAACTATGCCTTGGTCGATGAGGTTGACTCTATCTTGATTGACGAGGCCCGTACACCTTTGATCGTATCAGGTGCTAATGCGGTTGAAACTAGTCAGCTCTATCACATGGCAGACCACTATGTAAAATCTTTGGACAAAGACGACTACATCATCGATGTGCAGTCTAAAACTATTGGTTTGTCTGATTCAGGGATTGACAAGGCTGAAAGCTACTTCAAGCTTGAAAACCTCTATGATATCGAAAACGTAGCTTTGACTCACTTTATCGATAATGCCCTTCGTGCCAACTACATCATGCTTCTCGATATTGACTATGTGGTGAGCGAAGAGCAAGAAATCTTGATCGTTGACCAATTTACAGGTCGTACCATGGAAGGTCGTCGTTATTCTGATGGCTTGCACCAAGCTATTGAAGCTAAAGAAGGTGTGCCAATCCAGGATGAAACCAAGACATCTGCCTCAATCACTTACCAAAACCTTTTCCGTATGTACAAGAAATTGTCTGGTATGACGGGTACAGGTAAGACTGAGGAAGAAGAATTCCGTGAAATTTACAACATTCGTGTTATTCCAATCCCAACCAACCGTCCTGTTCAACGTATTGACCACTCAGACCTTCTTTATGCAAGTATCGAGGCTAAGTTTAAGGCGGTTGTCGAAGACGTTAAGGCTCGTTACCAAAAAGGTCAGCCTGTCTTGGTTGGTACAGTAGCGGTTGAAACTAGTGATTACATTTCTAAGAAATTGGTTGCAGCTGGTGTTCCTCACGAAGTCTTGAATGCCAAAAACCACTATAAAGAAGCCCAAATCATCATGAATGCTGGTCAACGTGGTGCTGTTACTATCGCAACCAACATGGCCGGTCGTGGTACCGACATCAAGCTTGGTGAAGGGGTTCGCGAATTGGGTGGACTTTGTGTGATTGGTACAGAACGTCATGAAAGCCGTCGTATCGATAACCAGCTTCGTGGACGTTCAGGTCGTCAAGGAGACCCAGGTGAGTCACAATTCTACCTATCTCTTGAAGATGATTTGATGAAACGTTTTGGTTCTGAACGCTTGAAGGGAATCTTTGAACGCTTGAACATGTCTGAGGAGGCCATTGAGTCTCGTATGTTGACACGTCAGGTGGAAGCAGCACAAAAACGTGTCGAAGGAAATAACTACGATACCCGTAAACAAGTCCTTCAATACGATGATGTCATGCGTGAACAACGCGAGATTATCTACGCTCAACGTTACGACGTTATCACTGCAGATCGTGACTTGGCACCTGAAATTCAGGCTATGATCAAACGCACGATTGGTCGTGTCGTTGATGGTCATGCGCGTGCGAAACAAGATGAAAAACTAGAAGCAATTTTGAACTTTGCTAAGTACAACTTGCTTCCAGAAGATTCGATTTCAATCGAAGACTTGTCAGGTTTGTCTGATAAGGCTATTAAGGAAGAACTCTTCCAACGTGCCTTGCAAGTTTACGATAGTCAGGTTTCAAAACTACGCGATGAAGAAGCAGTTAAAGAATTCCAAAAAGTTTTGATTCTACGAGTGGTAGATAACAAGTGGACAGATCATATCGATGCCCTCGATCAATTGCGTAATGCGGTTGGACTTCGTGGTTATGCTCAGAACAACCCAGTTGTTGAGTATCAGGCAGAAGGTTTCCGTATGTTTAATGATATGATTGGTTCGATTGAGTTTGATGTGACACGTTTGATGATGAAAGCACAAATTCATGAACAAGAAAGACCACAAGCAGAACACCATATCAGTACAACAGCGACTCGTAATATCGCTGCCCACCAAGCAAATATGCCTGAAAATCTGGATTTGAGTCAGATTGGACGGAATGAACTTTGCCCATGTGGTTCTGGTAAGAAGTTTAAAAACTGTCACGGTAAAAGACAATAAAATGAGATAGTTTAGAGGCGGATACCTTGTGAAAAGTAAATTTTTACTTGGTATCCGTTTGATTTATAAGGAGATGAGTTATGGTATTTACAGCAAAAAGTCCTAAAATTAATATTGAAGAAGTTCGTGCCTTATCAAAATTAGAAGGCCAAGCTTTGGAGAGAAAATCTCAGCGTGATCAAGAACTAGAAGCCATTATACGTGGAGAAGACCAACGGATTCTCTTGGTAATCGGGCCATGCTCATCTGATAATGAAGAAGCTGTCCTTGAGTACGCTAAGCGTTTGGCAGCTTTGCAAGAAGAAGTGGCAGACCGTATCTTTATGGTCATGCGTGTTTATACAGCCAAACCTCGTACTAACGGAGATGGTTACAAGGGCTTGATTCACCAACCTAATGCGACAGAAGCGCCTAGTCTTATCAACGGAATCAAAGCTGTTCGCCATCTTCACTATCGTGTTATCACAGAAACAGGCATGACAACAGCTGATGAAATGCTTTATCCTGAAAATCTTCCGCTTGTGGATGATTTGATTTCTTACATGGCGGTTGGTGCTCGTTCGGTTGAAGACCAGCAACACCGCTTTGTGGCAAGCGGGGCAGATTTCGCGACTGGTTTTAAAAATCCAACCTCTGGAAATCTCAATGTCATGTTTAATGGGATTTATGCTGCTCAAAACAAACAGAGTTTCCTTTTCCTAGGAAAAGAAGTGGAAACAACTGGGAACCCGCTTTCGCACGCCATTCTTCGTGGAGCAATCAATGAGTATGGTAAGAATATTCCTAACTACTACTATGATAATTTGATGGATACCATTGCCCAGTATGAGAAAATGGGCTTGGAAAATCCTTTTATCATCGTCGATACCAATCATGACAATTCTGGTAAGCAACATATGGACCAAATTCGAATTGTCCGCCAGACCTTAATTAATCGTGATTGGAATGAAAAAATCAAGCAGTACGTTCGTGGCTTTATGATTGAGTCTTATCTAGAAGACGGCCGTCAAAACGAACCGGAAGTATTTGGCAAGTCTATCACAGACCCTTGCCTTGGCTGGGAAAATACGGAAGCCCTTGTCAGAGAAATCTACCAAACGCTAGGAGAATAAGATGGCATTTATTGAAAAAGGTCAAGAAATCGATATTGAAGCAATCAAGGCAGAAACCCAATTGTCTGCGGAAGCCTTGCGACTAAAGGAGCGCCGTGATAGAGAATTGGCAGACATCATTTCAGGAGAAGATGACCGGATCCTTTTGGTGATTGGTCCTTGCTCTTCTGATAATGAAGAGGCTGTCTTGGAATATGCCCGCCGTTTATCCGCCTTGCAAAAGAAGGTAGCGGACAAGATTTTCATGGTTATGCGTGTTTATACAGCTAAACCTCGTACAAACGGAGACGGCTATAAAGGCTTGGTACATCAGCCAGATACCTCTAAGGCTCCAAGTTTGATTAACGGCTTGCAGGCTGTGCGCCAGTTGCACTACCGCGTGATTACAGAGACTGGTTTGACAACGGCAGATGAGATGCTTTATCCGTCAAATCTGGTCTTGGTGGATGACTTGGTCAGCTACCATGCTGTAGGAGCTCGTTCTGTGGAAGACCAAGAGCACCGCTTTGTAGCCTCAGGGATTGATGCACCAGTGGGGATGAAAAATCCAACCTCAGGAAATCTTGGAGTCATGTTTAACGGTATCTATGCCGCTCAGAACAAACAAACCTTCCTCTTCCATGGTCAAGAAGTGGAGACTTCAGGAAATCCCTTGGCCCACGTCATCCTTCGTGGAGCAGTTAATGAATATGGGAAAAATGAGCCTAACTTTTACTATGAAACTTTGCTAAATGCCATTGAGCGCTATGAAGCCATGGGACTTGAAAATCCCTTTATCCTCATTGATACCAACCATGATAACTCAGGAAAGCAATATATGGAGCAAATTCGGATTGTTCGCCAGACCTTGCAAAATCGTGATTGGAACGAGAAAATCAAAAAGACAGTTCGAGGCTTTATGATTGAATCTTACCTAGCAGATGGTCGTCAAAATCAACCAGAGGTCTTTGGTTGCTCTATTACAGATCCTTGCTTGGGTTGGGAAAATACAGAGGCCTTGGTAGAAGAGATTTATGCTACCTTGACAAAATAAGTGAAAAGGATGGAGTTGGGGGAATCTCAACTCCTTTTGATGAGAATGATAGTTGGACACGGAATTGACATTGAAGAATTGGCTTCTATAAAAAGCGCAGTTACACGACATGAAGGATTTGCCAAGCGCGTGCTGACCGTTAAGGAAATGGAGCGCTTCACCAGTCTAAAAGGGCGCAGACAAATCGAATATTTGGCTGGTCGCTGGTCGGCTAAGGAGGCCTTTTCCAAGGCCATGGGAACTGGTATTGGCAAGCTCGGTTTTCAAGATTTGGAAGTCTTGAACAATGAACGCGGGGCGCCTTATTTTAGTCAGGCACCATTTTCAGGAAAGATTTGGCTGTCTATCAGCCATACAGATCAGTTTGTGACAGCCAGTGTCATTTTGGAGGAAAATCATGAAAGCTAGTCCGCATAGACCAACCAAGGCTCTGATTCATCTGGGAGCTATTCGACAAAATATTCAACAAATGGGGGCTCATATCCCTGAAGGGACGCTCAAATTTGCAGTAGTCAAGGCTAATGCCTATGGGCATGGGGCTATTGCAGTTTCGACGGCTATTCAAGATGATGTTGATGGCTTTTGCGTTTCGAATATTGATGAAGCCATTGAACTCAGACAAGCTGGACTCAGCAAGCGAATCCTCATTTTAGGAGTTTCTGAAATCGAAGCTGTTTCTCTTGCTAAAGAATACGACATCACCTTGACTGTGGCTGGACTGGAGTGGATTCAAGCACTCTTAGATAAGGAAGCTGACCTAACTGGATTGACAGTCCACCTTAAGATTGACTCAGGGATGGGACGTATTGGTTTTATAGAGGCTAGTGAAGCTGAGCAGGCTCAAGACTTGCTCCAACAACACGGTGCTTGTGTTGAAGGGATTTTTACCCACTTTGCTACTGCAGACGAGGAATCAGATGACTACTTTAATGCCCAGTTAGAACGGTTTAAAACTATTTTAGCTAGTATGAAAGGTCTTCCAGACTTGGTTCATGCTAGCAATTCTGCAACGACCCTTTGGCATGCAGAGACTATTTTCAATGCGGTTCGTATGGGAGATGCTATGTATGGTCTTAACCCTAGCGGAGAGGTCTTGGACTTGCCCTATGACTTGAAACCATCCTTGACCTTGGAATCTGCTCTGGTCCATGTCAAGACAGTTTCAGCTGGAGCTTGCATGGGCTATGGAGCGACCTATCAGGCAGATAGCGAGCAAGTCATCGCGACTGTTCCAATCGGCTATGCGGATGGATGGACACGAGACATGCAGAATTTTTCTGTCTTGGTAGATGGCCAAGCTTGCCCAATCGTTGGGCGGGTTTCTATGGACCAAATCACCATTCGTCTGCCTAAGACTTATCCCTTAGGAACAAAAGTCACCCTCATTGGTTCTAATGGGGGCAAGGAGATCACAGCTACTCAGGTAGCGACCTACCGTGGAACTATTAACTATGAAGTGGTTTGTCTCCTCAGCGATCGCATTTCGAGAGAATATTATTAAAGAAGAAAGGAGTGGAGCATGAATCTACATCAATCCTTGCATGTCTTACCTGGTGTGGGACCAAAGTCAGCAGAAAAATACGCCAAACTAGGAATTGAAAATTTGCAAGATCTCTTGCTCTACTTTCCTTTCCGTTATGAAGATTTCAAAACTAAGCAAGTATTGGAACTAGAGGACGGGGAGAAGGCAGTCCTATCTGGTCAAGTCGTGACTCCTGCCAGTGTTCAGTATTATGGTTTCAAGCGCAATCGCCTGCGCTTTAGTCTTAAGCAGGGAGAAGTTGTTTTTGCGGTGAATTTCTTTAACCAACCCTATCTAGCAGACAAGATAGAGTTGGGAGCAACCCTTGCTGTCTTTGGAAAATGGGACCGCGCCAAGGCTAGTCTGACTGGGATGAAGGTCCTAGCTCAGGTGGAAGATGACCTCCAACCTGTCTATCGTCTGGCTCAGGGAATCAGTCAGGCCAGTCTGGTCAAGGTCATCAAAACGGCCTTTGATCAGGGGCTGGACCTCTTGATAGAGGAAAATCTTCCCCAGTCTTTGCTGGACAAATACAAACTCATGTCCCGTTGTCAGGCCGTTCGCGCTATGCATTTTCCTAAGAATCTGGCAGAATACAAGCAGGCCCTTCGCCGTATCAAGTTTGAGGAACTCTTTTACTTCCAAATGCAATTGCAGATGCTTAAGTCTGAAAATAGAGTTCAGGGAAGCGGTCTGGTTCTGGATTGGTCTCAGGAAAAAGTGACAGAAGTCAAAGAAAGGCTGCCTTTTGCCCTGACCCAAGCTCAGGAAAAGAGTTTGCAGGAAATTTTGACCGACATGAAGTCGGATTACCACATGAATCGTCTCCTACAAGGGGATGTGGGGAGTGGAAAAACTGTGGTTGCTGGCTTAGCCATGTTTGCGACAGTGACAGCTGGCTACCAGGCAGCCCTCATGGTGCCAACAGAGATTCTAGCAGAGCAACATTTTGAGAGTTTACAGAACCTTTTTCCAGACTTGAAACTGGCTCTCTTGATAGGTTCCTTGAAGTCGACAGAAAAGAGAGAAGTCTTGGAGACTATTGCCAAGGGTGAAGCTGATTTGATTATCGGAACCCACGCTCTGATTCAGGATGGGGTGGATTATGCTCGCCTTGGTTTGATTATCATCGATGAGCAGCACCGTTTTGGTGTGGGGCAAAGGCGTATTTTACGGGAAAAAGGGGACAACCCAGATGTTCTCATGATGACGGCGACTCCCATCCCACGAACCTTGGCCATCACAGCCTTTGGAGATATGGATGTTTCCATTATCGACCAGATGCCTGCGGGTCGGAAACCCATTGTGACACGTTGGATCAAGCATGAGCAATTACCTCAGGTCTTGACTTGGTTAGAGGGGGAAATCCAAAAAGGTTCTCAAGCCTATGTCATCTCTCCCTTGATTGAAGAATCAGAAGCTCTGGATTTGAAAAATGCCATTGCCTTATCAGAAGAGTTGACGGCTCATTTTGCAGGTAAGGCAGAAGTGGCTCTTCTACATGGTAAGATGAAGAGTGACGAAAAAGACCAGATAATGCAGGATTTCAAAGAGCGAAAAACGGATATTCTGGTTTCGACAACGGTTATTGAGGTTGGGGTCAATGTTCCTAATGCGACTGTTATGATTATCATGGATGCCGATCGCTTCGGGCTTAGCCAACTTCACCAGCTCAGAGGTCGTGTCGGTCGGGGGGACAAGCAGTCCTATGCTGTGTTAGTTGCCAATCCTAAGACGGATTCTGGGAAAGACCGCATGCGCATCATGACAGAAACGACCAATGGATTTGTCCTTGCGGAGGAAGATTTGAAAATGCGTGGTTCAGGTGAGATTTTTGGAACCAGACAGTCAGGCCTTCCAGAATTCCAAGTGGCTGATATTATCGAAGATTTTCCGATTTTAGAAGAAGCCAGAAAGGTTGCTAGCTACATTAGTTCTATTGAAGGCTGGCAAGAGGATCCAGAATGGCGCATGATTGCCCTTCACTTGGAAAAGAAAGAACATTTAGATTAATACTCTTCGAAAATCAAATTCAAACCACGTTAACTTCGCCTTGCCGTACTCAAGTACAGCCTGCGGCTAGTTTCCTAGTTTGCTCTTTGATTTTCATTGAGTATAAGCTTTCTCTAAGGAAATCTTAAGCTAGCTTTCAGGTTTGGCCTTTATACTAGAGTCATCAAAAAGAAACGAGGACTCTCACATGACAGTAACGATTAAAGTAAATTACAAAACCACTTTCCAAAAGAAAGAAGCAAAAAATTAAGATTGAACAGGAGAAAAAGGGCGAAAATGCTCTTTTTTTTTGTTTCTAAAAGCACAATTTATTGAATCTAAAATAGCACACTGCGGATTCTAAAAAATTTCTAGAAATTATAGTAGATTGAATCTGGAATAGTCCACAGAGTTTTCTAAAATATTGTTAGAAATTAGTTTAAATTCCGCAATCAATTTGTTCAGTTTTTATTTCATTTGACTATAATTTGACTTTCTTAATTTCTTTGTTCATATCTTATTTCAATACACTATATCTTACTATTTCAGAGCCCACATCTAGCATAACTAAAAAAACAGATTCTTCCATCTATTACGGAAAAATCTGTCATTGATTAAATGATTTACAAAAACTCCAACCACGGCTTGCGAATATTATCTTTGCTGGTTTCTCTATATTTTTTAGTTCTTATTTATGATGCTCTTTCAATAGTTCTTCAAACTCAGAGACAGTCATACCCAACTGTTGACTGGCAACTTCAGAAGGCAAAAGACCTTGACGGACTAGATTTAGTAGCATAGACAAACTTCCTTCAACTTTTCCACGCTCCAGTCCCTGTTCAATCCCTTCTGCCCTAGCTTGTTCCAAGGCATAGTCCTGCGCTAACAAGGCTTGTTCTTCTCGCATACGTAGTTGACTAAACATCTTCCTGTCCTCCTCGGACCAGCTCTTGTAGTCCAGCAGTTGGTCTGCCTGGCTGATGGCTCGCTCGGGTTCCTGAGTAAAGGGTTTATTCCCAAAAAACTCCAACCACGGTTTGCGAACCTTATCTTTGCTGGTTTCTCTGTATTTTTTGAGTTCCAAGAATGCCATCTTGACTAGATGGTGTTCCTGTCCATTGTTTGTGATAGTTAAGACCTCACCTGTCGTGTCCTCGCGCATACTAAAGCTGTGAAAAGCCAAGTCATCTTGGAAGTAGTTGCTGTCCACAATTGCAATGGCGTAAACAGGAGCGATATGCTTGTAACTCTGGTGGGTGTCACCTTCACGTTGGCGAATTTTCTCAAGATTCTGATTGACCTGACTACATAGATAAGCCCACAAGCGATTGATGAAAAAATTCTGATGATGTACTTGTATTTCGATAATAACCTGTGTTCCATTGTCCAACTCTGCCAAAACGTCTATACTAGTGTAAAAATCCTGAGCCGAGTAGGGCAGGGAAGGTAAGACATGAATATTGCTTCCCTCCAAAATGGTCACATTTTTTGCTGGCAAGTCCAACATATCGCGTATAAATTGACAAGTGATTTCTGGATTGCTAAAGATTTTCTTAGCAACCAAATCATTGGTTGGGCTGATGCCCGGATGTCTGAGAATCATCCATTCCCTCCTTCTATTATACCATATTTTAAAATCTAATTTTGCTAGATTCGATGGTTCTATCTATTTATTCGGAAAAAAGAGGATAAATGAAATAGTAAATAAAAAATAAGAACAGCGGATAAGCAATAAATTTTAAGATTATCTGTCTTCTCCGCTTATCTGATAATAAATAAGGTTCGCAATATAGCCTTTTCTCTCTACCCCATTTGCAACAGTCTTTAGATAGGACATTCCAGCCTTCTCCATGACACGACCTGAAGCTGGGTTGAGACTGGCATATCGTGCTTTGACTTTTTGAAAATCTGCTTGAGTAAAACAGAAGTCTAAGATAGCTTTCAAGGCCTCTGTCATAAGACCACGACTCCAATAGTTTTTTCCTAAAACATAGCCAATTTCACAACTGGAATCATCCTCATTCATCTCAATGATGCTGATATCTCCTATCACTTGCTCTGGGTTTTCTTTGAGGTAAATGGCTCATTTGTAATAGTTGGGATTGGCATAGGAAGCAACCCAATTACGAATCGAGTTTCGAGTGACCTCAACATCAGGATGGGGATTCCAAGTAACATAGGTCATATTCTCAGCAGACGTAGCCCAATTTTGAAACATGGCTTCCGCATCACTCTCCACAAATCTTCTCAAGATTAAACGGTTTGTCTGTAATATTTGCGTACCTATTGCTTTCATGATGTTACCTCGCTTTGTGGTGTGTGATTCTCTATTCAATCTCCATTGAAACTATAGTATATCGAGATAAGCTGTAGACAAATCAACTGGGGCATTCACATTAATTTCTAAAAATACTTTAGAAGTTGATTGGTACTATTCTAGATTCAATTTATTAGACTTTCAGTCAGTAGGTTTGAAGAAATAAAATCTAAATTCACTTTCTATATTATACTCAATGAAAATCAAAGAGCAAACTAGGAAACTAGCCGAAGGCTGTACTTGAGTACGACAAGGCGACGTTGACGTGGTTTGAAGAGATTTTCGAAGAGTATTACCCTTCTTTCTTGCATTGCTTTCTTAGATATGCTACAGTGGTGGTAGCGATTACAAAATAAAAGGAGTATGCTATGAAAAATCCAGCTTTGTTAGAAGAAATCAAGACTTATAAAGGCAGGGATGAGGTTCCAGAAGACTTTGATGCTTTCTGGGATGAGGAGGTGAAAAAAGTTTCAACTCTTCCAGCCTACCATTTGGAGGAAAGAGATTTCCATATTCCCCAAGTCAAGTGCTATGAGTTAACCTTTGAAGGGACCAATGAAGGCAAGGTCTATGCGCGTGTCGTTCTTCCAAAAAGTGAGGATAAAGTTCCTATAATCTTCCATTTCCATGGTTATATGGGACGTGGATGGGACTGGGCTGACATGCTGGCATTCACCGTAGCTGGTTACGGTGTTGTTTCCATGGATGTGCGGGGACAGTCAGGTTATTCACAGGACGGTTTGCGTTCTCCTCTTGGAAATACGGTGAAAGGGCATATTATCCGTGGTGCTGTGGAAGGTCGGGATCACCTCTTTTATAAGGATGTTTATCTGGATATTTACCAGTTGGTTGAAATTATTGCTAGCCTACCTCAGGTAGATGAGAATCGACTTTCAAGTTATGGTGCCTCACAAGGTGGTGCTCTAGCCTTGGTTGCAGCAGCGCTCAATCCACGGATTCAGAAAATAGTTTCCATCTATCCCTTCTTGTCAGATTTTAGACGGGTGCTTGAGATTGGCAATACCAGCGAGGCCTACGACGAACTTTTCCGATATTTCAAGTTCCACGATCCCTTCCACGAAACTGAGGAGGAAATCATGGCGACCCTTGCCTATATCGATGTGAAAAATCTTGCCCATCGCATTCAAGGTGAGGTCAAGATGATTACGGGCTTGGACGACGATGTTTGCTACCCTATTACCCAGTTTGCGATTTACAATCGTCTGACCTGCGATAAGGCCTATCGTATCATGCCTGAGTATGCCCATGAAGCCATGAATGTTTTTGTCAATGACCAAGTCTTCAACTGGCTCTGTGGCAGTGAGATTCCTTTTAAGTATGTGAAGTGATGAATGAGAGAGCCTAGTAGCTCTCTTTTTGTATAGAGTCTAGTCAGCAAATATTCTAGTTCATATATACTTTAAAATTCATACTCTTCCAAAATCTCTTCAAACTACGTCAGCTTTATCTGCAAGCTCAAAACAGTGTCTTGAGCAACCTGCGGCTAGCTTCCTAGTTTGCTTTTTGATTTTCATTGAGTATGAGTTTTTTCTTGACATTGGTGTAAAACAATTCATTTGCTATCTAGTTTGGTATAAGTTTTTTCAAGATATTGGAAAGCGTCTGTGAAATGTGTTATAATTTATAAGAAAATATACAGTTTCGCTACAAATGAACATTTATATATAAGTTTATGTATAAGATAGTTTTCTCATTAGGATAATATCTTGTAAAAACGATATTCCTGTAGATACAGTACTTAACTAGCATTTGTAAAGGAACAAAATAATCTATAGCTATTTTTATTGTAAGAATCAAAGTAGAGAATGTTATGCTAATGGAAACTGTAATATTTTATTTTTTAGAATATACTTGGATAAATTAATTTTGAAAGTTAAAGTGAGGTAATGTATGTTTGTGTGTTTAAAAGGTTTAGGAAAATTTCGTAAATCCAAAGCTTATGGTTTGGTTGGTTGTTTGACACTATCCGCAGTGATTGGCTTAGCTGCACCAGAGTTACCAATTATTGGTGGCGGGGGTGTTTCTGCTGATGTCATTCAAGGCGGTAGTGATATTCACGATGTGGACGTTCATAGTAAATCTGCAGAAGGTGTTGCTATGACTTATACCACTTATGATAGCGGAACAAGTGGAAAACAAACCGCATCAGGTAGCGGTGTCTTTGTAGCGCCGAATGTGATGGTAACAGTAGCTCATAACTACTATGATAAAAACCAAGAGGATAAGTCTGCGGTCTTGCGTGGTGGGGAGTCTGCTCGTAGTTATGTTGTAATGAACTCGGAAAAGGAGAAAAGCAATAAAGTACCTACTTCAGGGGTATCAGAAGCTCTTGAAAAAGACTCTATTCACTTGTATAACGGAAAAGATTTTGGGAAAGACTATAGCAACGACTTAGCAGTAGTGGTAACTAAAAAGCCTGTAGAAGCTATGACAGGTGGTGAGGACTCTCCAAGAGAGTTGAGTCATAAAGAGGTTTCTACTGGTGATAAAATCACTATGGTCGGATATCCCAATGATTTTTCTACTCCAAATTTAAGTAAAGAAAATAAAGCTCGCTTGAAAGACGGTAAGGCTTATTCAGTCTCAACAACTGTGAGCAGTATCAATAAAGAGAGTGGTGCAGTCACTTATCATTCCTCAGCTTTAGGAGGTTTTTCAGGTGCTCCTTTGTTTAATGATAAGGGAGAGGTAGTTGGTATCCACCAGCACGGAACCAATACTTCAAGCGCCCCTGAGAGTGAGCGTATTGGGGGTGGTACGATTTTTACGGACAAGCACAGAGCTTGGATTCGTTCTATGATTGATAAATATGGTATAAAGGGTTGGTATATAGATGGTGCAAACCGTTACTACTATGATGAAAATCATATAGCTTTAAAAGATGTAGAGTCTGAGATTGACGGTGCTTGGTATAGTTTTGATGAAAAAGGTCGAGCTACTTTAGTAAAAGGTGAAGAAAAAGGTCGTGTTCTACTTCGAGTGGAAGATACTAAAGGAACTCGCTTGATTTCAGATAAGGTTGTTCAGGAAGGTCCTGTTGGAAGTGGTTTGAATTTTCATTTAAGACAAAATCCAGATTTCAAACAGTTAATAGCAACTTCCCCAACAGCTAAAGTGGTATCCTATAACGGAGTGCCAATTAACAAACTAGCAAGTGATACAAGTTGGTCTGATGACTATGTCAGTAAGTTAGCTTTAGGTAATACAATTATAAGAGCGGTAGTAGATTCAGTAACTCCTCCATCTACCTCTTCTTCGGATTTTGCAAGAACGGAAGTTGGTAAAGTTGATTTAAGTGGTAAATCGGACTTACCTGTGCCTAGTAAAGAGGTGTTACAAGCTCCGAATGGTTCAGAAAATTTCTATGCTACAACGCATATTCAAACGCCAGATGGGTCGGGGTCAGGTACTTTAATTGCACCCAATTTGGTGTTAACAGTCGCTCATAATTTCTTAACAGTTAAAGGTTCTGAGGTAGTTACTAAATCTGGTCGTACCAATACAGTGTATAAAGCAACTTTACCGAATGGGTTGTCTGTGAATTTTTCAGATGATGATATTGTTTATTGGAATAAGAAAGACTCTGTATTTGGCTTTAAAAATGACTTAGCTTTGGTTCGGTTAAAAGAAGCAGTAAAAGGAGTAACTCCTGTAGAGGTTGTAAAACAATCTTCGAAAGTTGCAGAGGGAGATTCAGTTTCGGTCTATGGTTTTCCAGATAACAAGCTAAGTCCAGTTTTAGATAGCAAAGTAGTAGGAACTACAGACTTCGGTTCTGGAATAGAGGGAATTAGCTATGGAGGTACGAAACCTGGAGCATCTGGTGGTGGTCTTTATAACGATAAAGGTGCTTTAATTGGAGTTCACCAAAATGGTGTTGTAGGAAGTCGCAGTGGTGGTTTGGTTTTATCAAAAGAGCAGCTGGAATGGGTTCGTTCTTATATTGAGGGTCAACCAAAAGATCCTGTCTATGTGGAAGATAAAGAAGTGGAACCTTCTAAGAAGGATTCGGATAAGGATTTAGCTGGGAAATTAGATCCAAAAAAAGATAGTGGAAAAGAAGATTCTGGTATTTTAGGTACATCTGGTGACTTTGCAGCTCCTACCGTAGCTAAGCCAGAGTTTAAAGGTGGAGTGAATGGAAGCGAATCTATTGCTACAGAAGTTCCAGAGTATAGCGGTATTCTATCCACATTAGGTGATTTTCCAGTTCCTACCGTAGCTAAGCCAGAGTTTAGAGGCGGGGTTAATGGTGCGGATGCTGAGGTCCATCATCTTTCAGACTATACAGGTGGAGTTCCTTTCACTGAATCTCCTATACTAGAAATGCCAGAATATAAGGGTTCATTAGCAATATCAGAAGAATCGGCCCCAATAGTTGAAAAACAGAACTCAACAGGCGAAGTGAGTGTGGTAGCAAGTCCTATGCATGATAACAATAGAGATAGTAAGAATGAAGCAACAATGAAACAAGTTATCACAAGAATTGCTAGTTCACAACGTATTTTCAAAAATGAAGCAGGAAGTGTGCAAATTCAAGCTTCAGAAGAAGTATTGGAAAATGTGATAGGTGTTCAAATTCAAGAAGTTCAAGTTAGTGATCTAAGTTCATTAAACTATAAAGCATTTGATATTCAATTAAAGGATACAGCTGCTAGAACTGTTCAGCCTAACGGAAAAGTCCTAGTTACTTTTGCTATGGATCAGTCTGTTGAGAATGTTTATGCTGTAGATCCAGAAGGAAAACTACACACTATTGAATTCGAACAAAAAGATGGAAAGATTATTTTTGAGATTAGCAATTCTAGTATTTATGCGATGACTTTCCGATTCTCTATCGACAATCCACCATTTAAAAAACCTATAGAAGCTAAAAAGAACGAGGAACTTTCTCTATCCCCTAAACTGTTATCTACAAATGAGAGCTCAGGATTTAATCAATTAGATAAGACAGTAGGTAACGATGAACAAACTATGTTACCAAATACAGGTGAGACTTCTTCATTACTAACAATCTTATTTGGTTTTGTGGGAACGATCCTTGGAGTAATGATTTCTTATAAGCGAAAAGACAGTTAATTTGTCTTCAGTTGTTCTTTGAACTTTTATGTTCATATAAAATAAACCGAGTCTGGGACAAAAGTCTAGCCTTAAATATAAAAAGCGAACAAAACGAGTTATCTGATACTCAGAATTCTGTATTGTTCGCTTTTTTGTCTAATCTATCGATTTTTAAAATTCATAATAAAGAATTCCTAAAATCAAAATCTTTTTATACCAGACTCGCGCATCGAAGATTATACTCAAAAATTCCAAGCGCGATACAGTAAAGGTGTTCAAGCTAATTGTAAAGCGAAAAGAGAAAAATATGAAATAAAAGGCTCAGGGGTTATCGTTTACACCCTTTATTGAAGGAGAAAGTTTAGTCCTAACTTAATGACATTGGAGAATATATTATTTTTCTTTTTGTTATAGAAGTCGAAAGTACTTTTAAAGAATATAGAAGTATAAAAATATTTCTGAAAATAGAATCTATTGTAGATTAATATAGAAAAATATATTGTTTTATTGTATAATAAAGAAAAATCTAGATTTTTAGGAAATAAAATAATTACTTTTAGAGAGTCATAGATTAATCAAGAATAAGCAATCGTATTAGTTGAATTGCTTTCCAGTGCTAACTTTTTAACTAATTCAAAAATTTTAAAAAATCGCTTAGCAAAAGCATCGGAGGAGTTATATGAATCAGAGTTTTATTAATCGTAAAAACCGATATGGTATTAGAAAATTTACTATCGGAGTTGCTTCTATAGTTATCGGCTCGGTCTTGTCTGGTATTTCACCAGTATTAGCACAAGAAACCACTACTAATATTGATGCAAATAAGGTTGAAACTACTTTAGAAAGTAGAACATCTGTATCAGGACCTATAATAGAAGTAGATTCTAGTAAATTAGCTTCAGCAATTGTTAATGGAGGTGAAATTAAAAAGGAAAGTCTGAAAGAAGAAGTGCCAATTAATCAAGGGGGAAATTCTAGAAATTTTCCAGTAGAATCAAATGCAGGAAGAGGAGAAAAAACAGAGAATCTTCCAGGAAAAACTAGAAGTGCAGATGACGTTGTGCTTCCTCCACGTGATTACTTTGCCAGAGATTTGAAGAATGTTAAAACTGTATTTGAAAAAGAAGACCTTGCTACGAATGCTGGAAATGGGCAAAGAGTTGACTTGGCAGAAGCATTAGATAAGTTGAAACATCTTCAAAATGCGACTATTCATATGGAGTTTAAACCAGATGCTAATGCTCCGCAATTCTATAATCTCTTTTCTGTATCAAGTGATAAGAAAAGAGACGAATATTTCAGTATGTCTGTTAATAAAGGTACTGCAATGGTCGAAGCACGAGGAGCTGATGGAAATCATTTCTACGGAAGTTATTCAGATGCACCGCTTAAAGTAAAACCTGGACAATGGAATTCAGTTACTTTCACGGTGGAAAGACCGAAAGTAGATCAACCAAATGGACAAGTTCGTCTATATGTAAATGGTGTATTATCTAGAACGAATACGAAATCTGGTCGTTTTATTAAAGATATGCCAGATGTCAATAAGGTTCAGATTGGAGCTACTAAGAGAGCGAACCAAACAATGTGGGGATCCAATCTTCAGGTTCGTAATCTGACTGTATATGATCGTGCCTTGACGCCTGAAGAAGTTAAAACACGTAGTCAGTTATTTAAAGTAGCGGATTTAGAAGTGAAATCATCGGAAAGTGCAAAAATTACAGAGAAGAAGGAAGTTTTTGTAAGTGGTGTAAATGGTGGATTGAATAAGGATGGAATTAATACTTACCGAATTCCAGCACTGCTAAAAACAGATAAAGGCACATTAATTGCCGGAGCGGATGAAAGACGTTTACAATTCGCAGATTGGGGAGATATTGGTATGGTAGTTCGTCGAAGTCAGGACGGAGGAGAGACGTGGGGAGATAGAATAACAATTTCTAATCTTCGTGATAATCCAGATGCCAAAGACAAAACTGCTCCGTCGCCATTAAATATTGATATGGTATTAGTTCAAGATCCAACAACCAAACGAATTTTTTCGGTTTATGATATGTTCCCAGAAGGAAAAGCAGTATTCGGTATGCCTGCTAAACCTGAAAAAGCATACGAGCGTATAGGGGATAAAACTTATCAAATTTTATATAAAACAGGCGAAAAAGGATATTATACAATTCGTGAAAATGGTGAAGTTTATAATTCTAAAAATCAAAAAACAGATTATCATGTTGTAGTAAATCCCAAAAAACTAGGATATAGCGACAAAGGTGATTTGTATAAAGGGAAGGATTTAATTGGTAATGTTTACTTTGCACAAAGTACGAAAAATCCTTTTAGAGTTGCAAATACTAGCTATTTATGGATGTCTTATAGTGATGATGATGGTAAAACATGGTCTGCACCGAAAGATATCACACCAGGGATTCGACAAGATTGGATGAAATTCCTTGGAACAGGTCCTGGAACAGGTATTGTATTACGTACAGGTAAGCATAAGGGACGGATATTGGTACCAGCTTATACAACAAACAGTATTTCGCATTTAGGTGGTTCGCAGTCTTCGCGTCTAATTTATTCAGATGATCATGGGGTAACTTGGCATGCTGGAGAAGCCCCAAATGATAATCGACCTGTTGGAAATAGTGTTATCCACTCGTCTAATATGAATAATAGTGGCGCTCAAAATACAGAATCAACTGTTCTTCAATTAAATAATGGTGATGTCAAACTCTTCATGCGTGGCTTGACTGGAGATCTTCAGGTTGCTACTAGTAAAGATGGTGGAGTGACTTGGGAGAAAACAATAAAACGTTATCCAGAAGTAAAAGATGCCTATGTGCAAATGTCAGCTATTCATACTATGCATGATGGGAAAGAGTATATTATTCTTAGCAATGCTGCTGGACCAGGACGCGAACGAAAAGATGGTCTAGTTCACTTGGCACGTGTTGAGAAAAATGGCGAGTTAACTTGGCTGAAGCATAATCTAATTCAAGGTGGGGAATTTGCATATAATTCATTACAAGACTTAGGTGACGGAGAATACGGAATTTTATATGAACATAGCGAGAATAGTCAAAATCGCTATACAATTTTTTATAAGAAATTTAATTGGAACTTCTTGAGTAAATAAAAGCTAATTATAGACATAAGAAAACATCTCTGTGTTAGGCTTGTCGTTCAAATACAAACGCTAAATTTCAAGTTAGTTAGCAACAAAAAATTCTCTGGGAGATTTGTAGTTCAAGCATTTTTTATGATAGTTGTTAATCCAATTTTTGATGAATGCGACTTCTTTAGGAGTCGTTTTCTTAGTTTCTTTAGGTAACCATTTATGAATGAGCTTATTGTGATTCTTATTATGTGACTATTAGTCCGTCTCGCTCCGTTAGGTGCGAGACAAAAAAACACCCGCTATGGGGGTGCGCGTCGAAGGTTATACCCAAAAAACTCCAAACGCGATACAATAAAGGTGTTCAAGCCAATTGTAACGCGAAAGGAGAAAAATATGGCACAAAAGGCTCATAGTTTATCGCACACAAAGTGGCACTGTAAGTATCACATTGTGTTCACCTCTAAGTATAGACGAAAAGTCATCTATAATCAATATCGAAGTAGTTTAGCGAAATATTTCATCGCTTGTGTAGTTATAAAGGAGTTGAAATTATCGAGGGTCACTTAATGCCAGACCATGTACACATGTTAGTAAGTATTCCACCAAGGATAAGTGTTTCGAGTTTCATGGGTTATTTAAAAGGAAAAAGTGCACTCATGATGTTTGACAAACACGCCAATCTCAAGTACAAGTTTGGGAATCGGCATTTCTGGGCGGAAGGTTATTATGTAAGTACAGTAGGGCTTAATGAAGCCACAATTAGGAAATATATCCAAGATTAAAGAAATTATCCAGTGGATGATTTCTTCACGAGTATGAAAATTCGAAAACGAGTAAAGCATGATATAGCACTAGATAAATTGAGTGTAAAAGAATATGAGGATCCCTTTAGGGATAGTGGTAAGTAATACTAAAGCCTCTTTAAGAGGCAAGTGACGAGTCAAGAGCAATGAGGCTTGAACAACGTGAAAGCCAGCGTCTTTAGGCGCTGGCTGGTAATTTGGGCTTATAGCCCTGGGACAAACGGGTGGTCAGGATTAGTTTTAGTTCATTTGGTTGTATATACGGATATTTATATTACCTGAAACTACTTTCAGAAACAGCTGTTCTATAAAATACTTTTGAAACTGTAATCTATCCTACTACAAAGTATTGAAAGCGCTTCATAAATGATATATAATCAACTCATAAGAACAAAGAAAAGGAGGAAAGAGGATGCCACAGATTACTAAAGAAGCCTTGATTGCACAAATCAAAGATGGAATCATCGTTTCTTGTCAGGCCCTTCCTCACGAACCGCTTTATACAGAAGCGGGAGGAGTCATTCCCTTGCTGGTCAAAGCGGCTGAGCAAGGTGGAGCAGTCGGTATCCGAGCAAACAGTGTTCGCGATATTAAGGAAATCAAGGAGGTTACCAACCTTCCAATCATTGGGATAATTAAACGAGATTATCCACCACAAGAACCCTTCATCACGGCTACTATGAAAGAAGTTGATGAACTAGCAGAACTAGATATTGAAGTGATTGCTCTAGACTGTACTAAACGCGAACGCTATGATGGTTTGGAAATTCAAGAGTTCATTCGTCAGGTTAAAGAGAAATATCCTAACCAGCTCTTGATGGCTGATACTAGTACTTTTGAAGAAGGACTAGCCGCTGTTGAAGCGGGAATTGACTTTGTCGGAACAACCTTATCAGGATACACATCTTACAGTCCAAAAGTGGATGGTCCTGATTTTGAATTAATCAAAAAACTCTGTGATGCCGGTGTAGATGTCATTGCAGAAGGGAAAATTCATACACCAGAACAAGCCAAACAAATCCTGGGATACGGAGTGCGAGGCATCGTTGTAGGTGGCGCTATTACTAGACCAAAAGAGATTACAGAACGCTTCGTTGCTGGTCTTAAATAACACAATCTTAAAACAGAGGAGAGTGGTGGATGCGTAGGATGAAATGAAAACGTATACAAATGCAAGAACTCATTATCCAATATGGATACGCTTATCAATTAGGAGAATACAAATGAAATTTAGAAAACTAGCTTGTACAGTACTTGCGGGTGCTGCGATTCTTGGCCTTGCTGCATGTGGTAATTCTGGTGGAAGTAAAGATGCTGGAAAATCTGGTAGCGATAGCGGAAAAACAGAAATCACTTGGTGGGCATTCCCAGTCTTCACTCAAGAAAAAACTGGTGACGGTGTTGGAACATATGAAAAATCAATCATCGAAGCTTTTGAAAAAGCAAATCCAGATGTAAAAGTGAAATTGGAAACCATCGACTTCAAGTCTGGTCCTGAAAAAATCACAACAGCTATCGAAGCAGGGACAGCTCCAGACGTACTCTTTGACGCACCAGGACGGATCATCCAATATGGTAAAAATGGTAAATTAGCTGAATTAAATGATATTTTCACAGATGAATTTGTCAAAGATGTCAACAATGAAAATATCGTACAAGCAAGTAAGGCTGGAGATAAAGCCTATATGTATCCAATTAGTTCAGCCCCATTCTATATGGCTATGAACAAGAAAATGTT
The DNA here is from genome assembly GCF_946190275.1 of Streptococcus mitis. GTDB lineage: Bacteria > Bacillota > Bacilli > Lactobacillales > Streptococcaceae > Streptococcus > Streptococcus mitis_DC. The sequence continues at coordinate 58,475 of NZ_CAMHZQ010000003.1, read as the reverse complement.
GGAAGAGGCTGGAGTTGCAAACCTTGTAAAAGAAGGTTGGACAACTGATGACTTTGAAAAAGTTTTGAAAGCGCTTAAAGACAAAGGCTACACACCAGGTTCATTGTTCAGTTCTGGTCAAGGGGGAGACCAAGGAACACGTGCCTTCATTGCAAACCTTTATGGAGCTTCTGTAACAGATAAAGATGTAACAAAATATACAACTGATGATCCTAAATTCGTCAAAGGTCTTGAAAAAGCAGCTAGCTGGATCAAAGACGGTTTGTTGAACAACGGTTCACAATTTGACGGTGGAGCAGATATCCAAAACTTTGCCAACGGTCAAACATCTTACACAATCCTTTGGGCACCAGCTCAAAACGGTATCCAAGCTAAACTCTTGGAAGCAAGTAAAGTAGAAGTGGTAGAAGTGCCATTCCCATCAGATTCAGGCAAACCTGCTCTTGAATACCTTGTAAACGGATTTGCAGTATTCAACAACAAAGACGACAAGAAAGTTGCAGCATCTAAGAAATTCATCCAATTTATTGCGGATGACAAAGAATGGGGGCCAAAAGACGTTGTTCGTACAGGTGCCTTCCCAGTTCGTACATCATTTGGCAAACTTTATGAGGACAAACGTATGGAAACAATCAGTGGTTGGACTAAATACTACTCACCATACTACAACACTATCAATGGTTTTGCTGAAATGAGAACACTTTGGTTCCCAATGTTGCAATCTGTATCAAATGGTGACGAAAAACCAGCGGACGCTTTGAAAGCCTTCACTGAAAAAGCTAACGAAACAATTAAAAAAGCTACAAAACAATAAGCACTAAATCAGATTGATCCCTCCCTTTTCCCTGTGCATAGTCTATGTAAGAAAAGGGAGGATTTTGTTTGAAATGTAAGGAACTGTCACGAAATTAAAATGAAGTTCTTACATAAGCGAATCTTAAAAAATTTCATTTTGATTTTAAAACAGTTCAAGAAAGTCAAAAAATTATTCTATTTGAAAGAGAGGTGCCGACTGTGAAAGTCAATAAAATTCGTATGCGGGAAACAGTGATTTCCTATGCTTTCCTAGCACCAGTGTTGTTCTTCTTTGTCATCTTTGTATTGGCTCCTATGGTGATGGGATTCATTACAAGTTTCTTTAATTACTCTATGACAAACTTTGAGTTTGTAGGCTTAAACAACTATATCCGCATGTTTAAAGACCCTGTCTTTATGAAGTCTTTGATCAACACGGTTATCCTGGTTATTGGATCTGTGCCAGTTGTTGTTCTATTCTCGCTCTTTGTGGCGTCGCAAACCTATCACCAAAATGCTATCGCTAGATCATTCTACCGTTTCGTCTTCTTCCTTCCTGTTGTAACAGGTAGTGTTGCCGTAACAGTTGTATGGAAATGGATCTATGACCCACTATCAGGGATTCTAAACTTTGTCCTCAAGTCAAGTCATATCATCAGCCAGAACATTTCTTGGCTGGGAGACAAACACTGGGCTTTGATGGCGATTATGATTATCCTTTTGACAACTTCAGTTGGTCAGCCGATTATCCTTTATATCGCTGCTATGGGGAATATTGACAATTCACTGGTTGAAGCGGCGCGTGTCGACGGTGCAACTGAATTTCAAGTTTTCTGGAAGATTAAATGGCCAAGCCTTCTTCCAACAACCCTTTACATCGCAATCATCACAACAATCAACTCATTCCAATGTTTCGCCTTGATTCAGCTTTTGACATCTGGTGGTCCAAACTACTCAACAAGTACACTTATGTACTACCTTTACGAAAAAGCCTTCCAATTGACAGAATATGGCTATGCCAACACAATTGGTGTCTTCTTGGCAGTCATGATTGCAATCGTAAGCTTTGTTCAATTTAAAGTACTTGGAAACGACGTAGAATACTAAAGAAAGGAGACAGCTATGCAATCTACAGAAAAAAAACCATTAACAGCTTTTACTGTTATTTCAACAATCATTTTGCTCTTGTTGACTGTGCTGTTCATCTTTCCATTCTACTGGATTTTGACAGGGGCATTCAAATCACAACCTGATACAATCGTTATTCCTCCTCAGTGGTTCCCTAAAATGCCAACCATGGAAAACTTCCAACAACTCATGGTGCAAAACCCTGCTATGCAATGGATGTGGAACTCAGTATTTATTTCATTGGTAACCATGTTCCTAGTCTGTGCAACATCTTCTCTAGCAGGTTATGTATTGGCTAAAAAACGTTTCTATGGTCAGCGTATTCTCTTTGCCATCTTTATAGCTGCCATGGCACTTCCAAAACAAGTTGTCCTTGTACCATTGGTACGTATCGTTAACTTCATGGGAATCCATGACACTCTTTGGGCAGTTATCTTGCCTTTGATTGGATGGCCGTTTGGTGTCTTCCTCATGAAACAATTCAGTGAAAATATCCCTACAGAGTTGCTTGAATCAGCTAAAATTGACGGTTGTGGTGAGATTCGTACTTTCTGGAGCGTAGCCTTCCCGATTGTGAAACCAGGATTTGCAGCCCTTGCAATCTTTACCTTCATCAATACCTGGAACGACTACTTCATGCAGTTGGTTATGTTGACTTCACGTCAAAACTTGACTATCTCACTCGGGGTTGCGACCATGCAGGCTGAAATGGCAACCAACTATGGTTTGATTATGGCGGGTGCTGCTCTTGCAGCTGTGCCAATCGTAACAGTCTTCCTTGTCTTCCAAAAATCCTTCACACAGGGGATTACTATGGGAGCTGTCAAAGGTTAATACTCTGCGAAAATCGAATTCAAACTACGTCAGCGTCACCTTGCCATACTTAAGTATTGTCTGCGGTTAGCTTCCTAGTTTGTTCTTCAATTTTCATTGAGTATAGGAAAATCAATCTATCAAGATACAGAAATATATTTTATAGATTTAGAGAATATAGAGATTATAAGTGTCTACAAAATGTTGGGTATTTTCTTACCTTGGAGATTTTGTTAGACACTTATAAACTTAAGAATGATTTTAGTTAACTATCAGAAACGAAGGAAAGAGTATGATTTTTGACGATTTGAAAAACATCACCTTTTACAAAGGGATTCATCCCAATCTAGACAAGGCTATCGATTATCTCTACCAGCATCGAAAAGATTCATTTGAACTAGGTAAGTATGAGATTGACGGAGATAAAGTCTTTCTAGTTGTTCAGGAAAATGTCCTCAATCAAGCTGAAAATGATAAATTTGAGCATCATAAGAACTATGCAGATTTGCATTTGCTGGTAGAAGGACATGAATATTCGAGCTACGGTTCACGTATCAAAGATGAAGCAGTAGCATTCGAAGAAGCGAGTGACATTGGCTTTGTTCATTGTCATGAACATTACCCACTCTTGTTGGGTTATCACAATTTTGCGATTTTCTTCCCAGGAGAACCTCACCAGCCAAATGGCTATGCAGGTATGGAAGAGAAGGTTCGCAAATATCTCTTTAAAATTTTGATTGATTAAAAAATCAGGAGGAGCAAACATGGCACAAAAAGGAGTAAGCCTTATCAAGGCAGCATTTAATACAGATAACTTTCTCATGCGTTTTAGTGAGAAGGTCTTGGATATCGTGACAGCCAATCTTCTTTTTGTCGTCTCTTGTTTGCCCATCGTGACGATTGGAGTGGCTAAAATTAGCCTCTACGAGACTATGTTTGAGATTAAGAAGAGCAGACGTGTGCCTGTCTTTAAAATCTATCTAAGAGCTTTCAAGCAAAATCTGAAGCTAGGTCTTCAGTTAGGTTTGCTGGAGTTAGGCATTGTTTCATTAAGCCTTCTAGATCTCTATCTCTTCTGGGGTCAGACAGCTATGCCTTTCCAAATGGTGAAAGCTATTTGTCTAGGCGTTCTTATCTTCCTCACTATCGTGATGTTGGCTAGCTATCCCATAGCTGCACGCTATGATTTAACTTGGAAAGAAGTGCTGCAAAAAGGACTTATCTTGGCAAGTTTTAACTTTCCTTGGTTCTTCCTCATGTTAGCTATTCTCTTTCTCATTGTGATGGTTCTTTATCTGTCCGCTTTCAGTTTACTTTTAGGTGGCTCAGCCTTCCTACTCTTTGGGTTTGGCTTATTAGTTTTTATCCAGACTGGATTGATGGAGAAAATTTTCGCAAAATATCAATAGTTTAGCTTGTTTCTGAAACTACTTTCAAGCCATAAACATTTCAAAATTCATATCGAAACTAAAATCTAAGTGTACACAAGGTGTTGAAAGCGTTTTTCACAAGGTGTATACTAAACACGTAAAGAATAAATCCTGCTGTTAGCAGAAAAAGAAATCTTAGGAGAAAATCTATGTCAGATTTAAAAAAATACGAAGGTGTCATTCCAGCCTTCTACGCATGTTATGATGATCAAGGAGAAGTAAGTCCAGAGCGTACACGTGCCTTGGTTAAATACTTCATTGATAAAGGTGTTCAAGGTCTTTATGTCAATGGTTCTTCTGGTGAATGTATCTACCAAAGTGTTGAAGACCGCAAGTTAATCTTGGAAGAAGTCATGGCAGTTGCCAAAGGTAAACTGACCATTATTGCCCATGTTGCTTGCAACAATACTAAAGATAGTATGGAACTTGCTCGCCATGCAGAAAGTTTGGGTGTAGATGCCATTGCAACGATTCCACCAATTTACTTCCGCTTGCCAGAATACTCCGTTGCTAAATACTGGAATGATATCAGTTCTGCAGCTCCAAATACAGACTACGTGATCTACAACATTCCTCAATTAGCAGGGGTTGCTTTGACTCCAAGCCTTTACACAGAAATGTTGAAGAATCCATGTGTTATCGGTGTTAAGAACTCTTCTATGCCAGTTCAAGATATCCAAACCTTTGTGAGCCTTGGTGGCGAAGACCATATCGTCTTTAACGGTCCAGATGAACAATTCCTAGGTGGACGCCTCATGGGTGCTAAAGCTGGTATCGGTGGTACTTATGGAGCTATGCCAGAACTCTTCTTGAAACTCAATCAGTTGATTGCGGACAAGGACTTGGAAACAGCGCGTGAATTACAATATGCTATAAATGCAATCATTGGCAAACTCACTTCTGCACATGGAAATATGTATGGTGTCATTAAAGAAGTCTTGAAGATCAATGAAGGCTTAAATATTGGTTCTGTTCGTTCACCATTGACACCAGTGACTGAAGAAGATCGTCCAGTTGTAGAAGCAGCTGCTCAATTGATTCGTGAAACCAAGGAGCGCTTCCTCTAATCCATAAGGAGGTATTTATGACACACTACGTTGCAATTGATATCGGTGGAACCAACATCAAATATGGTTTGATCGACCAAGAAGGCCAACTTGTTGAATCCCATGAAATGCCAACTGAGGCGCATAAGGGTGGGCCTCATATCTTACAAAAAACAAAAGATATCGTTGCCAGCTATCTAGAAAAAGGCCCAGTAGCAGGTGTTGCCATTTCTTCTGCAGGAATGGTGGATCCGGATAAGGGTGAGATTTTCTATGCTGGTCCTCAAATCCCTAACTATGCAGGCACCCAGTTCAAAAAGGAAATCGAGACTAGCTTTGAAATCCCTTGCGAGATTGAAAATGACGTCAATTGTGCAGGTCTGGCTGAGGCGGTATCTGGTTCAGGCAAGGGAGCGAGTGTCACTCTTTGCTTGACTATTGGAACAGGTATCGGAGGTTGCTTGATTATGGATGGAAAAGTCTTCCATGGCTTTAGCAATTCAGCCTGTGAAGTAGGTTATATGCATATGCAGGATGGAGCGTTCCAAGATCTTGCCTCTACGACAGCCTTGGTGGAGTATGTAGCAGCAGCTCATGGCGATCCAGTTGACCAGTGGAACGGCCGACGTATCTTTAAGGAAGCCACTGAAGGCAACAAGATTTGTATGGCTGGTATTGATCGGATGGTAGATTACCTTGGGAAAGGTCTGGCTAATATTTGCTATGTTGCCAATCCAGAAGTAGTCATTCTCGGTGGCGGTATCATGGGGCAAGAGGCAATCCTCAAACCCAAGATCCGTAAAGCCTTGAAAGATGCCTTGGTGCCAAGCCTAGCTGAGAAAACACGATTAGAATTCGCCCATCATCAAAATACAGCAGGTATGTTGGGTGCTTATTATCATTTTATACTCAATGAAAATCAAAGAGCAAACTAGGAAGCTAGCCGTAGGCAGTACTTGAGTACGGCAAGGCGAAGCTGACGTGGTTTGAATTTGATTTTCGAAGAGTATCAATACAAAACAATCCTAGTTTGGCCCAACCAAACTAGGATTTTCTAATCAAGTTCCCTTGACTTTCTTTATAATTGTGAGATAATAAAGAAAATATATAAAGGAGTTATATAAAATGTCTATAGCGAATTCAAGTAAAGTTGTGACCTTCCAAGCTAATAGAGAATTAGTAAATGATGCCATGGAAGTGTTAAAAGAACAAAATCTCTCTCTTTCATCGGCACTCAGATTATTTTTAAAGAATGTTGCCGTAACAAATGAAGTAGATTTACTGAGTGAAGAGGAATTAGAGAAGGAGTATTTGTTTAGACAATTACAAGCAGAAGTTCAAGAAAGTTATGCCAAGATTGAGGCTGGAAATTACTTGACAGATGAGGATGTTGTGACACGCTATGGATTATAAAAAATATAGGATTTTGTATTCTCCTAGAGTGATTGATAGTCTGGATAAAATATATCAGTATATAGCAGAGGAAATCGGTTCTGTAGAGGCTGCGAGACGAAAAGTGGCGAGTATCAGAAAAGATATTAATCGTCTAGAAATTTTCCCTCAAGCTGGATTTGATGCTGATGAAAAATTTGGTAAAAAATTAGATCCTCACTACCAAACGCGAGGATTGACCTTGAGTAAGGATTACATCGTATTATATACAATTGTTGAGGATACCGTAAGGCTTGCTTATTTACTCCCTTCAAAAAGTGATTACATGAAATTATTCAAGACTAAGTCAAGATATGACTAATTCATAATCTTGAAGAGGTATGTTTGGTGATGAATAAAAATCCTAGTTTGACTCAGCCAAACTAGGATTTTCTGACGCGTTTTTGTCTACGATAGCCGTTGAGTTTCTTATTTTCCCAGTAGCTATTAAAGATTTTTTCCTTGTTTTCACGATTGATTTCCAAAAAATAGGCATAAATCAAATCGATAAAGAAGAGCATAGGAAGTTGAGCGGATATTCGTTGGATATAGGAAGGTTGGCTGTGGGTGGCTACAAGAACGGTCTCTGTGTAGGCCTGGCTATCTTTATTGGGAACACTTGAAAAGAGTACAGTCTTTGCCCCCATCTCCTTAGCGTCTAATAAACTGTCTAAAATAGAGGGAGTTGTACCAGAAAGTGAGAAACCAAGTACGAGACAATTTTCGTCCATAATGCTGGTTGTCCAAGCAAAGCCGTCTTGATCGGTCAAAGCCTCGCAGACCACACCCAGACGCATGAAGCGCAATTTCATTTCACGGGCGACAAGGCCAGAACTGCCTGTTCCGAAGAAGTAGACACGCTCAGCATCTTCGATTAGTTGGGCAATTCGTTCTAGTTGGACTTCGTCAATCAAGTCTTGTGTTTGTTCCCTCATATTGCTATAGCTTCTGAGGACTCGTTTGGTCAGTGGACTGTGCTTGGAGACTTGGTTGGCCTGATTTTCTGTCTGATGTTGGTATTGGAAAATAAATTCTCGGTAGCCAGTAAAGCCACACTTTTTAGCAAAGCGGGTCAAAGCAGCTTGAGAAATATGTAATTTTTGGGTGACTTGTTGAGAAGATAAATCATCTGTAATCGTTTCAGCTTGCAAAAAATAGCGAGCGATTTCTTGCTCTAGGTCTGTCATTTCTTCAAAATGTGAATCAATGACAGTTGCGATATCTGGTTTGTCCATAGGGAAGGCTCCTTTAAATGAGTCGTATTGGAAAAAGGCTAGATTTTTGAACTTTTACATTCATTATAACATATAATATAGGGATGAATAAATAAAAACGTATCTTACTGTAAAAACGAAAAAAAGCTTCTTTCTTTTCCATAATTTTCTGCTCAAATTGTGGTACAATTAAGAGTAAGATTTTAAGTTAGAAATGAGACTGATTTGTATGAGAAAATTTAACAGCCATTCGATTCCGATTCGGCTTAATTTATTGTTTTCAATCGTCATTTTACTCTTTATGACCATTATTGGTCGTTTGTTGTATATGCAGGTTTTGAACAAGGATTTTTACGAAAAAAAGCTAGCCTCAGCTAGTCAGACCAAGGTCACAACCAGTTCTGCCCGTGGGGAAATCTATGATGCTAGTGGAAAACCTTTGGTAGAAAATACGTTAAAGCAGGTTGTTTCCTTTACGCGTAGTAATAAAATGACGGCTAAAGATCTGAAAGAAATCGCTAGTCAGTTGCTGGGATATGTGAGCATCAGTTCGCCAAATTTGACAGAACGCCAGTTGGCAGATTACTATTTGGCTGATCCTGAAATCTATAAAAAAACAGTGGAGGCTCTCCCAAGTGAGAAACGCTTGGATTCAGATGGCAATCGCCTATCCGAATCAGAACTGTATAACAATGCGGTTGATAGTGTCCAAACGAGTCAACTAAACTATACAGAGGATAAAAAGAAAGAAATCTATCTTTTTAGTCAGTTAAATGCTGTTGGAAACTTTGCGACGGGAACCATTGTGACAGATGCTCTTACAGATACCCAGATTGCTCTGATTGCCTCTGCTTCGAAACAATTACCTGGTGTCAGTATTTCAACTTCTTGGGATCGAAAAGTTCTAGAGACTTCCCTGTCTTCTATAGTAGGTAGTGTATCCAGTGAAAAAGCTGGTCTCCCAGCGGAAGAAGCAGATGCCTATCTTAAAAAAGGTTATTCTCTAAATGACCGTGTGGGGACTTCTTATCTAGAAAAGCAATACGAGGAAACCTTGCAAGGCAAACGCTCGGTGAAGGAAATTCATCTAGATAAGTACGGTAATATGGAAAGTGTCGAAAATATCGAAGATGGTACCAAAGGGAATAATATTAAACTGACCATTGATTTGGCCTTCCAAGATAGCGTGGATGCTTTGCTGAAAAGTTATTTTAATTCAGAGTTGGGGAATGGTGGAGCCAAGTATTCTGAAGGTGTCTATGCAGTCGCCCTTAACCCAAAAACAGGTGCTGTTTTGTCCATGTCAGGGATCAAACATGACTTGAAAACGGGAGAGTTGACGCCTGATTCCTTGGGAACGGTAACCAATGTCTTTGTTCCAGGTTCGGTTGTCAAGGCGGCGACCATCAGCTCAGGTTGGGAAAATGGAGTCTTGTCGGGAAATCAGACCTTGACAGACCAGTCCATTGTCTTCCAAGGTTCAGCTCCAATTAATTCTTGGTATACTGCCTTTTCTGGGCCAATGCCGATTACGGCGGTTCAAGCTCTGGAGTATTCATCCAATCCTTATATGGTCCAAACAGCCTTAGGTCTTATGGGGCAAACCTATCAACCCAATATGTTTGTCGGCACCAGCAATCTAGAGTCTGCTATGGGTAAATTGCGTTCAACCTTTGGTGAATATGGCTTGGGGTCTGCGACTGGGATTGACCTACCAGATGAATCTACTGGATTTATTCCCAAAGACTATAACTTTGCCAATTTCATTACCAATGCCTTTGGGCAGTTTGATAACTATACGCCGATGCAGTTGGCTCAGTATGTAGCAACTATTGCAAATGATGGTGTTCGTGTGGCTCCTCGTATTGTTGAAGGCATTTATGGTAATAATGATAAGGGAGGACTAGGCGACTTGATTCAGCAACTGCAACCGACAGAGATGAATAAGGTCAATATATCCGACTCCGATATGAGTGTCTTGCATCAAGGTTTTTATCAGGTTGCTCATGGGACTAGTGGATTGACAACTGGACGTGCCTTTTCAAATGGTGCCTTGGTATCCATTAGCGGAAAAACGGGTACAGCCGAAAGCTATGTGGCAGATGGTCAGCAAGCAACCAATACCAATGCGGTGGCCTATGCCCCATCTGATAATCCTCAAATCGCTGTTGCAGTGGTCTTTCCTCATAATACCAATCTAACAAATGGTGTAGGACCTTCCATTGCGCGTGACATTATCAATCTGTATCAAAAATACCATCCGATGAACTAGAAAGGAAATTATGCTTTATCCAACACCTATTGCTAAGCTGATTGACAGTTATTCTAAGTTACCAGGTATCGGGATTAAGACGGCCACGCGTCTGGCCTTTTATACGATTGGGATGTCTGATGATGATGTCAATGAATTTGCAAAAAATCTCCTTTCTGCTAAGAGAGAATTGACCTACTGTTCTATTTGTGGACGTTTGACAGACGACGATCCTTGTTCTATCTGTACCGATCCAACTCGTGACCAGACAACGATTTTGGTGCTAGAGGATAGTCGGGATGTGGCAGCCATGGAAAATATCCAAGAATACCATGGACTCTATCATGTCCTGCATGGCCTCATTTCTCCTATGAATGGCATTAGTCCAGATGATATCAATCTCAAGAGCCTTATGACTCGTCTTATGGATAGTGAAGTTTCAGAGGTAATCGTAGCAACAAATGCTACAGCAGATGGGGAAGCGACTTCCATGTATCTTTCCCGCTTACTCAAGCCAGCTGGGATCAAGGTTACGCGCTTGGCACGAGGGCTCGCTGTGGGAGCAGATATCGAGTATGCGGACGAAGTCACCCTCTTACGGGCTATTGAAAATCGGACAGAGTTGTAAGTGTAGACAAATTTACGAACTCCATTCATTTATAAAAAAGTTAAAGAGGCTGAAAATCGTTCATATCGGCCTCTTTTTGTATAGTGTGCTGAGTAGTGTCAGGTTCAAGTTTTAAAAAAACAAGCAAATATGATATACTAAAGAGCGAGTATTCTAGTAGAATTAGGACAAATAATATGAAACAAACGATTATTCTTTTATATGGTGGACGGAGTGCAGAACGCGAAGTCTCTGTCCTTTCAGCGGAAAGTGTTATGCGTGCGGTCAATTATGACCGTTTCACAGTCAAGACTTTCTTCATCAGCCAGTCAGGTGACTTTATCAAAACGCAAGAATTTAGCCAGACTCCAGGTCAAGAAGATCGTCTCATGACCAATGCGACTATTGACTGGGACAAGAAAATAGCGCCAAGTGCCATCTATGAAGAAGGTGCAGTGGTCTTTCCAGTTCTTCATGGTCCAATGGGAGAAGATGGCTCTGTTCAAGGATTTCTTGAAGTTTTGAAAATGCCTTATGTCGGCTGCAACATCTTGTCATCCAGTCTTGCCATGGATAAAATCACGACTAAACGTGTTTTGGAATCTGCTGGTATTGCCCAAGTTCCTTATGTGGCCATCGTTGAAGGTGATGATGTGACGGCTAAAATCGCTGAAGTGGAAGAAAAATTGACTTATCCAGTCTTCACAAAACCATCAAACATGGGTTCAAGTGTCGGTATTTCTAAGTCTGAAAATCAAGAAGAACTCCGTCAAGCCTTGAAACTTGCCTTCCAATATGACAGCCGTGTCTTGGTTGAACAAGGGGTGAATGCACGTGAAATCGAGGTTGGCCTCTTGGGTAACTACGATGTCAAAAGCACGCTGCCAGGAGAAGTTGTCAAAGATGTTGCCTTTTATGACTACGATGCCAAGTATATCGATAACAAGATTACCATGGATATTCCAGCAAAGATCAGTGATGATGTGATATCTGTCATGCGTCAAAATGCAGAAACAGCCTTCCGTGCGATTGGTGGTCTCGGTCTTTCTCGTTGCGATTTCTTCTATACAGATAAGGGCGAGATTTTCCTAAACGAGCTTAATACCATGCCAGGTTTCACCCAGTGGTCTATGTATCCACTACTTTGGGATAATATGGGAATCAGCTACCCAGACCTAATCGAGCATTTGGTTGACCTTGCTAAGCAAAGTTTTGACAAGCGCGAAGCGCATTTGCTATAAAAATGAAAGAGAGGGTAGAAGTCAGAACCATCACTGCCAGGTGATCAGAGTTCTCGGACTTCAACCCTTTTTAAAGGAGTAGAAATGAAACTTACAATTCACGAAGTTGCCCAAGCTGTTGGAGCTAAAAATGATATTAGCATCTTTGAGGACACCCACTTAGAAAAGGCTGAGTTTGATAGTCGTTTGATTGGGACTGGAGATTTATTTGTGCCACTTAAAGGTGCGCGTGATGGTCATGGCTTTATCGAAACAGCCTTTGAAAATGGTGCAGCAGCAACCCTGTCTGAGAAAGAGGTCGCAAATCACCCTTACATTCTAGTAGATGATGTCTTGACTGCCTTTCAAACCCTAGCAGCCTACTATCTTGAGAAAACAGCTGTTGATGTCTTTGCTGTCACAGGTTCAAATGGTAAGACGACGACCAAGGATATGTTGGCGCACTTGCTATCAACAACCTACAAAACTTACAAAACACAAGGCAACTACAATAATGAGATTGGTCTTCCTTACACAGTTCTCCATATGCCTGAAGGAACAGAAAAGTTGGTCTTGGAGATGGGGCAGGATCACTTGGGCGATATTCATCTCTTGTCTGAATTGGCTCATCCAAAGACAGCCATCGTAACCTTGGTTGGAGAAGCCCATTTGGCCTTTTTCAAAGACCGTTCTGAGATTGCTAAAGGAAAAATGCAAATTGCAGACGGGATGGCACCTGGTTCCTTGCTTTTAGCGCCAGCTGACTCGATTGTAGAGGACTACTTGCCAACTGATAAAAAGGTGGTTCGTTTTGGGCAAGGGGCAGAGTTGGAAATCACAGACTTGGTTGAGCGCAAGGATAGTCTGACATTTAAGGCTAATTTCTTGGAACAAGTCCTTGATTTGCCAGTGACTGGTAAGTACAATGCCACTAATGCTATGATTGCATCCTATGTTGCCTTGCAAGAAGGAGTGACTGAGGAACAAATTCATAAGGCCTTCCAAAATCTTGAATTGACGCGTAACCGTACCGAATGGAAGAGAGCAGCCAATGGAGCAGATATCCTATCAGATGTTTACAATGCCAATCCAACTGCTATGAAGCTGATTTTAGAGACTTTCTCTGCCATTCCAGCCAACAAAGGTGGCAAGAAAATCGCTGTCTTGGCAGACATGAAGGAACTTGGTGACCAGTCAGTTCAACTTCATAACCAGATGATTTTGAGTCTTTCGCCAGATGTGCTGGATACCGTTATTTTCTATGGAGAAGACATTGCTGAATTGGCCCAACTTGCCAGTCAAATGTTCCCAATCGGCCACGTTTACTACTTCAAGAAAACAGAAAACCAAGATCAATTTGAAGACCTAGTTAAGCAGGTCAAGGAAAGTCTAGGAGCTAATGATCAAATCTTGCTCAAGGGCTCTAACTCTATGAACCTAGCCAAGTTGGTAGAAAGTTTAGAAAATGAAGACAAGTGATTTTGTTAAGTATCTGCAAAGAATGATTGCTCTTACAGATACTGGACTAACCTTTACAAAGGATCCTTTTGACCGTGAGCGCTATGAAGACTTGCGAAGTCTGTTATCTGAAATGTTGAATCAGGCATCAGACCTTGATGCCGAAGAAGTGGCAGAAGTTTTGAAGCCAACTTCCGCTTATGCAACTCCGTTAATGGACGTCCGTGCTTGGATTGTTGAGGACGAAAAGATTTGTCTGGTTAGGGGACAAGGAGAGAATGATTGGGCTTTGCCAGGTGGCTTTGGTGAGGTTGGTTATTCTTCAACAGAAAATATTCTCAAGGAAATTGAAGAAGAAACCGGTTTTAAAGCCAAAGTTGAACGACTACTAGCTGTTTTTGATACCAATCGTTTCCAACTACAGAGTAAACAATATGCAAAGTTTGTTTTTGAATGTAAGTTTCTCGATGGACAATTCCAAGAAAATCAAGAAATTGCAGACCTTCAATTTTTTGCCATTGACCAACTGCCGAACTTATCTGAAAAACGCATTACCAAGGAGCAAATAGAGATTCTTTGGCAGGTTTATCAAGGTCAGAGGGAGCAATATCTTGATTAAGAAGATGATTATCGTATTTCTAAATTCATTTTTGACAAATAGCATGGTATAATAAAATGCAGGAAAATTTTGAATCATGAGGAAGACTAGATGAATTTATGGGATATTTTCTTTACGACCCAAGCAACAGAACCACCTAAGTTTGATCTTTTTTGGTATGTCAGTATATTTACACTCTTGGCCTTGACCTTCTATACAGCCTATCGTTATCGTGAAAAGAAGGTTTACCAACGATTTTTCCAGATTTTACAGGCAGTTCAGTTAATCCTTCTTTATGGTTGGTATGGGGTCAATCATATGCCACTGTCAGAAAGTTTACCCTTTTACCATTGCCGTATGGCTATGTTTGTGGTGCTCTTGCTTCCTGGTCAGTCTAAATATAGGCAGTATTTTGCATTACTAGGAACATTTGGGACATTAGCTGCCTTTGTTTATCCAGTGCCAGATCCCTATCCTTTCCCACATATTGCCATTTTGTCCTTTATCTTTGGGCACTTAGCACTCTTGGGGAACTCTCTAGTTTATCTATTGAGACAGTATAATGCGCGATTGCTGGATGTGAAGGGAATTTTTCTCATGACCTTTGCACTAAATGCCTTGATTTTTGTGGTCAATTTGGTAACAGGTGGTGATTATGGATTTTTGACAAAACCGCCATTGGTTGGAGATCACGGCTTAGTAGCCAATTATTTAATCGTTTCCCTGGCCTTATCAGCAGCGATTACGTTGACAAAGAAAATTTTGGAACTATTTTTAGAACAAGAAGCAGAAAAAATGATTGCAAAGAAAGCTTAGAAATGAGCTTTCTTTTTTGTCAATAGATAAATTGTTGATAAAGTTTACAGTGAATGAATTTCTGAACAGAAAAACAAAAAAATTGGCTAGTAAATTTAGGAAAAAACTAAGCACAATCAGATTTTTTGTGTTATAATATTCTGTGAATAGCTATGCCCATGTCTAGCTATGGAATATTACGAAGTGAGAAACTTGGAAGATAGAGAGGATGCGATGTGATGGCTAGAGAAGGCTTTTTTACAGGTCTAGATATTGGAACAAGCTCTGTTAAGGTGCTTGTAGCCGAGCAGAGAAATGGTGAATTAAATGTAATTGGCGTGAGTAATGCCAAAAGTAAAGGTGTAAAAGATGGAATTATTGTTGATATTGATGCAGCAGCAACTGCTATCAAATCAGCTATTTCCCAAGCAGAAGAAAAGGCAGGCATTTCGATTAAATCAGTGAATGTCGGCTTGCCTGGCAATCTTCTGCAGGTAGAACCAACCCAAGGGATGATTCCAGTAACATCTGATACCAAGGAAATTACGGATCAAGATGTTGAAAATGTTGTCAAATCAGCTTTGACAAAGAGTATGACACCTGACCGTGAAGTCATTACCTTTATTCCTGAAGAATTTATTGTGGATGGTTTCCAAGGGATTCGTGACCCACGTGGCATGATGGGGGTTCGCCTTGAAATGCGTGGCTTGCTTTATACAGGACCTCGTACTATCTTGCACAATTTGCGTAAGACAGTTGAACGTGCAGGTGTCCAGGTTGAAAATGTTATCATTTCACCACTAGCAATGGTTCAATCAGTTTTGAACGAAGGTGAACGTGAATTTGGTGCTACAGTGATTGATATGGGGGCAGGACAGACGACTGTTGCTACAATCCGTAACCAAGAACTTCAGTTCACCAATATTCTCCAAGAAGGCGGAGATTATGTAACTAAGGATATCTCTAAAGTCTTGAAAACTTCTCAGAAGTTGGCTGAAGGATTGAAATTAAACTATGGAGAGGCTTACCCTCCTCTCGCAAGTAAAGAAACCTTCCAAGTAGAGGTTATTGGGGAAGTAGAACCTGTTGAAGTAACAGAAAATTACTTGTCAGAGATTATTTCTGCACGAATCAAGCATATTTTTGAACAAATCAAACAAGACTTGGAGAGAAGACATTTATTGGATCTTCCTGGTGGAATTGTTTTGATCGGTGGGAATGCAATTTTACCGGGTATGGTAGAATTGGCTCAAGAAGTCTTTGGCGTTCGTGTCAAACTCTATGTTCCAAACCAAGTTGGTATTCGCAATCCAGCCTTTGCGCATGTGATTAGTCTATCGGAATTCGCTGGACAATTGACAGAAGTCAATCTTTTGGCTCAAAGAGCAGTCAAGGGTGAAGTTGCTCTGATTCATCAACCAATTAGTTTTGGGGGAATGATTCAGAAAACAGCTCAGTTTGTACAATCAACGCCTGTTCAACCAGCTCCTACTCCAGAAGTAGAGCCGGTGGAGCCTACAGAACCAATGGCGGATTTCCAACAAGCTTCACAAAATAAACCGAAATTAGCAGATCGTTTCCGTGGCTTGATCGGAAGCATGTTTGACGAATAAAGAGGAAAAATAAATTATGACATTTTCATTTGATACAGCTGCTGCTCAAGGTGCAGTGATTAAAGTAATTGGTGTCGGTGGAGGCGGTGGCAATGCCATCAACCGTATGGTCGACGAAGGTGTTACAGGCGTAGAATTTATCGCAGCAAACACAGATGTACAAGCATTGAGTAGTACAAAAGCTGAGACTGTTATTCAGTTGGGACCTAAATTGACTCGTGGTTTGGGTGCAGGAGGTCAACCTGAGGTTGGTCGTAAAGCTGCTGAAGAAAGCGAAGAAACACTGACTGAAGCTATCAGTGGCGCAGATATGGTCTTCATCACTGCTGGTATGGGAGGAGGCTCTGGAACTGGAGCTGCTCCTGTTATTGCTCGTATCGCTAAAGATTTAGGTGCTCTTACAGTTGGTGTTGTAACACGTCCGTTTGGTTTTGAAGGAAGCAAACGTGGACAATTTGCTGTAGAAGGAATCAATCAACTACGTGAGCATGTAGATACTCTATTGATTATTTCAAACAACAACTTGCTTGAAATTGTTGATAAGAAGACACCGCTTTTGGAGGCTCTTAGCGAAGCGGATAACGTTCTTCGTCAAGGTGTTCAGGGGATTACTGATTTGATTACCAATCCAGGATTGATTAACCTTGACTTTGCCGATGTGAAAACAGTAATGGCAAATAAAGGGAATGCTCTTATGGGGATTGGTATCGGTAGTGGAGAAGAACGTGTTGTTGAAGCAGCGCGTAAGGCAATTTACTCTCCACTTCTTGAAACAACAATTGATGGAGCAGAAGATGTGATTGTCAACGTAACTGGTGGTCCCGACTTAACCTTGATTGAGGCAGAAGAGGCTTCACAAATTGTGAATCAAGCAGCAGGACAAGGAGTGAACATCTGGCTCGGTACTTCAATTGATGAAAGTATGCGTGATGAAATTCGTGTAACAGTTGTCGCAACGGGTGTTCGTCAAGACCGCGTAGAAAAGGTTGTGGCTCCGCAAGCTAGACCTGCTACTAACTACCGTGAGACAGTGAAACCAGCTCATTCACATGGCTTTGATCGTCATTTTGATATGGCAGAAACAGCTGAATTGCCAAAACAAAATCCACGTCGTTTGGAACCAACTCAAGCATCTGCTTTTGGTGATTGGGATCTTCGCCGTGAATCGATTGTTCGTACAACAGATTCAGTCGTTTCTCCAGTTGAACGCTTTGAAGCCCCAACATCACAAGATGAAGATGAATTGGATACACCTCCATTTTTCAAAAATCGTTAAGTAAATGAATGTAAAAGAAAATACAGAACTTGTTTTTCGAGAAGTCGCAGAGGCGAGTCTGAGTGCTCATCGGGAGAGTGGTTCAGTCTCTGTTATTGCAGTTACCAAGTATGTAGATGTACCGACAGCGGAAGCCTTGCTTCCGCTAGGTGTTCATCATATTGGTGAAAATCGTGTCGATAAGTTTCTGGAGAAATATGAAGCTTTAAAAGATCGAGATGTGACTTGGCATTTGATTGGTACCTTACAAAGACGTAAGGTGAAAGATGTCATTCAATACGTTGATTATTTCCATGCATTGGATTCAGTAAAGCTAGCAGAGGAAATCCAAAAAAGAAGTGACCGAGTCATCAAGTGTTTCCTTCAAGTAAATATTTCTAAAGAAGAAAGTAAACACGGCTTTTCGAGAGAAGAATTATTGGAAGTCTTGCCAGAGTTAGCCAAACTAGATAAGATTGAATATGTTGGTTTAATGACGATGGCACCTTTTGAGGCTAGCAGTGAGCAGTTGAAAGAAATTTTCAAGGCGACCCAAGATTTGCAAAGAGAAATTCAAGAAAAACAAATTCCAAATATGCCTATGACCGAGTTAAGTATGGGAATGAGTCGTGATTATAAAGAAGCGATTCAATTCGGTTCCACCTTTGTTCGTATAGGTACAGCATTTTTTAAGTAGGAGAGAACCATGTCTTTAAAAGATAGATTCGATAGATTTATAGATTATTTTACGGAGGATGAGGATTCAACGGTTCCTTATGAAAAAGGAAATGAACCCGTGTTTACTCCAGTAAATTCTTCACAGGAACCGGCTCTCCCAATGAATCAACCTTCACAGTCTGCTGGTGCAAAAGATAGCAATATTACCAGACTGCATGCACGACAACAGGAATTGGCAAATCAGAGCCAGCGTTCAACTGATAAGGTAATTATAGATGTTCGTTATCCTAGAAAATATGAAGATGCAACAGAAATTGTTGATTTATTGGCAGGAAACGAAAGTATTTTAATTGATTTTCAGTATATGACAGAGGTACAGGCCCGTCGTTGTTTGGACTATTTGGATGGAGCTTGTCATGTTTTAGCTGGAAATCTGAAAAAGGTAGCATCTACTATGTATCTGTTAACACCAGTGAATGTTATTGTGAATGTAGAAGATATTCGTTTACCAGATGAAGAACAAAATGGTGAGTTTGGCTTTGATATGAAGCGAAATAGAGTACGATAATGATTTTTTTAATTCGTCTGATTTATAATGCAGTGGATATTTACTCCCTGATTTTGGTAGCCTTTGCTGTCATGTCTTGGCTTCCAGGCGCCTACGAATCAAGTTTGGGTCGTTGGATTGTAGCATTGGTAAAACCAGTGCTTGCTCCTTTGCAACGCCTGCCTTTACAGATAGCAGGTCTTGATTTATCTGTTTGGGTTGCGATTGTTTTGATTCGATTTTTAGGAGAAAACCTAGTCCGTTTTCTGGCGATGATAGGATGAATAAAGGGATTTACCAGCATTTCTCCATAGAAGATCGTCCATTTCTTGACAAGGGAATGGAATGGATAAAGAAGGTAGAAGATAGCTATGCTCCTTTTTTAACTCCTTTTATCAATCATCATCAGGAGAAGCTATTAAAGATTTTGGCCAAAACCTATGGTCTTGCTTGTAGCAGTAGTGGGGAATTCGTCTCGAGTGAGTATGTTCGAGTTTTATTATACCCAGATTATTTCCAGCCAGAGTTTTCAGATTTTGAAATATCTCTCCAAGAAATTGTGTATTCCAATAAATTTGAACACTTAACGCATGCTAAGATTTTAGGGACAGTCATCAATCAATTAGGGATTGAACGGAAACTTTTTGGAGATATCCTAGTAGATGAAGAACGGGCGCAGATTATGATTAATCAGCAATTTCTTCTTCTCTTTCAAGATGGATTAAAGAAAATTGGCCGTATACCCGTTTCGCTGGAGGAACGTCCTTTCACCGAGAAAATAGATAAGCTAGAACAGTATCGAGAGCTGGATTTATGTGTGTCTAGTTTTAGATTAGATGTTCTTTTATCAAATGTTTTAAAACTATCTAGGAATCAAGCAAACCAGTTGATTGAAAAGAAACTTGTCCAAGTAAATTATCATGTGGTAGACAAATCAGATTATATTGTTCAAGTTGGAGACTTGATTAGTGTAAGAAAATTTGGGCGCTTGAGATTGCTTCAAGATAAGGGACAAACAAAAAAAGAGAAGAAAAAAATAACCGTCCAGTTATTATTAAGTAAGTGAGGAATAGAATGCCAATTACATCATTAGAAATCAAAGATAAAACCTTTAGCACACGTTTTAGAGGTTTTGATCCAGAAGAAGTCGATGAATTTTTAGATATTGTGGTTCGTGATTACGAAGATCTTGTTCGTGCGAATCATGATAAAGATTTGCGTATTAAGAGTTTAGAAGAGCGTTTGTCTTACTTTGACGAAATGAAAGATTCATTGAGCCAGTCTGTATTGATTGCCCAGGATACAGCTGAGCGAGTGAAACAGGCGGCACATGAACGTTCAAACAATATCATTCACCAAGCAGAGCAGGATGCCCAACGCTTGTTGGAAGAAGCTAAATATAAGGCAAACGAGATTCTTCGTCAAGCAACTGATAATGCTAAGAAAGTCGCTGTTGAAACAGAAGAATTGAAGAATAAGAGTCGTGTCTTCCACCAACGTCTCAAATCTACAATTGAGAGTCAGTTGGCTATTGTTGAATCTTCAGATTGGGAAGATATTCTCCGTCCAACAGCTACTTATCTTCAAACCAGTGATGAAGCC
The DNA here is from genome assembly GCF_946190275.1 of Streptococcus mitis. Taxonomy (GTDB): domain Bacteria; phylum Bacillota; class Bacilli; order Lactobacillales; family Streptococcaceae; genus Streptococcus; species Streptococcus mitis_DC. The sequence continues at coordinate 37,994 of NZ_CAMHZQ010000003.1, read as the reverse complement.
TTTAAAGAAGTGGTTAGCGAGGTCTTGGGTGAGTCTGTATTGCAGCAACATCCAGAAGAAGAACCAATTGATATGACACGTCAGTTCTCTCAAGCAGAAATGGCAGAGTTACAGGCTCGTATTGAAGCAGCCAATAAAGAATTGGCTGAATTTGAAGCTCAGACTAAACAGGAAGTGGAAGCTCCAATTCCTGTAGTGAGTCCTCAAATTGAAGAAGAGCCTGCTCATCCAGTTGGTCCAATGTACGAAGAACCAGAAGTAGCTCCAGTACATCCTTCGGCTCCAACACCAGCTACAGAAACGTTTGATTCAGCACCAGGATTTGAAGCACCGCAAGAATCCGTTACAATTTTATAAGAAATGATATGAGAACAATATCTTATCCTTATATTTCCAGCGAGCAGGAGATGGTGTGAGTCCTGTAATCCCTAACGATAAGATTATCCTCTCAAAAACTCAAGTCTGAATGGAGTAAGATTTGACGTTCCCCACGTTACGGGATAAGAGGGAGAAAGACTAAATCTTTTTCCGAATAAAGGTGGTACCACGATTTTCGTCCTTTTTGGCAGTCGTGGTTTTTAATTTGTTATTATTTATAAAGGAGATACCATGAAACTCAAAGATACCCTTAATCTTGGGAAAACAGCTTTCCCAATGCGTGCAGGCCTTCCGACCAAAGAGCCAGTTTGGCAAAAGGAATGGGAGGATGCAAAACTTTATCAACGTCGTCAAGAATTGAACCAAGGAAAACCTCATTTCACCTTGCATGATGGCCCTCCATACGCGAACGGAAATATTCACGTTGGACACGCTATGAACAAGATTTCAAAAGATATCATTGTTCGTTCAAAATCAATGTCAGGTTTTTACGCACCATTTATCCCGGGTTGGGACACTCATGGTCTGCCAATCGAGCAAGTTTTGGCAAAACAAGGTGTCAAACGTAAAGAAATGGACTTGGTTGAGTACTTGAAACTTTGCCGTGAATACGCTCTTTCTCAAGTAGATAAACAACGTGAAGACTTTAAACGTTTGGGTGTTTCTGGTGACTGGGAAAATCCATATGTGACTTTGACTCCTGACTATGAAGCAGCTCAAATCCGTGTCTTCGGTGAGATGGCTAATAAAGGTTATATCTACCGTGGTGCCAAGCCAGTTTACTGGTCTTGGTCATCTGAGTCAGCCCTTGCTGAAGCAGAGATTGAATACCATGACTTGCTTTCAACTTCCCTTTACTATGCCAATAAGGTAAAAGATGGCAAAGGTGTTCTAGATACAGATACTTATATCGTTGTCTGGACAACTACTCCATTCACCATCACAGCTTCTCGTGGTTTGACTGTTGGTGCAGATATTGATTACGTTTTGGTTCAACCTGCTGGTGAAGCTCGTAAGTTTGTGGTTGCTGCAGAATTATTGACTAGCTTGTCTGAGAAATTTGGTTGGGCTGACGTTCAAGTGTTGGCAACTTACCGTGGTCAAGAATTGAATCATATCGTAACAGAACACCCATGGGATACAGCTGTAGATGAATTGGTTATTCTTGGTGACCACGTTACAACTGACTCTGGTACAGGTATTGTCCATACAGCCCCTGGTTTTGGTGAGGATGACTACAATGTCGGTATTGCTAATGGTCTTGAAGTCGCAGTCACTGTTGACGAACGTGGTATCATGATGAAGAATGCTGGTGCTGAGTTTGAAGGTCAATTCTATGAAAAGGTAGTTCCAACTGTTATTGAAAAACTTGGTAACCTCCTTCTTGCCCAAGAAGAAATCTCTCACTCATATCCATTTGACTGGCGTACTAAGAAACCAATCATCTGGCGTGCAGTACCACAATGGTTTGCCTCAGTTTCTAAATTCCGCCAAGAAATCTTGGACGAAATTGAAAAAGTGAAATTCCACTCAGAATGGGGTAAAGTCCGTCTTTACAATATGATTCGTGACCGTGGCGACTGGGTTATCTCTCGTCAACGTGCTTGGGGTGTTCCACTTCCTATCTTCTACGCTGAAGATGGTACAGCGATCATGACAGCTGAAACTATTGAACACGTGGCTCAACTCTTTGAAGGCCATGGTTCAAGTATTTGGTGGGAACGTGATGCTAAGGACCTCTTGCCAGAAGGATTTACTCATCCAGGTTCACCAAATGGTGAGTTCAAAAAAGAAACAGATATCATGGACGTTTGGTTTGACTCAGGTTCATCATGGAATGGTGTTTTGGTAAATCGTCCAAATCTGACTTATCCAGCTGACCTTTACCTAGAAGGTTCTGACCAATACCGTGGTTGGTTCAACTCATCACTCATTACATCTGTTGCCAACCATGGCGTAGCACCTTACAAACAAATCTTGTCACAAGGTTTTACCCTTGATGGTAAAGGTGAGAAGATGTCTAAATCTCTTGGAAATACCATTGCGCCAAGCGATGTTGAAAAACAATTCGGTGCTGAAATCTTGCGTCTTTGGGTAACAAGTGTTGACTCAAGCAACGACGTGCGTATCTCTATGGATATCTTGAGCCAAGTCTCTGAAACTTACCGTAAGATTCGTAACACTCTTCGTTTCTTGATTGCTAACACATCTGACTTTAACCCAGCTCAAGATACAGTAGCTTACGATGAGCTTCGTTCAGTTGATAAGTACATGACTATTCGCTTTAACCAGCTTGTCAAGACCATTCGTGATGCTTATGCAAACTTTGAATTCTTGACAATCTACAAGGCCTTGGTGAACTTTATCAACGTTGACTTGTCAGCCTTCTACCTTGATTTTGCCAAAGACGTTGTTTACATTGAAGGTGCCAAATCATTGGAACGCCGTCAAATGCAGACTGTCTTCTATGACATTCTTGTTAAAATCACCAAACTCTTGACACCAATCCTTCCTCACACAGCAGAGGAAATCTGGTCATATCTAGAGTTTGAAGCCGAAGACTTTGTTCAATTGTCAGAATTACCAGAAGCGGAAACTTTTGCTAATCAAGAAGAAATCTTGGATACATGGGCAGCCTTCATGGACTTCCGTGGACAAGCTCAAAAAGCCTTGGAAGAAGCTCGTAATGCCAAAGTAATCGGTAAATCACTTGAAGCACACTTGACAGTTTATCCAAACGAAGTTGTGAAAACTCTACTCGAAGCAGTAAACAGCAATGTAGCTCAACTTTTAATCGTGTCTGAATTGACCATCGCAGAAGGACCAGCTCCAGAAGCTGCTGTAAGCTTTGAAGACGTAGCCTTTACAGTTGAACGTGCTGCAGGTGAAGTATGTGACCGTTGCCGTCGTATCGACCCAACAACAGCAGAACGTAGCTACCACGCAGTTATCTGTGACCACTGTGCAAGCATCGTAGAAGAAAACTTTGCAGACGCAGTCGCAGAAGGATTTGAAGAGAAATAGTTTCGAGTAGTCTGGAGAATATTCATGAATTGAGTATTTTAACTAGTTATGGTATAATATTTAGTATAAAATATTAAAGGAGATTTATTATGAAGTCAAAAGCTTTAGCACTTTATAGTGGTATTGTTGGTTTAGTAGGTGGAATATACTTGCTTATTGCCCCATTTCTTTTACTAGCAGCAGTTGTGAGTACAGCTGCTACAGCAACAGCTACACAGAGTCCTGAATTAACTGCATCTACAACAGTTGCAGGAGTTGCAGGAGTTTTACTTCCAACTGTTTTAAAAATTGCTATTTTAGTTTTAGGAATTGTTGCGATTGTATACTATAAGGGAGAAAGTCGTGTTGGTTCGGCTCCTTCTGTCCTATTAATCGTAGGTGGAGCAGTTGGCTTGATTCCAGCCCTTGGTTGGGTAGGAGGAATCCTAGCAATTATCGGTGGTTCACTATTTTTAGGAAGTCTCAAAAAATTTAAAGTTGAAGGATAAAAAATAAGGAAAAGGATTGTCAAACAGTCCTTTCCTTTTTGGTTTTGACTAGCTTTTTTGTGAAAAATTGTGTAAAATAGAATAGATAAACGAGGGGAAACCTCGGAAAATTTAAAGGAGAATCCATCTAATGGTAAAATTGGTTTTTGCTCGCCACGGTGAGTCTGAATGGAACAAAGCTAACCTTTTCACTGGTTGGGCTGATGTTGATTTGTCTGAAAAAGGTACACAACAAGCGATTGACGCTGGTAAATTGATCAAAGAAGCTGGTATCGAATTTGACCAAGCTTACACTTCAGTATTGAAACGTGCTATCAAAACAACGAACTTGGCTCTTGAAGCTTCTGACCAATTGTGGGTTCCAGTTGAAAAATCATGGCGCTTGAACGAACGTCACTACGGTGGTTTGACTGGTAAAAACAAAGCTGAAGCTGCTGAACAATTTGGTGATGAGCAAGTTCACATCTGGCGTCGTTCATACGATGTATTGCCTCCAAACATGGACCGTGATGATGAGCACTCAGCTCACACAGACCGTCGTTATGCTTCACTTGACGACTCAGTTATCCCAGATGCTGAAAACTTGAAAGTGACTTTGGAACGTGCCCTTCCATTCTGGGAAGATAAAATCGCTCCAGCTCTTAAAGATGGCAAAAACGTATTCGTAGGAGCTCACGGTAACTCAATCCGTGCCCTTGTAAAACACATCAAAGGTTTGTCAGATGACGAAATCATGGACGTGGAAATCCCTAACTTCCCACCATTGGTATTCGAATTCGACGAAAAATTGAACGTAGTTTCTGAATACTACCTTGGAAAATAAAAAATTGTAAGCCTAGGATTGATTTCTAGGCTTTTTATGTTAGTATGGAAGTATGATAAGGAATAAAAAACAAGATTATGTACTGACCTACAAGCAACCAGCTTCAACCACTTACAAGGGTTGGGAAGAAGAGGCCTTACCGATAGGCAATGGTTCTTTAGGGGCTAAAGTATTTGGCCTTATAGGGGCTGAACGGATTCAATTCAATGAAAAAAGTCTCTGGTCTGGTGGTCCACTTCCTGATAGTTCAGATTATCAGGGTGGAAATCTTCAGGATCAGTATGGTTTTTTAGCTGAGATTCGCCAGGCTTTGGAGAAGAGAGATTACAATCGGGCTAAGGAACTGGCTGAAGAGCACCTGGTCGGGCCCCAAACGAGTCAATATGGGACCTATCTGTCCTTTGGAGATATTTTCATTGAGTTCAGCCAGCAAGGCAAGACTTTGTCTCAGGTGACGGATTACCAGAGACAGCTTAATATCAGTAAGGCGCTTGCGACGACTTCTTATGCCTATAAGGGAACGAGATTTGAACGTGAAGCCTTTGCGAGTTTTCCAGATGATCTCTTGGTTCAGCATTTCACTAAGGAAGGGGCGGAAACTCTAGATTTTACTATAGAACTGACCTTGACAAATGATTTGGCTTCTGATGGAAAGTATGAGCAGGAAAAATCTGATTACAAGGAATGCCAGCTGGATGTCACTGATACTTATATCTTGATGAGGGGAAGAGTTAAGGACAATGACCTCCAGTTTGCTGCCTGTCTAGCTTGGCAAACGGATGGAGACATTAGAGTCTGGTCAGATAAGATTCAGATATTAGGAGCCAGTTATGCCAATCTCTTCTTGGCAGCTAAGACAGATTTTGCCCAAAATCCTGCTAGTAATTATCGCAAGAAACTAGATTTAGAGCAACAGGTGATAGACTTGGTGGACACAGCTAAAGAAAAGGGCTATGCCCAATTGAAATCAAGGCATATTGAGGACTACCAAGCCTTATTCCAGCGTGTTCAATTGGATTTGGGAGCTGATTTTGAATCATCCCCTACGGATGATTTGCTAAAAAATTATAAGCCGCAAGAAGGGCAGGCTTTGGAGGAGTTGTTCTTCCAGTATGGACGGTATTTATTGATTAGTTCTTCCAGAGATTGTCCAGATGCTCTACCAGCTAACTTGCAAGGGGTCTGGAATGCGGTCGACAATCCTCCTTGGAATTCGGACTATCACCTGAATATCAACTTGCAGATGAATTATTGGCCAGCCTATGTGACTAACCTATTAGAGACAGCCTTTCCGGTCATCAACTATATCGATGATTTGCGTGTCTATGGTCGCCTAGCGGCTGTAAGGTATGCAGGAATCGTCTCTCAGGAAGGGGAGGAGAATGGTTGGTTGGTTCATACTCAAGCGACTCCTTTTGGCTGGACGGCACCTGGTTGGGATTACTATTGGGGTTGGTCACCAGCTGCCAATGCGTGGATGATGCAAACTGTTTATGAAGCCTATTCATTTTATAGGGATCAAGACTATCTCAGGGAGAAAATTTATCCCATGTTGAGGGAAACGGTGCGTTTTTGGAATGATTTTTTACATAAGGATCAGCAGACGCAGCGTTGGGTATCTTCTCCGTCTTACTCGCCAGAACATGGTCCGATTTCGATTGGCAATACCTATGACCAATCTCTGGTTTGGCAATTATTCCATGATTTTATTCAGGCTGCTCAGGAATTGGGTCTGGATGAGGACTTGTTGACTGAAGTCAAGGAAAAATTTGATTTACTAAATCCTCTTCAAATCACTCAATCTGGTCGAATCAGGGAGTGGTATGAGGAGGAAGAGCAACATTTTCAAAATGAAAAAGTGGAGGCCCAGCATCGGCACGCTTCCCATCTAGTGGGACTTTATCCTGGCAATCTCTTTAGCTATAAGGGGCAGGAGTATCTTGAAGCCGCGCGTGCTAGTCTCAATGATCGTGGAGATGGGGGCACAGGTTGGTCCAAGGCTAATAAGATCAATCTCTGGGCGCGTTTGGGAGATGGCAATCGAGCCCATAAATTATTAGCAGAGCAGTTAAAGACATCCACTTTGCCCAATCTTTGGTGCACCCATCCTCCTTTTCAGATAGATGGTAATTTTGGTGCTACTAGTGGTATGGCGGAAATGTTGCTCCAGTCTCACACAGCCCATCTGGAGCCTCTAGCTGCCCTACCTGATGCTTGGTCAACAGGTTCTGTTTCAGGCTTAATGGCACGTGGACATTTTGAAGTGAGCATGAGGTGGGAGGATAAAAAACTTTTACAGTTGACCATTTTATCAAGGAGTGGAGGAGATTTGCGAGTTTCTTATCCAGATATTGAGAAGAGTGTGATTAAAATGAATCAAGAAAAAATAAAAGCGAAATGCATGGGGAAAGATTGTATTTCGGTGGCAACAGCAGAAGGCGATCTTGTTCAATTTTATTTTTAAGAAGATGTTATACTCTTCTAAAATCTCTTCAAACCACGTCAGCGTCGCCTTACCGTATATATGTGACTGACTTTGTCAGTCTTATCTACAACCTCAAAGCGGTGCTTTGAGCAACCTGCGGCTAGCTTCCTAGTTTGCTCTTTGATTTTCATTGAGTATTAGAAGGCAGTAATTTGAAACTGCCTTTTAATAAGGATTTGAGAATGTAAGCAGTTTCCAACTAGTTGAAAAAGCGTTATAATGGTAATATGAAGTAATTTGTTTAAGAGAGGGTGGGTCTGATGGCTTATATTGAGATGAAACACTGTTACAAGCGTTATCAGGTTGGGGACACGGAGATTGTGGCCAATCGCGATGTGAATTTTGAGATTGAAAAGGGTGAATTGGTTATTATTCTAGGTGCATCTGGTGCAGGCAAGTCAACGGTTCTTAACCTTCTTGGGGGAATGGATACCAATGATGAGGGGGAAATCTGGATAGATGGTGTTAATATTGCAGACTATAGTTCCCACCAGAGGACCAATTACCGCCGCAATGATGTAGGCTTTGTTTTTCAGTTTTATAACCTAGTTTCCAATCTAACCGCTAAGGAAAATGTGGAGTTGGCTTCAGAAATCGTGACAGATGCCTTGAATCCTGAGCAGGTCTTGACAGATGTAGGTCTGGCTCATCGTCTCAATAACTTTCCAGCCCAGCTTTCTGGAGGGGAGCAACAGCGAGTCTCCATTGCACGCGCAGTAGCCAAAAATCCTAAGATCCTCCTTTGTGATGAACCGACTGGAGCCTTGGATTATCAGACGGGCAAGCAGGTTTTGAAAATCCTCCAAGATATGTCTCGTCAAAAGGGAGCGACGGTGATTATCGTGACTCACAATGGAGCTTTGGCGCCCATTGCTGATCGCGTGATTCATATGCACGATGCCAGTGTCAAGGATGTGGTGATCAACCAGCATCCTCAGGATATCGACAGTTTGGAGTACTAGCATGATCAAGCGAAAAACCTATTGGAAGGACTTAATTCAGTCCTTCACAGGCTCCAAGGGGCGTTTTTTATCCATCTTAACCTTGATGATGTTGGGGTCTCTAGCCCTAGTAGGCCTCAAAGTGACTAGCCCCAACATGGAGGCGACAGCTAATGCTTATTTAACAACTGCTCAAACCTTGGATTTGGCAGTTATGTCTAACTATGGTTTGGATCAAACAGATCAAGAAGAACTAGAACAGATAGAGGGCGCAGAGGTCGAGTTTGGCTATTTGACAGATGTGACCATGGATAATGGGCAGGATGCTATTCGACTATATTCCAAACCAGAGCGAATTTCAACCTTTCAGCTAAGAGAGGGACGACTTCCTCAGTCAGACATGGAAATCGCTTTGGCCACCCATTTGCAAGGCCAATACAGCGTGGGACAGGAGATTAGTTTTAAAGAAAAAAAGGAGGGTCATTCCTCTTTAAAAGACCATACTTATACCATTACTGGTTTTGTGGATTCAGCTGAAATCCTCTCCCAGCGAGATATGGGCTACGCAGGAAGTGGAAGTGGGACTCTGACAGCCTATGGGGTGATTTTACCTAGTCAGTTTGATCAGAAAGTCTACAATATAGCTCGTTTGAAATATCAAGATTTAGCAGACTTAAATGCTTTTTCAGAAGCTTATGAAGAAAAATCCAAGCAACATCAGGAAGACCTTGAACAAGCTTTGTCAGATAATGGCAAGGCACGTCTGCAACTCTTGAAAAAAGAAGGACAAGAGTCTCTAGACAAAGGCCAAGAAACCCTTGACAAGGCTGAGACTAATTTGCAGGAAGGCAAGCGTCGTTTAGTAGCTGCTCAAGCTCGTATACAGATTCAAGAAAGTCAACTAGCCTTGCTCCCTCAAGCCCAGAGAGAGCAGGCCAGTGCTCAACTTACCCAAGCCAAACAGGAATTGGACAAGGAAGAAGATAAACTAAAGCAGGCCGAACAAAATCTAGCCCAAGAAAAGGAAAAATTAGAAAAACATCAGCAAGTCTTGGATGATTTAGCTGAGCCCAAGTATCAAGTCTATAATCGTCAGAACATGTCAGGTGGTCAGGGCTATCTCATGTATAGCAATGCTTCAGCCAGTATTCGAGCAGTGGGCAATATCTTTCCTGTGGTTCTTTATGCCGTAGCAGCTATGGTGACCTTTACAACTATGACTCGTTTTGTGGATGAAGAGCGAACTCATGCAGGGATTTTTAAGGCCTTGGGCTATCGCAGTAAGGATATTATCGCCAAGTTTCTCCTTTACGGTCTAGTAGCTGGAACTGTCGGAACGGCTCTAGGTAGTATACTTGGCCATTATTTACTAGCCAGTGTGATTTCAAGTGTCATTACAAAAGGCATGGTGGTGGGAGAAACCCAGATTCAGTTCTATTGGACCTATAGCTTACTGGCTCTTGTCTTGAGTTGGTTGGCGAGTGTGTTACCAGCCTACTTGGTAGCTCGTAGAGAACTTCATGATGAAGCAGCCCAGCTTTTACTGCCTAAACCTCCTGTTAAAGGAGCTAAAATCTTACTAGAGCGCATCATTTTTATCTGGCGCCGTCTCAGTTTTACTCATAAAGTAACAGCCCGCAATATCTTCCGTTATAAGCAGCGGATGTTGATGACAATCTTTGGTGTGGCAGGTTCAGTCGCTCTGCTTTTTGCAGGTTTGGGAATCCAATCCTCTGTAGCAGGAGTTCCGTCTAGACAGTTTCAACAAATCCAACAGTATCAGATGATTGTTTCTGAAAATCCTAGTGCGACCAATCAAGACAAGGCAGAGTTGGAAAAAGTGTTGAAAGGGCAGGATATTCAAGCCTACCAGAAAATTTATTCTAAGATGCTAGACAAGGATTTCAAAGGTAAGGATGGTCTTCAGACCATTACCCTTATGATGACAGAGAAGGAAGATTTGACTCCCTTTATTCATCTGCAACATCATCAGCAGGAGCTGACATTAAAAGATGGCGTCGTTATTACAGCTAAACTTGCCCAGCTGGCAGGTGTCAAGGTTGGACAGACTCTAGAAATTGAAGGTAAGAAGCTAAAGGTCGCTGCTATTGCTGAGAACTACGTTGGTCACTTTATTTATATGAGTCAGGTTAGCTATGAGCAAATTTACGGACAGCTACCCCAAGCCAACACTTATTTGGTCTCGTTAAGGGATACCAGTGCTACTAGTATCGAAAGACAGGCAGGTTTACTCATGAATCAATCTGCGGTGTCCAGCGTTGTCCAAAATGCTTCAGCCATTCGACTCTTTGACTCGGTCGCAAGTTCACTCAATCAGACCATGACCATCTTGGTCATCGTATCGGTTCTGTTGGCTATTGTTATCCTTTACAATCTGACCAATATCAACGTAGCTGAGAGAATCCGTGAACTCTCCACTATCAAGGTTCTCGGTTTTCATAACAATGAAGTCACTCTCTACATTTACCGTGAGACGATTGTGCTGTCCCTTGTGGGAATCGTACTTGGTTTGGTATCTGGTTTCTATTTACACCAATTTTTGATTCAAATGATTTCGCCTGCGACCATTCTCTTTTATCCGCAGGTAGGCTGGGAAGTCTATGTAATTCCAGTGGCAGCAGTAAGCATCATTTTGACCTTGCTTGGTTTCTTTGTCAATCATCATCTGAGAAAGGTTGATATGCTTGAAGCCTTGAAATCTGTAGAGTAAGGCAGTTGTTTTTATCTGATTTAATTTATATTTACTTGTAAACAAAAATCCTCCGTTTCAAAGAGTAGGGAACTCTTTGTGACAGAGGATTTTTTCTATAGGGCTTTAGCAGCTTCAATTGCGGCTTCGAAGTTTGGTTCAGAATTGATATTGTCCACGTATTCAACGTAGCGAATCGTATTGTCAGTGTCGAGGACAAAGACTGCGCGTGCCAATAGGTGCCACTCATTGATTAAGAGGGCGTAATCACGTCCAAAGGAATGGTCGAAATAGTCTGAGAGCATAATGGCATTTTCAATACCTTCAGCACCACACCAACGTTTTTGGGCAAAAGGGAGGTCCATGGAAACAGTCAAGACAACTGTATTATCCAGTCCAGCCAGTTCTTCATTAAAACGACGCGTTTGAGTTGAGCAGATGCCTGTATCGATTGAAGGAACGACACTCAAGACTTTTTTCTTCCCATCAAAATCTGCTAGAGTTTTTTTAGAAAGATCTGTTGCAGTGAGTGAAAAATCAAGTGCCTTGTCGCCGACTTGTAGTTGTTTACCTGTAAAGCTCACAGGATTTCCGAGAAAAGTTACCATAAGATACTCCAATCTTTTTTCTTCCATTTTAGCTGAAACAGTTAGAATTTTCCAATGATTTGACTGAAAATGTGGGCATAGAAAAAACGCCAGCTCGTGTGAGAATGACGTTTTTCAGAGGCTTATACTCTTCGAAAATCAAAGAGTATTATTTTGCCAATCCTTCAGCAATCTTGTCAAGGTTGTATTTCATCATGTTGTAGTAGCTATCGCCTTCTTTACCTTGTTCTGCGATAGAGTCAGTAAAGATTTGTGCGTAGATTGGGATGTTTGTGTCTTGTGAAACAGTCTTCATTGGACGGTCATCCACACTTGATTCTACAAAGAGTGAAGGAGTTTTTGTTTGGCGAAGTTTTTCAACCAAGGTCTTGATTTGGTCAGGTGTTCCTTCTTCTTCAGTGTTGATTTCCCAGATGTAGGCACTTGGGACACCGTAGGCTTTAGAGAAGTATTTGAAGCATCCTTCGCTGGTTACAATGAGTTTTTTCTCAGCAGGGATGTTGTTAAATTTCTCCTTAGCTTCCTTGTCAAGTTTGTCTAGCTTATCAGTATATTCTTTAAGATTTTTTTCGTAGAATTCCTTGTTGCTAGGGTCTTTAGCGCTCAATTGTTTTGCGATATTTTTAGCAAAGATCATACCATTTTCAAGGTTAAGCCAAGCGTGTGGGTCTTCTTTGCCTTTTTCGTTTTGACCTTCAAGGTAGATAACATCAACGCCTTCGCTGACTGCAAAGTAATCTTTGTTTTCAGTTTTCTTGGCATTTTCTACCAATTTTGTAAACCAAGCATTGCCACCTGTTTCAAGGTTGATCCCGTTATAGAAAATCAAATCAGCTTGAGAAGTTTTCTTAACGTCTTCAGGGAGTGGTTCGTATTCGTGTGGGTCTTGGCCAACAGGAACGATACTGTGAAGATCAATCTTGTCACCAGCAATATTTTTAGTAATATCAGCGATGATTGAGTTTGTAGCAACAACTTTTAGTTTTTGACCAGAAGCTGCATCTTTTTTTCCACTAGCACATGCTACAAGAGCAATGACGGAAAGAAAGAGAACGAGTAATGTACCTAATTTTTTCATTAGATCCTCCAATTTATTGGGGTTTTGCCCCTTATTTTAACAAATGTTTATTTTTCAGTTTCAAATATCGTTGTTTTGGAGCGATAAAGAAGCTAATGAGAAAGAAACTAGCAGCTGTGAGCACGATACTAGAACCTGCCGCAACGTTAAAGCTATAGCCGATAAAGAGCCCCAAAACTGAAGCTATCGCTCCAAAGGTTGAGGAAAGGAAAATCATGCTTTTCAGGCTATTAGCATAAAGATAAGCAGTTGCAGCTGGGGTAATCAGCATGGCTACAATCAGGATAGTTCCGACACTTTGCATGGCTGTCACAGACACGAGAGTCAAGAGTACCATGAGAAGGTAGTGATAGAAATTGACAGGCATTCCCATGGCTTTAGCCAAGAGTTCATCAAAGGAAGTTATCAAGAGTTGCTTGAAGAAAATCCAGATTAACAAGAGAATGACTGCCCCAACACCCATAGTAATAAACATATCCGTATCTTGGACGGCTAGGATATTACCAAAAAGGATATGGAAAAGGTCAGTTGAACTTTTAGCGACACTAATCAAGATGATACCGAGGGCTAAGAAAGAAGAAAAGGTAATGCCGATGGCGGTATCGCTTTTGATAATCGAGTTCCCCTTGATGTAGGTAATGATGATGGCAGCTAGCAATCCAAAGACAATGGCTCCGATAAAGAAGTCAACGCCCAAGATGAAGGAGAGGGCTACACCTGGCAAGACAGCATGTGAAATGGCATCTCCCATGAGTGACATCCCGCGTAGAATGATGAAACATCCTACAGCTCCAGCTACGACCCCGACGACAATGGCTGTTATCAAGGCATTTTGTAAGAAATGGAATTTTTGTAATCCATCGATAAATTCTGCAATCATAGGTCACCTCCATTGAAAAAGAGTCGATTACCGTAAGCTTCTTTGAGATTGGCTTCGGTAAAGGTTTCTTTGGTTGGACCAAAGGCAATCACTTCTCGATTGACAAGCAAGACTTGATCGAAGTAGTGGGGAACCTTGCTGAGGTCGTGGTGGACGATGAGAACCGTCTTCCCAGCTTTTTTCAGATCTCTCAGCGTATTCATGATGATTTCCTCACTGACAGAGTCAATCCCAACAAAGGGTTCATCCAAGAGGATATAGTCGGCTTCCTGTACCAAACATCTGGCAATCAAGACCCGCTGGAATTGACCTCCAGACAGTTGACTGATTTGCCGTTCAGCATAGTCAGCTAGACCGACGATTTCAAGGGCTTCTTGCACTTTCTTCCAATGTTTAGCCTTTAAACTTCGAAAGAGAGGGATAGAGGGAAAGAGTCCTAACGAGACACATTCCTTGACCTTGATGGGAAAGTTGTAGTCGATATTGATTTTTTGTTCGACATAGGCGATTCGGTGTAAGGATTTTTTAACTTCCTTGTCATCGAGAAATGCCTGACCTTGATGTGGGATAATTCCCAGCATCCCTTTTACTAGTGTTGATTTCCCAGCGCCGTTTGGGCCAATGATACCGGTAATTGTTGGTCCGTGGAGCACTAGTGAAATATCCTTAAGTGCCAACGTTTCTTTGTAGGAGACACTGAGGTTTTCGATACGTATCATAAACTTGTATTCCTCCTGCCTCTTAATATACATTAAAAAAAAAATTAAGTCAAGTTAATTTTTAAAAAAATTAAAATAAGGAATTAAAAAATCTTTACACATCACGCAAGGGAATCGATATATCAAACAGGCTGTGACTATGTCGGGATTAATCGCAGCACATTCTACGGATCCAGTTTTTTCTTCTTTTTACAATTGAATTTCTCAAAGATGAAGCAAGATGAAGCCTATTATTGCTTGGACTCATAAGATTCTCAGAATCATTTACAAACTATAGTGGATTGAAGTTAGAATAGTATAATATGACTTCTAATTCATTTTTAGAAATTCATTGAAAGCAGCCAATCGATTTGTTCACATTTTATTTCAATCCACTATACTTTCTATTGTTTTTCAGTTATTATTTTAATTTTTTGAAAATCTATGTTCGGATTTTAGAGGGTTTTACCGCATTCAAATCAAAAAACCAGGATGATATGCATTAATTTCTTGACAAAAACCAAGAATTGATAGTAAAATAATTCTAAGAGATCGATTCCAACTGTTACGAGTTGTCGATACTCGAATAATCTATATAGAAATTTAGAGGTATTATTATAATGAAGCAATTTGAAATTCTTTCAGATAAATATTTAGAGTCCATTACAGGTTCTGGTGGAGATTTAGCCCCAGGAGTGTATTGTGTAGACGTTAACGGTAGAGCAAAATGTAGTATCAATCCTGGAGAATTTTGGGGGTACACAGGAAGTGTAATAGTCAATGGATGGATTAATTATGGTCCATGGGCACCTAGACCAGGATTTGGTGTAATAATTCCATGATGCAAATTGAATTTCGAGAAAGGGTAGAGCATCTTCTTCATCAAAAAGAAATAAATGAAAATAGGGAGTTGAGTGACCTATTTCGTCTTTCTATACAAGATTTAAACAAGAATGAAAAATATCAATCAGTCATGGCCAAATTGAGTCAAGGGTTGTCCTTTTACCTCATGACACATCATTATCAAGCCCCTAAGTCCGTGATTGATTTTGGTTTACAGATTGCCAAAGCACCTAGCAAAGAGAGAGGGAAGCTGGCTTTCTTGCAGATGCTTGCTCAAACCCTACAAGGCTTTCGTTAAAACTATCGAACATCAGAGGGGATACTCTGGTGTTTTTGCTGATAAGACTATAAATTTTCCTAAAAATATGATACAGTAGATTGAAATAAGCTATGGACAACTTGATTAGGGAAATCAAATTAATGTCTAGAAATGTTTTAGCATCCCCGGGTACTATTCTAGTTTCAACTTACTATATCAGTTCATTTTTAATTGCATTCCCAGTTAATTTTTGTTAAGCTAAAAACAAGTACAAATGAAAGCGAGAACAAGATGACACGTTATCAAGATGATTTTTATGATGCAATCAATGGAGAATGGCAGAAAACAGCTGAAATCCCAGCAGATAAGTCTCAAACGGGAGGTTTTGTTGATTTAGATCAGGAAATTGAAGACCTGATGCTGGCGACAACAGACAAGTGGTTGGCAGGTGAAGAGGTGCCTGAGGATGCTATCTTGGCAAACTTTGTCAAATACCACCGCCTAGTTCGTGATTTTGACAAAAGAGAAGCTGACGGTATCACACCTGTCTTACCACTCCTTAAAGAATTCCAAGAATTGGAGACTTTTGCGGATTTTACAGCTAGACTAGCAGAGTTTGAGCTTGCAGGAAAACCAAACTTCCTTCCTTTTGGTGTATCGCCAGACTTTATGGATGCTAGAATCAATGTTCTATGGGCTAGCGCTCCAAGCACGATCCTTCCAGATACGACCTACTATGCTGAAGACCATCCTCAGCGTGAAGAGCTTTTGACTCTTTGGAAAGAAAGCAGCGTAAATCTTCTCAAGGCTTATGATTTCTCTGATGAAGAAATTGAAGACTTGCTAGAGAAAAGACTAGAATTGGACCGCCGAATTGCGGCAGTGGTGCTTTCTAATGAAGAAAGTTCAGAATATGCTAAACTCTACCATCCATATTCTTATGAAGATTTCAAGAAATTCGCACCTTCCCTACCTTTTGATGACTTCTTCCAAGTCGTTCTTGGACAAGTACCAGACAAGGTTATCGTAGACGAGGAACGCTTCTGGCAAGCAGCAGACCAATTCTATAGTGAAGAGGCCTGGCCTCTCCTCAAGGCAACCTTAATTTTAAGTGTTGTTAATCTTTCAACCAGCTATTTAACAGAAGAAATCCGTGTCTTGTCAGGTGCTTACAGTCGTTCGCTTTCTGGAGTTCCAGAGGCCAAAGACAAGGTCAAGGCAGCCTACCAGCTAGCACAGGGTCCTTTCAAACAAGCCTTGGGTCTCTGGTATGCCCATGAAAAATTCTCTCCAGAAGCCAAGGCGGACGTGGAGAAAAAAGTGGCAACCATGATTGATGTTTATAAGGAACGCTTGGCTAAAAATGACTGGTTGACTCCTGAAACTCGTGACAAGGCCATTGTCAAACTCAATGTCATCAAGCCTTATATCGGTTATCCAGAAGAATTGCCTGAACGCTATAAGGACAAGGTAGTGGATGAAACGGTTAGTCTTTTTGACAATGCTTTAGCCTTTGCGCGTGTGGAAATCAAACACAGTTGGAGCAAGTGGAACCAGCCTGTAGACTATAAGGAATGGGGCATGCCTGCTCATATGGTCAATGCTTACTATAATCCACAGAAGAACCTGATTGTCTTTCCAGCGGCCATTTTACAGGCACCTTTCTATGATTTGCATCAGTCATCTTCTGCTAACTACGGTGGGATTGGGGCAGTTATTGCCCATGAAATTTCTCACGCCTTTGATACCAACGGAGCTTCCTTTGATGAAAATGGTAGCCTCAAGGATTGGTGGACAGAGAGTGACTATGCTGCCTTCAAGGAGAAAACACAAAAAGTTATTGACCAGTTTGATGGACAGGATTCTTATGGTGCAACTATTAACGGTAAATTGACTGTATCAGAAAACGTTGCTGACTTGGGAGGAATCGCTGCAGCGCTTGAAGCAGCCAAGAGAGAACCAGACTTCTCAGCAGAAGAATTCTTCTACAACTTCGGTCGCATCTGGCGTATGAAAGGTCGTCCAGAATTTATGAAACTTTTGGCTAGTGTCGATGTACACGCACCAGCCAAACTCCGTGTCAATGTACAAGTACCAAACTTCGATGATTTCTTTACAACCTATGATGTCAAAGAAGGAGACGGTATGTGGCGTTCACCAGAAGAGCGCGTGATTATTTGGTAAGGTAAAGAAGCAAGTAAAATTCCTATAATTATACCTTCCCTATCTATGTACACCCTAAAAAGTTAGATAGAACAATCTAGCTTTTGGGGTGTAGTTCATAGGGATTATCAAATTGAGATCTTTTCTTATTCTAAAATTCATAGTAAAATATCCCTCTGTATCAAGATAACAGGAGGATTTTTATGTCTCAAAAGACTATCAACATAGGCTACGCCCGTGTATCTACTCATAAGCAAGACCTAGGATTGAAAGTGCAAATCGAAGCTCTCAAACATTGCGATAAACTTTTTATAGAAAAGGAATCTGGTGCAAATAACACTCGTCCTGAACTCACAAAAGCCTTAAAACTGGCCTCTGACTTTTCGAAAGATGGCAAGCAGGTCACTTTCACTATCTATAAGTTAGATAGATTGACTCGATCTATGTTTAAGCTACTAGAACTTATTGAACTATTTAATGAATCTAATATCCACCTAGTCAGTTTGCATGAAAAACTAGAAACAGGTTCTCTTATTGGCAGGTTACTTTGCATTATTTTAGGCTTTGTGGCAGAAAATGAGCTGGAAAATCTGAGGTTTCGCACAAAAGAGGGACTTCGAAAAGCTAAGGAAAATGGTGTTAGATTAGGAGCAAAACGGATTTCAAAAGAAAAGGAGGAGCGAATACTTAACAAATATCTACATTCAAATATAAGCATACGTAATATTGCAAAAACTGAACAAATTTCTACATCAACCCTATATAAAGTGTTAGAACGTAATAAAGTGGCGAACAATCGTCAAAAAAAACGGAAAATCATTGCTAAAAACAGGGAAAAATGGTAGAATGAAGCCGTAAATTTGTTTCGATTAACGACCGTTTGATAAAACAGTCAAAACAATAGTATGAATATTTTAAAAAATGCGAGTTTAACAGTGTTTTTAACCTGTATTAGACTGGTATTTTTTGTGTATCGTTTAACGGTCGTTACGCGATACACTTAGTTCCCTATCTCTAAAGGAGGTAGCTAATTTTTGGCAACAAAAAATTTAAAAATTATTAAGATATGTAATAGTATGATAGCTGTATTGTTCAGTTAATGGATGAAGGTTCATTTAAGGCTTCTATCAAGAACATTAAATGTTTAGAGAATGAGTTGGCTCAAAATTTTGCTTTTGTGGTCTTGAAAGGAAGTTGATTTTGTCATTTTATAAGCCTAAAAAGGCAATTTTATATTCCTGAGGAGGAAAAATTATGAATAAACTCACTAAACTAGGTATTGTTACCTTCTCTACTGTCACTCTTAGTGCTGTAGTGCCAACTTTGGTGCATGCCGAGGAAAACGTTGCGCCACAGCCAAATGCTGCCGCGAGACCAACACCTGCACCAAAACCCAATGGTAGCTGGGTTGATTTCAGTATGCTTGACCCAATCGCTAAACCAAAACCAAAGCTAGACAAAGAAGTTTCGAAACCTGCTGAAAAGCCGGTAGAAGAGCCCGTGCCTGTTGAAAAACCTTCGACCGAGGGCAACATTCTTGCAAACGGAACAGATGAAGCCATCGCAGAGGACAAGAAAAATGCTGAGATCGAGAAAAAATACAACGTCGATCCAACCAATCAGCTACCCGAGCCAGGACTGCCAATCATAACGCCTGAACCAGAACAACCTATAACAGATTCTGAAGAGATGAAGAAGATGGTGGCGGAAGATTTGGCATACAAAGCTGGCGCAGTCATGTCTATGACTAAGGAAGAGAACGACAAGATTGTATCTGAAGCAAATCAAAAGCTTTACGCTCTTTCTGGAATAGATGCTGATAAACTTCTAAACACGCCAATTCCCGGAACAAATGGGCAAGGCTTTCCTACTTTAGCAGACTGGACTTATCGAGAATACGAAGTCCAAGCAGATTTCTTGGATGCTGATCGTGTCCAAAAATATGGATACACTACTGAATCCAGGATTGATAGTCCAGAACACGCAACAGTTAGATCATTACGGTTCGATACCGATAAAGATGATGCAGATGGAATACTAACAGCAAAAAAATTTTCCGACTACACTTTTAGCCACGTCGTAAAAGCAACCACAGATCATCCAGATATCGATCCAGATCCAAAAGTTGTCAGAGTTAGCTATGATGCAGCCTATGCTTTGCGTGGTTCTGGCTACAAAAATGGTAAAGGAGATAATCTTTTTCGATACTATTTTATTTACACTAAAAATAAACCAGTAGAAGAAAAACCAACACCGAAAGCTCCACAACCAGCGGAAACGGAAAAACCTGCTGAAATTTCGAAACCAGTTGAGAAGAAGCCGGTTGAAAATAAACCAGCTGAAACACCCGTTCCAACTCCAAAACCAGCAGAAAACCCTCAACCAGAGCTTAAACCAGTAGAGCAACCACAACCTGCTAAGCCAGAGAAACCAGCAGAGAATCCAAGTGCTTCTGAAAAACCAACTAACCCAGCAAAACCAGAAGTTAAACCAGCAGAGCAACCACAACCTACTAAACCAGTGGAACCAGCTGAAAATGCTGGATTACCAAAGATTCCTTATCGAACTGACCAGCCAAAACGTTGGTTCAATAACGGAACAGGTCGCCCTACTCTAACAACAAACGACCTTGCTGCTCCACTTCCTGCTGAAAATGTAGAAAAAACATCTTACGGTTGGTGGACAGCTGAACCAGACTTGCTTCATGCAGGATCTCATATAAAAGTAAATACTTTTAATTCGAATTTCAATAATCCGATGTTCGAAAACGGTAAAGAGATAAAATTTAAAGGTAGCGGATTTGGAGATATGGACAGTAGGTTTAAACCTGCTCTTGTTCGAGTAAAAGTTCCAGAGTTGGAAGGAATGAACTACGAAGCTTATACAATCTTCTATGAAGTTCCTAATAAAAATGGAAAACCAACTTACGGAACAAATCGAACTCTCCAAGGTGGTGGCATCTCTTTAACTATCAAATCAAAAGAGAAGAAAGAAGATATTCAGGTTTACACATTAACTAAGGATAGAAAACTGGAAGAACTCTATTATCTAGGATTCCCAAGTGAAGAAACAAATCGCTATGATGAGAAAACTAAAACTCACTCATACAATCTATATGGTGAAACCTACGATACTTACGTTTTCTTATTTAAGAACCCTGCTGAAAAACCAGCTGAGCAAGTAAAACCAGAAGTTAAGCCAAGTGAACAGCCTAAGCCAGACAAGCAACCAAGTGTTCCTACTATTCCAGCTGATCAACCACAGCCTACTAAACCAGTGCAACCAGCTGAGAAGCCAAGTGAACAGCCTAAACCAGACAAGCAACCAAGTGTTCCTCCTGTTCCAGCTGATCAACCACAGCCTACTAAACCAGCGAAACCAGCAGAAAAGCCAAGTGAACAACCTAAGCCAGACAAGCAACCAAGTGTTCCTCCTGTTCCAGCTGATCAATCACAACCTGCTAAGCCAGCGAAACCAGCAGAGAAGCCAAGCGAGAAACCTGTAAATCCAGTTACACCAGTTGCTCCAATAACACCGACAACTCCCGTAACGCCTACGCTTAATCCAGCCACCCCAAACAATACTCGTGTTCTTTCGAACAAAGCTGGAAGCGTTCAAGTGCATGGTTCAGAAGCAACACTCAAAAATGTCAGCTATATCAAGGTAGAAGAAACCAAGCCGACTTCACTTGAATCAAAAGACTACAAGGCATTTGACATTCATCTATATGACGCGAATGGTAAAGCTATCCAGCCAAATGGCATGGTTCTAGTAAGTCTTTCTGCTGATAAGCCAGTTGAAAATGTTTACTATGTTGCTCCAGATGGTACTTTACAGGCATTGAAGTTCAAACAAGATACAGATAAGGTTACTTTTGAAACCAATCACTTTAGTATCTATGCTATGACTTTCAAAGTTGCCGCAAGCCGTGATAACGGAGGTACTACAACTCCTGTTCCAGTTGTAAATAGTAATAATACTCCAACAACTACAGAACAAAAAGGAAATGACGCAAGTAGTACAAAAACTCAAGCTGAGCCGTTAGCAACTAAGACTGAAACTATTTCGAAACAAGTAGCTAAGACTTTGCCAAATACTGGAGAAAATCACTCAATTCTCGCTACCCTATTTGGAATGTTAACTCTAACTGCTGGATTATTTAGCTTTCGTAAGGAGTCAGAATAACTCCAATTCATAGTTTATATATCAATTATTTTAGACTGTGAAAAAATCAATTTGAGGAGATGATTTAGAAAATCTTTTCATGATAAAACGCATAATATCAAACTTTCTACACTTGATATTATGCGTTTTTTATAATTTTAAAATAGTATAAATATAGTGAGATGAAATAAAATCTGAACAAATCAATTGGAAAATTGAAAGTAATTTATAAAAATGAATTAGAATCTGTGTTGTAGTATTCTAACGTCAAACTGCTATAGTTTACTTAAATTTCGATTATCATCTTCTTGTTAGAAAAAAGGATTGAAGGTCTTTTCGTGAGCAATAGTAGTAGCTGGACCATGTCCTGGGTAGACATCGTAGTTTGGTAGGGTGAAAAGTTGGGTCTGGATACTGTGAAGGAGTTGCTCCATACTACCAGTTGGAAGGTCGGTCCGTCCGATGGTTTCTCGGAACAGAGCATCACCTGTCAAGACTAGGTGAGCTTGTGGGAAGACGATAGAAACGCCACCGATAGAGTGGCCTGGGGTCGGTAGAACGGTAAAACGAAATTCCTCTAATTGGTATTCTTCATGAAAGACAAAGGTGTGTTCTGCAGGTTTTGCGACCACATCTGCCATATCATCGTGACGAGGGAGGCCAGAGAGATTATCGACAGGAGTGTAGAGCCAAGATGCTTCGCTCTCTGCGATATAGACAGGAGGATTGCCAAAAGTCTCGCGCACCAAGTCCAGACTCATGATATGGTCATAATGGGCGTGGGTCAATAGAATAGCGTAGATTGGTTTGTTGATTTTCTCTATTGTCTGACGAATGGCTTCCCAATGGCTACCAGGATCGACAACGATGAGGTGATTTTCGCCTTCTAGGTAATAGGTGTTTTCATAGGCAACAGGATTCACGGTTTTATGGATTTTCATATTAGCTCCAATCTCAAAGAATGTACTAAATTAAGTATAGCACAGTTAGGGAGAATAGTAAGGATTTAGAATGAACTTAAAAACCAGCATGACTGGATGAAGACAGGCTGGTTATCAATTTATCAATATTGGAGAGGTGTCAATTGCCCTTCATAGGTTGCATAAACTCCGTCATTAGCTTGTTTGATAGATGTGATGTTTAGAGTGCCACCGTAGTTGGCTTCTCGTTTATCGCTATATTCACTATAAGTTATCCTATTGGGCAGGTTCTGGTCGTTAGCATAGTATTGAACGACTGTTTTTTTATAGCTTTGTTGGCTGAATAGGAACAGGCAGCAAACTCCTAACACTAGGAGAGCAAAGATAGAAATAGCAGTTTTTTTCATAGGTGTTCTCCTTATAAACTAAAGGATAAAAGAAAGTATCTTGAGGATTTTTATACTCTTCGAAAATCTCTTCAAACCGCGTCAACGTCGCCTTGCCGTATATATGTGACTGACTTTGTCAGTCTTATCTACAACCTCAAAGCGGTGCTTTGAGCAACCTGCGACTAGTTTCCTAGTTTGCTCTTTGATTTTTATTGAGTATTAATTCCAAAATCCAGTCAAGGTACCAGTGTATGTGACACGAGTTCCACCGTTTATCTTTCGTATCTTCAATGGAATTGGGGAAGTCAGAAAGTCTTTCGGTTACAATATGGTTTCCGTTCTTCTATCTCTCCTTCTATCACCTAAGTTTAAAATCTAACTTCGTAATATATTATAGACTAATAATTCAGAATTATCAAGCAATTCTGGATTATTTTTTTCTTATTCTGTTCCAATCTAGTTTTCATATTCTTAAAAAAGTGATAAAATGGTAGGAAGAATTGGAGAGTAGAGATGCCAAAAGAAGTGAATTTAACAGGCGAAGAAGTTGTCGCCTTAACCAAAGAATATTTAACGGAAGAGGATGTTCATTTTGTCCATAAGGCCTTGGTTTACGCCGTTGAATGCCACAGTGGCCAGTATCGAAAATCTGGCGAACCTTACATTATTCACCCTATCCAAGTGGCAGGTATTTTAGCCAAGCTCAAGCTGGATGCCGTAACGGTTGCCTGTGGTTTCTTGCATGATGTGGTGGAGGATACAGATGCGACCTTGGACGATTTAGAAAGAGAGTTTGGTCCTGATGTGCGCGTGATTGTCGATGGAGTTACCAAGCTCGGTAAGGTCAAGTATAAGTCTCACGAAGAGCAGTTGGCTGAAAACCACCGCAAGATGCTCATGGCCATGTCTGAGGACATCCGTGTTATCTTGGTCAAACTGTCTGATCGCTTGCACAATATGCGGACCCTGAAACACCTTCGAAAAGACAAGCAGGAGCGTATTTCTAAAGAAACCATGGAAATTTATGCCCCACTTGCCCACCGTTTGGGGATTTCTAGCGTTAAATGGGAATTGGAAGACCTATCTTTCCGTTATCTCAACCCAACGGAGTTTTACAAGATTACCCATATGATGAAGGAAAAACGCAGAGAGCGTGAAGCCTTGGTGGATGAGGTGGTCACAAAATTAGAGGAATATACGACGGATCATCACTTGAGAGGGAAGATTTATGGTCGTCCCAAGCATATTTACTCTATTTTCCGCAAAATGCAGGATAAGAGAAAACGGTTTGAGGAAATCTATGACCTGATTGCTATTCGTTGTATTTTAGACACCCAAAGTGATGTTTACGCCATGTTGGGTTATGTGCATGAACTTTGGAAACCGATGCCTGGTCGTTTCAAAGACTATATTGCCAACCGCAAGGCTAATGGTTACCAGTCTATCCATACGACTGTTTATGGGCCAAAAGGACCTATTGAGTTCCAGATTCGAACTAAAGCCATGCACGAGGTGGCTGAGTACGGGGTTGCGGCTCACTGGGCTTATAAGAAAGGCGTTAAGGGGCAGGTTAACAGCAAGGAATCAGCTATTGGGATGAACTGGATCAAGGAGATGATGGAGCTCCAAGACCAGGCTGATGATGCCAAGGAATTTGTAGATTCAGTTAAGGAAAACTATCTGGCTGAGGAGATTTACGTCTTTACCCCAGATGGAGCTGTCCGTTCCCTTCCAAAAGATTCAGGACCGATTGACTTTGCCTATGAAATCCATACCAAAGTTGGGGAAAAAGCGACTGGTGCCAAGGTCAATGGCCGTATGGTTCCTTTGACAACCAAGCTCAAGACAGGAGATCAGGTTGAAATTGTTACCAACCCGAACTCCTTTGGGCCAAGTCGTGACTGGCTCAACATGGTCAAGACCAGCAAGGCGCGCAACAAGATTCGCCAGTTCTTTAAAAACCAAGACAAGGAATTATCCGTTAACAAGGGTCGTGAAATGTTGATGGCTCAGTTCCAAGAAAATGGCTATGTGGCCAATAAATTCATGGACAAGCGTCATATGGACCAAGTCCTGCAAAAGACCAGCTACAAGACAGAAGAATCCCTCTTTGCGGCCATTGGTTTTGGCGAAATCGGTGCGATTACCGTCTTTAACCGTCTGACTGAAAAGGAACGCCGTGAAGAAGAACGTGCCAAGGCCAAGGCGGAGGCAGAAGAACTTGTCAAAGGTGGCGAGATCAAGGTTGAGAACAAAGAAACCCTCAAGGTTAAGCATGAGGGTGGTGTGGTCATTGAAGGAGCCTCAGGCCTCCTAGTGCGGATTGCCAAGTGTTGTAATCCTGTTCCGGGTGACGATATTGTTGGCTACATTACCAAGGGACGTGGTGTGGCTATTCACCGTGTGGACTGTATGAACCTGCGTGCCCAAGAAAACTACGAGCAACGTCTCCTTGATGTGGAATGGGAAGACCAGTACTCAAACTCAAATAAGGAGTATATGGCTCATATCGATATCTATGGTCTCAACCGTACAGGACTATTGAACGATGTACTGCAAGTTCTTTCAAACACAACCAAGAATATCTCAACAGTCAACGCCCAACCAACCAAGGATATGAAATTTGCCAATATCCATGTATCCTTTGGAATTGCCAACCTCTCGACGCTAACCACGGTTGTGGACAAGATTAAGAGTGTGCCAGAAGTTTACTCTGTTAAACGGACCAATGGCTAATTGTCCTAGCTCTTACTAGAAAGGCTATTATGAAAATCATTATCCAACGGGTTAAAAAAGCCCAAGTGAGTATCGAAGGTCAGGTTCAGGGAAAAATCAATCAGGGACTCTTATTGCTGGTTGGTGTTGGACCAGAGGACCAAGAGGAAGATTTGGACTATGCCGTGAGAAAGCTTGTCAATATGCGGATTTTTTCAGACGCAGAAGGCAAGATGAACCTGTCTGTCAAAGATATTGAGGGGGAAATTCTCTCTATTTCTCAGTTTACCCTCTTTGCGGATACTAAGAAAGGCAATCGTCCAGCCTTCACAGGCGCAGCCAAACCAGATATGGCATCAGACTTCTATGATGCTTTCAATCAAAAATTAGCGCAAGAAGTGCCCGTTCAGACAGGTATTTTTGGAGCAGATATGCAGGTTGAGCTGGTCAATGACGGACCTGTTACCATAATCCTAGATACTAAAAATAGATAAGAAAGACCAAGCCCAGCCGGCTTGGTTTTTCTTATCTATTATAAAATACTCCAAAATGAAATCGGTTCCTGATAGGCCTTGGGGAAGTCTCTTTTCAGGCTTTGGCTTATGCGATAGGAAGGGATGATGTGTCCTAGGATGAGGAGAGTTCCCTGAAGGAAAAGTGGCACACCACTCAAACATATCAAGGAGAGAATGATCAGGCTATCCCATAGGAGAATCTGCAAGGAAAAACGCCAGAATCTAGGTCTAATCTGGGAATAGAGTTGACTAAAGTAGTCACAAAGCTGGTTGGACAGATAGGTCAATAGCACAGGATGAAAGAAAATGAGCCAACCACTGTAAATCAAAATCCAATCCCAAGTAAGCCCCTCTTTAAATGTCAAGAATGCCAGCATGATTCCATCAATGACAAGAAGTTGAATGGTTTTGATGTAGATGATTTTTTTCATGATAAAACCTCCTTTTCCTTAGAGGCACTCCCATAAAGGGATATGTTTGTCGTAAAAGTCTGGATAGTTTTCTCTTAGGTAGTCAGCCGTCATATAATATAAAGTAGAATGACAAGCAGTGATGAATGGCATAAGAGCGGAAAATCGCTGAGAACTAACGAAGGCTAAGAGCACAAAAAATAGAAAATCAATGGAGAAAACCCCTAAATAGTAGAAGCGAATCTTTTTATTGATTTGAGGATAAATTTCAGCGAATTGATGTTTGAGTCGGACAACCAAGCGAAATAACAGGAGTCCTTGAGTAAGGAGGAAAATAAAACCAGATAGCAAGAGCCACCCCAAGATGTATCGGGTCTTTTGCTGAAAAATGCGAATAGTAGCAAATCGATAACTGCAATTGCTGTAAAATGGATTCTATAGAGTTTTTTCATGACAAGACCTCCCTCTTTTATCTAGCTTCATTCTACTCCAAAAGAATGGGAGTTACAAGTAAAATGATAAAAAATTTTAGTAAGGAGATTCTGTTAGATTTCTTTATTTGATTTGCCTCTTATTGTTTTACTTCTTCATCATTCCAGACAAATAAAGCTCCGATTGCATTGAGGATATAAAAGATGTATTTACCGATATTGGCAAAGTTTCCTTGAATGCCAGCCTTTGTCAGCTGGACGAAATTGTAAATCAACCAAAAGCCCCACTGAGTTGTCAGTTTCAATGCGTTCAAAGCATTGGCAATGAGGGACAGTGCGAAGGCAATAGTTGTTACGTAGGCGAGGAGATTCATCTTTCCTCCATAGCCGATATAGTTGGTCGCAAAGGCAAAGAGGAAGGCGATGATTGAAATGATGATGGCCGCCAATTTTAGTTGTTTTTGGCTCATTTGGTTGGGTCTGCCTTCTTGCGAAGCTTCCCATTTCTTAATCGCAAAGGTATAAATGAGGAAGGTGACGGGATAGGTAATGATGGCCGCCTTATTTCCAAGGATATAATCAATAGCACCGGACAAAATGGTATTAATAATACCAAAGTAATTTCCCCATTTGCTTAATTTTCCCGTGAAACGAGTGGACAACATGGAAATCCCAACGTTGGTTACGGAAATGAATCCAAAGGGAACAAGAGCTGTCCATGGTCCCCAGTCTACGAATTTGTCGAGACGGGAGTTAAGATAGCCAGATGCGATCGCAATTCCAACGACCAAAGCAACTCCGAAGAGGTCAAACCATTTAGATGTCGCAAAAATTTTTAGTGATTTTTTCATAGGTTAAGGTATCTTTCTTGTTTTTTACATCGATTTTATAATAAAATGAAAGCAAAATCAAATGATAGAAATAAAACCCTGAAAATTAAACTTTCAGGGTTAGTGGGGGACTTGAGAAATTAGTTGATTTTCTCGACATAGAGTTGTTTTGCAATGTCCATACTTACTTGTAAGTCCTCGTCTTTACTAAGGATAGTGAAGGTGTTGCTGAAGCCATCAAACTGCTTGACTTGGAGCGAATCACCGATGTGAAGTGAGTGCTTGTCCAGATAACTGAGAATGTCAAAACTATCGTGCACCCGAGTCAGGCGATAGGAGCCAGCTTCCTTGATGTCAGCTAGTGGTAGGTTATTGATTTCAACTAGGAGCTCTCCCTTGGCAGGAATGGTTCCTCCGTGGGGACAGGTTTTAGGGGAACCTAGCAATTTATCCAGTCTTTCCACGAACAGGTCAGAGACAGTATGCTCCAGGACCTCAGCTTCCTCGTGAATCTGGTCACTCGTATAGTCTAAATGATGAACTAGAAAAACTTCAATCAAGCGATGTTTACGGTAGAGCTCAGAGACCAGTTTGAGTCCGAGATCAGTCAGTAGATAGCCACATTCCTTGTCCTTGAGGATGAGATTTTCACTTTTCATCCGTTTAATCATTTCAGTTACGGCAGGGGGAGAGACTTGCATGCGGGCCGCAATTTCCTTGTTGGTAATTTTATGTAGGTCTATGCCAATTTCATAAATACACTTTAGATAATCTTCTTTATTCGGGGTCATTCGTTTCCTCTTGTATAATATCTTTATCTAGTATATCAAAAAAAGCTAGATTTCTCTAGCTGTGACTTTTTATGTTATACTTATTGCAAGAGAAAAAACGAGGAGATGGATATGACGAAAATAGCTCTTCTTTCAGATATTCATGGAAATACCACCGCCTTGGAGGCTGTTTTGGCAGATGCTCGGCAGCGAGGAGTGGACGAATACTGGCTTTTGGGAGACATTCTCATGCCAGGGACAGGGCGTAGAAGGATCCTGGACTTGTTGGACCAACTACCGATTACAGATAGAGTTCTGGGGAACTGGGAAGACAGTCTTTGGCATGGTGTCCGTAAGGAATTGGATAGTACTCGCCCCAGCCAACGCTATCTCTTGCGCCAGTGCCAGTATGTTTTAGAGGAAATTTCCCTAGAAGAAATTGAACTGCTCCACAATCAACCACTCCAGCTTCATCGTCAGTTTGGGGATTTGACGGTAGGAATTAGCCACCATCTTCCTGATAAGAACTGGGGGAGAGAGTTGATTCATACTGGAGCGCAAGAGGATTTTGACCGCTTGGTGACCAATCCGCCTTGTGATATTGCTGTTTATGGTCATATTCACCAGCAGTTGCTTCGTTACGGGACTGGTGGGCAATTGATTGTCAATCCGGGTTCGATTGGCCAGCCTTTCTTTCTAGATGCTCAGTTACGGAAGGACTTGCGCGCCCAGTATATGATTTTGGAGTTTGATGATAAGGGCTTGGTAGATATGGACTTCCGACGAGTGGATTACGATGTGGCAGCTGAATTGCAACTGGCTAAAGACCTCAAACTTCCTTATTTTGAGGTTTACTATGAAAGTCTGGTCAATGGTATTCACCATACTCATCATCAGGAATTTCTGAGAGAATTGGCCCAGAAAGAGGGCTATGATAGGGAATTAGATGCTTGGTTGAAAAGTGGTAACGATTGACATTACAACTAAAAAGGGTATAATAAAAGAAAAAGAAGAGTAGAGGCGGGGTAGCCTCGTAAAAAGGAGAAGAGGATGCAAATTCCAAGTAGATTTACCATTGCGACTCATATGCTGATAATCATTGCCCTCAAGGGGAAGGAAAGCAAGGTGACCAGTGATTTTCTGGCTGCTAGTGTCGGGGTCAATCCTGTCATTATCAGAAAGACCTTGTCTCAGTTGAAGAAGGCAGAGATGATTTCAGTAGCGCGTGGAACAGGTGGG
The DNA here is from genome assembly GCF_946190275.1 of Streptococcus mitis. GTDB lineage: Bacteria > Bacillota > Bacilli > Lactobacillales > Streptococcaceae > Streptococcus > Streptococcus mitis_DC. The sequence continues at coordinate 8,233 of NZ_CAMHZQ010000003.1, read as the reverse complement.
ACAGAGATTGTTAAGGATCTCAAGGATATTAGTCTTTTAGATGTTTATCAGGCGGTCGAATGTCTTGGTAAGACAGGTCAACTCTTCAGCTTCCATGACAATCCAAATCCAAACTGTCCAGTCGGAGCTCATATTCATGATGTTTTGGATCAAAAATTGGAGAGAATCCAGCTGGCTATGGAGGCTGAGCTTGGTCAGACCAGTTTAGAACAGGTCGTGGCTGATGCAGAGAGTCAGATGAAGGATTGAATTCTTCTTTAAAACAAAAAAGCTTATGAAAAGGCAAAAACCTTATCATAAGCTTTTTATCTATTCTTCCAGGCTTGGTAACGGGTATCAATCAATAACTGGGTAAGGCGACCCATAGTTTCCCTTTCTTCTGGAGTGAGGGATTGCGCTTGGACAAAGAGATGATGAATGTGTTCGATAGCCTTTAAGGACGACAGGTCATTAATGGAGCTAATACCAGCATCAAGAATAGTGCCAAAGAAGAGGTCGAAGTAGAGCTGAAGTTCCTCGTCAGGGACTGTAGCCACCCACTCCTTGAAGGTTTTGTCTACTTGTTGACTATCACTGTTGATTTTATCCAGTTGGACGAAGTGCTTGTCCTCAATCTGCCAACTAAAGGTATCGTGCTGGGCGATACCACCCAAGGCAGTACTGTGCACGATGATTTGCTGGTTAGGGATTTCCATCATCATACCGATAATGGAGCCTTGAGGGATGAAGACCTTGGTTCTATCCATTATCCCTTGATAGCCCTCAGTTTGTGTCAGTTCTTTGTGGAGGCCAGGCGCATCAAAGGTATAAACTGCTGTGATTTGATTTTGTAAGCTTTGCTCAATTTGACTAGCAGCATAGATGGCTAGATTTCCTCCCTTGGAATGCCCAGCCAGAATGACCTTTTGCTTAGGATGTTGGGCAAAAAAGTTCTTTAAATAGCGAAGGGCATGCTTTTGAGCAGGAATTTCCTTCATATAGGTCAGGTGGAAATCTTCCTTCCAGCCAATGATACTGTCATCTGTCCCACGAAAGACAATCAGATAGGTATCGAGAGTGAGGCGGTAGGTCATAGCCGCAAATTGCTTTTGCAGTTCAGGATCAATGTCGTTGATAAAATGGGAGAGTTTGCAATTTTTGAAGCGCTTGTGTTGAGCTAGTTCATCTAATAGCTGGAGGCGATTTTTGCTGGTCAACATGTTAGATTCTCTTGGGACCTGAGGTGCCAGGTCTAAAAGTCGCTGAGGACTTGCGGAGACCAAATTATCAAAGGAGAGGTAGGTGATTTCTGTTAAGGCTAGAATGTCTAACTCATTCAAAGGAAGGTCGTAAAAGGAATCGTGTGCGACATCTTTCAGATAATCAAAAATATTGGCCATAAGAGCTCCTTTCTTTTTATTTATCTTATCAAATTTCCCTCAAATTAGCTAGTAGGGTTGCCTGTTTGTACTGGCTAAAAACAAGCTGCTTCAAATTCAGTTTCGGACCTTCCAGCATGGAAAAATCTGTTATAATAATAGAAAAGGAGGAGTGCATGCATAAGATTTTATTAGTAGAAGATGATCAGGTCATTCGTCAACAAGTCGGGAAAATGCTCTCTGAATGGGGATTTGAAGTGGTCCTGGTAGAAGACTTTATGGAAGTTTTGAGTCTTTTTGTCCAGTCGGAACCTCATTTGGTCCTTATGGATATTGGCTTGCCCTTGTTTAATGGCTATCACTGGTGCCAGGAGATTCGCAAGATTTCCAAGGTACCTATCATGTTTCTGTCTTCCAGAGACCAGGCTATGGATATCGTCATGGCAATCAATATGGGGGCGGATGACTTTGTGACCAAGCCTTTTGATCAGCAGGTTCTTCTAGCCAAGGTTCAGGGCTTGCTGCGTCGTTCCTATGAGTTTGGGCGAGACGAGAGTTTATTAGAATATGCCGGTGTGATCCTCAATACCAAATCCATGGATTTACATTATCAAGGGCAAGTCTTGAATTTGACCAAGAACGAATTCCAGATTTTACGTGTTTTATTTGAGCATGCAGGCAACATCGTAGCGCGTGATGACCTGATGCGGGAACTTTGGAACAGTGACTTTTTCATTGATGATAATACCCTCTCTGTCAATGTAGCTCGTTTGCGTAAAAAATTGGAAGACCATGGCTTGGTAGGATTTATCGAAACCAAGAAAGGAATAGGGTACGGATTGAAGCATGCTTGATTGGAAACAATTTTTTCTAGCCTATCTGCGTTCCCGTAGTCGTCTGTTTGTCTATCTACTTTCTTTGACGTTTCTGGTATTACTCTTTCAGTTTTTATTTGCCAGTTTAGGAATTTACTTTCTCTATTTTTTCCTCTTGTGTTGCTTTGTAACCATTTTATTTTTTGCTTGGGACATATTGGTAGAAATGCAGGTATATCGTCAGGAAATTCTCTATGGGGAGAGGGAAGCCAAATCTCCTTTGGAAATAGCTTTAGCAGAAAAATTAGAAGCTCGTGAGATGGAACTCTATCAGCAGAGGTCAGATTCAGAAAGAAAACTGACGGATTTGTTGGATTACTATACCTTGTGGGTCCATCAGATAAAGACCCCCATTGCAGCCAGTCAACTCTTAGTTGCAGAAGTAGCTGACCGCCAATTAAAGCAGCAATTAGAACAGGAAATTTTCAAGATTGATTCCTATACCAATCTAGTTTTACAGTACCTGCGTTTAGAAAGTTTCCATGATGATTTGGTCTTAAAGCAGGTTCAAATTGAGGACTTGGTCAAGGAAATAATTCGTAAATATGCTCTTTTCTTTATTCAAAAAGGCCTAAATGTCAATCTACATGACCTTGATAAAGAAATCGTGACGGATAAGAAGTGGCTACTAGTGGTCATTGAACAAATTATCTCAAATAGTCTCAAGTATACCAAGGAAGGTGGTCTGGAGATTTATATGGAAGGCCAGGAACTCTGTATCAAGGATACAGGAATCGGGATAAAAAACAGTGATGTCCTCCGAGTCTTTGAACGTGGCTTTTCAGGATATAATGGACGCCTAACCCAGCAGTCATCTGGACTTGGACTTTACCTATCTAAGAAAATTTCTGAAGAACTGGGTCACCAGATTCGCATCGAGTCTGAGGTCGGAAAAGGAACGACAGTGCGGATTCAGTTTGCTCAAGTGAACTTAGTCCTTGAGTGAGAAGAGAGAATGAGTTTTTACCCAATCTCTTTTTGCTATATTTCAGGATATTTGAAGACTGTTTTTTACAAAACCAATAATAGAATTTTTAATACGGAATATAGTATAAATACTGGTTCAAAGTGAAGTTTTGTATGCTTTATACTTTTGTTGAGTATAAAATCTATAAACTAAGGGTGAATTACAAAAATTAATTTGAGATGAAGTGAATTGTAGACTTGGGAAATGTCTCCTATTCGATTTCAGAATGAATCGTTGATACAGGATTAAAAGAACTGCAGCTTTCTTTTTATTTTGAATGAGATAGGTGTATATAGATTTGTGTAACTGGTGTAGAACTGTTTCCAAGAATTTATTGAATGTATCGAATACACACATCCTATTGATTTTGAACCAGTTTTTAATTTCTAAATGTTATAATAGTTTTATCAAGTAAAAGGAGACTACCATGATTGGAGACAATATAAAATTCTTACGAAAATCACATAATCTGATATAACCAGAATTTTCACGGATTGTGGGTGTGTCACGAAATAGCCTAAATCGTTAGAAAAACTGAAAAGCTTACTTTCAATAGAAGTGTTGGAAATATTCATTTTACATCTATCAAAGAAACATGGGATAGACCTATATTTTACAAAATAGCAAATTATATTTTGAATGATAGTAAAAACTGCAGAACTTGTGTGATTTACAATTATTGCACTCAATGTCTGAGTATCGCACTATCTGAAATAAGGAATAGTAGAGATTGTTCTGAGATATGTAAAAAAACGCATTAGCAAGGAGTATCGTATATGCTACCATATCTTAAAACTATTAGATGGTATCTCTTCTTTAATTTTCTTTTTGGTGTAGTATCGAATATCTGCACAGCTTTGTTACCGTATTTCACGCAGGCATTAATCAAAGGGGATTATCAAGTAGCTCTATATGGTTACTCTATGTCAGTGGCAGGCTATTTGAGTTGTAACTATATCCAAATGATACTTGATTGGAAGCAGGGGATTATCTTTTCGACTACTTTGAAAAATGAGTGGTTTCGTTCACTTCTGGGACTCAGTCACCACGATTTCAAGCAGAAAACAGTAGCAGAGTATATTTCCTTTCAATCTAATGACCTAGATTCGTTGGAAAAGGATTACCTTCCTCCATTGATGAGTTTTATCAAACAAATTTTACGTATCATCATTTACGCTTTCATTATTAGCAGAACAATTAATCCTATTGTATCACTGATTTTAATCTTTTCCACTGGAATTAGTATTCAAATTCCTAAAATCGTTGGGAAGTTGACCGCTAATCGTAGACAGGTTTACTTGAAAAAACAAGGAGATTACTATCGAACTTTGGAGGATTTGCTCATGGGACATCATTTGGTAAATAAACTAACTATGTCGCATTTTTTGAATCAACAAAAGAGATCTCTAAAGAATTTGCAGGATAAGTATTTTAAGTATGGTTTGACAAAAATTACAGGCATCTTATTGACAGGTGTTTCTTTTGAATTCATTAGTCTTGTTCTGTTTATTTATTTAGCCTACTCTCTATCTCACCAGCAACTCGGTATTCCTGAGGTGGTGGCGAGTTTCGGATATATTAATGCTTTTTCTGAACCAATACAGGAAATCCTTTATGATTTACAAATGTTAGAGTCCGTAAAGCCTGTAATCAAGAGTTTTCAAAACATTGTTGGGAGACCCGTTTCAGTTCAAGCACCTCAACATTCTTTTGATACGATTACTTTGAAAAACATTTCCAAACAACTGGGAGAATCAAAATTGATAATTACTTCCGCTACGATTCAAAAAGGGGATAAAATTGCGCTTATTGGTAAGAATGGTTCTGGAAAAAGTAGTCTTCTCAACATTTTAAATGGAACAGATGAAGATTTTGAAGGACAAATTGTGCTAGATGGGCTTGTTTTGGACCATCTTTGGGGAAGATTCGGTATGATTCTGCAACAAGAACATACATTTATTTCGAGTTATGAAAATAATGTAACACTATTCAATAGTTTCAATGAAAAATTCAGAGAAGAAGATTTTGAAAAAATTCCACCACAATCCCTGTCAGGTGGTCAGCAACAACGAATGTATTTAAATCGTGAGAAAAATCGTAAAAATCCATTGCTTATCCTAGACGAACCTTTCTCTGCCTTGGATACTAATCAGTTTAAAATGGAATTGGAAAGAGTTCTGGAACTACCAAGTGCCGTCATTGTTACTTTACATCGCCAAAACGAATTATTAAGTAAGTTTGACCAAGTTTGGGAAATTAAGAATGGAGAACTTGTAATTTTGAAATAGCTAAATTATAAAGAATAAAACGCATAGTATCAAGGTTCAGGAGATACCGTTTTTCCTTCTTCGGATAAGGAAACAAAAATTTCTTGCTTCATCTATCTATTCAATTGATAGATTTCGTCAGAGAAAAACTGTAAAATTTTTGATATAATATAAAGGATGGACTGACGGATACTTAAAAGATAATTTTCAAAAGAATAACAGGTGAGAAGAAAAATATGTAAGATTGGACAGAAGTCTCTCTACCATCATCCATGCAGAAACAAGATTATATAAAATAAAAGGAGTAACCAATGAACGGAAATTATTCAACACGGGAATACCGTGAGAAATTATACGATGACCTTCATGTTCGATTGAGAGATACAGCGATTTTGATGTGTGCAATTTTTATTGCCTCTATCGGTCTAAATATGAATTCAACAGCTGTTATTATTGGAGCCATGTTAATTTCACCTCTCATGACACCGATTGTTGGACTGGGATTCGGTTTAGCTATTTTTGATACGCGTTTAATCAAGCAATCTCTAGAGGTTTTATTGACTCAAGTGTTGGTCAGTTTGCTTGTCTCGACTCTGTATTTCTGGATTTCTCCCTTGTCTTATGCAAGTAGCGAGTTGATCGCACGAACCTCTCCAACCATTTGGGATGTTCTCATTGCTATTGCTGGTGGGATTGCTGGTGTGATCGGTTCAAGGAAAAGAGTTAGAAAAACCAACAACACCAAGTCTTGAAGCTTTTTGGGATTTACGGCAAAATTTCTTTGCTTGTTTTCTTTCCTTTTTCTGGTTGGGATCGTTATGGATGGCACTAAACACATTATGGGAAAAGGTTGAGAAAATTTCCTCAGAAATTATTTGGTGGAATTTGTTTCTACTCTTGGAGCGGCAGGAGTTCTCTTTGGAGAATTTCATGCCATCCAAGATACCAGTCTGAATGATGTGGTGGACCGGATCTATATAAATGTCAAGGATTTACCGTTTCAGTCCTTGGGAGCTTTAGCTAATATCCTGTCTGATGTTAAGAAGGGACTGATTCAAGACAGTCATATCTGGTCTTTCTTCCAGTCATTTTTCAAACAATATCAGTTGATAATCAGCTTAAATCAGATCTATCAGTTTGTCTATCTTTCTCTGATGGAGATCATGTCCTATCTTCACTTTGATTATTGGAAAAAACGGCTCGGTCAGGAGCTAGTATGAATAAGGAGAACAAATGAGACGTTTAAAAATGTTATGGCATATTATACAGGTTACGGGTTTTACTCGGTTTGCTCTGAGTTTTGTGACCTTTGTTTTTGGGTCAGGAGGCGTGCTTTTCCTAGTTGAACCTGCTATCACAAATTACGGAGACGGTCTTTGGTATGCTTTTGTGACTTCGACGACTGTCGGCTACGGGGATCTCCTAGCTGTGACCTTGATTGGAAGGATTACCAGTGTCTTCTTGACGATTTATGGGCTCATATTTTTTGGCTGTTTATCAGCTGTTATTATTAATTATTATACCGATTTAAATAAGGAAAGAGGAGAGGACAAATGACTGCCAATTATTCAACACGGGAATACCGTGAGAAATTATACGATGACCTTCATGTTCGATTGAGAGATACAGCGATTTTGATGTGTGCAATTTTTATTGCCTCTATCGGTCTAAATATGAATTCAACAGCTGTTATTATTGGAGCCATGTTAATTTCACCTCTCATGACACCGATTGTTGGACTGGGATTCGGTTTAGCTATTTTTGATACGCGTTTAATCAAGCAATCTCTAGAGGTTTTATTGACTCAAGTGTTGGTCAGTTTGCTTGTCTCGACTCTGTATTTCTGGATTTCTCCCTTGTCTTATGCAAGTAGCGAGTTGATCGCACGAACCTCTCCAACCATTTGGGATGTTCTCATTGCTATTGCTGGTGGGATTGCTGGTGTGATCGGTTCAAGGAAAAAAGAAGCAAACAATATCGTGCCAGGAGTAGCCATTGCTACAGCTTTGATGCCGCCTATCTGTACTGCTGGCTATGGTTTAGCTAATGGGAATGTACGATTTTTATTGGGGGCTCTCTATCTTTTCTTGATCAACTGTGTCTTTATCATGCTAGCCAACATTGTTGGAACAAGAATTTTGATGAGAAAATCTCCTTTAACTTCATTTAAAGAGCTGAGCATTAAAATGAGAATTGGCTTGATTTCTTTGATTGTATTGTTGATTCTTCCAGCTAGCTATTCGGCAGTTACTCTGACAATAGAACAAGCGCGCAAAGAAGGGATCAAACAGTTTGTAGGAAAAGAGTTCGCCAATTATACGGTTATTAATCAAGTCTACAAGTCAAGTAACAATGAATTGGTCTTGACGGTTGTTGGAGATCCGATTTCAGAAGAAGAATTAGAAACACTCCACCAAAAACAAGCCTCTTACGGTATTCAATCTGTTCAATTGAAAGTGAATCAAGTTCAGAACTCGCCAACATTAGATAGTGAAGCGACCAAGGAATTTTATGAAAACATTGACAAGTATATTGATCAAAAACTCTCTGAAAAAGATTCACAAAACGATCTCGTAAAAGAAAATGAAGCAGACAAGGATTGAGGATACTGACTTTATCTAACTTATGAAAGTAAATCTTGTGTGGTGCTTTGACCAATCACTACTAGCTCAGATTAAATAAAATATAAAGGCTCTTTGTCAACTGTAGTGGGTTGAAGAAAAGCTAATATCTAGAAAGGACAAATTTCGTCCTTTCTTTTTTGAT